>JAJZUL010000004.1 GCA_021848545.1 Pseudomonadota bacterium
GCGACCCGAAGGGCGCGAGGATAAGCCAAGCGCGAGCGCCGGCGCTTGAGGCCAACCAACAAACCCGCCTACGCCTCCGAACCCTCGACCTACGGCACCCGGAGGAGCGTGAGCTCCGACTATGCGCGTTGAGCGCGCCGGAGCGAGCGGAGCGAGTGAGGATGAGCCAAGCGCGAGCGCCGGCGTCTGAGGCGAACCAAAAAAACCAGCGCCGGCGCTTGAGGCCCAACCAACAAACCGCCAATCGGCTAAAGCCGATTGGCGGTAAGCGGCGCAAAACTTGTAATTTGTGTATAAAGAGCTGAAGAACGGATGGCGCGGGGGATGGGATCGGCATGGAGAAGATCGGCAAGTATGTGATTCACCGGGTTGCGGCGACCACGGGTTATGGCCGCATCCTGTTCTGCCATGATCCCGATCTGATGGTGCCGGTGGCGATCAAGCTGTTCGATCCCCGCCGGGTCGCCGACTGGCCGCTCAGCCCGCCCCAGCTTCTGTCCCGCTTCATGGCCGAGGCCAGGGCGCTGGCCTCCTTCGACCATCCCGCCATCGTCCCGGTCAAAAGTCTGGAACATCTCGCCGACGGGCGGCCGTTCTATGTGATGCCCTATCTGGCGTCGCACCTGCCCTACGAGATCGGTTCGGATCAGGCCGATCCCGACGCGGCCGAAAGCGCCGGCCCGCGGCCGGCGCGGCGGGTGCCGGTCGGCCGGGCGCTGACCATCTTGCGGCAATTGGCCCTGGCCCTGGCGGCGCTGCATCGCCGCGGCATGGTGCATCGCTGGGTCAAGCCCTCCAACATCCTGCTCACCGCCCGTGAGGACGGTGCCGTCAAGCTGGCCGATTTCAGCCGGATCAAGGTGCCGCAGACCGCTTTGCCCCTGCCCGATCACTGGCTGGGCGACGACCTGTATCTGGCGCCGGAGCAGCGCGAGAACGCCGGCGGGGTAGGGCCCGAAGCCGACGTCTATTCCCTGGGTCTGCTGGCGGCGCGTCTGGTGACCGGGCAGCGCCCCGATCCGGTCGACGGGCCGGTGATTCTCCCCGCCGGTCAGCCCGAAGCCCTGGCCGAAATGGTCCGTCTGGCCACCGATCCCGATCCGTCGCGCCGTCCCGCCCATGCCGGCGCCCTTCTGGCCTATCTCGAACCGTCTCCGCCGCGCCGTTCCGGCCAGCCGGTGGTCGAGGTGGTGGCGGCCAGACGCGTCCCCGCCTCCTGAGAGCCCGACCCAAAAGTCGCCATGGCGGCCTGCAAATGGCGGTTTTCCGTGCTTCCGCTGCTCACGTACAGAAAGTACGCTCCGCTGCGGTTCTCGAAACCCGCCATTTTCGGCTCACCCTGGCGATTTTTGGGCCGGGCTCTGAATCCGGGAGCGCCGTCTTCGGGCCGTCATGAAATCGCCGTATATGTGCATAACGGCGTTATCAGTTGAAACACGGCGCCTAATCGATTGTTTCGGTTCCGTTGACGCAGTGCGAAGTTTTGCACAAGCCCAAACCGGGGGGCGATAAGCATGCTTTGCCGCGATCGGCAAGAACGGAAAAAATAGGAATGACGGCGTTTGCCGGATTGACAACGGTTAACACATTGAAAAAATTCACTTTAATTTTTCTGCATAGAAAATAGGCAGAGACGTCAATCCATTGCGGACTCTAGGACGGTGACGTCTACACAGACGTTTCCCACAATCTTATCCACAGATTCCGTGGATATCCGGGCCAAGGGTATGCATTCTTTCGTCCATGTTGCACGATGACACAATGGTGATGGCCGATTTCGATACGGCGGCGGCCGGGACGGCGCCCGAATCCGATGGACCGATGGCGGTGGGCGTCACCGTGATCGTGCGAAACCTGGAAACCATGCCCTCGGCGCCGGGGGTCTACCGCATGCTCTCGGTCAAGGGCGACGCCCTCTATGTGGGGAAGGCCAAGAATCTGAAGCGGCGGGTGGCGGCCTATACCCGGCTCGACCGTTTGCCCCTGCGCTTGAAACGGATGGTGGCGGAAACCGCGGCGATGGAGGTGGTGACCACCCACACCGAGGTGGAAGCGCTGCTGCTGGAAAGCAATCTGATCAAGCGGTTGGCGCCCCGCTACAACATCCTGCTCAGGGACGACAAATCCTTCCCCCATATTCTGGTGACCGATGATCACGCGTGGCCGCAGATCGTCAAGCATCGGGGCGCCCGGACCCGCAAGGGGACCTATTTCGGACCGTTCGCCTCGGCCGGGGCGGTCAACCAGACCCTGTCGGCGTTGCAGCGCGCCTTTCTGCTGCGCTCCTGTTCGGATTCGGTGTTCGCGTCCCGCACCCGCCCCTGCCTCCTGTATCAGATCAAGCGCTGCAGCGCGCCCTGCGTCGAGCGGATCGATCACCAATCCTATCTGGGGCTGGTGGAGGAGGCGCGGGCCTTTCTGTCGGGCCGCGGCCGGCGCGTCCGCGACGATCTGGTGGCACGCATGGAGGAGGCCAGCGGCGCCCTCGATTACGAACAGGCGGCGATTTTTCGCGACCGTATCCGGGCGCTGGCCCACATCCAGGCCCATCAGGACGTCAATCCCCAGGCGGTGGAGGAGGCCGATGCGGTGGCGCTCTATCAGGCGGGCGGGATCAGTTGCGTCCAGGTGTTCTTTTTCCGCGCCGGCTGCAATTTCGGCAATCGCGCCTATTTCCCCGCCCATGCCCAGGATGTGGGGGCGGCCGAGGTGATGGCGGCCTTTCTCGGCCAGTTCTACGCCGACAAGGTGCCCCCCGCCGAAATCCTGGTCAGCGTCGAGCCGGCCTCGCCGGCGATCGTGGCGGCGGCCCTGTCGGAAAAGGCCGGGCGCAAGGTGGCCGTGATCCGGCCCATGCGCGGCGACCGTCGGCGGTTGCTGGACCGGGCGCTGGACAATGCCCGCGAGGCTTTGGGCCGGCGTCTGGCCGAAAGCGGGGCCCAGGCCCGCCTGCTCGAAGGCGTGGCGGCTCTGTTCGGCCTCGACCAGCCCCCTCGGCGGATCGAGATCTATGACAACAGCCATATTCAGGGCAGCCACGCCATCGGCGCGATGGTGGTGGCCGGGCCGGAGGGGCCGATCAAATCGGCCTATCGCACCTTCAACATCCGCACCGCCGATCTTAAGCCGGGCGCGCAGGCGCCCGATTCAGACGATCGGCGACCTGCGTCGCCGGGCGCGCAGGCGCCCGATTCAGACGATCGGCGACCTGCGTCGCCGGGCGCGCAGGCGCCCGATTCAAAAAACGGGCGACCTGCGTCGCCGGGTGATGATTACGCCATGATGCGCGAAGTGCTGGATCGCCGTTTCCGCCGCGCCCTCAAGGAGGACCCGGACCGCGATCGCGGCCTGTGGCCCGATCTGGTGCTGATCGATGGCGGCGCCGGCCAGTTGCACGCCGTCCAGGACATCTTCGCCGATCTCGGCATCGAGGACGTGGCCCTGGCGGCCATCGCCAAGGGGCCGGACCGGGACGCCGGGCGCGAACGGTTCTTCCTGCCCGGGCGCGCGCCGTTTTCCCTGGAGCCGAAGGACCCCGTTCTTTACTACCTGCAACGGCTGCGCGACGAGGCCCACCGCTTCGCCATCGGCACCCACCGCGCCCGCCGCAGCCGGGCGATCGGTCAATCCCTGCTCGACGAAGTGGCCGGAATCGGCGCCGCCCGCAAAAAGGCGCTGCTGCATCATTTCGGGGCCGCCCGCACCGTCGCCGAAGCCGGGCTTGCCGATCTGGAGCAGGTGCCGGGTATTTCCCGGGCTTTGGCCAAAAAAATCTATGACCACTTCCATCCCCAGGGGTAAGACAGGAGAAGGATTGTCGGCAAAGGCGAAGCGGTGCCCCTGTCCATGATGACCAGCCTCCCCAATCTCCTCACCCTGTCGCGGATCGTGGCGATTCCGCTGGTGGTGGCGACCTTCTACCTGCACGGGCCGGGTCCGCGCTGGGTCGCCTGCGTCCTGTTCGTCGCCGCCGCCATCACCGACTGGTTCGACGGGCGGCTGGCGCGCAGCCGGGGCGAGGTCTCGGCCCTGGGCCGGTTTCTCGACCCCATCGCCGACAAATTGCTGGTCGGCGCCGTGCTGTTCATGCTGGCCGCTTTCGGCCGGCTGTCGGCGGTCGCCATGCTGCCGGCGGTGATCATCCTGCTGCGCGAGATCCTGGTGTCGGGCCTGCGCGAATTCCTGGCCGAATTGCGGGTCGGCATGCCGGTCACCTGGCTGGCCAAATGGAAGACCGCTGTCCAGATGGTGGCGTTGCCGCTGCTGCTGGTGGGAAACGCGGCGCCGCCGGTCCTGCATGCCCGCGCCATCGGCGAGATCGGCCTGTGGGTGGCGGCGGGCCTGACCATCGTCACCGGCTGGGATTACCTGCGGGCCGGGCTGCATCACATGCGGGTGTCCGATGCGGCCAAGGACGGCAAGGCGGCCGGCGGCGTAACGGAAGGCGGCCGATGAAGGTTCTGTATTTCGCCTGGTTGCGAACAAGAATCGGCCTGGGCGAGGAAGAGGTGACGCCGCCCGCCGGGATCGCCGACGTGGCCGGGCTGATCGCCTGGCTCAAGGAACGCTCCCCCGGTCATCAGACGGCCTTCGCCGATCTGCGGGCGGTGCGGGTGGCGGTCAACCAGGATCATGTCGGCTTCGACCACCCGGTGGCGGCCGGCGACGAGGTGGCCTTTTTCCCGCCGGTCACCGGGGGCTAACGATCGTGATCCGGGTCCAGCGCGAGGATTTCGACGTCGGCGTCGAAGTGGCGGCCTTTTCCGCCGGCGATGCCGGGGTGGGGGCGATCTGCACCTTCGTCGGTCTGGTGCGCGGCGGCGACGGGAACGGCGTGACGGCGATGACGCTCGATCATTATCCCGGCATGACCGAACGTCAGATGGCGGCCATCGAGAGCGAGGCCAGAAGCCGCTGGCCGCTATCGGACGTGCTGGTGATTCATCGCTTCGGCCGGCTGGAGGCGGGCGCGCGCATCGTCCTGGTGGCTACCGCCTCGGCCCATCGCGAGGCCGCCTTCCAGGCCTGTCAGTTTCTCATGGATTGGCTGAAGACCAGGGCGCCGTTCTGGAAGCTCGAACATACGCCCGGCGGCGACCGCTGGGTCGAGGCGAAGGCGAGCGACGACGCCCTGGCGGAACGCTGGGACGGGTAGCGGGGTTTTTACCCCCGCACCAGCGCGTCGTAATCGGCCATGAGGGTGCGGCTGATCTCGCCCGGCGTGAAGGTGTAGGGACCGATCTCGCGCACCGGGGTCACTTCCGCCGCGGTGCCGGTCAGGAAACATTCGCCGAGGCCGGCCATTTCTTCCGGCTGGATGACCCGTTCGATCACCTCGATGCCGCGCTTGCGGGCCAGGCCGATGACCGTCTGGCGGGTGATGCCGTCAAGGAAGCAATCGGGGATGGGCGTGTGCAGAACGCCGTCCTTGACGAAAAAGATGTTGGCGCCGGTGGCTTCGGCCACCTGTCCGCGCCAGTCCAGCATCAGCGAATCCTCATAGCCGCTCTGTTCCGCCTTGTGCTTGCTCATGGTGCAGATCATGTACAGGCCGGCCGCCTTGGCGGTGGTGGGGGCGGTCTGGGGATGAGGGCGGCGCCATTCCGAGATGTTGAGGCGGATGCCCTTCATGCGGGCTTCCGGAGACCAGTAGCTGGGCCATTGCCAGACGGCGATGGCGACATGGACGCGGGTGGATTGCGCCGCCACGCCCATCATTTCGCTGCCGCGCCAGGCGACGGGGCGCACATAGCCGTCGACGATCTTGTTGGCCGCCGCCGTCTCCACCGTGGCCGCGTCCAATTGGGCTGCGTCATAGGGGACCTTCATGCCCATCACATCGCCCGACGCGATCAGCCGCTCGGAATGGCGCGTCAGTTCGAACACCCGGCCGTTATAGATTCGTTCGCCCTCGAACACGCACGACGCGTAATGCAAGGCGTGGGACAGCACGTGAATCTTGGCGTCGCGCCAGGGGATCAAAGCGCCGTCGTACCAGATGAAACCGTCGCGGTCGTCGAAGGGGATGACTGCCATGGGAAAGTCCGTCCAGAGTGTGGGGCTTAATGTGTAAAGCTTGCCTGGGATAACAGTTATCAGGCATATATGTCAATATGACTGACATAAAATCGGACATCCCGCGAACAGGTGGGGACCAGGCCGGCGCCGGCCCGCCGGCGCCCGACGCTTCGGCCTGGGGCGAAGAGGCTTTGCGCCAGGGCATCGAGATGCTGTTCTTCGCCTATCGCGATTTCACCGCCGAGCCCGACGCCATTTTGGCCGAGCACGGATACGGCCGCGCCCATCATCGGGTGGTCTATTTCGTCGGTCGCCATCCGGGCCTGACCGTGTCCGATCTGTTGGGGATGCTGAAGATCACCAAGCAATCCCTGGCCCGCGTTCTCGGCCAATTGGTGCAAGACGGTCTGGTGGTGAGCCGCGCCGGCATCCGCGACCGCCGTCAACGTCTGCTGGAACTCACCGGGCGGGGAATCGAGTTGGAACGCCGCCTGACCGAACGGCAGCGGACCCGTTTCGCGCAGGCTTTCGGTCACGCCGGTCCGGATGCGGTCGAAGGGTTCCGCACGGTCATGCTGGGCCTGATCGACGAAGACGCGCGTCAGCGCTTCGAAGGGCAAGATTCTTGACTTCCCCGGTCCGGCTCGGGCTTGCTCCCGCCATGGATGACACGTCACACCTCGAAGACAAGCCCCACGTCCTGGTGGTCGATGACGATACGAGGTTGCGCGAGCTTTTGCGCAAATATCTCAGCGACAACGGCTATCTGGTGGTGACCGCCTGCGATGCCGCCGATGCCCGGGCCAAGCTGGCGGCGCTGGCGGTCGATGTGGTGGTTCTGGACGTGATGATGCCGGGTGAGGAGGACGGCTTCGCGCTCACCCGCGCCTTGCGCGGCGCCGACGGGCCGCCGATCCTGTTGTTGACGGCGATGGGCGAGGTCGACGACCGCATCCACGGTCTGGAAAGCGGGGCCGACGATTACCTGACCAAGCCGTTCGAGCCCCGGGAATTGCTGCTGCGCCTGGGCAGCATTCTGCGGCGGCGCCTTTCGGTACCGGCCGACGACATGGTCCGGCCTTTGCGCCTGGGGGCCTTCGTATGGGACCAGGCGCGGGCCGAATTGCGTCGGGGCGACGAGGTGGTTCATCTCACCACCGCCGAAAGCCAGCTTTTGGCGGCCTTGGCGGAGGCGCCGGGCCGGACCGTGTCGCGCGACGATCTGGCCGCGATGACCGGCAACGCCGCCAATCCGCGGGCCATCGACGTGCAGATGGTCCGGCTGCGCCGCAAGATCGAGGACGATACCCGCAATCCCCGCTATCTTCAGACGGTGCGCGGCCGGGGCTATCTGTTGCGTCCGGATTGACGGGAACCCGCATGGGCATTCTGGTGCGTTGGCTCAAGAATCTGTTGCCCCAAGGGCTGTGGGGCCGTTCGCTGCTGATCATCATCACGCCGCTGGTGGTGGTGCAGGTGGTGTCGATCTACGTGTTTTATGCGCGCCATTGGGAATTGGTGTCGCGGAGTCTGGCCGGCGGTCTGGCCGGCGACGTCGCGGCGGTGATCGAAACCTTCAACGTCTTTCCCGGCACCGCCGACCGGTCCCGCATCATTGACATCGCCCAATCGCGGATGAGGATGGACGTCACCCTCTTTCACCACCGCACCATCGGCCGGATTCGCGATCACGTACCCGACGGGATCATCGAATCCTCCCTGTACGAAGCGTTGAAGGGCCGGGTGCGGCGGCCGTTTCGGGTCAATTACCATTTCCGCCCGCGCCGGATCGCCATCTATGTCCAATTGCGGGACGGGCTGCTCCGGGTGGTGGTGCCGCGCGAGCGGCTGTTCAGCTACACCATCGCCCTGTTCCTGCTATGGATGGGCGGGACGTCGATGCTGTTGATGGTCATCGCCACCCTGTTCATGCGCAATCAGGTCCGGTCGGTGAAACGTCTGGCGGCGGCGGCCGATCGTTTCGGTCGCGGCCTCGACGTTCCCAACTTCAAGCCCGAGGGCGCGACCGAGGTCCGTCAGGCCGCCCAGGCCTTCACCCTGATGCGCGAACGCATCCAACGCCAGATCCAGCAACGCACCGAGATGCTGGCCGGCGTGTCCCACGACCTCAGGACGCCGCTGACCCGCATGAAGCTGGAATTGGCGATGATGGACGGCGGCGACGCCCATAAGGAACTGGCCGAGGACGTGGCCGAGATGGAGCGGATGATCGAGGGCTATCTCGCCTTCGCCCGCGGCGAGGGCAGCGAAAAGCCCCTGGCCGGCAATCTGTCCACTCTGGTCGAAACGGTGGTGGCCCGCTGCCGCCGCCAGGGCGGTCATATCGCCTTCGAGGCCGATGGCCCCATCGATATGGCCCTGCGTCCCCACGCCCTGGGTCGCGCCGTCGACAATCTGATCGGCAACGCCATGCGCTATGGCGGCCGGGTGCGGGTCCAGGTGCTCCGCCGTGGCGATATGGCGGAAATCATCGTCGACGATGACGGGCCGGGCATCCCGGCGGAACGTCGCGAAGACGTGTTCAAGGCCTTTACCCGCCTGGAAACGTCGCGCAATTCCCAAACCGGCGGGGTCGGCCTGGGGCTGACCATCGCCCGGGACGTGGTGCGCTCCCACGGCGGCGACATCCTGCTGGAGGATGCGCCGCAGGGCGGCCTGCGTGCCCGCATCCGCCTGCCGCTGGGGACGCGGGCGAGCCCTTGAGGTGTCGTGCCGTCAATACATGTGCTGGCCGCCATTCACCGACAGGGTCGAGCCGGTGATGAAATCGGCTTCGTCGGCCACCAGGAACAACACCGCTCGCGCGATGTCCTCGGCGCGGCCCAGACGGCCCACGGGAATGCGGGCGATGATCTTTTCCAGCACCGCCGGCGGCACCGCGCGGACCATGTCGGTATCCACATAGCCCGGCGCGATGGCGTTGACGGTGATGTTCTTGGCGGCGCCCTCCTGGGCCAAAGCCTTGGTGAAGCCGTGGATGCCCGATTTGGCGGCGGCGTAATTGACCTGGCCGTATTGCCCGGCCTGACCGTTGATCGACCCGATATTGACGATGCGTCCGAACCCCCGTTCGCGCATGGAATCGATGCACAGCCGGGCCATGTTGAAGCACGAGGTCAGATTGGTCTGGATCACCTCGTCCCACATCTGATGGGTCATGCGGTGCATGGTGGCGTCGCGGGTGATGCCGGCATTGTTGACCAGCACTTCGACGGGACCGTGTTCCGCCACCAGTTTCACCAGGGCGGCCTCGCACGATTCATAGTCGGACACGTCCCATCGCACGGCCGGAATGCCGGTTTCCTCGGTGAAGCCGCGGGCGGCCTCGATATTGCCGTAATAATTGGCAACGACCCGATAGCCGGCCCCCATCAAGGCCGAGCAAATGGCACGGCCGATGCCGCGGGTACCCCCGGTAACAAGTGCTACGCGGCCCATGGATTGTCCCTCCATCATTTAAAAAACAAGCCCCTGATCGCTGCCGGCGGAGCGATTACCGTTCGACGCACATCGCGATCCCCATGCCGCCGCCGATGCACAAGGTGGCCAACCCCTTGCGGGATTCGCGGCGAGCCATCTCGTGCAGCAAAGTCACCAATACCCGGCCGCCCGAGGCGCCGATGGGATGGCCAAGGGCGATGGCCCCGCCATTGACGTTGACCCGCTCCTCGTCCCATCCCATCTCGCGGTTGACGGCGATGGCCTGAACGGCGAAGGCTTCGTTGGCCTCGATCAGATCGAGGTCGGCGACGTTCCATCCCGCTTTGTCCAAAGCCTTGCGCGAAGCGGGGATGGGGCCGGTGCCCATCAGTTTGGGATCGACGCCGGCGGTGGCCCAGGACGCGATGCGCGCCAGAGGGCGGACATGCCGCCGTTCCGCCTCCGCCGCGCTCATCAGCACCAGGGCGGCGGCGCCGTCATTGATGCCCGACGCGTTGCCGGCGGTCACCGTGCCGTCCTTGGCGAAGGCCGGCCGCAATTTGGCCAGGCTTTCGGCGGTGGTGCCGGCGCGGGGATATTCGTCGGTGTCGAACGAGCGGGTTTCCTTTTTCACCGTTACCGGCACCGGCACGATCTCGTCGGTGAAGCGTCCGGCCGTGATGGCGGCTTCGGCTTTCTGCTGGGAACGGGCGGCGAAGGCGTCCTGCGCCTCGCGGGTGATGCCGTATTCGCGCGCCACGTTCTCGGCGGTGCAGCCCATATGGTAATCGTTGAACACGTCGGTCAGGCCGTCGACGATCATGGTGTCGGCCATTTCCAGCGGCCCCATCTTGATTCCGGGGCGCAGCAGGGCGGCATGGCGGGCATTGGTCATGCTTTCCTGACCGCCGGCCACGACGATGGACGCGTCGCCGGCCATGATCGATTGCATCGCCATGGCCACGGCCCGTAGCCCCGATCCGCAAACCTGATTGATGGTGACCGCCGTCGTTTCCGGCGGCAGGCCGGCGAACAAGGCGGCCTGGCGGGCCGGGTTCATGCCTTGGCCGGCCACCAGCACCTGGCCCATGATCGCCTCGTTCACGTCGCCCGGCGCCACCCCCGCCCGTTCCAGGGCGGCGCGAATGGCGATTTCGCCCAGGCGGGCGCCGGAGAAGCCCGCCAGCGAACCGGCGAAAGTGCCGATGGGGGTCCGAACGGCGGCGGCGATCACGATATCGGTCATGGTATCCGTTCCTTGCTGCTGGACAATGGTACGGCGCCCCTACCCCTGTCTCATACTGTGCCCTTGGCGCCGCGTAAACCCGCCTGTGGGTCCGATCATGCCTTTCCTCCGCGCCGACCCGCGCCGGTTGTCGTCTTGATCCATTTCGCCAGAGGCGTGTACAGCTCGGTTCCGGCGCGGGGGCGCAGCAGCATGCCGACATGGCCGCCCGCCGCCCGCCATACCGTCGCGCCGGGAATGGCGGCGGCCAGCGGCAGGGCCGAGTCCGGGGGCACGATGCGGTCGCGCCAGGGGATCACGGCCAGGGTGGGCGTTTCGATCCTTTCCGGATCGACGGTCCGGCCGGCAATCCTCCAGGCGCCTTTCGCCGGGCTGTTGGCGCCGTACCAGCCCAGCAGGCATTCCCGCGCCACCGGCGTCGCCAGGGGGACGCTGTCATTGACCCAATCCTCCAGGGCGACGAAATCCCGCGCCACCGCCGGCGTCAGATCGGCGAAACCGGAAAATTTGCGGGCCGACAGGGTCGGGTCGATGGTCATGAACAAGGCGTTCAGCCAATCGGCGGGCATTTCGCCCAACTGTTCCGCCCCCGCCACCAACCGTTCGGCGGTGGCGGTCTCGAATTTCCGTCCGTCCATGGCGGCGACGAAATCCCAGGGCGTGGCCAGCAGCGCCAAACCGGCGGTCAGATCGGGACGGCGTTGGGCCAAGGCGGCGGCCAGCAGTCCGCCCATACAATAGCCCAGCAGCACCGGCCGCCGCCCGGTCAGCGCCGCCACTTTTTCCAAGGCGGGCTCCAGCCGGCGGGTCATGTAGTCGCTCAAGGTGAAGCGCCGTTCCGCCTCGCCCGGCGCATCCCAATCCAGCAGGAACGGCGCCACCCCGCGTCCGGCCAGGCCCCGCATCAGGCTGCGCTTCGGCGTCAGATCGAGCACATAGGCGCGGTTGACCAAAGACGGGATCGCCAGCACCGGCGCGCCGTCCGCGGGATTATTCATCGGGGCGCCGTCCGCGGGATTATTCATCGGGGCGCCGTCCGCGCCCGTGCGATAATCCAGCAGACGGCTCGTTCCGTCCCGCCACAGCACCGGCGGGGATGGCAGATCGCGAACATAGGGATGACGGCGATAGGCCGTGATGCCGGCCAGGAAACGATGATGGCGGGCCAGGGATTCCCGCGTCACCGCCTGGGTGAAATGCCCGAAAGCCTCAGGTCCGGCGGCGGCGAGCAGGTTTTCGAGGTTGGTCAGCTTTTCCGCCATCGGTGCCGGCAAGTGCCGCGACAGACGCTTCGAGGGCGGCAAGGCGCCGTTCAAGAACGGCAAGGCGGCGTTCGCCATCGCCAGACTCGCCAGATGAGCCGCCAGATGCAGGGGCAGGGGCCGCGGTCCCTGCCGATGCGGCGGCGGACGGCTTGGTGCCATGGCGTTCCCCGTTTCCTTCGTTTTTTTCAGCGGCCGCGGCGAAGGCGGCCATCATCGCCCGGCCGTTCTCGGCCATGGTCGCCAGTCCGCGACCGGTCATCTCGGCCAGCGCCGGGTCGGCCGCCAGGGCCGCCATCTGATCCTGCCAGAGGTCGAGATAAAGACGGGCCAGCGCCGCGAAATCAGTCTTCTCGGTAGACATCCGACGATCATAGCGGGGGTTGTCGGTCGGCCTCAAGCGCCGGCGCTCGCGCTTGGCTTATCCTCGCTCGGCTCGCGCTCGCTCCGGCGCGCTGGTCTTGGTGCTCCGCTCCGCTTCGGGGCGCATAGTCGTCGCTTACGCTCCTCCGGGTGCCGGTGGTCGAAAGCGTGCGTGGGGGGCGGGGGGTTACGCCTTCAGCTTGTAGCCGGTGGCGAACATGCGCCAGGTCAGGGTGAGCAGGCCGAGATTGGCCACGGCCATCACCAGGACTCCGACCCAGATCGGGCCGTCGGCATGGCCGGTGAAGCCGTAGCGGAAGCCGTCGATCATGTAGAAGAACGGATTGGCCAGGGCGATCACCCGGGCGATATGGGGCAGGCGGTCGATGGAATAGAACGTCCCCGACAGAAACGACAGGGGTGTGACCACGAAATTGGTCACCGCCGCCATATGGTCGAATTTGTCGGCCCAGATGCCCGCCACCATGCCCAGCAGTGACAGCATCAGCGATCCCATCACCGCGTGATAAAGGACGAAACCGGGATGGGCGACGGTCAGCGGCACGAACGTCCAGATGGTCACGGTGACCACCAGTCCGACCAGAACGCCGCGGGTGGTGCCGCCCAACGCCACCGCCAGACATTGTTCGGCCGCCGACAGGGGCGGCATCAGCATATCGACGATGTTGCCCTGGACCTTGGAAATGATCAGCGAGGACGAGGTGTTGGCGAAGGCGTTCTGCATCATCGCCATCATCGCCAGACCGGGGGCGAGGAATTCCAGGAACGGCACGCCGCCCGCCTTTACCGATACCCGTCCCAGCGCCAGGGCGAACACCGCCATATACAGCAGGGTGGTGACCATGGGCGCCAGCACGGTCTGGAAATAAACCGCGAGAAAACGGCGGATTTCCTTCACATACAGGGTCCAGGCCCCCAGCCAGTTGACCGCGCCGTAGGTGCGGGGCGGTTGGGGCATGGGCAGGGCGTAATCGTCGCGCATGGCTGCTCTCGTCGTTTGCCGGCCGCAGGTCCGCGACGTACAGTGGCGGGCATGGTTCGCCGCGCGCCGCCCCGTTTGTCGCCGTCCTATTTCGAGAATGCAGCGTTGCATTACCTCGAACGCTTCGCCTCGTCCAGCGCCAATCTGCGTCGGGTGCTTTCGCGCAAGGCCCAGCGTTCCCTGGCCCATTGGGGCGGCGACGCCGACGAAGCCGCCGCCTGGATCGAGGCGCTGCTGGTCCGTTTCGCGCAATCGGGCCTGCTCGATGACGGCGCCTATGCCCGTCAGCAGGCGTCCAGCCTGCATCGGGCGGGGCGCTCGGGACGGGCCATCGGCGCCCGTCTGGCGGCCAAGGGGGTGGACCGGGAAATCGCCGCCGCCGCTTTGGCCGAATTGGAGGCGGAAAGCGCCCCCGATATTTCCCCCGATCTCGCCGCCGCCGCCCGTCTGGCGCGCCGCCGTCGCCTGGGCCCGTACCGCGCCGCCGGCGAAAGAGGCGAAAACCGCGACCGCGATCTGGCGGTGCTGGCCCGGGCCGGATTCGATTACGCCACCGCCCGCACGGTGATCGACGCCGCCGACGCCGACAGCGTCGAAGCGCTGGTCGGGTGATTCCCTTCAGCTCGTGGGCAGGGCCGATGCCTCGGCCTTGTCGGTCTTGCCCATCCAGATGGTGGTCTGGGGGAAGGGGATTTCGATGCCCTCGGCATCGAAACGCTTCTTCAAGATCCGGTTGTAGGCCCGTCCCACTTCCCATTGGTGAAGGGGTTTGGTCTTCAACCGCGCCCGGATCACCACCGATGAATTCCCGAAGCTGTTGACCCCCATCATTTCCAGCGGTTCCAGGATATACGCGCCATAGACGGGATCGGCCTGCAATTCCGCGCCCAGTTCGGCCATCACTTTCATCACCCGGTCGACATCCTCGTCGTAGGCGATGCCCATGTCGAACACGGCATAGGCGAAATCACGGTTCATATTGATGACGGTATGGACCTGGCTGAAGGGAATGGTGTGCAGATTGCCGCTGAGATCGCGCAACGCCATCACCCGGATCGAAATGGTTTCCACCACGCCGGAATGATTGTCCACCTGGACCACGTCGCCCACCGAGATGGTGTTCTCGAACAGCATGAAGGCGCCGGTGATGACGTCCTGAACCAGCTTCTGCGAGCCGAAACCGATGGCGATGCCGATCACCCCGGCGCCGGCCAGCAGCGGCGCGATATTGACCCCCAGTTCCGACAGAACGATCAGGGTCACCATCACCACCATGGCCACCAGCAGGGCGCTGCGGGCCAGGGGCAGCAAGGTGCGGGCGCGGGCCGAGCGTTCCACCAACTGGCCGTCATGATCGGTTCCCGTCAGAAAGCGTTCGATCGCCCCCGACACCAGTTCCCAGACCACGACCGCGCCGATCACCACGGCGCCGATGCTGACCGTGGTCGCCAGCAGGTGCTGGCCCATGTCCGAACCGATCCAGGCGAAACTTTCCACGCCCCAGGCGCGCAATACCGCCATGGCGGCGACGGCGGCGATGATGGTGCGCACCAGAATCTGGAGGGCGGGCAGATAGCGGTTGGCGCGCGCCTCCAGATGCGGCAGCCGGACGCCGTCCTCGCGATCGATGGCGAAGGCCCTGGCCAGCCCTCGGCGGGTCAGGCGATCGCCCCAGTGGGCGACGGTCAGGACCAGCAGGGTCAAGGCGGTGGCGCGCAGCATGTAAGCGGCGCCGCCGGCGATGGGGATGGCCCAGACCAGATAGATGGCGGCGATGTAAAGAATCGCCAAAAGGTGCCAGATGCTGGCCGCTTTGTCGGCCAGGGACGACCAATGGCTACCCAGGCGGCGGCCGATCCGGTCCAGCGCGGCGGCGACGGGACGGCGATTTTGCAGAATGAAGATGGCCGCGAGCAGGGCGACGAGCAGCCCCACCCCCTTGTCGATCACCTGGACCAGAACGCGCGGCGCGTGGGCCAGAGCCATGATTCCGACCAGCGCGCGACCCAGCAGAATGGTGCCGGCCAGCCGTCGGGTCCAGATCACCAGATATTCGGCGGTTTCGTCATCCATCGGCACCAGACGCCGTTCGGGGGCGTCCGGGGAAACCAGGGCGTCGGCCACCACCAGGATGGCCCGGACCGCGGCCCAGGCGACGATCACCAGCAAGATCTCCCGCCGCAAAGGGGGGGCGACGGCGAAGGCCAGGGTGACGCCATAGGCGGCTCCCGCCAGGGCCAGCACGGGCACCAGACCGAACAGAGTCCTGGTCGCGGCCAGGGGCCATTTCGCCGCCGCCGGCGCGTCGGCCGCCGGGCGGGTGGCGGCCATGGTCCGGCGCAACGCCAGGGCGACCAGCTTTTCGGCCAACCATCCGGCCAGGGCGATGGCGGCCAATTGCAACAGCGCCCGTCCCCATAGTCGGCGCTGGTCGGGATGGGTCAGCAGGGTCGACGCCCAGGCAAGGGCGGCGGGGGTCTGGTCCAGGGTGGCGATGGCGGCGCTGACCCCGTCGCCGACGGCGCCGATCCGCTGCGACAGGGTTTCGAGAAAGCCGGCGCTTCTGGCCTTGGCCGCCGCCCGGTTGGCGGCGCTCAGGGTTTCCAGCTGGGCGATCAGCGCGGCCCGCGCCGTCTTGTTCTTCAGTGTCGCGATCAGGGCGCCGACATCGCCCGGTTTCGGCGCCGGCGGTTGCGCCGATTCGTGGGCGGCCGCCGCGGCCGCGACGGCCGGCGGAACCGGCGGGGCGGACCAGGCGGGATTGGCCAGCGTCGTGATCAGCAGGGCCGTGAACAACAAAACCGAAGTCACGAAACCTGTTGCCGGACGGTACGAAACTCGGATCATCGCGGGCCTCGATTGCAATCGGCGGCTATGATGGTGGGCTCCGGTCTTTTCCGGACCCGCGTCTGTGGGTAAAGTCCCCGCCCAGCGGCGGCCCGACTTGAAGTCTTGACCGTCCCGGTGCGTCGAATCAAGGGTGAAGCCATGACCGACCTTGTCATCTATCACAATCCCCGTTGCGGCAAGTCGCGGGATACATTGAAGATTTTGGAAGAGCGCGGTCTCAGCCCGGTCGTCGTCGAGTATCTGAAGGCACCGCCCTCCGCCGGGGAACTGACCCGCATTCTCGCCCTGCTGGGGATGAAACCGGCCCAGCTGCTGCGCAAGAAGGAAGCCGCCGCCGCCGGCATCGATCCGGCGATGGATGAGCCCGCTCTGATCCGCGCCATGGTCGCCAATCCCATCGTCATCGAACGACCGATCGTGGTGGCCGGCGACCGGGCGGCCGTGGGGCGGCCGCCCGTATCGGTGCTTGATATCCTATGACACCGCACGCTCTTTCAATGGTTCCGTGTTCCGGGGGGGCGCGATGAAGGTCGATACCATGCGCCGCGTCGATCATCTGGCGGGGGTGCCGCTTTGCGCCCTGTCCAGTTTGCTGATGCCGGTGGCCCGCCTTTTCCGTCGCCGCTCGGCGAAGCCGGCCAACGTGTTGCTGGTGGAATTGTCGGAGATGGGCAGCGCCATTCTCGTCGATCCGGCGATGCGCGACCTCCAGGCGCGGGGCGCCGCGCTGCATTTCGTCATTTTCCGGCAGAACCGGGCCAGTCTGGAATTGCTGGGGACGGTGCCGGCCGACAACATTTTCTGCATCCGCTCCGACGGGCTGGTGCCGCTGGTGGTCGATACGGTGCGTTTTCTGCTGTGGGCGCGGCGCAAACGGATCGATACCGTCATCGATCTTGAGCTGTTCTCGCGCTACACCGCCCTGCTGTCGGGCTGGTGCGGCGCCGGCCGGGTGGTCGGGTTTCATCGCTTCCATACCGAGGGGCTGTATCGCGGGACGATGCTGACCCATCCGGTGATGTACAACCCCCATATCCACATCACCCGCAATTTCTTTTCGCTGGTTCACACCGCCATGACCGGCGACGGCGACCATCCGCCGGCCAAGATGCGGACTCCCGACGCGGCCCTGACCTTGGCCCGCGCCCCGGTCGAAGCGGACTCCGCCCGGCGGGTACGGGCGCGGATCAAGGCGCTGGCCGGCTGGGACGAACGCGGGCCGGTGGTTCTGATCAATGCCAATGCCAGCGATCTGCTGCCGCAGCGGCGCTGGCCGCGCGACCGCTTCGCCGCTCTGATCCGGCAGATCCTCGCCCATCGCTCCGACGCGCTGGTGCTGTTGACCGGGGCGCCGGCGGAACGGGACGGGCTGGGCGAACTCGCCCGTCAGGTCGGCGACGATCGTTGCGTCAATTTCGCCGGCGAAGTCGCCTTCGCCGATCTCATCGCCCTCTACGATATGAGCCTGGTGATGGTGACCAACGATTCCGGTCCGGCCCATTTCGCCGCCGTCACCCGTATGCCCACCATCGTCCTGTTCGGCCCGGAAACCCCGGCGTTGTACGGATCGTTGGGGCCGACCGAAGCGGTATTCGCGGGCCTGCATTGTTCGCCCTGCGTTTCGGCCGCCAATCACCGCAAGACGCCTTGCGTCGATAATCGCTGTCTGCAGGCGATCGTCCCCGAGCAGGTGGCCGCCCTGGTCCGGCCCCATCTCGACCGGGTGTCGGCGGGCCGCTCCCTTCCGGCCGAAGAGGGATCATGACCCGTCCTTTTCCCGCCCTGCGTCAGGCGCTGGTGGTTCTCGCGCTCTTCACCGTGGCTCAGGCCCTGTACAACACCACCATCCCGTTGAGCGGCGACGAGGCCTATTACTGGGTGTGGTCGCGCCATCTCCAGGCCGGGTATTACGACCATCCGCCGGTGATCGCTCTGGCGATCCGTCTGACCACGGCGCTGTTCGGCAACGGTCTGTTCGGAATCAGGATGGCAGCCGCTTTGTGCATGGCCGGGGCGGTGATTTATGTCCTGGCGACGGCGCGGGCGGTGTTCGGCGAGCGGGTGGTGGCGCCGACCCTGGTTCTGGCCCTGCTGCTGCCCATGACCGAGATGGGATTCACCCTGGCCACGCCCGACGCGCCGCTGACGCTGTTCTGGGCGGCGGGTGTCTATCACGGGATGCGGGCGGCCTGCGCGCCGGACGGCGAACGCCGATGGGCCGACATCGTGCTGGCGGGAATCGCCTCCGGCCTGGCCATGGCCTCGAAATATACGGGGCTGCTGCTGCCGGTGTCGGTGCTGCTGTTCCTGATCCTTCGCCGCCGCGATCTCTTGCTGACGATCCGGCCTTGGGTGGCGGTGGTGGTGGCGATCGCCGTGTTCTCGCCGGTTCTGTGGTGGAACGCCCAGCACGGCTTCAAAAGTTTCGCCTTCCAGTACGCGCACGGCAGCGATGCCGGGTTCCGCATCCATTGGCGCCTGTTCGCCCAATTCATCGGCGGCCAGTTCGCGGTGTTGTCGCCGGTGGTGCTGATCCTGTTGGTGGCGCGTCTGGTCCGCTGGCGGGAATGGTGGGGCGACGATCGCCGCCTGTTCCTGGCGACTCTGGTGGCGGCGCCCCTTGCGCTGTTCCTCTACAAAGGGCTGTTCGTCAAAATTCAGTTGAACTGGGCCACGCCCGCCTACATCGCGGCGATCCCGCTGGTCGCCGATTTCATCGTCTCGAAGCGCCTGTGGCGGACCGCCGCTTTCGGCGCGGTTTTGGCGATCGCCATGATCGTGGCCATCAAATGGCCCTTGGCTTTAGATCTGGAGGGCCGTCTCAACATCCAGAGCCGGCTGTTCGGTTCCCACCAGGCGGCCGCCGCCGTGGCCAGGGCCAGACGGCCGGGAGATGCCCTGTTCGCCGACAACCAGACCCGGGCGGCGCTGCTCACCTATCTGCTGCCCGGGCATCCCCGCGTCTATATCCCCACCGATGCCCCGTACAGCCAATACACGATGTGGGATGCGGGCACCGATTTCCGGGCCATGCACGGGCTCTATTTGTCCAAATACGACCAGATGGGCGATTTGAAAAAGGTGTTCGGCCGCGTGGTTCTGCTGAAGCAGGTGGTGGCCCGCGCTCCCGGATTTCGCACCGAGCGCTATTTCCTGTACCGGGTGGGGCCGGCGGGCGGATAAGCCGCGCCCGCCGGACCAGATTTCACCCCGCTTCCGCCGCCCAGGCGCCCATGATTTCCACCAGGCTTTTGGCCGTCGGTGGATCGAGATCGATGATGGTGAAGCGTGCCCGGCCCTCTTTGATGCGCATGCGCATCATCCGGAGCCCGCTTTCATGATCGACGGTCTGAAGGGTGATTTCCCGCGAGAACGGCGCCGCCAGGGTGGCGACGGTGGTGATGGTTTCCTCGGGGAATTTGGGTTCGTCCATGAGGGGGCCTCTCCTTTATATATATACGTACAAAAAGAATGGTTATGAAACGACCGCTCACCCCCAGGCGATGCGGTCGAGATAGCGGGCCCGATACAGCAGCCGGGTGCTTTCCGGGCCGTCCTCGAAGCGCTCGCGCAGGTGCAGGACGTTGTTGCAGATCAATCCCCAGCCCGATTCCATGCGCGCCCTGAAGATATGGGGATTGGGATTGCCGAGAAAACGGCGAATGGCTTCGACCGCCCGCATGACCGTGGGATCGGGGTTCCATTCGATGTTGCGTCCCCGCGCCGTATAACGCATGGCCGGGTTGCCGCCGTCGTCCCAGAACACCGGTCCCACCGTCGGCGTGCGCTGCAATCCCTCCTCGTCGTTGGCGGGGATGGTCATGGCGTCGGGACGGGCCAGGGCCTCGACCAGGGCCGGGTCTTCGTCGCGAAGCTGGATGTAGAGCATGTCCGGGTCCATCAGGGCGTTTTCGCCGCCCTTCGCCGCCGGCCGCACGCAATGCAGGATCATGGCGCGGATGCGGCGCTCGACGGGGTTGTAGTAGCCGTCGGTGTGCCAGGCGATGGGGCGGTCGGTATAGGGGATGTAGCGGGTCCGCGTTCCCACCGGCGCCACCGCCAGGGGCGTGATGCCGTCGTCGTCGGCCAGCACGTTGCGGTCCAGCCGGTTCAGGCCGAAATGCCGGCCCAGTTCGCGGATCACCTCTTTTTCGGCCAGATCGTCGCCGGTGGGCTTATGGACATAGATCGCCATGTTGCAACGGCGCACGCGATCCCAGATCGCTTCGGCCTCGGCTTTGGTGGGCTGTCCCGCCCGGGCGATCTCGACGACCAAATCGTCGATTCGGCCCGGCGCCTGGGCCAGCTTGGCCTCTCGCCACGTTTCGTACGCGGCCTGATCGCCAAAAGGGTAGACTCCAAAGGGGGTGCTGCGGCAGAGTGTCATTCCTTCGCTCCTGGTGGGACCTCGAAGTTCATCGAAGAATCCGCTTGGTGTGTGGTACAGTATTATATTATGATCCCTGAATGTACGAACGGCCACCCGGTTTCGTGTCTGACATAAGGGCACTGCCGCGAGAAGGGCTGTAGTAGGGTGGGAGGATCCTAAGAGGGCGTCAGTCTCTCACGGATCAACGACAAACGGAACGACACGGCGCGCCGGTTCCCCGGCAGCGACGGGGAAGGGTTTTAACGTGTGCGTCGGGCGTCGGCCGATAGAGGGCCGGGAACGCCCCGGGACAATGACGGTCAGGGAGATTGCACGATGTCGAAAACTATGCCCGAGACGCCGCTTCTGGATCAGCTGGAAAGCGGTCCGTGGCCGAGCTTCGTGACCGGCCTTAAGCGGCTGGCCAATGACGAAGGGAAGCCCTACGCGGATTATGTCAAGAGCCTGCTGGGTCAGCTGGAGCACAGCTACGAGACCCGCAAAGGCTACTGGAAGGGCGGCACGGTCGGCGTGTTCGGTTATGGCGCGGGCGTTATTCCGCGTTTCTCCGAAATTGCCGACAAGTTCCCGGAATCCTCGGAATTCCATACGCTGCGCATCATGCCGGCGCCGGGCTTCTTCTATGACACCAAGACCCTTCGCGCCATGACCGACGCCTGGGCCGAGCATGGCTCGGGCCTGATCGCCCTGCATGGCCAGTCGGGCGACATCATGTTGCAGGGCTGCCGCACCGATCAGGTGCAGCCGGTCTGGGACAAGATCAACGAGATGGGCTTCGACATGGGCGGCGCCGGCGCCGGCGTGCGGACCTCGGCGGCCTGTATCGGTCCGGCCCGGTGCGAGCAGTCCTGCTACGACACCCTGGGCGCGATGAAGTCCATCATCAACGACTTCACCGACGACATCCATCGTCCGTCCCTGCCCTACAAGCTGAAGTTCAAGTTCTCGGGCTGCGCCAACGACTGCGCCAACGCCACCCAGCGTTCGGACGTGGCCGTGATCGGCACCTGGCGTGACGATATGCAGGTGAACCAGGACGAGGTGAAGGCCAAGGTCGCTCAGATCGGCCGCAAGGAATTCATCAACCAGGTCATCCGCATGTGCCCGACCCAGGCGCTGGCGCTGAACGACGACGACACGCTGGACGTGGACAACAAGTCCTGCGTGCGCTGCATGCACTGCATCAACGTCGCCACCAAGGCCCTGAAGCCCGGCAAGGATCGCGGCATCACCATTCTGGTGGGCGGCAAGCGTACCCTGAAGATCGGCGATCTGATGGGGACCGTCGTGGTGCCCTTCATGAAGCTGGAAACCGAAGAGGATTTCGAGCAGCTGGTCGATCTCGCCCACCGCATGCTGGACTTCTTCGCCGACAACGCTCTGGAACACGAGCGGACCGGCGAGATGATCGAGCGTATCGGCCTGATCAACTACCTCGAAGGTCTGGATCTGCCGATCGACCCCAACATGGTGGTCCAGCCGCGCACCAACTGCTACGTCCGGACCGATGGTTGGGACGACGAGGTGCGTAAGTGGAACGAGCGCAACTCGGCCGCCGCCGAGTAAGTTCGGATAACAAGATAAATCGGGAGAGAGGACCATGAGCGCACTGCGCCAGCCCGTCGAATCGGGTGTCATGGATGCCAAGACCTTTATGCATCCTACGCTGAAGAAGAACTACGGCCACTGGGCGTGGCATGACCGGCCCCGGCCGGGCGTGCTCCGTCACGTTGCCGAAAGCGGCGATACCGTCTGGACCGTCAAGGCCGGAACGCAGCGTCAGATGGACGTCTATACCATCAAGACCCTGTGCGATATCGCCGACGAGTTCTGCGACGGCTACATCCGCTTCACCATTCGTTCCGCCGTCGAGTTCATGACGACGGACGAGGCCAAGGTCGACCCGCTGATCGCCCGTCTGGAAGCCGCCGGCTTCCCGGTGGGTGGCACGGGCAACTCGGTCGGGTTTATTTCCCATACCCAGGGCTGGCTGCATTGCGACATTCCCGGCACCGACGCGTCGGGTGTCGTCAAGGCGCTCATGGATCAACTCGTCGATGACTTCAAGAACGAGGACATGCCCAACCGGGTGAAGATCACCACCAGCTGCTGCCAGATCAATTGCGGCGGCCAGGGTGATATCGCCGTCAACATCCAGCACACCAAGCCGCCGGTGATCAATCACGATCTGGTGGCCGGCGTCTGCGAGCGTCCCTCGGTTATCGCCCGCTGCCCGGTGGCGGCCATCCGGCCGGCTCTGGTCAACGGCAAGCCGTCGCTCGAAGTGGATGAAAAGAAGTGCGTGTGCTGCGGCGCCTGCTTCCCGCCCTGCCCGCCCATGCAGATCAACGATCCGGTCAATTCCAAGATCGCGATCTGGGTCGGCGGCAAGCATTCCTCGACCCGTTCGCGGCCGATGTTCCACAAGCTGGTGGCCGCCGGCCTTCCCAACAACGCGCCGCGTTGGCCGGAAGTCGCCGAGGTGGTGAAGAACATCCTTCACACCTATCGCGACAACGCCCGCTCGTGGGAGCGTATGGGCGAATGGATCGAGCGTATCGGCTGGCCGCGCTTCTTCGAGCTGACCAAGCTGCCCTTCACCAAGTATCACCTCGATACCTGGCGCGGTGGCCGGTCGAACCTCAATGCGTCTGCGCATCTGCACTTCTAAGGGCTGGTGACGGAGATGAAGTTCGCTATTCTTGTCAATGAAGGGCCGTACAACCATCAGGCCTCGGACTCCGCTTACCAGTTCGTCAAGGCGGCGCTGGAAAAGGGGCACGAGATCTTCCGGGTGTTCTTCTATTATGACGGTGTCCTCAACGCCACCAAGTACGCCGAACCGCCCCAGGACGACCGCAATGTCGGTAAGAACTGGGCGGCTCTGGCCGAGAGCCACAAGCTCGATCTGGTGGTGTGTGTCGCCGCGGGTCTGCGCCGCGGTATCGTCGATGACAGCCTCGCGCCGGGATTTCGCATTTCCGGCCTGGGCCAGTTGATCGAGGCCGGCATCCAGGCGGACCGCCTGGTGGCCTTCGGCGATTAAGGGGAGGCCGGTTATGGAAGAAGAAAACGAAAGCGGCGTCGTCAAGAAGTTCATGTACGTCAACCGCAAGGCGCCTTACGGGACCATCTACGCACTGGAAGTGCTGGAAATGGTTCTGATCTCGGCGGCTTTCGATCAGGACGTCCATATGGCCTTCCTTGATGACGGGGTGTACGAGATCAAGAAGGGACACACCCCCAAGGGGGTGGGAATGAAGAACTTCTCTCCCACCTATCGCGCCCTTGAAGGGTACGACATCGAGAAGCTGTATGTGGAGAAGGAAAGCCTTGAAGAGCGCGGGCTCACCGAGGATGACCTTCTGGTTCCCGTCGAGGTCATGAGCCGGGCCGATCTGGCCAAGCTCATGTCCGAGATGGACGTGGTTCTGACCGCTTGAGTTCAAAGGGAAGTACGATGAGCACTCTGCACACCGTCAACAAGTCGCCCTTCGAGCGGTCCAATCTGGATAGCTGTCTTGGCCATGTGGTGGCCGGCGACTCCATCATTTTGATCGAGGACGCGGTTTATGCCGCTCTGAGCGGAACCTCGGTTACCGCCCGGATGGCCGACGCCGCCAAGCAATTCCGGATTTGTGTTCTCGGACCCGATCTTCAGGCCCGGGGCATGGATACCGGCGCCGTGATCGACGGTATCACCGTCGTCGATTATGGCGGGTTCGTCGATCTGGCGGCGGAATCCCGTGTCGTCAATGCGTGGCTGTGACAACGCTTAAAGCTTTGTGAGAGGGAGAAAACGAATGGCCTATACCCTGAACGGTAAGACCGTCGAGGCTGATGAGGAAGGCTACCTGGTCGATCTGAACGAGTGGAACGAAGAGCTCGCCGATCTGATCGCCAAAGACGAGAACATCACCATGACCCCGGAACACTGGGAGGTGATCAACTTCCTTCGCGATTATTACGCCGAGTACCAGATCGCTCCCGCGGTCCGTGTTCTCACCAAGGCGATCGCCAAGAAGATGGGCCCCGATAAGGGCAACAACAAGTACCTGTACGAGTTGTTCCCCTACGGTCCCGGCAAGCAGGCCTGCAAGATCGCCGGTCTGCCCAAGCCGACCGGTTGCGTCTGATCACCAAGTCGGGTTGAAGGGTGCGGACCCATCGTCCGCACCCTTGACCAAAGCCGTCTCCGAATTATCCGCCGGACGCGAATCCGCGTCGAAGAAGCGGAGTGTTGACGGCTGTCTTCACGGGAGCGAGGAAACGTGTCCACGGCATTCGCCATCCTGTTCTACGCGGCCACCGTCATCCTGATCGTGGGGCTGGCGGCAAAGATCACCCAGTTCGCCCGGACTCCGGCGCCACTGAAGATCCCGACCACGCCCGCGCCGCTGACCAAGCAAGGTGCAGCCCTCCGCGTCGCCCGTGAAGTGGCGCTTTTCGAGAGCCTTTTCAAGGCCAATAAGTGGCTTTGGATTTCGGCGGTCCTGTTTCATCTGGGCCTGCTGCTGGTTGTCGTCCGCCACCTGCGCTATTTCATGAATCCGGTTTGGTTGCCGGTCGAATTGGTGCAGCCGTTCGCGCTGTATGTCGGGCTGATGATGGTCGGCGGCCTTCTGCTGCTGGCCGTGCGCCGGGCCTTCGTCGAGCGGATCGCCTATATCACGGGGCCCTCCGACTGGCTGATGCTGCTGTTGCTGATCGGCATCGGCTCCACCGGTCTGGTGATGAATTTGTGGGCGCGCACCAACATCATCGGCGTCAAGGCGTATTTCCTGGGTCTGATGCAGTTTCAGATCCGGCATCTGCCTTCCGACCCGCTGCTGGCCGTTCACCTCGGCCTGGTGGTCACGCTGATGATCGTGTTTCCATTCTCGAAGCTGCTCCACGTCCCCGGTGTGTTCTTCAGCCCGACCCGCAATCAGGCCGATGACCCGCGTGAGCATCGTCATCTGTCGGCGTGGGCCGCCAAACTGGAAGCGGGGAGGGACTAAATCATGGCAGCCAAATACGACGTCCCCGAGATGTACGATCCGGCTGAGCGGCCGATTCCGGCCCTCAAGCTCGGTGCGATGGCCGACTCGAAGCCCTATATGGCGTCGCCGGTTCATCAGGAAAAGCTGGGGTTCCCCAAGGAGCTTCCGGACGATTGGAAGGACCGCGCCATCAAGCGCATGGGCGAGCTGCTGACCAAGTATCGGTCGCTGCGCGTCTACATGGATGCCTGCGTGAAGTGTGGCGCCTGCACAGACAAGTGCCATTACTTCCTGGGCAGCGGTGACCCCAAGAACATGCCGGTGGCCCGTCAGGACTTGTTCCGTTCGGTCTACCGTCGCTATTTCACCGTGACCGGCAAGCTGTTTCCAAAGCTGGTGGGTGCCAAGGACTTCACCAAGGAATTGTTGGACGACTGGTTCAATTATTTCCATGAGTGCTCGCAATGCCGCCGTTGCTCGGTGTTCTGCCCCTACGGCATCGACACCGCCGAGATTTCCATGGCCGCCCGCGACGTGATGGATTACGTCGGCTACGGCCAGAAGTATTGCAACGAGATCATCGGCAAGGTGCACGAGATCGGCAATAATCTGGGCCTGCCCGAAGCCGCTCTCGCCAATACGCTCGAAGGTCTGGAAGAGGACGTCCTCGACGATACCGGCGTCGCGGTGAAGTTTCCGATGGACGTGGAAGGGGCCGAGGTCCTGTTGATCCCGCCCTCGGCCGACTTCTTCGCCGAACCGCACGTTCTGGGCCTGATGGGCTACGCCAAGGTGTTCCATGCCGCCGGCGTGTCGTGGACGGTGTCGTCCTACGCCTCCGAGGCCGCCAATTTCGGCGTCTTCATCGGCAATTACGAACAGATGCGCAA
Organism: Pseudomonadota bacterium; assembly: GCA_021848545.1. Classification (GTDB taxonomy): domain Bacteria; phylum Pseudomonadota; class Alphaproteobacteria; order Rhodospirillales; family Magnetospirillaceae; genus JAJZUL01. Next base: position 26,446 of record JAJZUL010000004.1, read on the forward strand.
GCTGGCGCTTCGTATCCGCGAGGCCGCGCTCCGCCTTCGGGTCAAGCGCATCATCTTCGGCGAATGCGGCCACGCCTGGCGTGTGGCGTACTCTTTCCTCAACACCCTTGCCGGGCCTTGGGACTTCCTGGATCAGCGGTATCCGATCCCGCAGCACATCCTGGAATTCACCTACGACCTGATCAAGCGCAAGGGCATCACGCTGGACAAGTCGGGCAACGAAGGCAAGGTGCTGACCTTCCACGATTCGTGCAACGTCGCCCGCGCGTCGCGCATGGGCGACTTCCCCGGCGGGCAGTTCGTCATCCCCCGTGAAGTCATCAAAGCGTCGGTTCCGACCTTCGTCGAAATGCACAGGGACACCACCTGCGAAAAGACGTTCTGTTGCGGTGGTGGCGGCGGCTTGCTGACCGACGAGCTGATGGATATCCGCATCAAGGGGGCCCGGCCGCGGATGGAAGCGTTGAAAGACGTGGCCGACAACGGTGGGGTGACGCATATGGCGGCGATCTGCGCCATTTGCAAAACGCAGTTCACCAAGGTCATGCCTTATTACGGCTTCGACCGCGAAGCCGTCGTTTCGGTTCACCAGCTGGTGAGCAACGCGATCATTTTGGGAAACAACAAGTAGTCATACCGTTCATCAGGTCCGGTGCATCGCCCGGCCAGGGGGCGTTCCCCCGGAAAGACGGTCCAGGGAGAGGACAATGGCAAGCAAGTCGACGGCTAAAGACCATACGGAAGGGATGAATTACCGGCGTTACCACGAAGGTGACTCCGAGTACCACGATTGGTCGGAACAGATCTTCCAGGCCAGCTGGTCCCACAAGTGCCCGACTTACGTGCTGCGCACGCCGCCCTGCTCGGGAAGCTGCCCCTCGGGTCACGATATTCGTGGCTGGCTGGACATCGTGCGCGGCATGGAAAAGCCGGCCGAGGGTGTGGTCTGGCAGGAATACGCCTTCCGCCGCATGACCGACGCCAATCCCTTCCCGGCGATCATGGGCCGGGTCTGCCCGGCGCCGTGCGAGCAGGGCTGCAACCGGAACATGGTCGAAGAGCATGTCGGCATCAATGCCGTCGAGCATTTCATCGGCGATTGGGCCATCGCCAACAAGATGGCCTTCCCCAAGCCCGACCATGAAACCGGTCGCCACGTCGCCGTGATCGGCGGTGGCCCGGCCGGCCTGTCGGCGGCCTATCACCTGCGCCGTCGCGGCCATTCCGTCACCGTGTTCGACGACAAGCCGGAACTGGGCGGCTACATGCGCTACGGCATTCCCGGCTACCGGACGCCGCGCGACGTGCTCGACGCCGAAATCCAGCGCATCCTCGATCTGGGCGTCACCGTCAAATCCAACTGCCGGGTCGGCAAGGACATCACCGTCGCCGAGCTGGAAAAGACCTACGACGCGATCTTCTGGGGCGTCGGCACCCACGCCGGTCGCGGCCTGCCGATCCCCGGCTGGAAGGACACCCCCAATTGCGTGTCCGGCGTCGCCTTCCTGAAGGCCTTCAACGAAGGTCGTCTCCAGGCGGTGACCGGGCGGATCATCGTGGTCGGCGGTGGTGACACCTCCATCGACGTGGCCTCGGTGGCCCGGCGTCTGGGCCACATCAAGGAAGCCTCGCCGCAGGACCGCATCGAGAACATCATTCTCGGCCAGACGGCCCATGACGTGGCCGCCACCGCCAAGCGCGAAGGCTGCGACGTCACCCTGACCTCGCTGTTCCCGGTCGACAAGATGATGGCCGCCGAGCGCGAAGTGACCGACGCCACCCGCGAAGGCATCGACATCCAGGGCGGCGTGATGCCTCTGGAAGTGCTGAAGTCGGCCGACGGCCGCGCCATCGGCCTCAAGATGTGCCGCTGCACCATGAACGGCATGACCCCGGTCCCGACCGAGGGCACCGAGTTCACCATCGAAGCCGATCTGGTGGTGTCCGCCATCGGTCAGATGGGCGATCTCGGCGATCTCGCCGAGTTGGATAACGGCAAGGGCTTCATCAACGCCGACAAGATGATGCGCGTTCCCGGCAAGGAAAAGCATTTCGTCGGCGGCGACGTGGTGCGCCCGCACCTGCTGACCACCGCCATCGGCCACGGCCGGGTGGCGGCCGCCACCATCGAAGAGTTCCTCGATACCGGGAATGTCAACAAGCGGCCCAAGGTCGACGTGCACCAGTTCAATCTGCTGGGCAAGCTGCACGAAGCCCATCTCGATCCGACCGAGTACGATCACCACGCCACCCGCGGCACCGATGCCAACAAGTTCGCCGTGCATAATTTCGAGGACCGCGCGGCCCACGAAATCATCCCCCACGACGAGCTGTTCCTGGGCCATTTCACCCATGTCGACCGCATCCACCGCAAGGAAGTGCATATCGGCAAGGAAGAGGTGATTGGCAATTTCGTCGAGCGTCTGGTCGGTCTGGAAGAGGCCCAGGCTCAGGCCGAAGCCAAGCGCTGCATGTCCTGCGGTCTGTGCTTCGAGTGCGACAATTGCGTGGTGTTCTGCCCGCAAACCGCGGTCCAGCGGGTCAAGAAGAACGAGCGGACCACCGGCCGGTACGTGTACACCGAGTACTCCAAGTGCATCGGTTGTCACATCTGCGCCGACGTCTGCCCGACCGGCTACATTCAAATGGGCCTGGGAGAGTGAAGACCATGGGTGTGCGACCACTTTTTCCGGCTTTACGGAAACGGGGGCGGGAAGAGGGGGGCACACCCTCCCGCCGGTCCGGCCCGCGTCGTCGGATTTCCTCCGGCTGGTTTACCGCGATCCGGTCGTTCGGCCGGATCGCCGCGATGGCGGTGATGGTGCTGTCGGCGGTGGCCTTGGGCTCCGCCGCCCACGCGGGCAGCGATGCCGGCGCCCATGCCGGCTGGCCCCATATCACCAAGCCGATCAAGGGGACCCATTGCGTCAAACCGGTGCCGTACATGCTGCGCTACCATTTCGATCTCCTGCTCCATCAGCGTGAAATCACGCTGCGGAAAGGGGTTCACGGCAGCAAGTACGATCTGACCAATTGCATCAGCTGTCACGTCAACAAGAACGCGAACGGCCAATATATTCCCATCAATGCGCCCGGGCAGTTCTGCCAATCGTGCCACGAATATGCCGCCGTCCATATCGACTGCTTCTCGTGCCATGCGACCACGCCCCAGGGCGGGGGTGATGACCAGACGGCAGCTCGGTGAAGGGAGGCAGGCATTCCATGAGCGATGATCGCAATACCCGCGAAACCGCCGGGGACCAGACCGGAACGGGTGGAATCGGGCGTCGGGCCTTCTTGGGCGCGGCCGGTGCCGTCGCGGTGCTGGCGCCCGGCCTGGGGCTGGCGGCCCACGCCTTCGAGGCGCGGCCCGACGGTGTACCCGCCTCGTCGAAACACCGATGGGGAATGCTGGTCGATACCACCAAGTGCAAGTCCAACTGCCATGTCTGCGTTGACGCTTGCAACAAGGAGAACGGTCTTTACGAAGAGGCCGATCCCAAGGATACCGCCCAGTACATCCGCAAGCTGACGGTTCACGATCCGGATACCGGCTACACCCACTACCTGCCGGTGATGTGCCAGCACTGCACCCATCCGGCCTGCGTGGCGGTGTGCCCCACCGGCGCTTCGTTCAAGCGGGCCGACGGCATCGTCCTGGTGGACCGCCATATCTGTATCGGTTGCCGCTACTGCATGATGGCCTGCCCCTACAAGGCGCGGTCGTTCGACGAATACACGGAAAAGAACCAGAAATGGTACAACCCGCGGGGCCTGGGCTGCGTCGAAGGCTGCACCATGTGCGCGCATCTGGTGGATGAAGGCAAGGATCCCGCCTGCGTCACGGCGTGCAACAAGACCGGGGGCGGAGCGATGGTGTTCGGCGATCTCAAGGATCCGACCAGCGAAATCTCCAAGCGCGTCGCCACGGAACAGACCACCCAGATCCGGGCGGATCTCGGCATGGATCCCGGCGTGCGTTACGAGGGGATTTAAGAATGAAAAAGATCGAGTATCGCGAATTGCCAGCGTGGACACCGGGCTGGTGGGCGCTGATGATCGGGCTGCTGGTGGTGATGGCCATCGGTCTCGCCGGCGCCCTGTACATGGAAACCGAGGGCCATCACGTCACCGGCATGACCAACCAGATCGTCTGGGGCATTCCGCACGTCTTCGCGGTGTTCATGATCGTCGCCGCGTCGGGGGCGCTTAACGTCGCCTCCATCGGGTCGGTGTTCGGCCGCGACGCCTATAAGCCGCTGGGCCGGGTTTCCGGCCTGCTGGCGATTTCCCTGCTGGCCGGCGGTCTGTGCGTGCTGGTGCTCGATCTGGGCAAACCCGATCGGCTGATCGTGGCGATGACTCATTTCAACATCACCTCGATTTTCGCCTGGAACGTCTATCTGTATACGGGCTTCTTCGTCGTCGTCGGCCTGTATCTGTGGACGATGATGGATTGGACCAAGAAGCGCTTCTACAAGCCGGCGGCGACCCTGGCGTTCCTGTGGCGTCTCATTCTGACCACCGGCACCGGCTCGATCTTCGGCTTCCTGGTGGCGCGCGACGCCTACAGCTCGGCGGTGATGGCGCCCCTGTTCATCTCCATGTCCTTCGTCTTCGGCCTGGCGATCTTCAATCTGATCCTGCTGGCGGTCTATGGCGGCAGCGGCCGCCCGGTTTCGCCGGACGTCATTCATCGCAAGGCCCGGCTTCTGGCCCTGTTCATGGCCGCCGACCTGTATTTCGTGGTGGTCCAGCACATTACCGCCATCTACTGGCCGTCGCGCGATCCGGTGGAACGCTTCATCCTGCTGGATGGCGGAATCTACACCTGGCTGTTCTGGGGTGTGCAGGTGTTCCTGGGGGCCGTGCTGCCGATGGCGCTGATCTACCGCTGCAAGCAGGTCGGGCGCGGGCTGCTGCGTCTGGTGTCCTCCCTGGCGGTCGTGGGCGGTTTCGCCCAGGTCTACGTTATCGTCATCGGTGGGCAGGCATGGCCGCTGGAGCTGTTCCCCGGACAGCAGATCTCGTCGTCCTTCGCCGATGGCCGCATCCATTCCTACGTGCCCAGCGCGCCGGAAATCGCCCTCGGCCTGGGCGGCATCGCCCTGGTGCTGTTCCTGGTGACCCTGGTCAGCACCGCTCTGCCGTTCTTCCCCCAGGCTCTGGGGAACGCCGAGGCGGAGACGCCGGCGGTCGGGGAAGCCGTCGGCCAAGCGGCGGAATAACGGCCCCAATCCATTGGGGTGCGAATTCGGAGACGCGCGATGGATTGCCCATCGCGCGTTTTCGTTTTGGCAAAGCCCCTAACACTGGTAGGCAACTCTGGTGTAACATGTGCTTGCACAGAAGCCGCGAGGGTAGGGGATGGCGAAGGTTCTTGTCGTCGAGGATGCCAAGTTCTTTCTGTCGATTCTGACCCAGAAATTGACCCTGGCGGGCTTCGAAGTGGTGACCACTTCGACGCTGCAAGGCATGCGCGATCGCTTGGCCGAGTACGGCGACGATCTCTTCATGGCCATCCTTGATCTCAATCTGCCGGATTCGCACGAGGGGGAAGTGGTCGATCTGGCCATTGAGCACAAGCTGCCGGTGGTGGTGTATTCGGCAAATTACTCGGAAGACGTGCGTGATCGTATCCTGTCCAAGCGCGTGATCGATTACGTCGTCAAGGAAGACCCGTCGAGCCTGGATTATCTGGTCAATCTGCTCGGGCGCCTGCATCGCAACCGTAAGATCAAGGCGCTGGTGGTCGATGACGCGTCCACCGCCCGGCTCTATACCGCCGATCTGCTGCGTCATTGCCAGCTTCAGGTGCTGGAGGCCGGGGACGGCGCCGCCGCCCTGGAGGTCATCGAGCGCGAAGGTGATATCCGGCTGGTGATCAGCGACTACCACATGCCGCGCATGGACGGGTTCCAGTTCATCAAGACGGTTCGCAAAACCATCGGCCGCGATCAGATGGCGATCATCGGCGTGTCCACCGGCGGGTCCAGCACGCTGTCGGCGCGTTTCATCAAATCGGGCGCCAACGATTTTCTCAACAAGCCCTTTTTGCGCGAGGAATTCTTCTGTCGGGTGCAGATGAACCTGGACATGGTCGAGCAGGTCGATGCCCTGAAAGAAGCGGCGACGATCGATTACCTGACCGGGGTGGGCAACCGCCGCTCCTTTTTCGACAACGCCCTGCCGCTTTATGCCGCCGCGATTCGCGGCCAGGCGCGAATCGCCATCGGCGTCATCGACGTGGATTCCTTCAAGGCGATCAACGACAGTTACGGCCATGATGTCGGGGACGGGGTGCTGGCCGGTCTGGCCCGAATCCTGACCAGCCATGTCCGCCAGACCGACTTGCTGGCCCGGTTCGGTGGCGAGGAATTCTGCATTCTCGCCTTCAATCTGTCGGAAGACGGCGTCGCCCCTTATTTCGAACGGCTTCGCCAATTGGTCAGCGACGCGCCGATCGTTACCCCGGCGGGAGCGTTCCGGGTCACCATCAGCATCGGCGTCTGCGCCGGCACCCGCGACAGCCTCGATCAGATGATCAATGTCGCCGACAACCAGCTTTACATGGCCAAACGCGCCGGCCGCAACCGCGTGTCCATCACCGATTGAAAACAGCCGGGGCGCCGTCGCGCCCGAAGAAGTCGTCGTCGCTCTAAGAGCTCGACCCGAAAGTCGCCATTTGCAGGCCGCCATGGCGACTTTCGGGGCAGGCTCTAAGGCGTCGCCGGTGAAAACGCGCTGAGGCGCGCTTCGTCCAGGGTCTTGCGGTCGACCTTGAGATAGGCGACCCCCTCTTCGGGCACCACCATCACTTCCTCCACCCCGGAGATGCCGGCAAGCCGGGCCGCCGTGCTCGCTTCCTCGGCAAGAGCGCCCTCTTCCAGATGCAGGACATAACTTGAGAGATAACGCGGGCTCTTCATGCCGACGGCCACCAGCAGCCAGAGGGCGATGCCCGCCGTGCCAAGCACAAACACCCCATCGAAACCCCAGGCTCCGTAAACCGCACCGCCGGCGGCGCCGCCGGCGAAGATGCCGAGGAACTGCGAGGTGGAGTAGATGCCCATGGCGGTGCCCTTGCGGGCGGGCGGCGCCATCTTGGCGACCAGGGAGGGCAGGCTGGCCTCCAGCAGATTGAAGGCGGTAAAGAAGATCAGCAGCGTGATCAGCATCGCCGAAAACGAGCGGTCGCTGACCAGAAACAGAATCTCCGCCAGCCCCAGGACGGTGACCGATCCGATGAAGATGGGTTTCAGTTTACGACGCTTCTCGCCGATGATGATGAACGGCACCATGAGGACGAAGGCGATGAGCATCACCGGCAGATAAACTTCCCAGCTGCTCCCCACCGCGACGCCCGTCAAGTGGGTCAGCACCACGGGCAGAACCACGAAATTCGCGGTCAGCACGAACTGCATCATGAAGATGCCGAGATCGAGACGCAGCAACTGCCTGTCGGACAGAACGGCGCTGAAGGCGTCGGCCACCACTTCGGTGTCGCGATGCAGTTTGTGATCGCGCGGGGTCGGGACCGCCCACAAGGCGATGGCGATGCCCGCCACACCCAGTGCGGCGGTGGCCCAGAAGATGCCGTCCACGCCGATCCAGCGGTTGAGGATGGGGCCGGCCACCAGCGCAACGCTGAAAGCGACGCCGATGCTGAGCCCGATGGTGCCCATGATCTTGGTCCGGTGCTCGTCGCGCGTCAGGTCGGCGGCCAGCGCCAGGACCGTCGACGAGATCGCGCCCGCGCCTTGCAGCGCCCGGCCGAGGATCACCCCGTAGATCGAGTGCGACATGGCCGCGACGACGCTACCGACGATAAAGATGACCAGACCGCCCAGGATCACCGGCTTGCGGCCGATCCGATCGGACAGCATGCCGAACGGAATCTGCAACATGGCTTGGGTGAGGCCGTAGATGCCGATGGCAAGGCCGATCAGAAATTTCGTGTGACCCGATAGTTCAGAGCCGTACAGCGTGAAGACAGGCAGCACTATGAACAGGCCAAGCATGCGCACGGAGTAAATCCCGGCGAGCGAAAATGCCGCGCGTTTTTCCTGTGGCGACATGGCCTGGTCAAAACCGGATGCCTTGCGCTTCTGCATGTCGATAAGCTCCTTTGAATCTCGGGTCAGGTGTTCCTGGACAATTGTGGTGAAATCATGACGTAATTACGATTTGGTATCATTCGTGTGCTTTAGGCGACCTTCTGGGCCGCCGCTCTCAAATCGTGCGGCGCGGGCGGACGTCCGGCCGGCGGTCAACGCCCCGAACCGCCGGTAACGGACCGCACGAATGCCATGAATCGCGGGGCCCATGGGCCGGGGCCGACGCTGCGCATGTGGGCATAGGTCGCCAACACGTTGCGCGTGACCACGCCATCCCGACCTTCGCCGATACCGGTCCCCCGGACGACGTCGTAGGCATAGGCGACGTCACCGTCAAGTTTCTCCAGCCTGGAATAATGAAATTCATGGCCGGAGGCGATGTCGGGGCCGTTCTCCAGACGGGGCCAGGGGAAAGCCGGGGTTTCCCGCAGCCGCACGTATCCCCGTCCCTGGGGGCGGGGATACATGATTGTTTCGCCGGGAATCACCCCCACCATTTCGCGTCGGGTCCCGTTCCAGGTGATCGCCCTGGACAGATACATCAACCCGCCGCATTCGGCGTAGACCGGCATGCCCTTGCCCACCGCGTCGGCGATGGCGGCGCGAAAACCGCCGTTGGCCTCCAGGGTCTCGGCCTGGGTCTCGGGAAAGCCGCCGCCGATGAACAGCCCGTCCAGCGGCGGCAGGCTCTCGTCCTTCAGGGCGTCGAGAAACACCAGTTCGGCGCCGGCCTTCTCCATGGCGTCGAAATCGTCGGGGTAATAGAAGCCGAAGGCGGCGTCGCGAACCACGCCGATCCGCACCCGCCCGACCGGCGTCGGCGCCGGCGGATCGGGGGTCACGGTGACGGGCGGGGCGCCGCCCGCCAAGGCCAGGATGGCGTCAAGATCGACCGAGGCGGCGATGGTATCGGCGAAACGGGCGATGGCCGCCGCCGCTCCGTCGTCATCGCCATCGGCCTCATTGGCGGGAATCAGGCCGAGATGGCGTTCGGTCAGCACCATGTCGGGAGAGCGATGGACCGCGCCCAGCACCGGCAGATCGGTGAAATGGGTGACGGATTCGCGCAACTTGCTCTCATGGCGGGCCCCGCCGACCTTGTTGAGAATCACGCCGGCGATGGGAACCTGGGGGTCGAACGCCTGATAGCCCAGCAAGAGCGGCGCGATTCCCCGGGTGATGCCCGAGCAATCGATGACCAGAATCACCGGCGCGTCCAACCAGGTGGCGATGCGGGCGCTCGATCCCTCGCCGGCAAGGTCGATGCCGTCATACAGCCCCTTGTTGCCCTCGATCAGGTTGATGTCGGCGCCGCGACCGGTCCGCTCGAACAGGGTGCGGATCAGATCCGCATCCATGGTGTGGGCGTCCAGATTGCGGCAGGGGCGCCCCGTGGCCGCGCTCAGCCACAGGGGGTCGATGTAATCCGGCCCTTTCTTGAAGGTCTGGACCGCCTGCCCGCGTCGGGTCAGGGCCGCCGCCAATCCCACCGTGACGGTGGTCTTGCCCGAGGATTTGTGGGCGGCCGAGATCAGCAGGCGGGGGGCGGGGCGGCCGCTCACGCCGCGCCTATGGACCGGGGCAGGCTGCGTTCCCGCCACATGGTCAACGCCCGGCCTTCGGCGTCGGCGATCGAGGAGGCCCGGCCCGAATAGCGCAGCACCACGGCGATGGTGCCGGCAATGGCGGCGGCGGCGGTCTCGTCCTCGATCTCGCCGGTCCACAGCCCCTTCAGGCGGGTCAGGTCAAGGCTTTCCTCCTTGGCCCGCGCCCCCGTCAGCAGCGCCGGCCATTCCTCGGACCCGGCCTCGCCATCCTTCAGGAACAGCACCTCGCAGGGCTTTTCGGGGCGGCGTTCGGCCTCGCCGCCTTCGCCCTTGAAGGTGGCGAGGAACGGCTGACCCAACAGGCGCATCGCCTCCTGATGGACCGGCATATAGGGCGGGTGGGTGACGGCGTTGATGGAAAACGGCGCGTTCAGCGGATTGAGAAGGCGTCCCACCGTATGAAGCGGCGAGCGCAGCCCCAGCACCGGCTTCAGATCCATCACCTTTTGCAGCGCCGGCGCCATGTCGGCCAGAGTCATATAGGCGAAATGGTCGCGCTCCAGGCGCTGGGCGACCTCGGCCATGGTGCGGCAGGGGGTGATTCCCAGTGCCGCCAAGGCCTCGGAGGTGTAGACCCGTCCGTCGGTGTGGCCCTCGGCGCCGTGCATGAACACCCGGATGCCGTGAGCGGCCAGGGTCAGGGCGGCCAGGACGTAATAGGGCAATTGCCGGGATTTGCCGGCGTATGCCGCCCAATCCACATCGGCGGTGGCGCCGGCGGAGGCGGCGACCGCCGTCTTGAAGCCGCGCGCCATGCCGGCGATTTCTTCCGGGGTTTCCGCCTTCACCCGGAGCAGGCACAGAAAAGCCCCCAATTGCGCCGGTTCGACCTCGCCCCTCACCACCATGCCGGCGGCGGTGGCGGCTTCGTCCAGGGTCAGCGGCCGGGACAGGTTCGGTCCCTTGCCGAGGATGCGGACATATTGGGCGAAGGGATGTTCGGCGGCGGTAGCGGACGTCACGGTAAGGGCCTCCCGTTGGAATGATCGTTTCATACTAAGCTAATATAGGGAGCCGGAGGCAAATCTTTGCCCCGAATTCGTTCGGCCGGGCTTGTTTTGCCGCAGGTCAGGGCCGACAATCGGAACGCGTGGACGCCAACCGCCGGAGAATGCTCATGTCCGGAAGCTATCGCTTCACCTTGTTACGGGCCCAGGGATGGGGGCGGGCCGGCATCGGCGGGGCCGCGGCCGCCGCCTTCGGGTCGCCGATCCTGTGGTCGCTGGGCGCCTTCGGCGACCATGCCGAGGCGGTGCGCCGCGCGGCGGTCTTCGCCACCGCCGGCATCTGTTTCTTTCTCACCACCGGGTTTTTGCTGGGCTGGACGGTTCGCGGCTTTCTGGTGCGGGTCCGCGATGCCGACGACGAGGAGACCCATCCCCATCGGCCGGCCGCGCCCCACGCGGCGCCGGCGGCCCATGGCGCCTCTGCCGCGCCGGTCTCGGCGGCCCGCCCGCCCGCGGGTCATTGACCGTTCCGATCGCTTGGCGATAGAGTGCGCCCGCATGCCTTTCCGAGGTCGGCCACGGGACCGAATTCTCCGCCAGCCGGGCGCGCAGGCGCCCAGTTCAACAAATCGGGCGCGCAGGCGCCTAGTTCAACAAATCGGCGGCCCCTGCCGCCGGTCGATGTTTCCGCGTCCCGCTTTCCCATAGGGGCGTGAGCCCCTGTCCGGAGATTCTTGATGCCAGCAGACACGCGGCCCGGTTTTTTGCGCGCCCTCACGCGAGGGTTCGGCGAGGTGAAGTCCATTCTCATCACCTTGGCCCTGGTGATTCTGGCCGAGACCGTCATCGCCCAGCCTTTCATCGTGCCGTCGGGTTCCATGGAGCCGACCCTGCTGGTCGGCGACGAAATCGCCGCGACCAAGTTCGCCTATGGCTATGATCGCTATTCGCTTCCCTTCGGGTTGACCCTGCCCTTCAACGGGCGAATTTTCGCCCGTCCGCCGAAGCGTGGCGACGTGGTGGTGTTCGCCCTGCCCCGCGATCCGTCCGAGGATTACGTCAAGCGGGTGATCGGCCTGCCCGGCGACCGCATCCAGATGCGCAAGGGCCAGCTTTACATCAACGGCCAGGAAGTACCGCGCCGCCCGGTGGGGCCGGTGACCCTGATGCTGCAAGGCCGGCCGATGACGGTGATGGAATATGTCGAAACCCTGCCGGGTGGGGTCAGCCATTACATCGCCAAGATTTCCAACGAACTGCCGCTCAACAATACCAAGGTCTACGTGGTGCCGAAGGGCTGCTATTTCATGATGGGCGACAATCGCGACGATTCGCTGGACAGCCGGGTGCCGGCCTCGCAGGGCGGCGTCGGCTATGTGCCGGCCAACCATCTGATCGGCCGGGTCGACCGCATCCTGTTCTCGATCACCCCGTTCACGGGTTGGGGCGACGCCCTGTCCCATCTGGGCGATCTCAGCATTTCCCGGGTGTTCAAGGACGTTCACTTCCACGGCGCCCCCGCCGCCGGGTCGTGACCGGGAAAATCCAACCCGGCGTCAGCCGGTCGCCCGCCTGGCGCGCTCGGTCAGGCCCAGGCGGGTGAACAGCCGGGCGGCGTGGGCCAGCAGGGAACGGGCGCGGTCGGGTTCGTCCGTCGCGACCAGGCGGGCCAGATCGCACAGGCTTTCCGCTTCCCCCAGAAGATGGCCGCCGGCGCCGTACAGGCGGACGGCCTCTTCCAAGGCGCGGTCGGCTTCGGCCCGATTGCCCAGGGATTCGAACAGGCGGCCCAGGCCGCGGTGAACGGCCGCTTCCCCCAGCGCATCCCCGCTTTCGCGGACCAGGGCCAGGGCCTGATCGTAATCGGCATGGGCGCGGTCGGTCCGTCCCAGCCGGCGGTGCAATCCCGCCAGCGCCCGCAGCATGGCCGCCTGTCCGGCGGCGTCGCCGGCCCGGCGGTACAGGGACAGGGCCTGGGTGTAAAGGTCGAGGGCCAGATCGTCGCGCCCGCCGTCGCGTTCGAGGTGGCCCAATCGCCGCGCCACCTGGGCGAGACCGGCATGGTCGGCGGCGCTGTCGTAGAGGTCGCGGGCCGAGGCGTAGCATTGGCGGGCCTCGTCGTCGCGTCCCTGGCGGTGGGCGAGGCGGCCCAGGCGCATCAACAGCCCGGCCTGATCGCGTTGCGTGCCCAGGCCGCTATGAAGCGTCCTGGCTTCGACGAAGGCGGCGTGGGCCGCGTCAAGGCGGCCGTCATCGGCCTCAAGGTCGCCGAGCGCGGTCAGCGCCGCGGCTTCGCCCGCCGGGTCGCCGTTCTGGTGATGCAACAGCCGGGCACGCCGGAATGCCTCGCGGGCCTGTTGCAGATCCCCCGCCAGCCACTGGGCTTCCGCTTCGTCGAAGGCGATGTCGGCTTGTGTTTTCGTCATGGCGAACCTTTGCAGCGAGATTCAATACGTTGGCGGGGCGATTCACGTCATGGTTGGGGAGCGGGGGTCGAGTTCAAACCACTGGACCGGAAAGCGAGGGTGGATCAACAGTGTAGACCAGCCGTCATTGAAATACGGTTTGCTGATTCGATTGCCGGGATTGTACCATAATTGGGACTTCGACATCGTCTGCGGCTGAAACCGGGGGGGGCAGGACCGCACCGTCGGGTAAACGGAAAGATCGTTTCACATGGTTTTCGATGAATCCATCGATGCCGCGTCCCATTGCGGACGGGCGGCTCTGGGTATGATGGAACGGCATGGTATTCCTGCCTATCCCGACAATTTCGCCGTGTGGTACGCCTTCGTGTCCGGCCGCATCCCCGCTCTGTCGGCGGCGATCGATGCCCAGTTGCGCGGCGGCGCCCCCTTTACCGCCGAAATCAACGCCGATCTTTTCGCCCGCTTCATCGCCTTTCCGGGAAACGAAAACGATCTGGCCGCTCTGGCCCGCCGTCTGGGCGACGCCATCGAGCGGGTCGAGGATTGCCTGCGCGACGTCGATAAGGGGGCCAGCCATTACGGCGTCACCCTCGAACAATTTTCGGGAAAGCTGCCCTGCGAGCCCGGCGATGTGGGCCTGCCCGGCCTGATCCGCACGGTGATTGACGAAACCAAGGCGATGATCGACATCAACCGCCGTCTCGACCGCCGGTTGTCCCAATCCTCCGGCGAGGTGGCCCGTCTGCGCGAGGATATGGATGCCCTGCGCCGCGAGGCGACCCGCGACCATCTGACCGGGCTGGCCAATCGCAAGATGTTCGATTCCGGCCTGATCGCGGCCACCCGCGCGGCCGACCAGGATGGGCGGCCCCTGTCGCTGATGATGGTCGATATCGACCATTTCAAACGCTTCAACGATACCCATGGCCATGTTCTCGGCGATCAGGTGCTGAAACTGGTGGCCCGCTCCCTGGCCGAGGGCATCGACGGCGACGCCCTGGCCGCCCGCTATGGCGGCGAGGAATTCGCCGTGATTCTGCCGGGCGTGGCGTTTTCCACCGCCCACGCCCTGGCCGACCGGGTGCGCGCCGCCGTCGCCAACCGGGTCATCACCAACCGGCGCACCGGACAGGCGCTGGGACAGGTGACCCTGTCGGTGGGCATCGCCCAATACATGCCCGGCGAGGAACGGCCCGCCACCCTGGTGCAGCGCGCCGACGAGGCCCTGTATCTGGCGAAGCGGGAGGGCCGCAACCGGGTGCGCGGCGACCATCCCAGCGGGGACGAATCCTAGCCCGATTTATTCACGATTCCGGCGGGCGCTGGCTTGGTCTTTGATCCGTCTGGGCTTTTTGCGGCCTTGCCAATACTCCAGTATTGGCGGCGTCCGCGAAAAATCCCATCCAAATCAAATCCCTGCGCCATCACCTCGCGGCCCCGTGAATAAATCGGGCTAGAAAGAAACAGCCCTCGCCGGGCGCTCGCTCCGCTCGCTTGGCCGCGGCCTCAACGGCCGCTGAGCCGCTAACCCGGATAATCGGTGTCCAGCGCCACCTGACGCCAGGACTCCATTTCGGCCTTGAATTCGTCGATCTTGGCGTCGACCTGATCCAGCGCCACCCGCCCCAGCACCAGATGCAGCGGCGGGTTCGGCGCTTCCACCGCCATGATGATGGCCCGGGCCGCGCGGACCGGATCGCCGGGCTGGGTGCCGCTATAGCCCTGGACGGTGGCGCGCCGCGCGCCCGCGGTTTCGGCGTAATCGGCGATGGGGGTTTTGGGCACCTTGAGCGAGCGGCCCGCCCAATCGGTGCGGAACGGTCCGGGCTCGACCACCGTCACCCGGATGCCCAGGGCCGCGCATTCCTTGGCCAGGGCTTCCGACAGCCCTTCGACGGCGAATTTGGTGGCGTTGTAATAGCCGATGCCGGGAAAGCCGATCAGCCCGCCCATGGACGAGATGTTGACCACATGGCCGTGACGCCGCGCCCGCATGCCGGGCAGCACCGCCTTGGTCAGATTGATCAGGCCGAAGACGTTGGTTTCGAACATGGCGCGGACTTCCGCATCCTCGCCTTCCTCAACGGCGGACAGATACCCGTAGCCGGCATTGTTGACCAGCACGTCGATGCGGCCGAAGCGGGCCTCGGCCGCCGTGACCGCGGCGGCGATGTGGGCGGGGTCGGTGACGTCGAGGGTCGCGATCAGGACGTCGCGATGGTCGGCGAATTCGGCCAGACTGTCGGGATTGCGGGCGGTGGCGACGACGCGGTGGCCGTGATCGAGAACGGCGCGGACCAGTTCGCGCCCGATCCCGGTGGAACAGCCGGAGATCAGCCAGACGGGGGACCGGTCCGTGGTTGCGGCGTTGGGCATGCCGGATATCCTTGGAAGGTGGGGGTGCGGGAATAATGCCTCTCCACCCGCTCTCGGCCCAGGAAAAACCGAACCGCGGCCTTACGCTGGCGCGGCTTCGCCGATCTTTCTAAGATAGTCCGGCTTTCAATATCGTGGGGTAAAGGCGTCATGGCCGCCAAGGGGCTCAAGACCCTGATACGCCTGTCGCGGTGGCAGGTGGACGAACGGCGTCGCATCCTGGTGGCGTTGCAGGCGCGCGAAGACGAAATCAAAGCCGTTCTCGACGGGCATTACCGGCAATTGCCGGCCGAGCAGGCCATCGCCGCCCAGGATTCCACCGGCAGCGGCTTTTTTTACGGTGCCTTCGCCGACGCCTGGCTGGATCGGCGCGATCAGCTCTTGGCTATGCTGGGGGAATTGGCGGGCCAGATCGAGCAGGCCCGCGACGAACTGGCCGAGGCGTTCCGTCAGCAGAAAACCTACGAACTGACCCAGACGGCACGGGAACGCCGCGAGCGGGAAGAGGCCGACCGCAAGGAACAGGCCGCTCTCGACGAGACCGGCCTGAACATCTATCGCCGCCGGAACGACGGACGAAAGGAAGAGTAAGGAATCTTAAAGACCGTCAGGCGGTCGCGGCTTCCTTGGCGGCCATCGCCTTCTGGACGCGGCGCTTGATGCGACGGGCTTCGTCGGTCAGGCGGGTGTTCGAGGTGGTCAGCAGAAAAGAATCGAGACCGCCGTTATGTTCGATGGTGCGCAGGCCACGGGTGGTGACCTTCATGCGGACCATTTCGCCCAGGGCGTCGGACAGGACCGTGGTTTCCTGGATGTTGGGCAGGAACCGGCGCCGCGTCTTGTTGTTGGCGTGGCTGACATTGTTGCCGGTCAGAACACCTTTACCGGTGATGGTGCAGCGGCGCGCCATGGTCGCATATCCTTGAAAGATGAACAATCGAACGCCATCGGGGGCCTTGTGCTCCCGACGGAAGCCGCGTTTCTATCGGTCCGGGCGGACGCCGTCAAGCAAAGAATCGCGCGCAAGCGGTATCGGACACCAGACGCAACTGGACTTGGGCTTGCCCGGCCCCATATAACCCCACCATGTTGAACGCTCCAACCACCGCCTCCGGCCGCCCCTTCGTCAAGATGCACGGACTCGGCAACGATTTCGTGATCCTGGACGCGCGCATGGGTCCCCTGCCCGCCACGTTCGACGCGGCGCGGGTGGCCGCCATCGCCGACCGTCATACCGGGGTGGGGTGCGATCAATTGGTGGTGATCGAGCCGGCGCGGAACGCCACCGCCGACGCCTGGATGACCATCTACAATGCCGACGGGTCGCGGGTGGCGGCCTGCGGCAACGCCACCCGCTGCGTCGCCCGCCTGCTGATGGCGGAAAACGGGCGCGACTGGGTGGTGATCGAGACCGAGGCCGGATTGCTCGACGCCGAGGCCCGCGCCGACGGACTGGTGGCGGTGGATATGGGGGCGGCGCGGCTCGATTGGCGCGAAGTGCCGGTGGCGCGGGCGATGGACACCCTGCATCTCGATCTGACCGCCGGGCCGCTGGCCGATCCGGTGGGGGTCAGCATGGGCAATCCCCATGCGGTCTTTTTCGTCGAGGACGCTGCCGCCATCGATCTGGCGGCGTGGGGGCCGGGGCTGGAGCGGGACCCCTTGTTTCCCGAGCGCGCCAATATCGAAGTGGCCCAGATTCTGGGTGACGGGCGCATTCGCATGCGGGTGTGGGAGCGCGGCACCGGCATCACGCGGGCCTGCGGCACCGGCGCCTGCGCGACCCTGGTGGCGGCGGCCCGGCGCGGCCTTGCCGGCCGTTCGGCCGAACTGGTGCTCGATGGCGGTTCCCTTCATATCGAATGGATGGCCGACGATCATGTGATGATGACCGGTCCGGCGGTCTTAAGCTTTTCCGGCCGCCTGGACCGGGAACTGCTGCCGTGACCGCCTCGGACCTTCCTTCTTCGCGGGTGGTCACCTTCGGTTGCCGCCTGAATGCCGCCGAATCGGAGATGATCCGGACACTGACCGAGGCGGCGGACGACGTGGTGGTGGTCAATACCTGCGCCGTGACCGGCGAGGCCGAGCGTCAGGCCCGTCAGACCATCCGCCGCCTGCGCCGCGAACGGCCCGACGCGCGCATCGTCGTCACCGGCTGCGCCGCGCAGATCCATCCCGAAATGTTCGCCGCCATGCCCGAGGTCGATCAGGTTCTGGGCAATACGGAAAAGCTCCGGGCCGAATCCTTCGCCGCGCCCATGCCCGACCAGGTGCCCGACCGGGTGATGGTGGCCGACATCATGGCCGAGCGGGACGTGGCGGAGCATCCGATTTCCGGGTTCGACGGCCGGGCGCGGGCCTTCGTCGAAGTGCAGCAGGGCTGCGACCATCGCTGCACCTTCTGCGTCATCCCCTATGGCCGCGGCCCCAACCGCTCGGTGCCGGCCGAGCGCGTCATCGCCCAGGTGCGGACCCTGGTCGAGGCGGGCTTCGCCGAGGTGGTGCTGACCGGGGTGGACATCACCGGCTATGGCACCGACGCGGGCGCATCGGCGCTGGGCGGGCTGGTGCGGCGGGTTCTGGCCGAGGTGCCCGATCTGGCCCGCCTGCGCCTGTCCTCCCTGGACCCGGTGGAAATCGACGGGGAGCTGTTGCGGGCGGTGGCCGAGGAAGAGCGGCTGATGCCCCATTTCCATTTGTCGGTGCAGGCCGGCGACGATCTGGTTCTGCGCCGCATGGCGCGGCGGCATCGCCGCGCCGACGTGCTGACGCTGGCGGCGCGGTTGCGGGAATTGCGCGGCGCGGTGACCCTGGGCGCCGATCTCATCGCCGGCTTTCCCACCGAGGACGAGGACATGGCCAAACGCTCCCTCGATCTGGTGGAAGAGGGCGGCTTCACCCATTTGCACGTCTTTCCCTTTTCGCCGCGTCCGGGTACGCCGGCCGCCGCCATGCCGCCGGTTCCGGGGCGGGTGGTGCGCGAGCGGGCCGCCGCCCTGCGCGCCCGGGGCGAGGCCGCCCTGGCCGCTTTCCGCGCCGGCCGGGTGGGCAGCGCCGTCACCGTCCTGGTGGAAGCGGATAACCAGGGATTTTGCGAACGCTACCTGCCGGTGCGCCTGACCCGGCCGGCGGCGCCCGGCGCCCTGATCGCCGCCCGGGTGATGCGCGAGGACGGGAATGTTCTGATCGCCGAGGAGGGGGTATGAGCAAACCAGGTCTGTTCGGACGCATTTTCGGCCGATCCGGCCCGGAATCCGATGCGCCCGCGGCCGATGCGCCTTCCGTCGCCGAAAGTCCCATCGCCGAATTTCCGGTGGAGGAGGTCGCGGTCGAAGAGGTGATCCCGGAAGAGGCGGTCGCGGACGAATCGGCCGTGGCGGAGCCGGAGGCGCCCGCCGCCAAGCCGGGATGGCTGGGGCGGCTGAAGGCCGGTCTTAGCAAATCATCGGACCGGCTGGGTCGCGGCATCGGCGATCTGTTCACCAAGCGCCGTCTGGATGACGAGGCGCTGGGCGATCTCGAGGATTTGCTCATCACCGCCGATCTCGGCGTGGCCACCGCCGCGAAAGTGACGGAGCGGTTGGCCAAAACCCGGTTCGGCCAGGATGTCGACGCCGACGAGATCAAGGCCGCCCTGGCCGACGAGATCGAGACGCTGCTGGCGCCCGTGGCCCGGCCTTTGGCGCTGGATCCGTCCCGCAAGCCGCAGGTGGTGCTGGTGGTCGGGGTCAACGGTTCGGGGAAGACCACCACCATCGGCAAAATGGCCAAGGCTCATGCCGATCGCGGGCTGAAAGTGTCCCTGGCGGCCGGCGACACCTTTCGCGCCGCCGCCGTCGAGCAGCTCAAGGTCTGGGGCGAGCGCAGCCATTGCCCGGTCTTCGCCCGCGATACCGGCGCTGACGCCGCCGGGCTGGCGTTCGACGCCCTGGCCCAATCGCGGGGCCGCGCCGACGATCTGTTGTTCATCGATACCGCCGGCCGGCTTCAGAACAAGACCGATCTCATGGCCGAGCTGCAAAAGATCGTCCGGGTCATCAAAAAACAGGACGAAACCGCGCCCCATGACGTGCTGCTGGTGCTGGACGCGACGGTGGGGCAGAACGCCCACTCCCAGGTGGAGGCGTTCAAGGAGATCGTCGATGTCACCGGTCTGGTGCTGACCAAGCTGGACGGAACCGCCCGTGGCGGCGTGCTGGTGGCGCTGGCGGAAAAATTCGGTTTGCCGGTCCATGCCATCGGCGTCGGCGAATCGGCCGAGGATCTGCGTCCGTTCGAGGCCAAAGCCTTCGCCCGTTCTCTGGTGGGGTTGGGATGACCGAGATATTGTGCCGGCTGGCGGATCTCGAAGATCCTGGCTCGACGGCGGCGACGGTCGAACGGGACGGCGAAACCGTGCGGGTGATGGTGATCCGCCAGGGCGACGAGGCGTTCGGCTGGGTCAATTCCTGTCCCCATGCCCGGGTGCCGCTGGAATCCGAGGAAGGCCGCTTCCTCGATCTGTTCCGCACCCATATCCTGTGCAGCTTTCACGGCGCCCAGTTCGACATCCGCACCGGCGCCTGCCTGTGGGGACCGTGTCGGGGCCGGGGGCTCACGCCCTTTCCGGTGCGGGTGGTGGACGGGATGGTGGTGGCCGACTGAACCCGGCCAACCCGAGTCCCGCTAAGCCCGCGCGGCGCCTGAGCGAAACCCGCTCGCGATCGATCGTAGACCGTGAGCGACGGTATTATCGGGATTGGGCGTAAACCCGGTCGAGATCGGCCTCGTCATAGGCGTAGACCGTTTTGCAGAATTCGCAGGTCACCGTCACCCGACCGTCGGCGGCGCGCAGATCCTCGATCTCGGTGCGGGGGAACGACCGCAGGGTGGCGCTGACCCGGTCGCGGGAACAGCGGCATCCGGCGTCCAGCACCCGCGCATCGAACATTTGCAGGCTTTCGGCGTGGAACAGGCGCCACAGCAGGCGGTCGGGCTCAAGCCCGGGGTCGAGCATTTCGCTCTTGGTGACGCTGGCCGCCAGAATGGCCGCCCGCCGCCATCCATCCTCGGCCTCGTCGGCGGTCAGGATCGGCGCTCCCGACAGATCGGCGGGCATGCGCTGCACCATCAGGGCGGCGGCGCTCCAGTGATCCCCGTGTCCGTCGGTGACGATGACGAGATCGGTGTCGAGCTGTTCCGATTGGGCGAAATAATGGCGGGCGCATTCGGCCAGATCGGCGCCGTCCAGGGCGACGATGCCCTGATAGCGGTCGGTGTCCGGCCCCTGATCGATGGTGAAGGCCAGATGGCCGCGCCCCAGCAGCGCCGTCAGGGGGGCGTCGGCTTCCGGCGGCAGGGCGGCTTCGTCGAAGCGCGCATAGCCGCGCATGATCCCGGCGCTGGTGACGTCGGCGACCACCAGCGATACCGGCCCGTCGCCCTGGGCCTGAAGAGTGAAAACGCCGTCGAATTTGAGGGCGGAAGCCAAAGCCGCGGTCAGGGCCAGGCTTTCGGCCAGAAGGGCGGCCACCGCCGGCGGATAGGCATGGGCGCCGAGAATGGTATCCAGGGCCGCTCCCAAACGGACGAGGCGGCCGCGCACGGAACCGGCGCCGAGCTGGAACGGCTGAACCAGCCCCCCCGCCGTCACAGCAGGCACCAGGTCAGGATCCCCTTCTGAACATGGAGGCGGTTTTCCGCTTCGTCCCAGACCGCCGATTGCGGGCCGTCCATCACCGCGTCGGTGACTTCCTCGCCGCGATGGGCGGGCAGGCAATGCATGAACAGGGCGTCGGGCCGGGCATGGGCCATCAGCGCCTCGTTGACCTGATAGGGACGCAGCATGGCGGGGCGGCCCGCATCCTCGCATCCCATCGAGGTCCAGGTGTCGGTCACCACCAGATCGGCGCCGGCCACCGCGGCGGCGGGATCGTCCATGACCACCACCGTCGCCGACTGGGACCGCGCCCATTCCACCACCGCCGGATCGGGGCGGAGCGTGGACGGACAGGCCACGCGCATCTCGAAGCCGAAACGCGCCGACGCCTGAATCCAGCTGGCCGCGACATTGTTGCCGTCGCCGCTCCAGGCGACGATGCGCCCGGTCAGGGGGCCGCGCCGTTCCTCGAAGGTCATGATGTCGGCCATCACCTGGCAGGGATGGGAACGGTCGGTCAGGCCGTTGATCACCGGCACCGTGGCGTATTCGGACAATTCATGCAATTTGGCGGGGTCGTCGGTGCGGATCATGATGGCGTCGACATAGCGCGACAGCACCCGCGCCGTGTCGGCGATGGTTTCGCCGCGCCCCAACTGGGTGTCGGAGCGGGTCAGGATGATGACGTCGCCGCCCAATTGCTTCATGCCGGTTTCGAACGACACCCGCGTCCGGGTCGAAGGCTTCTCGAAAATCATCGCCAGCACCCGGCCCGACAGGGGGCCGGGCTCGCCCGACCGTTCGCCCCTTTTGTAGCCGTGGCCGAGATCGAGGATGCGGCGCAGGGTTCCGGCATCGAAGCGATCGATGTCGAGGAAATGGCGGACCCGGCCCATCCGCGGCTTTTCGGCCGCCGGTTTCATGACCGCGCTCCGTCGAGATCGGCGAGCACGCCCGCCAGAATGTCCAGCGCCTGGGTGGTTTCGGTCTCGCCGATGATCAAAGGCGGCAGCAGACGCACCACATTGTCGCCGGCGGCCACCGTCAGCAGGCCGGCATCGAACAGGCGGCGCATCAGCGCGATGTTCTCCACCGCGCCGCATTTGAGGCCCAGCATCAGGCCCTGGCCGCGCACCTCTTCGATCACGGCCGGGTGGCGGGCCTGCAAGGTCTCCAGCCCGGTGCGCAGGCTGGCGGCCACATGGTTCACCCTGTCCAGGAATCCCGGCTCGGTGACCGTATCCAGGACGGCCTCGGCCGCCGCCATGGCCAGGGGGTTGCCGCCGAAGGTCGAACCGTGGCTGCCCGGGGTCAGGCAGCGGGCGGCCGCTTCGGTGGCCAGACAGGCGCCGACCGGAAAACCGCCGCCCAGACCCTTGGCCACCGCCATCACGTCGGGGGCGACGTCCAGATGCTGATAGGCGAACAGGCGTCCGGTGCGGCCGATGCCGGTCTGCACCTCGTCGAAGATCAACAGCAGGCCGAATTCGTCGGCGGTGGCGCGCAGGCGGCGCAGATAATCGGGATCGCCGCGCACGATGCCGCCTTCGCCCTGGACGGGCTCGACCAGGATGGCGGCGGTTTCGGCGCCGATGGCGTCGCGCAGGGCGTTGAGATTGCCATAGGGGACATGGTCGAATCCGTCCATGACCGGGGCGAAGCCCTTCAAGTGTTTTTCCTGTCCGCCGGCGGCGATGGTGGCCAGCGTCCGGCCGTGAAAGGCGCCATTGGCGCAGATCACCCGATAGCGTTCGGGGCGGCCCGATTCGTCATGATATTTGCGGGCGATCTTCAGACAGCATTCCATGGCCTCCGCCCCGGAATTGCAGAAGAAGACGCTGTCGGCGAAGCTGTGTTCGACCAGTTTCGCCGCCACCCGCTCCTGGCCGGGAATGCGGTACATGTTGGAGGTGTGCCAGACCCGTCCCGCCTGCGCGGTCAGCGCCGCCACCAGACGCGGATGGCAATGGCCCAGCGCGGTGACCGCCACGCCCGATCCGAAGTCGAGAAAACGGCGACCGTCCTCGGCCCACAGATAGGCGCCCTCGCCTTTTTCAAAGGCGACGTCAGCCCGGGCATATGTCGGCATCACCACAGGAAACACGGGTCCACTCTCCGCTCTGCCCAATGCCGGATGGGTTCGCCGAACGGACGACACGGACGGGCACGCTGATGGAAAGGGGCGAATATCCCCGCACGGGCGACGAATGTCAATCGTCGGTGCTTATGGGATTGACCGCGCCCGCGGCCAAGGTCAAGGTCGCCTGCCGGCCGGCGCGGGCCGGTGCTGATCCGAGGCTCACCCATGCATCTTTATCAGGCCGTCGTCCTGGCCCTGCTTCAGGGATTGACTGAACAGTTCCCGGTATCGTCCCTGGCCCATGCCGTCATCGTCCCTCACCTTTTGCAGTGGGCCATCAATCAGCGCGCGGTCGGCTTCCTGCCCTTCGTGGTGGCGATGCATATCGGCACCGCCACCGCCGCCATGGCCTATTTCTGGCGCGATTGGTGGTCGATGGCGTGCTCGGTGCTGGGAAGGGGCGAAGCGGGAATGGTGGCCCGTTCGCGGCGCATGCTGACGCAGATCGTCATCGCCACGGTGCCGGCGGTGATCATCGCCTTGCTGTTCGAAAAAATCATTCGCGGCTTTTTCGCCAGCCCGGTGCTGGCGGCGGCTTTCCTGGTGATCAACGGTTTCGTCCTGTTCGGCGGCGAACGCCGCCGGCGCCGCGGCGGGCACCGCACCCTCGACGATCTGACCTGGAAGGATTCGCTGTTGATCGGCCTGGCCCAATCGACCGCGCTGGTTCCCGGCATGTCGCGGTCGGGCGCGACCATGGTGGCGGGATTGCTGGGCGGCCTGCGTCACGAGGACGCGGCCCGTTTCTCGTTCCTGATCGCCGCGCCGATCATTCTGGGCGCCGGCGTGCACGAATTGCCCAAGCTGGCCCATCACGGCATGGGCGGCATGGCCGACATGGCGGCGGTGGCCGGGCTGGTGGCGGGCGTCACCGCCTTCGCCTCGCTCTGGGTGCTGATGCGTTATTTCCGCGGCAACGATATCAAGGCGCTGGACCCCTTCGCCTGGTATTGCTGGGCGGCGGGCGCGCTCAGTCTGGCGTTTCTGCTGATCTGACGGTCGGGGTCAGGGGGCGGGACTCGCTCCACGCCTTGACCTCTTTCGGGTTCAGCGGATTGACGTAGGTGCCGTTCGGCCAGCGCATCTTGGGATTGACGCACTGGAAGTCGGCCTTTTGCGGCGCGGTCAGGCGGCAGGAATAGAGTTCCGTCTGGATGAAATGCGCCTCCAGCCCGTATTCCCGGCAGGTCCGCTTCGCCAGGGCCATGACCTTGTCGGCCTTGTCGAAGCCGTAGCAGATCGAGAACCGGCCGGTGGCGCGGATCGGGTCGACCGTCGTGTTGACGGGGATGATGGCGCCGGGAATGTCGGGATTGAGCACGAACGGTCCCTGCGAGGAACAGGCGGACAGGGCGGCTGTCAACGCGAGGGCGGCGATCGTGCGGCGCATCTTGGGCTCCGGAAGGGATTGCGGGAGCGATCCTACTTATCCCGGCCCTCGGGCGAAAGGCGAAACCAGGGGAAACGGGTGAACCCGCTTCCCCTGGATTATGTATATTTCCCTCAATCGCCGGGCGGTCGCGTCCGCTCCCTGGGCTATCCTCGCTTGCGCTCCGAGACCCCGTTGGGGCCTCTCCGCACGCTGCGGCGGCCTCAACGGCCTAGTCGCTCCGCTCCAAGTCGCTTTCCCCGCTTCCCCTGAAGGCGAAACGCCGCGCCGTTGCCAGCCGTTGGCGGAGCATCTATCTTCTGATCCGGGCCAGGGATGAGCAAGGGAGATGGGCCGTGTCCGAACATAAGACGTTCCGTTTGGTGACCCGCAGCGATTTCGACGGGCTGGTCTGCGCCGTGCTGCTGAAGCACCTGAACATGGTGGACGAGATCAAGTTCGTCCATCCCAAGGACATGCAGGACGGCGCGGTGGAAATCGGGCCGGGCGACATCACCACCAATCTTCCCTATGTGGACGGCGTCCATCTCGCCTTCGACCACCATCTGTCCGAAACCATGCGGGTGGCCCGGCGCGACAATCACATCATCGACCCCCAGGCGCCGTCGGCGGCCCGCGTGGTCTATGATTATTTCGGCGGCCCGGTCCATTTTCCGGCGGCCTGGACCGAGATGATGGCGGCGGTGGACAAGGCCGATTCCGCCCAATACGAACTGGATGACATCCTCAAGCCCACCGGCTGGACCCTGCTCAACTACCTGATGGACGCCCGCACCGGCCTGGGCCGGTTCCGCGAATTCCGGGTGTCCAACTATCAGCTGATGATGAATCTGATCGATCAGTGCCGCAATCACGGCATCGACGAAATCCTCGCCCTGCCCGACGTCAAGGAGCGGGTCGACCTGTATATGGAGCAGCACGAGAAGTTCAAGGCGCAGCTATTGCGTTGCAGCACGGTGCACGGCAATCTGGTGGTTCTCGACCTTCGTGGCGAGGAGGTCATTTTCGCCGGCAACCGGTTCATGATCTATGCCCTGTTCCCCGACCAGAACATTTCGATCCATGTGTTGTGGGGGGTGCAGAAGCGGAACACGGTTTTCGCCATCGGCAAATCCATCGTCAATCGCCGTTCCAAGACCAATATCGGACCGCTTTGCCTGGAATATGGCGGCGGCGGTCATGAAAAGGCCGGAACCTGCCAGGTCGCCAACGAGGATGCCGTTCGGGTTTTGGGCGAATTGGTGGCGCGGATCACCGCCGACGGCTGACGCGCCGTTTCTTGCCGCGCGACGGGTGGGGCCATGAGCGACGGGCCGCTGTTCGCCTATCGCGCCCTGCTGAAGGAGGGCGTCTTCAAGCCCGATCCGTCGCAGCATCTGGCGGCCGAAAAGCTGCAAAGCCTCCATCTCGCCCTGGCCGGCTATCAGCCGGCCCATGGCCATAGCGGTTGGCTCGGCCGCTTCGGCTTCCGCGGCTTCCACCACGAGGACAAGCCCCATCACGGGCATGGGCGGGCCGGCGACGCGGTCGGCGGCGAACGCCGCCAGGGGCTTTATCTGTACGGCCAGGTGGGCCGCGGCAAATCGATGCTGATGGATCTGTTTTTCGAAGCGGCCACCATCGCCGGCAAGAAGCGCCTGCATTTCCATCAATTCATGCGCGACGTCCATGCCGAGATCCACGCCTGGCGGGCCGCCCCCCATCGTCGCGACGCCGATCCCATTCCCAACCTCGCCCGCACCATCGCCGCCGAGGCGTGGCTGCTGTGCCTCGACGAGCTGGAAATCAACGATATCGCCGACGCCATGATCGTCGGCCGGCTGTTCGAATGCCTGCTCGATGACGGCGTGGTTCTGGTCATCACCTCCAACCGGCCTCCGGACGAGCTGTATCGCGACGGATTGCAACGGGAACGCTTCGTGCCCTTCATCCGCCTGATGGAGGAACGGCTCGATCTGCTGCATCTGGACGGGCGCTTCGATCATCGCCGCGGCCGGCGCCGGGGGATCGAGGTCTATCATACGCCCCTGGGGCCGGACGCCGACCGGGCGCTGGACGCGGCGTTCCGGCGGCTGTCCGGCGGCGCCCCGGCCGCGCCCGAAACCGTTCCGGTCCAGGGCCGCGCCCTGGCCGTGCCCCTGGCGGCGGCGGGGGTGGCGCGGTTTTCCTTCGAGTCCTTGTGCGGCGCCGCGCTGGGGGCGTCCGATTATCTGGTCCTGGCCGAGCGCTACCACGCACTGGTGCTGTCGGACGTTCCGGTGATGTCGCCGGACGATGCCGATCGCGCGCGCCGCTTCGTGATGCTGATCGACGCCCTCTATGACC
Organism: Pseudomonadota bacterium; assembly: GCA_021848545.1. GTDB lineage: Bacteria > Pseudomonadota > Alphaproteobacteria > Rhodospirillales > Magnetospirillaceae > JAJZUL01. The sequence continues at coordinate 53,418 of JAJZUL010000004.1, forward strand.
ATCGGGTGGCGCTGGTCTGCTCGGCGGCGGCGGCCCCCGACGCTTTGTATCCGGCGGGGCTGGTGGCCGGGGCCTTCGCGCGCACCGCGTCGCGCCTGATCGAGATGCAAAGCGAAACCTATCTGGACGGCCTGGTCGCCTGAAAACCTTCGTGTCAACAGGATGACGCAAACGTTTTCAAATATTTAGTGATCGGGTTCATGCATTTTGGGGGTCCGCTTCGCCCGCGTTTCGTGGTATTGAGGGACGGACGCGACAGGGCGTCTCCATCGGGGGGGGCGAGCCGTGCGAAATCAGAGGGATGGTATGCCCTTCCGGCCCCGCCCGGTCTTCGGTTCCGGCCCTTGTTCCCGCCCTGGAAACGCGTTACCAAGACAACGGGGCCGATTTTGCTGCGCTGCGGCGCGGCCTGTCGGAAGTCGTTTCCCGAACCGGCCCCATTCGGCACAGGCCCAAGGAATTATTCAATGACACGCAAGAAGATCGCTCTCGTCGGCTCCGGCAATATCGGCGGTACCCTGGCCCATCTGATCGGCCTCAAGGAACTGGGCGACGTGGTGATGTTCGACATCACCGAGGGGCTGCCCCACGGCAAGGCGCTGGACATCGCCCAATCGACGGCGGTGGAAGGCGTGCGGGCCGCCTATGAGGGCGCCAATTCCTACGAGGGCATCAAGGGCGCCGACGTGGTGATCGTCACCGCCGGCGTGCCGCGCAAGCCCGGCATGTCGCGCGACGATCTGGTCGGCATCAATCTCAAGGTCATGGAATCGGTGGGCGCGGGCATCAAGGCCAACTGCCCCGACGCCTTCGTCATCTGCATCACCAATCCCCTGGACGTGATGGTGTGGGCGCTCCAGCATTTCTCGGGGGTGCCGGCCCATCGCATCGTCGGCATGGCCGGTGTGCTGGATTCGGCCCGCTTCCGCCACTTCATCGCCGAGGAATTGGGCGTGTCGTCCGAGGACGTCACCGCCTTCGTCCTGGGCGGTCACGGCGACACCATGGTGCCGCTGCCGCGCTATTCGACGGTGGCCGGCATCCCGCTGACCGATATTGTAAAAATGGGCTGGATGAGCCAGGACCGCCTCGACGCGATCATCAAGCGCACCCGCGACGGCGGCGCCGAGATCGTCAATCTTCTGAAGACCGGGTCCGCCTATTTCGCGCCGGCGGCCTCGGGCGTGGCCATGGCCGAGGCTTATCTCAAGGACAAGAAGCGGGTTCTGCCCTGCGCCACCCTGGTCGCGGCGGGGACCTACGGCCAGCCCGATCCGGTGTTCGTCGGCGTGCCGACGGTGATCGGCGGGGAGGGTGTCGAACGGGTGGTGGAGATCGCTCTCGACGACGCCGAGCAGGCCGCCTTCAATCATTCGGCCGACGCGGTCCGCGCTCTGGTCAAGGTGGCGAAAGGGTTGATCGCCAAGGGTTAGAACGGGCCGCAGCGGCCGTCGAGGCAGGGGTGAGGCGATGAACATCCACGAATATCAGGCCAAGCAGGTTCTGGCCAAATACGGCGTCGCCGTTCTGGACGGCGCCATCGCCTATACACCGGACGAGGCGGGCCGCGCCGCCCGCGATCTCGGCGGTACGGCCTGGGTGGTCAAGGCTCAGATCCATGCCGGCGGCCGCGGCAAGGGCCACTTCGCCGGGGACGAATCTGGCAAGGGCGGCGTGCGGGTGGTGACCAGCCCCGAACAGGCCGCGGAAGCGGCCAAGGCGATGCTGGGTCAGGTGCTGGTGACCCGCCAGACCGGCCCGGCGGGGCGCGAGGTCAAGCGGGTCTATGTGGAAAAAGGCTGCGACATCGCCCGCGAATTGTATCTGGGTCTGGTCATCGACCGCGCCCAGAGCCGGCTGACCTTCATGGCCTCGACCGAGGGCGGCATGGAGATCGAGGAGGTCGCGGCCCGGTCGCCCGACGCCATCCTGAAGGTGGCGATCGACCCGGCGACCGGCTTCCAACCCTTTCACGGACGGCGCATCGCCTTCGGATTGGGGCTGGAGGGCAAGCAGGTGGCGGCCCTGGTCCGGTTCATGGCGGCCATGGTTGACGCCTTCCTCGGGCTGGATTGTTCGGTGGTCGAAATCAATCCCCTGGTGATCACCAAGGGGGCCGAGGTGGTGGCCCTGGACGCCAAGGTCTCCTTCGACGACAACGCCTTGTTCCGCCACAAGGATGTGGAGGCGTTGCGCGATGAAACCGAAGAGGATCCGGGCGAGCTGGAAGCGGCGCGCCACGGACTCAATTACATCAAACTGGACGGCAATATCGGGTGCATGGTCAACGGCGCCGGCCTGGCCATGGCGACCATGGACATCATCAAGCTGTACGGCGGCGCGCCGGCCAATTTCCTGGATGTGGGCGGCGGCGCGACCCGGGAGCGGGTGACCACCGCCTTCAAGCTGATCCTGTCCGACCCCCATGTGGAGGGCATCCTGGTCAATATCTTCGGCGGCATCATGCGCTGCGACGTGATCGCCGAGGGGGTGGTGGCCGCGGCGCGCGAGGTCAGTCTCAACGTGCCCCTGGTGGTGCGGCTGGAAGGCACCAACGTCGATCTGGGCAAGAAGATCCTGTCCCAGTCCGGCCTGCCGATCATCGCCGCCGACAATCTGGCCGACGCCGCCGAAAAGGTGGTGACGGCGGTCAAGGAGGCCCAGTAGCCATGGCCGTTCTCGTCAATGCCGAAACCCGCGTCATTTGTCAGGGCTTCACCGGCGCCCAGGGCACGTTCCATTCCGAGCAGGCCATCGCCTACGGCACCCGCATGGTCGGCGGGGTGACGCCGGGCAAGGGCGGCACCACCCATCTCGACCTGCCGGTGTTCAACACGGTGGGCGAGGCCAAGGCGGCCACCGGGGCCACGGCCACCGTCATCTACGTGCCGCCGCCCTTCGCCGCCGACGCCATCCTGGAGGCCATCGATTCCGAACTGGAATTGGCGGTGTGCATCACCGAAGGCATTCCGGTGGTGGATATGCTGAAGGTGAAACGGGCGCTGAAGGGCGCGAAAACCCGCCTGATCGGCCCCAACTGTCCGGGGATCATCACGCCGGGCGAGTGCAAGATCGGCATCATGCCGGGCCATATCCACCAGCCGGGGTCCATCGGCATCGTGTCGCGTTCGGGCACGCTGACCTACGAGGCGGTGGCCCAGACCACCGCCACCGGGCTGGGGCAGACCACCTGTATCGGCATCGGCGGCGATCCCATCAACGGCACCAATTTCGTCGATGCGCTGGATCTGTTCCTGGGCGATCCCGACACCAAGGCGATCGTCATGATCGGCGAGATCGGCGGCAGCGCCGAGGAGGACGCCGCCCAGTTTCTTCGGGACAGCAAGGTGAAAAAGCCGGTGGTCGGCTTCATCGCCGGGCTGACCGCGCCGCCGGGCCGCCGCATGGGCCATGCGGGGGCGATCATTTCGGGGGGGCACGGCGATGCCGGCTCCAAGATCGAGGCGTTGCGCCGGGCCGGCATCACCGTCGCCGATTCGCCGGCGGCGCTGGGGTCCACCATGGTCGAGGTGCTCAAGGGGTGACACGGGGCCGGGGGATGACCCGTCCCTTGCGGTTTTTCGCGGCCGGCCGCCGCATCCACGGATCAGGAAAGGGGTGCGGGTTTTGCGCCCGCATCGGTTCCGCCATATGACGAAAGACGCAGATACCCTCTCGTTCCTGTACGGCGGCAACGCCGTTCATCTGGCCGAGCTTTACGCCCGTTATCTCGAAGACCCGAACGCGGTCGATTCGTCCTGGATTCCCTTTTTCAGCGATCTGCACGATCAGGCGCCGCTTCTGGCGCGCGATTTCCACGGGACCGAACACGCGCCCCGCGACACCCGCATCCTGGGCGCCGGCGAGACGGCGGCCAGGGCGGCCGGCGCGGCGCCGGCCGAGGATGCGGGCGCCGCCGCCGCCCGGGATTCCATGCGGGCGCTGATGATGATTCGCGCCTATCGGGCGCGTGGTCATCTGGCGGCCGATCTCGATCCCCTGGGTCTGGCGGTCCGGGCGCAGCCGGTGGAGCTGGATTATCGCACCTATGGCTTCACCGAATCGGATCTCGACCATCCCATTCTACTGGATGGGGTGCTGGGTCTCGACCGGGCGACCCTGACCGAAATCCTGTCGATTCTCAAAGCCACCTATTGCGGCAAGATCGGCGTCGAGTTCATGCATATCCAGGACCCGGCGCGCCGCAACTGGATTCAGCAGCGGGTCGAGGCCGGGGGCAACCGGACCGATTTCACCGATATCGGCAAGCGCGCCATTCTGGCCAGCCTGACCGAGGCGGAAGGGTTCGAGCGTTTCCTGCAGGTCAAGTATACCGGCACCAAGCGTTTCGGGCTGGAAGGCGGCGAAAGCCTGATTCCCGCCCTGGAACAGTTGGTCAAACGCGGCGGCCAGCTCGGCATCGCCGAACTGTGCCTGGGCATGGCCCATCGCGGCCGGCTCAACGTGCTGGCCAATTTCATGGAAAAGCCCTACCAGGCGATTTTTTCGGAATTCCAGGGCAATCCCGCCAATCCGTCCGACGTCCAGGGGTCGGGCGACGTCAAATACCATTTGGGCACGTCCGGCAACCGCACTTTCGATGGCATCACCGTCCATTTGTCCCTGTCGGCCAATCCGTCGCATCTGGAGGTGGTCGATCCGGTGGTGGTGGGCAAGGTCCGCGCCAAGCAGGACCAGGAGCCGGAGGACGGGCGCCGCCGGGTGATGGGGGTGCTGGTCCATGGCGACGCCGCTTTCGCCGGCCAGGGGGTGGTCTCGGAAACTTTTCTTTTGTCGCGGCTGGAGGGATTCGGGACCGGCGGTACGCTCCATTTCATCGTCAACAACCAGATCGGCTTCACCACCCTGCCCAAATATTCGCGCTCGGGCCCCTATCCGTCCGATGTGGCCAAGGGTGGGCAGGTGCCGGTGTTCCACGTCAATGGCGACGATCCGGAAGCGGTGGTTCATGTGGCGCGCATGGCCGTCGAATACCGTCAGGAATTCGCCGAGGACGTGGTCATCGACATGTTCTGCTATCGCCGTCACGGCCATAACGAATCCGACGAGCCGGCCTTCACCCAGCCCTTGATGTATCGCAAGATCGCCGGCCATCCCACCACGCGGACCATCTATGCCCGCAAACTTGTGGCCGAAGGCACCGTCACCGAGGACGAGGCCAACGCCATGCTCACCGAGTTCCAGACGCGCATGGAGGGGGAGTTTGCGGCCGCCCCCGGATACAAGGTCAACAAGGCCGATTGGCTGGAGGGCCGCTGGCACAGCTATGTCCAGCTGGCCGAGGAGGAGGAGTACCGCGAAGATCGCACCGGACTCGCCGTCGAAAGTCTGGCCGCCATCGGCATGGCGCTGACCGAGGTGCCGCCGCATTTCAACGTCAATCGCAAGGTCGTCCGCCTGCTCCAGGCCCGGCGCGAGATGATGGAGACCGGCGACGGCATCGATTGGGGCGCCGCCGAGGCGCTGGCATTGGGCAGCCTGTTGGCGGAAGGCCGCCGGGTGCGGCTGTCGGGCCAGGATGTGGGGCGTGGCACCTTTTCCCACCGCCATTCGGTCCTGGTCGATCAGGACACCGAGGACCATTACATCCCCCTGAATCATGTCAGGGAGGGGCAGGCCCGGTTCGAGGTGGTGGACAGTCCCCTGTCGGAAGAAGCGGTGCTGGGGTTCGAATACGGATTCTCCATGGCCGAACCCGAGGGGCTGACCATATGGGAGGGGCAATTCGGCGATTTCGCCAATGGCGCCCAGGTGATCATCGACCAGTTCATCGGCTCGGCCGAATCCAAATGGCTGAGGATGTCGGGATTGGTGCTGCTGCTGCCCCACGGGCAGGAGGGGCAGGGACCGGAACATTCCTCGGCCCGGCTCGAACGCTTTCTCCAGCTTTCGGCCGAGGACAATTGGTCTGTGTGCAATCTCACCACCCCGGCCAATTACTTTCATGCCCTGCGTCGCCAATTGCTGCGCAATTTCCGCAAGCCGCTGGTGATCATGGCGCCCAAAAGCCTGCTGCGCCACAAGCTGGCGGTGTCCAAGCTCACCGATATGGGGGCGGGCAGTCATTTCCATCGGGTGCTGCCGGAAACCGACCGGCTGGTCGCCGACGCCAGGATCAGACGGGTGATCCTGTGCGCAGGCAAGGTCTATTACGACCTGGTGGAGGAGCGCCGCCGCCGTTCCATCGACGACGTCGCCGTCATCCGGGTCGAACAATTGTATCCCTGGCCGAAGGACACGCTGAAGCACCAGCTGGCACGCTATCCCAAGGCCGATCTGTTGTGGGTGCAGGAAGAGCCGGCCAATATGGGCGCGTGGATGTTCGTCGACCGGCGCATCGAATATATCTGCGCCGAGATCGGCGCCGAGGTGGGGCGTGCCCGGTATTGCGGCCGCCGGGCGGCGGCCGCGCCGGCCACCGGCCTGTTCAAGACCCATGCCGCCGAGCAGGCCTGGATTTGCGAAATGGCCCTGACCGGGGCCGCGGCCGAGCTGCCGCAACCGTTCCAGCGGGCCACGCCGCTGGCCCGTTTGACCGCTTAGAGCGCGATGACATCGGATGGGCGCGCGGGCGCGTCGATCTGATGTCCGAATCGCACTCTGATTTATTGATTGGGAGCCTGATCGCATCCGGTTCCAGGATTTTCCGAAAGGAAGCGACGTCGATGAGCACGGAGATCAAGGTACCGGCCCTGGGGGAATCCATCACCGAGGCGACCGTCGCCAAATGGTTCAAGGCGGTGGGCGAGGCGGTGGCGACGGACGAGCCGCTGGTGGAACTGGAGACGGACAAGGTCACCGTCGAGGTCCCGGCGCCGGCCGCCGGCATACTGGCCGAAATCGCCGTCGCCGCTGGCGATACGGTCGCCGTGGGCGCGCTTCTCGGCCGCCTGGGCGAGGGGGCGGGGGCCGCGCCGGCACCGGCCGCCAAGGCGGAGGCCAAGCCGGCCGCCAAGGCGGAAACCAGGGAAGCATCGCCGGTGGCGGCGATGCCGGCGGCCCGCAAGCTGGCCGCCGATGCCGGGCTCGATCTGGCCCGGGTGGCGGGAACCGGCAAGGACGGGCGGGTGACCAAGGGCGACGTGCTCCAGGCGGCGGCCGCTTCTCCGGCTCCGGCTCCGGCGCCGGCCGCGACGGGGCCGCGACCGCGGGCGGAGCGGGAAGAGCGGGTGCGCATGACCCGGCTCAGGAAACGCATCGCCGAACGGCTGAAGGAGGCGCAAAACACCGCGGCCATGCTGACCACCTTCAACGAGGTGGATATGAGCGCGCTGATGGAATTGCGCGCCCGTCATCGCGATGTCTTCGAAAAGCGCCACGGCATCAAGCTCGGCTTCATGTCGTTCTTCGTCAAGGCGGCGGTGGCGGCGCTCAAGGATTGGCCGGCCGTCAACGCCGAGATCGATGGCGACGATCTGGTCTATAAGAGCTATTACGATATCGGCGTGGCGGTGGGTTCGCCCCAGGGCCTGGTGGTGCCGGTGCTGCGCGATGCCGACAAGATGGGCTTCGCCGAGGTGGAAAAAGCCATCGCCGAATTGGGCAAAAAGGCCCGCGACGGCAAGCTGGCCATGGCCGACCTTCAGGGCGGCACCTTCACCATTTCCAATGGCGGCGTCTACGGTTCGCTGCTCAGCACGCCGATCATCAACCCGCCGCAATCGGCGATCCTGGGCATGCACAAGATTCAGCAGCGGCCGGTGGTGCTGGCCGACGGCAGTCTGGCGGCGCGGCCGATGATGTATCTGGCCCTGTCCTATGACCACCGCATCATCGACGGACGCGAGGCGGTCAGCTTCCTGGTGCGGCTGAAGGATCTGATCGAGGAACCCGGGCGGATCATGCTGGATGTGTAAGCCAGGGTAATCGGGTGAAGGCGCGTTGGAGCGGAGCGACTAGGCCGTTGAGGCCGCCGCAGCGTGCGGAGAGGCTCCATCGGGGCCTCGGAGCGCAAGCGAGGATAGCCAAGGGCGCGGACGCGCCCGCCCGGCGATTGAGGGAAATATACATAATGCAGGGGAAGCGGGTTCACCCGATTCCCCTGATGTGTAAGCCGGTTTCCGTTCCGTGCGACAAGGGAGAATGTCAATGTTCGACGTGGTGATCATCGGCGCCGGGCCGGGGGGCTATGTCTGCGCCATCCGCGCCGCCCAGCTCGGCCTGACGGTAGCCTGCATCGACCGGCGGGACTCGTTGGGGGGCACCTGCCTCAATGTCGGCTGCATCCCGTCCAAGGCGTTGCTGACCGCCTCCCATCATTACGAGGCCGCGTCCCACGATCTCGGCGCGTTCGGCATCAAGGTGGGCAAGGTCGGGTTGGATCTGGCCGCCATGCAGGCCCATAAGGACAAGGTGGTGGGCGACAATACCAAGGGCGTCGCCTTCCTGTTCAAGAAGCACAAAATCACCACGGTCACCGGCGGCGCCACCATCATCGCGCCGGGCCGGGTGCGGGTGACGGGCGCGGGCGGCGATACCGAGTTCGAGGCCCGCCATGTCGTCATCGCCACCGGGTCCGACACGGTTTCCCTGCCGGGGTTGGAGATCGACGAGAAGACGATCCTGTCCTCGACCGGCGCGCTGGCTCTGGGCAAGGTGCCGAAAAGTCTGGCGGTGATCGGCGCCGGGGTGATCGGGCTGGAACTGGGCACGGTCTGGCGCCGGCTGGGGGCCGAGGTCACGGTGATCGAATATCTCGACCGCATCCTGCCGCCCATGGACGGGGAAGTGGCCAAGCAGGCCCAACGCCTGCTGACCCGCCAGGGTCTGAAATTCAAACTGGGCACCAAGGTCACCGGCGCCGAAAAGGGCAAGGGCGGCGTCACCCTGACCCTGGAGCCGGCGGCGGGGGGCGAGGCCGCCACCATCAGCGCCGACGCGGTGCTGGTGGCGGTGGGGCGGCGGCCCTTCACCGATGGCTTGGGGCTGGACGCTCTCGGCGTGACCCTGACCGCCAGGGGCTTCGTCCAGGTCGATGACGGGTTCCGCACGAACATTCCCGGCCTGTACGCCATCGGCGACGTCATCGGCGGCGCCATGCTGGCCCACAAGGCCGAGGATGAAGGTGTGGCCCTGGCCGAAATCCTGGCCGGCGAGCATGGCCATGTGAATTACGGGGCGATCCCCTCGGTGGTCTATACCTGGCCGGAAATCGCCGCCGTGGGCATGACCGAGGAGCAGGTGAAGGAAAAGGGCATCGCCTACCGGGTCGGCAAGTTCCCTTTCACCGCCAACGGTCGCGCCCGCTCGATGAACGAAACCGAGGGCTTCGTCAAAATCCTGAGCGCCGAGGCCGACGATCGCATTCTGGGCGCCCATATCGTCGGGCCGGCGGCGGGCGACCTGATCGCCGAACTGGTGCTGGCCATGGAATTCGGCGCCAGCGCCGAGGATGTGGCGCGGACCTGCCACGCCCACCCCGCTCTGGGCGAGGCGGTCAAGGAGGCGGCTTTGGCCGCCAACCTCCGACCGATTCATATCTGAAGGCGGTGGCGATGGTCGGTGCGAATTCGTCAATTTCCTTGACAAATGTCCGCAGAACATCAATGTCTATGGGTATTCGAATTCGTCGGGCACTTCCCGCGGCCACTTTACCGTTGCGCCACTTTCCGGACTTACCCATGACCGATTTGATGCGCCGGGTCGTTTCGCCCGGGGCAACGCCAGACTATGGGAGACGTCAATGTCCACTGGCACTGTTAAGTGGTTCAATTCCATCAAAGGCTTCGGCTTCATTCAGCCCGAAGACGGCTCCGCCGACGTGTTCGTCCATATTTCCGCCGTCGAGCGCGCCGGTATGGACAACCTGCACGAAGGGCAGAAGCTGTCCTACGAGCTGGAGAAGGGCCGCACCGGCAAGATGGCCGCGGTGAACCTGCGCGAGGCGTGAGCCCCGCCCGGTACCGATCCCGGTAAAAGAACGCCCCCGGACGTTTCCGTCCGGGGGCGTTTTTGTTCGGGGGTCTGAAAGGAATTCAGACGTTGGCCCGGCTGTGGTCGCTGGCGCCGATCAGGCCCAGGAATTCGCGCCGGGTGGTGGGGTCGTCGCGGAACACCCCCAGCATGCGGCTGGTGACCATGGTTACGCCGGGGCGGTGGATGCCCCGCGTGGTCATGCATTGATGGGCGGCTTCGATCACCACCGCCACGCCCTTGGGCTGAAGCACCTCGTTGATGGTGTTGGCGATCTGGGCGGTCAGCTTTTCCTGGATCTGCAAGCGCTTGGCGTAGGTTTCGACCACGCGGGCCAGTTTCGAAATCCCCACTACGCGGCGGTCGGGCAGATAGGCGACATGGGCCTTGCCGATGATCGGCACCATATGGTGCTCGCAATGGGATTCGAGACGGATGTCGCGCAGCAGCACGATCTCGTCATAGCCGTCGGTTTCCTCGAAGGTCCGTTGCAGGATCTCCTCCGGCTCCTGCTGGTAGCCGGCGAAAAATTCCTCGTAGGCGCGGACCACCCGGTCGGGCGTACCCGCCAGTCCTTCGCGGTCGGGGTCGTCGCCGGCCCATTGGATCAGGGTGCGGACCGCTCTTTCCGCTTCGGCCCGGGACGGCCGGCCACGGGCGTGCAGAGGTTTGGTGAGTGCGGGGGCGTCGGCGGTCTTCACGGCACGATCCTTGTTCCGTTGCGGCTCGTATCTTGCCCCCGATGTGGCGTCATTGCCGTCCCATTGCAAGACGCCCTACGGAATAGCCGCCCTCGAAACGGGATCGATCCGCCGAAAACCGGCGGTCAGTTGAGGCGCATGACCTCGTGGGGGCTGTCCAGCGAAAAGGCGGGGATGTCCACGTCGAACTGTTCGCCGTCTTCGCTTTCCATCTGGTACTCGCCGGTCATGATCCCCGACGAGGTGGGCAGCGGCGTGCCGCTGGTATATTCGTAGGATTCGCCCGGACGCAACAAGGGTTGTTCGCCGACCACGCCGGAGCCCCGCACCTCCTGCACCCGTCCCATGGCGTCGGTGATATGCCAGTGGCGCCGCATGAGTTGTACCGTCTCGTCGGAATTGTTCTCGATGCGGACGCGATACGCCCAGACGTAATGGCTTTCGGCCGGCGAGGATTGGTCTTCGAGATAGAAGGGCTTCACCGAAACGGTGATGCCGCGCGTGGTTTTGGCGTACATGGCAAACAACCTTAAAGCGGCGGGAGCGTCGCCTTCGGTGGCGAACCCTCTCCCGGCAATCATATTCCACCCCCCGCATCGATCAAATTGAATCGATCAAATCAAATTGCAAGGGGGCGCCGTCAGGCGGCACCGGACACAAGATTGGCGCCGTCAAGGGGTGAGGGCCTGGGCCAGATCCTCGATCAGGTCGTCGACGTCCTCCAGCCCCACCGACAGCCGCACCAATCCTTCATCGATCCCCATGGCCCGCTTGTCCTCGGGCGAGACGCGCTGGTGGGTGGTGGTCCAGGGGTGGCAGGCCAGGCTTTTGGCGTCGCCCAGATTGTTGGAAATATCGATCAGGGCCAGGTGGTCGAGCAGGCTGTAGGCGGCCTTTTTGCCGCCGGCCAGATGGAAGGCGACGATGGTGCCGGGCCCGCGCATCTGCCGCCGGGCGAGATCGAATTGGGGATGGCTGGCGAGGCCGGGATAAAGGACGCGGGCCACTTCCTTCCGTCCTTCCAGGAACTCGGCCACCTTCTGGGCGTTGGCGACGGCGCGTTCGACCCGAAGGTCGAGGGTTTCCAGGCCCTTCAGCATGACCCAGGCGTTGAAGGGGGACAGGGCCGGCCCGGTGTTGCGGATGAAGGGGCTGAGGATGTCCTTGCAGAAGGCTTCGCTGGCGAGCACGGCGCCGCCCAGGGTGCGGCCCTGGCCGTCGATATGCTTGGTGCCGGAATAGACCACCACGTCGGCGCCCAGTTCCATGGGGTTTTGCAGGATCGGCGTGGCGAAGACATTGTCCACCACCAGGGTCGCGCCGGCCGCGTGCGCGAGGTCGGCGACCAGGGCCAGATCGATCAGCTCCAGGGTGGGATTGGAGGGGGTCTCGACGAAGACGGTCCGGGTGGGCTTGGACAGGGCCTGACGCCAGGCGTCGGCATCGGTGCCATCGACGAACACCACCTCGATGCCGTAGCGTGGCATCAGTTCGGCGATGATCCATTGGCACGATCCGAACAGGGCGCGCGACGCCACCACCCGGTCGCCGGTGCGAACCTGGCACATCAGGGCGGCATTGACGGCGGCCATGCCCGAGGCGACCGCCCGGCACGCTTCGGCGCCTTCGATGGCGGCGAGGCGCTTTTCGAACATCGCCACGGTGGGGTTCGAGAAGCGGGAATAGACCATGCGGTCCAGGGTGCCGTCGAAGCTCTGTTCGGCCTCCAGCGCCGAATCGTAGACATAGCCGGAGGTCAGGTACATGGCTTCGCTGGTTTCGCGATGGGGGCTGCGATCAAGCCCGCCCCGCACCTGACGCGTGCGCAGACGCCAGGATTTCTTATCGGATGGGGTGTCGGTCATGCTGCTCTCCTCGGCGGGGTCTGTCCCTGTCGTGTCCCACTCCGGCCCTTTCGGCTCGGAGCCCGGTCACCACCGAAGCTCGAACCTCTTTAGCGTCTTGTTTAACCCGGATTTCTCCCACTGACGCTGATTTGATCGCGTTTCGGGGCGCCGAAGTGCCAAGTCGCGGCCTGTGGCCAAGGCTATCCGCCTTGGCAAGGCCGCGACGCCGGCAATTCGCCGCCGAAACGCGACCCCGAAGGGGCGGGACGAATTTAGCGACAGGGGGCGTTACCGGTCTCGGCCGATGCGCCGCATCGCCCTTCAACCGCTGCCTGCCCTGTCGCTAAATTCGTCTCCGTCAAATCGGTGTCAGTGGGAGAAATCCGGGTTAACGTGGTCGCAAGCCGGTCGGTCAAATCACCACACCCCACACCTACGCCCCCCGCAACGGCGTCGTCAAGCCCGTGATTTCGAGTATCCAACCTTCGACCGTTGGCACTTGGAGGAGCGTTAGCGACGACTATGCGCGTTGAGCGCGCCGGAGCGACCCGGAGGGCGCGAGGACAGCCCAGCCGCCGGAGGCGGCGCCCGGCGCTGAGGGAAAACCAACTACTGACTCGCCCAGACGATCCGCGCCATCCAGGCGAGATCGCGGGCGGCGAGGCTGATGGCGGGATGGAACGGGTTCAGGGGCGCCAGATCGATGTGACGCGCGGTCCGGCGGACCAATTGGCGCACCATCAGGTCGCCCTCGGTGGTTTTCACCACCACCCGGTCGCCGCGGCGCAAGGACGCGGTGGGGGAAACGACAATGACGTCGCCGTCGCGGAACAGCGGTTCCATGGAGCTGCCGCTGACTTCAAGACCGTAAGCATGGGGGTCCGTGCCGCCGGGAAAGGGGATTTTGTCCCAATTTCCGCCCGTGGGATGCCCGGAGCCGTCGAAAAGCCCGTGATCGGCGGCGTGAAAGAAGGGGGCCAGCGGTATGGTCGGCGTACCGTGGTGCCCGCTGCCCGGGCCATGGCCGTCCCCGTCGTGGCCGCTGGCGATGTGGCTGACGAAATGAGCCAGCGATGCGCCGGTCGCGTCCAGAATTTTGGCAACGCTTTCGGTCGATGGCCATCGCAGTTTGCCATCGCGGGTGACGCGCTTGCTTTTGTTGAACGTGGTGGGATCAAGTCCGGCTTTGCGGGCGAGGGCGGAGGCGGTCAGACCGTGCTCCCGGGCCAGCGCATCGATCGCGGACCAGATGTCGGCATGCTTGAACATGGGAACATGGTCAGCTATTTCGGATCATTGCGCATCAGGACTATGTGCCTGCGCTTGCCCACGAATTCGCCCCCTTTTCGATGATCTTCGTCGCCATCCGGCCATGGACGGCGTTCAAGGCATCGATAAAAAAGCCCGATTACAGGGAATGGGGTTTTGTTTTTTTATCCGCACCAGCCATTGGTCATATATGATGCGGATCACACCCCCTCCATAAGGGTGGGCATCACGCCCTGTTTTTGATGTCAAGTCCCGGGGTCGCGGCGGCGCGAAAGGAATAATTGCCGCTGAACGCGGAGGGGCCGGTATGGGTCAGGCGGCTGGCTCCATCCAGCCAGATCTTGCCGCCGATATCGCGCCAGCGCCGGCAGAAGGCATAATCCTCGCTCAGATAAGCGCCGCTGTCGCGGTCGATGATGCAGTCGAACAGGGCGTAGAAATTGTCGCTGGACGAAGGCGGATACGCGTGGATCGTGCCATAGCGGGTTTCGGGATAGGCCTGGATCATCCGCTCGATGACGGTGCGGCGGATCAGTTGGAAGCCGCCGCCGGCATAGATCGCGGTCGCGAAATCGCCGTCGCGCTTCAAGTCCGCCCCCTCGCAGAAGGTGCCGACATAATTGAGTCCGGCCTGGGCCAGCGGCTCGCCGTTGTTGGCGAAGCGCTCGGGCAGGCGGTCCCAGTCGAGGGCCTTGACCGGATAAAGGGCGCCGACGAAATCCTTGTCGAACCCGAGCAGGCGCTCGACCTGTTCCGGTTCGAAGCTGATATCGGCGTCGACGAACAAAAGATGGGTGGCCTGCGGTTGGTCGAGAAAGGCGCCGACCAGGGTGGCTCGCGCCCTGGAGACCAGGGCGTCATTGCCCAGCAGCGACAAGGTGACCCGGAACCCGGCCGCCGGCGCCCGGTCCATCAGCTTCAGGATCGACAGCATGTAATGCTGGCCCACCAACCCGCCATAGCAGGGGGTGGCGACCATGACGACCGGACAATCCGTCATCCGGCGCCTCGTCCGCCGGAAAGGGGGGTGCCGATTTCGACGCGTCCGAACCAATCGACGAAACGGGCCGCGTCGTCGCCGCGAACGATCGGGCCGCCATGGGGCGCCACCATGGCGACATCCAGGCGCGATACCGTATCGACCCAGATGTCGCGGGCTTTGGCCGATCCCATCCGGCGGCGATGCGATATTTCCATTCTGGCGCGATGGCGGTCGAAATCGGTGACGAAGAAATCGTCCCAGGATTCATCGGTGCCGCCGATGGTGCCGCTATACAGAATGCGCGCCGCCGGATCGTAGACGTTGAGGTGGCCTGGCGCGGGCAGATGGTGGGCGGGTATCAGGCGCAGCCGCACCGGTCCGCCGAGGCCGATTTCCTGGCCGTCGTCGGGGATGGCCGAAATGGCGATTTCGCTGTCGAGGTGAGCGAGCGACCGGACCAGGAGCGATGGCGCCATGATCCTGACGTCGCCCCGGCATACCCGTCGCCACAGCGGCAGGGACGAGGCGGCGTCGGGGTCCTGGTGGGTAATCAAAATGGTCGACACGTCCTCGACCGGCAATTCGCGGGTCAGGGCCGAAAGCATGGCGGGAAACACTTCCATGCCGCCGGGATCGATCAGCATGGTGCCGTCGGGCCCGGAAACCGCGTATTGCAAGGTATCGGTCAGATTTTGCGGCCGGTCTCGGTCAAGGCCGAAGGCCAGCCAGCGGTGGCTGTCTTTCCGGAACAGGGTGACGCTTTTCATCCGATCCTCGCCTGAAGCTCGCGCATGATACCCGCGCCTGCGCTCCGCAATTTATCGTTCTTTTCCCCGGCGCGGCGCACGGCGTCGGCGGCGACCTCGATCATCGAGCGCAGGGATTCCACGTAGCGCCGCATGGTATCGGAGACGGTGCGGAATTCGATTTCGTGGCTTCCGACCGACGACGCCTCGATGGCGATGTTGGTGGCGATCGAATCGGCCTGGGTCACCACTTCCTCGATTTCGTGGGCGCGGTGCGCCAAGCGGCCGATTCCGTCGGCCAAATGTGCGAGTCCGGCCACGATATCGGCGACCAGCGTGACCAGGGCGGTTCGTTGGGCGGCGGCCGAACCGCCCGCATCCGGGGCGGTCGCCCGTTCCAGCAGGCGCATCCACATCAGATCGCGGGCCATCCCCGCCGACAGGTCGAAAATGCGGGCGCGCGCCCGCTCCATATCGGCCTCGATCTGGCCCAGGCGGTTGACCAGTTCCCGCGTGTATTGGGTCAGTGCCCGCACCGCCCGGCCGGCCTCGCCGGCGCGGCCGGCGGCCAATTCGGCGTTCAGCGACAGAACGCGCAGATTTTCCGCCAATTCGTCCAGATCGGCGAAGGCGCGAAAAGCACGCCGGCTGTCGCCGAACAGCGCGTCCGCTCGCGTTTGCAGGCGTTCCCAACGGGCCGGTCCGGCGCCACGCCGCGCGCCATCCGAACCTTGGGCAGGGTCCCGGTTCATCGATTGCCTCCGTCCGGAAATCGCCGCGCCCATCGACGGGCGGACCGTCTCCCCGCGGTGATTTCGTCCCGAATCATATCCGTCTTTATCGGCGCCGGACAGGCGCATTCTTTGGTGCCGGTCACCCGCCCCGCGGATAATGCCAGACCGCGATGAGCGAAGCTCATCGCTAGGCGCAAGGCGCCGCGCGGCTGATGCCGCGAAGCCCGAGCGAACGGAGTGAGCGCCCGGCGATTGAGGACGATATTGAACTCGCAAGGCGCCGCGCGGCTGATGCCGCGAAGCCCGAGCGAACGGAGTGAGCGCCCGGCGATTGAGGGGCTTTCGATCAACGCCCGTCAGGGTAAGCGTCCAACTGACGCAAGGCTTCGCCGACCGCCAGCGTCGCGGCCATGGCGACGTTGAGGGACCGCGCTCCCGCCGCCATGGGAATCACCAGCCGGCGATCGGCGGCGGCGGCGACCTCGGCGGGCACGCCGGCGCTTTCGCGGCCGACCATGAGGATGTCGTTTTCGGAAAAAACGAAACGGTCCAGGCGATCTTCGCCGCCCGTGGTCAGCAGCACCACGCGTTCCCCTCTTTCGGCGCGGGCGGCGCGAAAGGCGTCGTAGGAGCGGTGGCGAATCAATCCCACTTGGTCGATATAATCCATGCCGGCCCGGCGCATGCGCCGTTCGTCCCATAAAAAGCCGCAGGGTTCGATGATTTCGACCGTCAGGCCGAAACAGGCGGCAAGCCGCAGAATCGCGCCGGCATTCTGGGGGATGTCGGGCTGAAACAGGGCCAGGGTGGGCAGCGGACGGGGCGGGACGGGCATGCTCGGATCTTGACTGGCTGATGGCGGGGGTGGGAAATCCGGGGCAAACGCGGCAGTTTGGAAATACTACATTTTGAATTATTAGGTAACGCTAAACAACCTTGGAAACCTCTGTTGAGTTGGGCAAGGCGATGTGCTTAATAGGACCCGCTTTCCCCGCCTTTTGTCACGAAGCTGACAGGCTGGGCAGGCGATGGGCAAACACGGCGCTTTTGCCGACTGCCGCTTTTCCCGTTCGTCGTCACGGCCGACGCCGGGGCCGCCTGCCGCTTAGAGCCCGACCCGAAAGTCGCCATGGCGGCCTGCAAATGGCGGTTTTCTGCGCTTCCGCTGCTCACGTACATAAAGTACGCTCCGCTGCGGTTCTCGAAAACCGCCATTTTCGGCTCACCCTGGCGACTTTTGGGTCGGGCTCTTATGGAGTGCGATGACATCAGGTTGACGCGCGCATGCGTCGATCCGATGTCCGAATCGTCCTCTGATTTTATTGATTGAGAGCCGTCGGCGGTACGGCGTGCCGGTCCGCATCGCTGGACGTTCGGCCTGCGCGCATGGAACGCGGCGCCCTCCACCCACCCCTTCCGCCGGCAGCAATTTTCCGTTTGGCTAAAGGAACGGCGACCGATGAGCGGTTTGAAGACAGACAACAGGGTGATCGGCTGGATTGACGAGCGGTTGCCCGTTTTCTCGATGCTCCAGAACAGCGCCGTCGAGTACCCGACCCCCAAGAACCTGAATTATTGGTGGAATTTCGGCTCTTTGGCCGGGTTTATGCTGGTGGTGATGATCGTGACCGGGATTTTCCTGGCCATGCATTACGTTCCCAACACCAAGATGGCGTTCGGTTCGGTCGACCACATCATGCGCGACGTGAATTACGGGTGGCTGATCCGCTACCTGCACATGAACGGCGCGACCATGTTTTTCATCCTGGTCTACATCCACATTTTTCGCGGCCTGTATTACGGATCGTACAAATCGCCGCGCGAGATGCTGTGGTGGATCGGCATCGTCATTTTCGTGCTGATGATGGCCACGGCGTTCATGGGCTATGTGCTGCCCTGGGGGCAGATGTCCTTTTGGGGCGCCACCGTGATCACCAATCTGTTTTCGGCCTTTCCGCTGGTGGGCAGGGCCATCGTGCATTGGCTGTGGGGCGGCTTCTCGGTGGGCGATCCCACCTTGAACCGGTTCTTCGCCCTGCATTATCTGCTGCCCTTCGTGATTCTCGGTCTGGTGTTCGTTCATCTGTGGGCGTTGCACACGGTGAAGTCGAACAATCCGCTGGGCATCGACGTCAAGTCGCCGCAGGACACCATTCCCTTTCATCCCTATTACACGGTGAAGGACCTGGTCGGCATCGGCGTGTTCCTGCTGATCTATCTGGCCTTCGTGTTCTTCCACCCCAATCTCTTCGGCGACCCCGTCAATTACATTCCGGCCAATCCCATGGCGACTCCGCCGCATATCGAGCCGGAATGGTACTTCCTGCCCTACTACGCGATCCTGCGCTCCTTCACGCACGACATCTTCGGCTTCACCGCCAAGCTTCAGGGCGTGCTGGCGATGTTCGCTTCGATCCTGCTGCTGTTCTTTTTGCCCTGGCTGGACGGTTCCAGGGTTCGTTCGGCCAGGTTCCGGCCGATCTACAAGCAGGTGTTCTGGCTGCTGGTGGCCGATGTCGTCGCCCTGGGCTATCTGGGGTCCCTGCCGCCGAAGCCGGCCACCGTGACCTACATGCAGATCGCCACCGCCTATTATTTCTTTCACTTTCTCGTGTTGCTGCCCCTGTTGGGCAGGTTTGAAAAGCCCCGGCCGCTGCCGACCAGCATTTCCGCCGCGGTTCTGCCCGCCGCCGCCGGCTCCCCTCGTCCGATGGAGAAGGTATGATGCGCAGCCTGTTGATCGGTTTCGCGGTGGCGCTCGCGATGATCGCCGGCGCGCCGCCCGCTGGCGCCGCTCCGGGACCGAACCGGATTCCCCCGCTGCTGCGACCCCATTTTTCGTTCCAGGGCGTGTTCGGCCGCTATAACAAGGCGGCCCTGAAGCGAGGGTTCGAGGTCTTCCATCAGGTCTGCTCCAACTGCCACGCGCTCAACCGGGTGGATTATCACAGCCTGTCCGCGGTCGGTCTGACCAAGGCGCAGATCAAGGCGCTGGCCGCCGAGCGCCAAATCCAGGCCGGTCCCAACGCCGAGGGCAAGATGTTCATGCGGCCGGGCCGGCCGTCCGACCCTTACATCCCGCCCTTCCCCAACGCCGAAGCGGCGGCGGCCGTTTACGGCGCCGCGCCGCCCGATTTGTCGCTGATGGCGGTGCAAAGGAAAGGGGGGCCGGATTTCATCTATTCCATCCTGATGGGATTCGTCCCCGCTCCCAAGGGCGTCAGCCTTCCGCCGAACAAGTTCTATAACGAATATTTCCCCGGCCACGCCATCAGCATGCCGCCGCCGCTGGCGCCCGGCGCGGTCACCTACGCCGACGGGACCAAGGCGACGGTGCCGCAGATGGCTCACGACGTCGTCACTTTCCTCAATTGGGCGGCGCAACCCCATTTGGACGAGCGCAAGGCCCTGGGGCTCAGGGTATTGGGGTTCGTCGCGTTCCTCACCATCTTGTTTTATGCCTTGAAACGGCAAATCTGGAAAAACGTCGATCAGCGTGACTGAGGGGGATAACCAGGGTAATCGGGTGAAGGCGCGTTGGAGCGGAGCGACTAGGCCGTTGAGGCCGCCGCAGCGTGCGGAGAGGCTCCATCGGGGCCTCGGAGCGCAAGCGAGGATAGCCAAGGGCGCGGACGCGCCCGCCCGGCGATTGAGGGAAATATACATAATGCAGGGGAAGCGGGTTCACCCGATTCCCCTGGGGGGATAACCCCCTTCGCTTGCGACGGGGGGTGGTTTTGGTCTAAAACCGCCCCGGCGGTCGAGGGCGGCGTTGATCGGCTTCGATCAATGCCCGTTGGTGTTACGGGGGAGGGGGCGTGGCGAACGAGACGGAAGCGGTTCTGGGAATCATCGGCGGGTCGGGCGTCTATGACGTCGACGGTCTGGTCGATCAGGAATGGCGCACGGTGGAAACCCCGTTCGGCACGCCCTCGGACCAGATGCTGTTCGGCCGCATCGGCGATCAGAAGCTGGTGTTTCTGCCCCGGCACGGCCGCGGCCATGTGGTGCCGCCCTCGGAGCTTAATTTCCGCGCCAACATCGACGCCATGAAGCGGGCCGGGGTCACCGAGATCGTTTCGGTTTCGGCGGTGGGCTCGCTGCGCGAGGACTTGGCGCCGGGCACCTTCGTCATCGTCGATCAGTTCGTCGACCGCACCTTCGCCAGGGTCAAAAGCTTCTTCGAAACCGGGTTGGTCGCCCATGTCTCCATGGCCCATCCGGTATGCGGCCGGCTGGGCGACATCATCGAGGCCGCCGCCGCGACCATCGACGTCCCCACCGTCCGGGGCGGGACCTATCTGGTGATGGAAGGCCCGCAATTCTCGTCGGTCGCCGAAAGCGAGCTTTACCGTCAGTGGGGATGCGACGTCATCGGCATGACCAACATGCCCGAAGCCAAGCTCGCCCGCGAGGCAGAGATGTGCTACGCCACCGTCGCCATGGTCACCGATCACGATTGCTGGCATCCCGATCATGACGCCGTGACGGTGGAGCAGGTGGTCAAGGTGCTGGTGGCCAATGCCGGCCATGCCCGCTCGCTGGTGGCGGCCATCGCCCCCCATATCGCCGGCCGGGACGGCCCCTGTTCCCACGGCTGCCACCACGCCCTGGAACACGCGATCATCACCCATCCCGACAAACGCGATCCCAAGGTGGTGGCCCGCCTGGACGCCGTCGCCGGCCGCGTGCTGGGGCGCCAAATCTGACCCGTGTGCCGGCCGCGCTGTACTTTCGGCCAGCCCTTGTCAAATTGAGGCGACATTAAGGCACGGAATTCCTTCACTTTTTCGTGGGCAACACCCCCCGATAATGCTAAAAGTCATAGCCACCAGTGCGGCGGTCTTAAATCTGTAACAGGGTGAGAAGACCGGAGTCGCCGCGCCCGTAAAATCGGTGAGTGGTTATTTGGGCGGTGAACATGCCGATCGTTCTTGGCGTAGTCCGCGGCTGGCCGGGTGCAGACCCGGTCCTGCCCGTCACCCTCTTCCATTGTCGTCCGGCGCGGGGGGCCGGTCGAACCCGTTCCTTCGCCGTGCGTCGGCGATGTCGATCGGCTGTCGTGTGATCTCCCCAGTCCTCGGCCTTTCAGGCCGCATTGCCGCCGGACCGACCCGACGGCTTTCGTTCCCTTCCGTCGCGCAACCCAAGGAGTAACGCGCCACCTACCGGACCGGCCTTCGCCGGCGGCTTCGCCCGCCGGCCCTGGTCGACCGACCGGCAGTCACGACGCTCGACATGCCATGCCTCTTCACATCATCACGCCCCGTACGGCCCAGCTTTCCGGCGAACGGCGCCAGGATTTCATCCGCGCCGAGCTGCTGTCCGACATTTTCGCCGCGACCGCGGCCGCGCGGCCGGGAAATCTGGCGGCCATTCATGGTGACGTCCGGCTGACTTACGGCGAGATGGAGGCCCGCGCCAACCGCGTGGCCAACGCGCTCATCGCCCGGGGTCTGGGCCGGGGC
This sequence comes from Pseudomonadota bacterium, assembly GCA_021848545.1. GTDB lineage: Bacteria > Pseudomonadota > Alphaproteobacteria > Rhodospirillales > Magnetospirillaceae > JAJZUL01. Next base: position 75,098 of record JAJZUL010000004.1, read on the forward strand.
AGCTTCGTCGGGTTGTGGATGGCCCGCGGGCTGGATCTGCAGATCGCCCTGCTCGGCATTCTCAAGGCTGGCGCCGCTTATATTCCCTTCGACGCCGACGCGCCGGCCGACCGGGTCGCCACCTGTCTGGCCGATTGCGCCGCCGGCGCCATCATTCTGGACGGTTCCGTCGCCGGTCCCGACCTGTCTCTGCCGGCGCCCAAGCTCGTCTTCGAGCGGCTGGCCGCCGAAAGCGACGACGAGACCGCCCCCGATCTCGCCGTCTTCGGCGTCACCAGCGACGAGCCCGCCTATGCCATCTACACCTCGGGTTCGACCGGCCGGCCCAAGGCGGTGGTCATCAGCCACCGCAACATCTGTCATTATCTGCGCGCCGCCGGCAGCATCTTCGGCCTGACCGCCGAGGATGTGATGTTCCAGGGGGCGTCGGTGGCCTTCGACCTGTCGCTGGAAGAAATCTTCCTGCCCTACATGGCCGGCGCCACCCTGTGGATCGCCGGTCGCGAGACCCTGAACGATCTGGACCGTCTGGGCGAAACCCTCGACGCGGCCGGCATCACCGTGATGGACACGGTTCCCACCCTGCTGGCGCTGCTGCCCCGCGACGTGCCGTCGCTGCGGCTGATCATCCTGGGCGGCGAAGCCTGCCCGCCGGCGATCGCCGAACGCTGGCACCGTCCCGGACGGCGTCTGTTCAACACCTATGGCCCCACCGAGACCACGGTGGTCGCCACCATCGCCGAACTGGCTCCCGGCGAGACCATCACCATCGGCCGTCCCGTCGCCAACACCACCTGCTATGTGGTGGACGAGGCCCTGGCGCCGGTGGTCGGCGGCCAGGAAGGCGAATTGCTGATCGGCGGTCCCGGCGTGGCTGCGGGCTATCTCGGCCGTCCCGAGCTGACCGCCGAAAAATTCATCGCCAATCCCTTCGATCCCAACGGCATCGATCCCGTCCTGTACCGGTCGGGCGACGCGGTCAGCATCGACGGCGCCGGCCGGCTGCTGTTCCACGGCCGCATCGACGATCAGGTCAAGATTCGCGGTTTCCGGGTCGAATTGGGGGAGATCGAGGCCCGTTTGGTGGCGCAGCCCGCCATCGCCCAGGCCGCGGTCGCCCTGCGCGGCGACGGCGGCGTCGACCGCCTGGTGGCGTTCGTGGTCCCCAGCGCCGGCGCCGCCGCGCCGGACGTTGCCGCCCTGCGCGCCGCCCTGGGCCGCGACATGCCGGCCTATATGGTTCCCGGCCATTTCGAGACGGTGGACACGCTGCCCCGTCTGACCTCGGGCAAGGTCGATCGCAAGACCCTGAAGACCATGCCGCTGTCGATGGCGCCGGAACGCCCCGAAGACGAACCGGCCGACGAGGTCGAGGCCGCCCTGCTGAGCGCCGCGAAACGGGTTTTTCCCGGTCAATCGGTTCCGCTGGGGGACGATTTCTTCCTTGATCTCGGCGGTCATTCGCTGCTGGCGGCCCGTTTCGTCTCGGCGGTGCGTGAAACGCCCGATCTGGCCAACCTGACCATCCAGGACGTCTATGCCGTCCGGACCCTGCGGGCCATGGCCGAACGCCTGCGCGGCCGCGCCGCCGAGCAGGCCGCGCCGGCCGCCGATCTCGGTTTCACGCCGCCGCCCTTGATGCGGCGCGCGCTGTGCGGTCTCGCCCAGGCCGTCACCCTTCCGTTCATCCTGGGGCTGGCCACCCTGCCGTGGCTGGGCGTCTTCGCCGGCTATCTGCTGCTGTCGGCCGACAAGATCGGGACCATCGGCCAGATGGCCGCCCTGTTCGGCATCTACAGCGCCATCAACATCGCCACCGTGATCGTCGCCGTCGCCGGCAAATGGCTGATCCTGGGCCGGACCCGGCCCGGCCGTTATCCGTTGTGGGGCGTCTATTACTTCCGCTGGTGGCTGACCCAACGTTTGTTGGCGCAGGTGCATACAAAATGGGTCCAGGACACGCCGGTCATGCGGGCCTATCTGCGCCTGCTGGGCGCCCGTATCGGCCATGATTCCGTGATCGGCGACGTCGAATCGGGGGCCTTCGATCTGGTGGAAATCGGCGCCAACGCCACCGTCGCCGGCCGGGTCCATCTGTCCAACGTGGAAGTGGTGGGCGACGAGATGATCGTCGGCCGCGTTGTCATCGGTAACGCCGCCACCGTCGGCAGTTCCTCGGTGGTCGGCTGCGACAGCCGGATCGGCGACGGGGCCGAACTGGGCGATCTGTCCTCGCTTGCCAACGCCGCCCATATCGGCGACGGTGAATTGTGGCAGGGCTCGCCCGCCCGCGCCGCCGGCATGGTGCAGGATCTGCCCGAAGCGCCGCCCCGGCCCGGCCGTGGCCGCAGGGCGCTGATGGCGGTGCTCTACACCCTGGCCCTGGTGGTGCTGCCGCCGGTCAGCCTGCTGCCTATTTTCCCCGCTTTCGCCCTGTTCGACCGCGTGGCCGACCTGGTCGCCGGTCTGCCCGGCAACGATCTGACCTGGCTGCCGCTGATGGCTTGGCCCACGGCCATGGCGCTGATCGCCCTTACCGTCCTGTTGATTGCCGCCGTGCGCTGGGTGGTGCTGCCCCGGGTTGAATCGGGCGTCTATTCGATCCACGGCTGGTTCTATTTCCGCAAATGGCTGGTGGGTCTGTGTACCGAACTGACCCTGGAGACCCTGTCCTCGCTTTACGCCACCGTCTATATGCGGGTCTGGTACCGGCTGATGGGCGCCAAGATCGGCAAGGGCTCCGAGATTTCCACCAATCTGGCGGGACGCTACGACCTGATCGAGATCGGCGAGAAATGCTTCATCGCCGACGACGTGGTGCTGGGCGAGGAAACCATCCGTAACGGCTGGATGACTCTGGAGCCGGTGCGCACCGGCGCCCGGGTGTTCGTCGGCAATCATGCCGTGGTTCCCCCCGGTACCGATATCCCGTCGGGCTCGCTGATCGGCGTCAAATCCATGACTCCGTCCACCGCCGAGATGACCGGCGGCGGCACCTGGTTCGGCAGCCCGCCGATCAAGCTGCCGGTTCGTCAGACCTTCGGCGACATGGCCGCCGCCTGGACCTATGAACCGCCGCAATGGCGCCGGGTGTTCCGCGCGGTGTTCGAAGCCTTCACCGTTTCGTTTCCGTCGATGCTGTCCATCGTTTTCGGCATCATCGCCATCGGCCTGCTGACGCCGGCGATCATGGCCGGGCAATACGGCCTGCTCTTCGTCGAGTTCCTGGCGGCCAGCGTCGCCGTCTCGGTGGCTTTGGCCCTGGTGTGGGTCGCCATCAAATGGATGATGATGGGAGTCTATCGGCCGGTGATGAAACCGATGTGGTCGTGGTGGGCGCTGCGCACCGAGGCCGTGGCGGTGATGTATTCGGGCATGGCCGGCCGGGCGCTGCTGGAATTCCTGCGGGGCACGCCCTTTCTGCCCTGGGCGCTGCGGCTGGCCGGCGTGCATATCGGCCGGGGCGTGTTCATGGACGCCACCGACATCACCGAGTTCGATTGCGTGACCATCGGCGATTTCGCCGCCATCAACGCCACCGTCACCCTCCAGACCCATCTGTACGAGGACCGGATCATGAAGGTCGGCCGGGTATCGGTGGGGCGGGGCGTAAGCGTGGGCGCCGACGCCACCGTGTTGTACGACACCAAGGTCGGCGATTACGCCCGCATCGGCCCGCTGACCATCGTCATGAAGGGCGAGCATATTCCCGCCCATAGCGCATGGCATGGGGCGCCGGCCCAGATCAATCGCGAGGACATGGTGGGACGCGAAACCGTGGCGACGGTCAGGGAACGGCCGGTGCCGGTTCTGGTCGACGTCGCCGTCGACGCGGTGCCGGTCTACGAGACGCCGCTCCGCCGGGTCGGGTAAAGGGGGGACCGTGGTGACGCTGGCGCGATTCGAACGCGCGACCCCGAGATTAGGAATCTCGTGCTCTATCCAGCTGAGCTACAGCGCCGTTCCACGGGCGCCCCACCATACAAGCGTCTTGGGGCGCCCAGAACCCTTTTCTTCGGGTTCAGGCGTTTCCCCCCTGGAGCGGAGCGACTAGGCCGTTGAGGCCTCGGAGCGCATGAGGGAAATAGACATAACCCAGGGGAAGCGGGTTCGCCCGCTTCCCCTGATAGCGAACCCGGTGGCGTTGACGGTCATGGGGGGTGGTCTTAAAGTGCCGCTGACGCCGGCCCGGCCATATTCCGTCGCCATCACGCCTCTTCCGTCAAAGGGTCGGACCCCATGTGTGGTATCGCCGCGTTCCTAAGCAATGGCGTCTGGACGGCGCCTTGCGATCTCGCTCCGTTTGCGTCCATCGCCGAAAAGCTGGCCACGCCCGGCGGGGATTGGACGGTGGTCGAGGGTGCGCTCGACGACCTCGCCGCGCTGTATCTGCCGCTGAACGGTTTCGCCCTGCACGCCGCCATCGCCACCGATGGGACGGCGCGGCGGGTTCTGGAAGCCATCGCCGCCGACCTTGGCGCCGCCCGCCACCGGGCCGAGGCGCAAATCGCCGCCGAGGGGCGCAGCGACCGCCTCGAGCATATCAAGGAGCGCCTGAGCGACTATCTGTGGCAGGTGGAGACCGAGGTGCTGGGCAATATCGCCCGCGTCGCCCGGATGGCCCCAGTCCCCCTGGCCGAACTGGACCGGGCCCGCCATTTTCTCGCCTGGTCGGTGGAAACCGTGCTGCAAAGCCTGGACAAGCTGGAGGTGCGGGGCCGCGATTCGGCGGGCATCGGCATCGTCCTGTCGCTTGCCGGCCAGCAGCCGGTCGAGGGCGGTCTTGCGGACGCCCTGGCCGGGGAATGGCGGGAACGTCTGGGCCTGGACGAGACCGCCGACCGTCAGATGGCGGTCATGCGCGCGTCCAACGGGGGCTGGGCGGTCCGTGCCACCTACAAGGTCGCCAATCTCGTCGGCCGGCTGGGCGACAACGGCCGGGCGCTCCGCGCCGCCATCGCCGATGATCCGTTGTTGTGGGCGATCGCGCCGCGTCTGGACGCGCTCAACATCGTCAGCCATACGCGCTGGGCGTCGAACGGGCTGATCAATATCGCCAATTGTCATCCGGTGGACGGTCGTCTGCTGCCGGACGGGGGCGGCAATGCCGAATGCCTGGCCTCCACCTTCGTGATGAACGGCGACGTGGACAATTATCCGACCCTGGTCGCAACCTCGGTCCTGTCGCGCGGTCTGGCCATCGATCCCGCGGTCAGCACCGACGCCAAGATCCTGCCGGTGGTGTTCGCCCTGGATACCGATCCGGACCAGCCGTTAAGCGAGCGGTTCCAGGCGGTGGTGCGGCGCTGTCACGGATCGCTGGCTCTGGTGCTCCAGCATCTCGCTTTTCCGGACCGTTTGCTGGTGGGGCAGAAAGGCAGCGGTCAGGCTCTTTATCTCGGGCGGGTGCCCGACGGCCATGTCGTGGCCTCGGAAGTCTACGGCATCGCCGGTCTGTGCCGCGCCACCGTACCGCTGGACGCGGGCGGCGAGAAGGGCATGGCGGTGGAAATCGTTTCGGGGCACGACCAGGCGCGTCCCGTCGGCGGCGCCGAGGCCCGTCTGCCCGCCGCCATCCCCATTCAGATCTATGCCCGCGACATCTTCCGGGGCGACTGGCCGACCTATATCGAAAAGGAAATCGCCGAGGCGCCGGCCAGCGTGGCCAAGACCCTGGCCGGCAAATACCGCAAGGACAAGGACGGCATCCATTTCCTGGTCCAGGGTTTCGGCAATGGCGACCTTCTGCTACGGCGCCTGGAGGCGCGGGATCAGCCGGCCATCCGCCGCATCCTGGTGATCGGCCAGGGCACCGCCGCCATGGCCGGCATGGGCATCGCCCATCTGGTGCGTCGCGCCGTGGGGGGGGCGGGCATCACCGTCGAGGCCGGCACCGCGTCCGAATTGTTCGGCTTCGTCGCCGACGGCCGTTTCGACGATTCCATCGTGGTGGCGGTGTCGCAATCGGGCACCACCACCGATACCAACCGCATCGTCGATCTGGCCAAGGCCCGCGGCGCCTGGATTCACGCCATCGTCAATCGCCGCAATTCGGCCCTGGTGCAAAAGGCCCATTCCCACCTTTACACCTCGGACGGGCGCGACGTGGAAATGAGCGTGGCCTCGACCAAGGCCTATTATTCCCAGGTCACCGCCGGCACCCTGTTCGGCCTGCTGCTGGCCTGGCGCCTGGGCAGCCTGACCGGCCTTCGCATCGCCGAGGTGATCGAAGCGCTGGAATCCCTGCCCGAGCGTATCCAGACGGTTCTGGACCGGCGCGATCTGGTGGCCGAAATCGCCGCCCGCACCGCGCCGTTCGCCCGCAACTGGGCGCTGGTGGGCAACGGCGCCAACCGCATCGCCGCCGAGGAGATCCGCATCAAGCTGTCGGAGCTGTGCTACAAGGCGATCCCCTGCGACGTCACCGAGAACAAGAAGCATATCGATCTGTCCACCGAGCCGCTGACCGTGGTGGTGGCCAACGACCTGCCGGAAGCGGTGGTGTCGGACACGGTCAAGGAGGTCTCGATCTTCAAAGCCCATAACGGCCGGCCGATCGTGCTGTGCGCCGAGGGCGAGAACCGTTTCGACGGGGTGGCCGAGGCCACCATCCCCCTGCCCGCGGTGGGGGGTGGTCTCGATTTCGTGGTGGCCACCGTCGCCGGCCATCTGTTCGGCATCGCCGCCGCCCAGGCCATCGACCGTTCCTGCCGGCCGTTGCGCGACGTCCGCGCCGTGCTGTCGCGTCCTCCCGCCGCCTTCGCCAAGGCCGATCTGGTCCGGGCGCTGGAAACTGCTTTGGCCGGCATCGAGACCGGAAACGCCGATTCCGCCCTGTCCGCGCGGCTGGCGGTGGGCTTGGCCCGTTATCTGGCCTGGCTGGAGGGGAGACCCGACGATATCACCGCCGCCCAGGCGGGGTTGGAGCGCCTGCATCCCCTGCTGAACGCGGTCATCGACGATTTGACCCGGCCCATCGACACCATCCGCCACCAGGCCAAGACGGTGACGGTGGGGATCTCGCGGCCGCAGCGCGAAGTGACGCCGCTGATCCTGGACGCGCTGGCCGGGTTGGAGGTTCCCGTCTCGCATATCGCCGACGGCGATCGCGAGATGCTGGAAACCCTGTCGCCGCTGGTCACCGCCGTATCGGGCGCGGTGCTGTACGAGGTGGTCGATCGCGGCGACGATCCCGACCAGCCCGAATGGGACATTCGGGCGGTGCGCGCCGTCGGCCATTCCACCATCGCCGCGTCGCGCTACCGAACGCCCCGGACCGTCCACGGCAGCAAGCGCCGGGCGTTGCGCACGGGGCGCGCCGTCACCGCGTCGGGCCCCCACGGCACCGAAAATCTGCTGGTGATGCCGGTGCTGGCGGCATCGGGCAACGTCATCGCCGGGCTGGCGCTGATGCATTTGGAGGTCACTCCCAAGGCGTCGCTGCAGCAAAAGATTGCCGCATTGAAGGCGATCGATCACAAATACGACGAAGTGAGCGAAACCCTGGCTGAAACCCGGCCCGGACTGGCCCTCGACCAGTTGCTCGGACAGTCCGATCCGCGGCTTCTGATCTTCGCCGGAATCCATGACATTTTGGCCGGCCACAAGGGGTGATCGGCCGTTTTCCGACGATAGGGGACAGAGATGGGCGGATATCGCAGCCATGACAGCCAGTTTTCCGACCGTATGCCGATCAAGCGCAATCTGGAGGAAAAGAAACGGGTTCTGATCCAATTGCGCGATCAGCAGGCGGGCCTGAAGCCCTGGGTCAGCGACGAGGTCAAAACCTCGCTGGCGCGGCGCATCGCCGAACTGGAAAAGGAAATCGCCGCCGCCCGCAAAACGGACGGCCTGAATCGCTCGTCCCGGCCTTGACGCGTCGAACGCGCGTGCCAAAATGGGATCGCCTTTCCGTCCCCGGGGACCATCGCTCATGACCGCGTTTTCGTTTCGACCGAAATCCAGTCTTCGGGTGGCGGCGGCCTTCGCCGCCCTGCTTGGCCTGGCCGGCTGCAACACCAGCCCGCCGATGCAAAGCCTGCCGCCCATCAGCTTTGCGGGCGAGCCGGCGATCGCGCTCAATGTCGGTCATCTGATCATCGTGCCCGCCTATCGCTCGTCGCGGCAACCGCCGGACTACGATTACATGATGCCGGTTCCGCCGGAGGTGGCGGTGGAGACCTGGGCCAAGGAGCATTTGCGTCCGATGGGGCGGACCGGCTATGCGCGGGTGACCATCCGCGACGCCAAGGTGACCAAGACCGATCTCGATGTCAAAACGGGTCTGACCTCCCTGTTCACCGACCAATTGTCCGAACGCTTCGACGGCAATCTCGACGTCACCCTGGAAATCCTCGACGCCCGTCACATGCCGGTGGCCGAGGTCGAAGCCCGCGCCACCGCCACCCGCACCCTGCCCCAGAGTTTGAGCGTGGATCAGCGCAATCGCGACCTGTACGACATGACCCGGTCCATGGTCGATGCCCTCAATACCCAGATGAACGGCCTCATCAAGTCCTACATGTCCCGCTGGATCGTGCAGGAATAAGGCGTTTTCCGTTCGTAACGGATACGGCCCCGTCTAGAGCGGCGTGCCTTCAATACGAGGCAGGCCGCTCTTGCGCCCATTGAGGGCGCGGCCAAGCGCGCGGACGCGCGCGCTTAGGCAGAGGGAAAAACAAAACGGCTTAGAGCGTGATGCACATTTAGGGCATCACGTTCTAAGCGCCCTACCGCCGCCAGAAACCGGGGACGAGCAGGACCAGCAGCGGGAATACCTCCACCCGCCCGAACACCATGCCCAGGGCCAGCAGGGCCTTGGCGCCGTCGGGCAGGGCGGCGAATCCGCCGGGATCGCCGATGGTGGTTCCCAGGCCCAGTCCCGAATCCGAAATGGCGCCCGCCGCGCCGGACAAGGCGGTGGTGAAGTCAAGGCCGAACAATCCCAGGGCGGCGGCCAGGGCGGCGAAGGCCAGGGCGAAGACATAGACGTAGCCCATGACCGATTCCAAAGCCTCCTGGGGAACGGTCTGGCGGTTGAAGGTGGTGATCAGCACGGCATGGGGCCGGAGCGACCGGCGCATCTGCATCAAGGCGTCGGTGAGCAGCAACCGCAGGCGGAAGATCTTGATGCCGCCGGTGGTCGAACCGGCGCAGCCACCCAACAGCGTCAGAAAGATCAGCAGCACTTCGGGCAGGCCCCGCCACCGGGCGGTATCGGTGAAAAAGCCGGTTCCGGTCATGGTCGAAACCACGGCGAAGGCGCCGTCGCCGGCCGATGCCATGAATCCGCGTTGGCTGGTGCTCCATAGCCAGGCGGCCATCACCGCCGAGGCGGCGACCATGATGCCCAGGTACCATCGCACCTGACCGTCCCTCAATATCGCCCCGATCCGCCCCTGCGCCAGTTGCAGATAGGCGAGGAAGGGCAGGCCGCCCAGGACCATCCCTAAGGCGGCCACCAGTTCGACGGTATCGCGGTGACGGGGACCCAGCACCGTCCCCCAGATGGCGAATCCACCGGTCGAGAGGCTGGCCATGGCCTGCATCAGGGCGGGAAAGGGCGCCAGACCCGCCACCCATAGCAGGATCGCGACGGTCAGGGTCAGGCCGCTATAGATGGCGATCAGGGTGCCGGCGATCCAGGTGGCGCGTGGCGACGCCCTTCCGCCGGGCGCCACCATCTCGATGCGGAAAATCTGCATGCCGCCGACATTGAGGGGCGGTAGCACGGCGACCACGGTGAGCAGGGTGCCGATGCCGCCCACCCATTGCAGCAAGCCCCGCCACAGGATCAGCCCCGAGGGCAGATCATGGACGTGGCGCAGCACCGTCCAGCCGGTGGTGGTCAGGCCGCAGGTGGCCTCGAACAGGGAATCCATCGCCGACAGATGCGAATCGCCGAACGCGAACGGCAAGGCGGCGAAGCCGCAGGGGACCAGCCATCCCAGGGCGGTGGCCAGAAAGGCCTGGCGCGCGGACAAGCCCATCCACGGTCCCGGCATCCGGCTGCCCAGAACCAGGGCCAGGCCGACGAATACGGTCAGGCCGCCGGAGATGGCGAACATCCGCCATTCGCCGTTGCCGGCGGCGGCATCGGCCATGCCGGGAACCGCCATGACCAAGGCCAGCGCCACCAGCAGCCAGCCGACGATATGCAGTACCGGACGCAGCCCGATCATCGTCTATTCCCGCCAGAAGCCACGACTGAACACCACGAACACCGTGAACAATTCCAGGCGTCCCACCAGCATCTCGAAGGTCAGGATCCATTTGGCGGCGTCGGGCAGGGACTGGTACGAGCCGGCCGGGCCGATGACGGCGCCCAGCCCGCGACCGCCATTGCCCAGCGCCGCCGCCGATCCCGACAAGGCCGAGGTCAGGTCGAGCCCGGTCATGGCCAAGGCGACGGCGAGGGCGGCGAAGGTCACCATATAGACGATGACGAAGGCCAGAACCGAGCGCGTCACCGGGTCGGACAGGAATTGGCGGTCGTATTCCACGGCGAAAACGCCATGGGGGTGCAGCAGCCGTCGCACATGGGCCTTGGTCAGGCGCATCAGCACCTGCCAGCGGAACACGCGGATGCCGCCTGCCGGTGATCCGGTGCAGCCGCCGACGAAGGCCAGCAGGAAGAACACGATCCGGGCGAAACCGCCCCAATTGCCGTAATCGCTGACCACGAAGCCGGTGGTGGTCATCACCGAGGTGACGCTGAAAATGCTGTCGCGCAAGGACTGGCCCAGGCTCCAATCGCTGGTCGTCCAGCGCCACATCGCCACCGCCAGGGAAAACAGGGCGATGGCGCCAAGGTAGCTGCGCAGCTGGGGATCGCGCAGGATCGTCGCCGGTCGCCGCCGCCAATGGGCGACGAACAAAGGCAGCGGCGCCGCGCCGACGAGCATGGACGCCACCGCGACCCATTGCACGCCGGTCCCCCAATGGGCCAGCGACTGGTCCGATGTGGAAAAACCGCCGGTGGACACGGCCGCCATGGCCTGACAGGCGGCGTCCAGCGGGGTCATGCCGGCGGCGGCGAAGGCGATGGCCGAACACAAGGTGAAAAACGCGTAGGTCAGGGCGGCGGCCCGCACCACATGGGACAGGCGCGAGCGGATTTTTTCGGAGCGGTCGGACGAATCCATGCGGAACAATTGCATGCCGCCGATGCGCAGGAACGGCAGCACCGCCATGCCCATGACGATGATGGCCGCGCCCCCCAGCCAGTTGAGCAGCGCCCGCCAGACCAGGATGCCGGCGGGCAGGGTGGCCAGCCCGGTGATGACGGTGGCCCCCGTGGTGGTCAGCCCGCTCATCGCTTCGAACACGGCGTCGGTGACCGACAGATGCAGGGTCGAAAAAATCAGCGGCAGGGCGGCGAAGGCCGCCAGCAGGATGCCGCCCGAAACCGTCACCAGGAACGCCTGGCGGATGTTGAGGCGGAGACGGCTCCGCGGCCGGTTGCCCAGGATCAGAACGCCCGCGATGAAGCCGGTGGCCGCCGCCGCCGCCAGGAACACCTGCCAGTCCGCGTTTCCGGCCAGGCCATCGATCGCGGCCGGAATGCCCATCGCCCCGGCCAGAACCAGGAGCAGGTATCCGTTGACGAACAAAACCGGGCGAACGTCGAGCACCGCCTTCCCCATATTTTCGTCCCGCCTTCTGCGGTCTTTCGCGATCTATCGGCCACCGCCGGTCAAAAGGCAAGCGGTCAGTCGGGTAACGCCCGCGCGAGCGCCGGCGTAACAAACCCGCCCCCTCCTCTTTCGACCTTTGGCACCCGGAGGCGCGGTACGCGCCGACTATGCGCGTTGAGCGCGCCGGAGCGAGCGCAAGCGAGTGAGGATAAGCCAAGCGCGAGCGCCGGCGCATGAGGCCCAACCAACAAACCAGCGCAAGCGAGTGAGGATAAGCCAAGCGCGAGCGCCGGCGCATGAGGCCCAACCAACAAACCAGCGCAAGCGAGTGAGGATAAGCCAAGCGCGAGCGCCGGCGCATGAGGCCCAACCAACAAACCAGCGCCAAGAAAGCTGAGGCCAACAATAAATCCTATCCCGAAATTCCCATAATTTCCCTGGGCTGGAGCGGCCCGGTCCGATCTGTCATGATCGTTATAAAGTGGTATCGTTCCAAACTGACGCGCGGTTCAATCCGGCCGCCGTCGCAGACAAGGAGCCGGGACGCATGGCCGTGCGCAAGTCCCCGTCCCCCAAATATTCTTCCCCCCCATCCTCGTCCCATGATCCGGCGGTCTGGCCCGCCTATCTCGCGCTGCGGGACAAGGGCGAACTGCGGCGCCGCGCCGAGCGGGCCGTGGCCGCTCTCAGAGATTGCCGCATGTGTCCCAACGATTGCGGCGCCGACCGCATCGACGGCACCAATCGCACGCTATGCCGCGTCGGCCGCCATGCCTACGTCCATTCCTTTGCCGTCCATCGTGGCGGCGAGGCCTGTCTGGCGGGCGCCAACGGATCGGGCACCATCTTCTTTTCCGGCTGCAACATGCGGTGCCTGTACTGCCAGAATTGGGAAATCGCCGTCCAGGGCGAGGGCGAGCCGGTCACCGCCGAGGCTTTGGCCGACATGATGATCGACCTCCAGAATCAGGGATGTCACAACATCCATCTGGTCAGCCCCACCCATGTCACCGCCCATATCCTGGAAGCCCTGCCCATCGCCGTCGAGCGGGGGCTGCATCTGCCCCTGGTGTGGAACAGCGGCGGTTATGATTCGGTGGAGACGTTGGCCCTGCTGGACGGGATCGTCGACATCTATCTGCCCGACGTCAAATACGGCGACAGCCGGACCGCGCGACTTTTTTCCAGCGTCCACAATTATGTCGACGCCTGTCAGGCCGCCGTCATCGAGATGTATCGGCAGGTGGGCAATCTGGAGGTGGGAGCGGACGGGGTGGCCCGGCGCGGCCTGCTGGTCCGCCATCTGGTGCTGCCCGACGGGTTGTCGGGGGCCGAGGCGGTCTTCGCCTTTCTCGCCCGCGAGGTTTCGCCCGACGTGGCCATCCATGTCATGGGGCACTACCATCCCTATGGCCGCGCCCGTCAGCATCCCAGCCTGAGCCAGCCCATCCCCCGCGACCAAGTGGAGGCGGCGCTGACGGCCGCCCGCGCCGCGGGATTGAAGCCGATCACATGATCAGCGTCGGCGCCTACCCGTTGTTCTCCGCCAGCGCCGCGCCGGCCAGATAGAGCGATCCGCAAATCAAAATGCGGGCGGGCCCCGGCATGGCGGCGGTCAGTTCGGACAGGGCTTCGGCCAGGGACGGGGCGGGCTTGGAATCGACGCAGAAATGTTCGGTGCCCTTGGCCGCCACCTCGGCGGCGGGCACCGCGTTGGGGGTGCCGGGGACGGAAACGGCGCGGATCGCCTTGAATCGGGGGGCGATGATGCGCAAAAAGGCGTCGATATCCTTGGAATTCAACATGCCGATCACCCCATAGGTGGGCTTGTCGCGCCAGCCCCGCATGTGGCGTTGCAGCGCTTCGGCGGCATGGGGGTTATGGGCGCCGTCCACCCACAATTCCCAGTCCGGGGGCAACATCCCGGCCAGGGCGCCTTTTTCCAGCTTTTGCAGGCGGGCCGGCCATTCGACGCTGCGCATGCCGAGCGCCAGGGCCGCCGGCGGGAAATCGGGAAAGGGCGGCGGCTGGTTGAGGCGGGTCAGCCGCTCTACCGCGGCCAGGGCCAGACCGGCGTTGCGCACCTGGAAACTGCCGGGCAGGGCCGGTGCCGGCAGCGACCATTCCACCGATTTGCCCTTGTACAGCACGCCGCCGTCGGGGGTCGAACGGACGAAGAAATCCTCGCCCTCCTTCATCAGCGGCACGCCGTATTCCAGGGAGCGGGCCTCGATCACCTTGTTGACCTTGCGGTCCTGGGCGGCCACCACGCAGGGGATGCCGCGTTTCATGATGGCGGCTTTCTCGGCGGCGATGGCCTCGATGCGGCCTCCCAGATATTGCTGATGATCCATGGCGATGGGCGTCAGGATGTTCAGCGCCGGGCGCTCGATCATGTTGGTGGCGTCCAGCCGTCCGCCCAGACCGGTCTCCAGCAGGCAGATATCGGCCGGCTCGCGCGAGAAGGCGAGAAAGGCGGCGGCGGTGGTGATTTCGAAAAAGGTGATGGGTTCGTCGCCGTTGGCGGCCTCGACCTCTTCGAGCAGCGCCGCCAGGAAATCGTCTTCGGGCAGGCGGCCGGCGATGCGGATGCGTTCGGCGAAGCGCACCAGATGGGGCGAGGTGTAGGCGTGGACCCGGTGACCGGCCGCCTCGAAAAAGGCGCGCAGGAACGCCACCGTCGATCCTTTGCCGTTGGTGCCGGCGACATGGATGACCGGGGGCAGCATGCGTTCGGGATGGCCCAGACGGGCCAACAGCGCGTCGATCCGGTCGAGCGACAGGTCGATGGTCTTGGGATAAAGATTGTGCAGACGATCGAGGATGGTATCGAGCATGGGCGGTCCGGCATCTGGTTCCCCGTGCTTTCCGACCGTCTTGCGGCGGCCGTTCGGGCGCGGAACCTGTTTCAGGTCAGGGCGCGGGTGACGGCGGGGAAATCCGCCCGGCGACCCGCGGGCGGCGTCGATCGGTTCCGATCGACGCTCCCTGGTATAAGTGGTTGCCGACCCCCGCCACGTCCAGTCGGAAATCCGGCTCTAAATCAATAAATTAGGCGTCGACGGCGTCCACCGGCAGGGCCAGCAGATCGCCGGCCGCATTCCGGTTGCGCAGCAGCGACAACAACCGGATCAGGGTGGCGCGCAGGTCGCGGCGCGGCACCACCATGTCCACCATGCCCTTGTCGAGCAGATATTCGGCCTTCTGGAATCCGTCGGGCAGTTTTTCGCGGATGGTGGTTTCGATCACCCGCGCCCCGGCGAAGCCGATCACTGCGCCCGGCTCGGCCAGGGCGATGTCGCCCAGCATGGCGAAGCTGGCCGACACGCCGCCGGTGGTGGGGTCGGTCAGCAGCACCAGATAGGGCAGCCCCTTTTCCTTCACCCGGTCCACCGCCACGGTGGTGCGGGCCATCTGCATCAGGGACAGAATGCCTTCCTGCATGCGGGCGCCGCCCGAGGCGGGAATGACGATCAGCGGCGCGTCCTGGACGACGGCCAGATCGGCGGCAGCGACGATGCCTTCGCCCACCGCCGTGCCCATGGACCCGCCCTGGAACTCGAAATTGAAGATGGCGATCACCACGTTGATGCCGCCCATGCGGCCGTGGGCGACGATGATGGCGTCGTGTTCGCCGGTCTTGGCGCGGGTGTCCTTCAGACGGTCGGCATAGCGTTTCTGATCGCGGAACTTCAGCGGATCGTCGGGCGTCTTGGGCAGTTCGATGCGCTGGTATTTGGCGTCATCGAACAGCATCTCCAGCCGCTTCTTGGCCGGCAGGCGCAGATGGTGGCCGCAATGCTGGCAGACATGAAGGCTTTTCTCCATGTCGCGATGGAACATCAGATGGTCGCAGCTCGGGCATTTCTGCCACAGATTGTCCGGTACTTCCTTAGGCCGGACCAAAGCCTGGAGCTTGGGCCGGACGTAATTGGTCAACCAGTTCATGATGCCCCCTTTACTTCCCCGTGCCGTTTTCGGCGACGGCGGCGCCCCGGATGCCGGTGGCCAGCCCGCGCACCAGATCAAGCGCGCCGGCATTGCCCAGGTCCGTCGCCGCCTGGACGATGGCCGAGCCCACCACCACGCCATCGGCGATGCGGGCGATCGCGGCGGCCTGTTCCGGGCTTTTGATGCCGAAGCCGACGCAGACCGGCAGATCGGTATGGCGGCGGATGCGGGCCACCGCGTCGGCCACCGCCGCCTCATCGGCCGAGCGCGTGCCGGTGATGCCGGCGATCGAAACGTAATAAACGAACCCGGACGCCCGGCTCACCACTTGCGGCAGGCGGGCCTCGTCGCTGGTGGGGGTGGCCAGGAAAATGAAATCGATGCCCTGGGCACGGGCGTGGGGCAGCAGCTCGTCCACCTCTTCCGGCGGCAGATCGACGATGATCAGCCCGTCCACGCCGGCCTCGGCGGCTTCGCGGCAGAAGCGTTCCGGCCCCCGCGTATAGACGGGATTGTAATAGCCCATCAGCACCACCGGCGTATCCCGGTCGGTCTGGCGGAAACGGGCGACCATCTCCAGGGTCAGGGCCAGGGAGCCGCCCGCCGCCAACGCCCGGCGCGCCGCCAACTGGATGGCGGGGCCGTCGGCCATGGGATCGGTGAAGGGCATGCCGAATTCGATGATGTCGGCACCGGCCGAGGGCAGCGCGTCGAGCAGCTTCTGGCTGCTCTCCCGGTCGGGGTCGCAGGCCATGATGTACGTGATCAGGGCGGCGCGGTTTTCCGCCTTCAGAGCCTGGAAGCGGGCTTTGAGGCGCGACATCAGACCGGCCCTCCTTCCCCAAGGGCGGCGGCGACGGTGGCCACGTCCTTGTCGCCGCGCCCCGACAGATTGATCACCATCAGATGGTCGCGGGGAAGCGTGCCGGCGATGCGCCCGGCATGGGCCAAAGCGTGGCTGGATTCGAGCGCGGGAATGATCCCCTCCATGCGGGTGCACAAACGGAAGGCGTCCAGGGCCTCGGTGTCGGTGACCGAAACGTACTCGACCCGGCCGCTATCCTTCAGCCAGGCGTGTTCGGGGCCGATGCCGGGGTAATCGAGCCCGGCGGAAATGGAATGGGCCTCTTCGATCTGACCGTTCTCGTCCTGAAGCAGATAGGTGCGGTTGCCGTGCAGCACGCCGGGCCGGCCGCCGGCCAGCGAGGCGGCGTGCTTGCCGCTGTCCAGGCCGTGGCCGGCCGCTTCGACGCCGACCATGCGGATTGCGGGCTCGTCGAGAAAGGGATGGAACAGGCCGATGGCGTTGGAGCCGCCGCCGATGCAGGCCACCAGACTGTCGGGCAGGCGGCCGTAGCGCGCCATGCTCTGGGCGCGCACCTCTTCGCCGATGACCGACTGGAAATCGCGGACCATGGCGGGATAGGGATGGGGGCCGGCGGCGGTGCCGATCAGATAATAGGTGCTGTCGACGTGGGCCACCCAGTCGCGCAAGGCGTCGTTCATGGCGTCCTTCAGGGTGGCGGCGCCGGCTTCCACCGGCTTGACCTCGGCGCCCAGCAGCTTCATGCGATAGACGTTGGGCGCCTGCCGGGCGATGTCGGTGGCGCCCATATAGATCACGCATTCCATGCCGAACAGGGCGCAGACGGTGGCGGTGGCCACGCCGTGCTGGCCGGCGCCGGTTTCGGCGATGATGCGGCGCTTGCCCATGCGCCGGGCCAGCAGAATCTGGCCGATGCAATTGTTGATCTTGTGGGCGCCGGTATGGTTCAGATCCTCGCGCTTCAGCAGGATCTGGGCGCCGCCCCACAGCCCGGTCAGGCGGCGGGCGTGATACAGCGGGTTGGGCCGTCCCACGTAATTGGCCAGAAGATCGCGGAATTCCTCGGTAAAGGCGGGGTCGAGCCGCGCCGCCCGGTACGCCCGCTCCACTTCCAGAATCAACGGCATCAGGGTTTCGGCGACGAACCGCCCGCCGTAAAGGCCGAAATGGCCGCGCTCGTCCGGGCCGGCGCGGTAGGTGTTCAAATTGGTCATCGGATCGTCCAACCCTGATACCCTACATTCCATAGGGTTTCTCTTGCCTGAAAGGCGCAAACGGCCTCATATAAATTGCAGCCGCCGGTAGCGGAGCCGGGGGCGGCATCAGAGGCGGGGTAATAAACCATAGAGTCCGGGGGCTGGGGAACAGTTTCGTCACGGGCGGCGTTCAAACGGGCCTCGGTAGCGCTTAATGTAGAATTATTCTAAAGTAGTTGACAGGGCCCGATGCCATGGTCATAGTCCGTGCATCGGGCGCGACCGGCGAACCTGCCGTCCCCAATGGAGCGGTTGGCGGGTTTCCGAGCCGGCTTTTGACATCGCGTCCCGTTAACCCATTCGTTTGGAGGTCGTCATGTCGCTGAAGGGAAGCAAGACCGAAGCCAACCTGCAGGCCGCGTTCGCCGGCGAGAGCCAGGCCAACCGCCGTTATCTGTATTTCGCCCAGAAGGCGGACGTCGAGGGTCACAACGACGTTTCCGCCCTGTTCCGTTCCACCGCCGAGGGTGAGACCGGCCACGCGTTCGGCCACCTGGAATTCCTCGAGGAAAGCGGCGACCCGGCCACCGGCATGCCGATCGGCGAGACCGCCGACAATCTGAAGTCGGCCGTCGCCGGCGAGACCCACGAATACACCGACATGTATCCGGGCATGGCCAAGACCGCCCGCGAGGAAGGCTTCGACGAGATCGCCGACTGGTTCGAGACCCTGGCCAAGGCCGAGAAGTCCCATGCCGGTCGTTATCAGAAGGCCCTGGACGGTCTGGGCAAGTAAGCCTGCGGGCGGGAAACCGGACCCGGCCAGAGCGCGATGACGGTGGATTGACGCGCAAACGCGTCGACCCACCGTCTGAATCGAACGCTGATCCATTGATCCGGAGCCGGATGTCATCCGGCTCCGGTTCGGGTCCGGTTTGTTTTTCCGGGTTGGACGAAGTCTCCTCAAGAAGAGAATAAGGATCGCCGGTCATGCGCGAAGGCAATTTGGAAGCTCCGGTCCGTCATCCCTTCGACTGGGAAAACCCCGATTTCACCGACGAGGCCAAGATCGACGCCGAATTGCGGCGGGTCTTCGACATCTGTCACGGTTGTCGGCGGTGCTTCAATCTGTGCGATTCCTTTCCGCGCCTGTTCGATCTGGTCGACGCGGCCGGCGACGCCGAAATGGAAGGGGTGAAAAGCGCCGATTTCGCGTCGGTGGTCGATGCCTGCACCCTGTGCGACATGTGCTTCCTGACCAAGTGCCCCTATGTGCCGCCGCACGATTTCAACCTGGATTTCCCCCATTTGATGGTGCGCTACCGCGCCGCCCGCCTGAAGCGGGGCGAGACCGGTCTGGTCGAGCGTCAACTGACCGAGACCGATCGCAACGGCAAGCTGGCGGGACCGGTGGCGGGGCTGGCCAATTGGGCGACCCGGCGGTCCAACGGCCTTACCCGGCCGCTGATGCAGGCGGCGCTGGGCATCCACAAGGATGCCGAACTGCCCCGCTATGCCGGCAAGACGGCGATGATGCGGGCCCGGGATCACGCCCCCGCCCGCGACCCGAGCGCGCCGGCGGCGGCGCGCAAGGTGGCGATCTTCGCCACCTGCTTCGCCAATTACAACAATCCCGAGATCGCCACCGCGACCCAGGCGGTGCTGGCCAAGAACGGGGTCGAGACCGAGATGGTCTATCCCGGCTGTTGCGGCATGCCCCAGCTCGAACACGGCGATCTGGCGCGGGTGGCGGCCAAGGCCAAAGCGACGGCGAAGGCCCTGCTGCCCTACGTGGACAAGGGGTATGACATCGTCGCGCCGATCCCGTCCTGCGCCCTGATGATGAAATTCGAATGGCCGCTGATCGTGCCCGGCGACGCCGATGTGGCGCGCCTGTCCAAGGCGATCTTCGACGTGCCGGAATATGTCATGGACATCGCCGGCAAGGAGGGGCTGGCCGCCGGTCTGAAACCGGTCGAAGGCGGCATCACCGTGCATCTGGCCTGTCATGCCCGCGCCCAGAACATGGGGCCGAAGGCGGTCGAGATGCTGCGGCTGATCCCCGAGACCAAGGTCCTGACGGTGGAACGCTGTTCCGGCCATGGCGGCGCCTGGGGCGTGCAGAAGGACCATTTCGAGGTGGGGCTCAAGGTCGGCAAGCCGGCCATGCGCCAGGTGGTCAAGAACGGCACCGCCCATCTCTGTTCGGAATGCCCGCTGGCCGGCGCCCATCTGGTTCAGGGCACGGAAACGATCGAGGGCGGCGGCGCCGTCAAGCAATCCCGCCATCCCATTGAATTGCTGGCCCAGGCTTACGGCCTGGTGTGACGGAGGCTCCTGATGAAACGCCAAATCGCCCGCGAGGACATCATGCCTCTGGACGTCTATGGAGAGCAGCGCCGCGATCTGCGCCGGCGCATGAGCGAAACCAAGAAGACGCGGCGCCTGCATATCGGGCCGCACGCGGTCGCCCATTTCGAGTCCTTCGACACCATGTGGTATCAGGTCCAGGAGATGCTCTATATCGAAAAGGGCGGCGACGAGCAGTTGGTGGGCGAACTGGCCGCCTATAATCCGCTGATTCCCAACGGCCGCGAATTGGTGGCGACGGTGATGTTCGAGATCGAGGACGAGGACCGCCGCCGGCGCTTTCTGGCCACGGTGGGCGGCGTCGAAGAGGTCATGGCGCTGGATTTCGCCGGCGAACGGGTCAAGGGCGTGCCCGAGGCCGATCTGGATCGCACCAGCGCCGACGGCAAGGCGTCGAGCGTCCAGTTCGTCCATTTCCCCTTCACCGCGGCGCAGGTGGCCAAGTTCAAGGCGCCGGGGACCCAGGTGGCCTTCGCCATCGAGCATCCCAATTACACCCACGCCGCCGTGATGCCCGAACCGGTGCGCGCGGCGCTGGCGGGGGATTTCGAGTAGAGCGGCGAGCCTTAAATACGAGGCACGCCGCTCTTGCGCCCATTGAGGGCGCGGCCAAGCGCGCGGACGCGCGCGCCCGGTGAGGGAAAAATAAAACGGCTTAGAGTGTGATGCACATTTAGGGCATCACACTCTAAGCCGGGGGCGATCAGGGCGTCGCTTTCGCCGCCTTGATGAAAGCCGCGATCAGGGCCGGGTCCTTGCGGCCCGGCGCGCTTTCCACGCCCGACGAGACGTCGACGGATGTGGCGCCGGAAATGCGGATGGCTTCGGCGACGTTGGCCGGGGTCAGGCCGCCGGCCAGCATCCAGGGCAGAGGCCAGCTTTTTCCCGCCAGCAGGGTCCAGTCGAAAGTGACGGCATTGCCGCCGGGGCGGGTGGCGTTCCTGGGGGGGCGGGCGTCGAACAACAGGCGGTCGGCCACCGGCAGATAGGCGGCGGCGGCATCCAGGTCGCCCGCCTCGGCCACCCCGATCGCCTTCATCACCGGTGTTCCGTATTCCAGGCGGATGGCTTCGACCCGTTCGGGCGTCTCCTGGCCGTGGCACTGGATCAGATCCAGCCGGACATGGGTCAGGACCGTGTCCAGCCAGCCATTGTCGGCATCGACGAACAGCCCCACCGCCGCGATGTCGTCGGGCAGGATCTGCGCCAGTTCGGCGGCGTCCTCGGGCGTGATGGCGCGCGGGCTTTTGGGGTGGAAGACGAACCCGACCATGTCGGCACCGCCCTCGATCGCCGCCTCCAGCGCCTCGAAATCGGTGATCCCGCAAATTTTGACGGCGATGCTCATGGCCGCTGGCGCAGATCGGCGACGATGCGGTCGGCCGCCTCGGCCGGGTCCGTGGCGGCGGTGATCGGCCGGCCGATCACCAGGATGTCGGCACCGGCGGTGAGCGCCTCGCGCGGGGTCATGACCCGTTTCTGGTCGCCGGTCACACTCCAGGCCGGGCGAATGCCGGGAACCACCAGGGTCATCGCCCGGCCCATCTGGGCGCGCAGGGCCGCCACCTCGTGGGGCGAGCAGACCAGTCCGTCGGCGCCGGCCTTTGCCGCCAGATCGGCCAGACGCTTGACCTGATCCAGAACCGGGCGGTCGTAGCCGACGGCTTCGATGGCGCCCTGATCGAGGGAGGTGAGGATGGTCACCGCCAGCACCTTGGGCGGCGCCACGCCCAGCCGGGCGGCTTCGTCGCGGCCGGCTTCGACCGCCGCCTTCATCATCTCGATTCCGCCCGAGGCGTGAACCGTGGTCATCGCCGGCGCCAGCCGCACCAGACCGCGCATGGCGCCGGCCACGGTGTTGGGGATGTCGTGCAGCTTGAGATCGATGAACAGCGGCACGCCCGACCGGGCGTGGGCGACGGTGGCGATGCCGGCGGGACCCTGGGCGGAAAAGAATTCCAGTCCCAGCTTGATGCCGCCGACCAGCCCGTTCAGCCGCGCGGCCAGGGCCGTGGCGGTCCCGGTTTCAGTGGTGTCGATGGCGACGAAAACGGGGTTGCTCATGGCAAATCCTTGGGCCGGGCGGCCGCGATATCTTCTGTGTCAAGGGGATGGGGGCGGCGGCGAAGCCGAATGATCGGCGTCCGTCGCCGTGCCCTGCGCCGCGGTCGCCGTATTCTTGGCCGCATCGATCTGGCGGGCCAGGGAATCGGCGCGCGCCTTTTCGCGCCGCGCCCGGAGCCGGGCGCCCAGGCCGGCGGTCCACAGAATCATGGCGCCCGCCACCAGGCCGACGGCCAGGGGAACCAAAATCGCCAGATAGGCGGGAACGGCCACCGATCCCGGCAGCGGCCACAGGGTGAGGGAAACGGGGTGACGATTGCTGATGGCGAACGCCACCGCGACCAGCGCCAGAATCAGGCCGAGGATTCGGACGATGAGCCGACCGATATCACGAGTCCGTATCATCGGTATTCAGGCGTTCGCGCAATTGCTTGCCGGTTTTGAAAAAGGGGACGGCCTTTCCCTCCACCGACACCGCTTCGCCGGTCCGGGGATTGCGGCCCTGGCGGGCGTCGCGCTTCTTGACGGAAAACGCGCCAAATCCCCGCAGCTCCACACGGTCGCCCCGTGACAAGGCGTCGGCGATCTCGTCGAAGATGGTGGTTACGATCCTCTCGACATCGCGCATGTATAAATGCGGATTCTTTTCGGCCAGACGGGCGATCAGCTCCGACTTGGTCATGGTGGCTCGTTCATCGCGTGATTCGGACATGTGGCGAGCGTGCCCCAAGCGGCCCGAGGCGTCAAGCCAAGCTGTTGACCGTCAAAGTTTTTTTATTTTTCCGGGCAAACAAAAACCCCGCATCCGAAGTCGGATGCGGGGTTGGGTGGGAAACCGAAGGTTTACTTCTCCTCGGAGGCCTTTTCCTCGCGGGCCTTGGTGAAGGCCGCGCCCAGAATATCGCCGAGCGACGCCCCCGAGTCGGACGAGCCGTATTCGGCCATGGCCTGCTTTTCCTCGTCGATTTCGCGCGCCTTGATCGACAGCGAAATCTTGCGGGCGTTCTTTTCGACCGAGGTCACCTTGGCATCGACCTTTTCGCCGACGGCGAAACGCTCGGGCCGCTGCTCGGAGCGTTCCCGCGACAGGTCCGACTTGCGGATGAAGCCGGTGACGCCGTCGGTCGCCGCCACTTCGATCCCGTTATCGGTGACCTGGGTGACGGTGCAGGTGACGATATCGCCCTTCTTCAGGGTGGCGATCGCCGACTGGAACGGATCGGAGCCCAGTTGCTTGACGCCCAGGCTGATGCGCTCCTTCTCGACATCGACGTCCAGGACCTTGGCCCGAACCATGTCGCCCTTCTTGAACTCGGAAATGGCCTGATCGCCGGGCTTGTCCCAATCCAGGTCGGACAGGTGGACCATGCCGTCGATATCGCCGGGTAGGCCGATGAACAGACCGAATTCGGTGATGTTCTTGACCTCGCCCTCGACTTCGCTGTCCACCGGGAAACGTTCCAGGAAATGTTCCCAGGGATTGGACATGGTCTGCTTCAGACCAAGCGAGATGCGGCGCTTCTGGGGATCGACGTCCAGCACCATCACTTCCACTTCCTGGCTGGTGGAAACGATCTTGCCGGGATGGACGTTCTTTTTGGTCCAGCTCATTTCCGAGACGTGGACCAGCCCCTCGACACCGGGTTCCAGTTCGACGAAGGCGCCGTAATCGGTGATGTTGGTCACCCGGCCGACGAACTTGGCATTGACCGGATACTTGACCTCGACCCCTTCCCACGGATCGGCGTCGAGCTGCTTGATGCCGAGGCTGATGCGCTGGGTTTCGGGATTGAAGCGGATCACCTGGACCTTGACGGTCTGGCCGATATGCAGCGCCTCGGACGGATGGTTGATGCGCTTCCAGGCGATGTCGGTGACGTGGAGCAGGCCATCGACGCCACCCAGATCGACGAAGGCGCCGTAATCGGTGATGTTCTTGACCACGCCTTCGAGAATCTGGCCTTCCTTGAGGTTCTCGATCAGCTCCGAGCGCTGCTCGGCGCGGGTCTCTTCCAGGACGGCGCGGCGCGAAACCACGATATTGCCGCGGCCGCGGTCCATCTTGAGGATCTGGAAGGGTTGGGGCGTGCCCAGCAGCGGGGTGATGTCGCGCACCGGGCGGATATCGACCTGGCTGCCCGGCAGGAACGCCACGGCGCCCGACAGATCGACGGTGAAGCCGCCCTTGACCCGGCCGAAGATGATGCCGGTGACGCGCTGATTGTCCTGGAAGCTCTTTTCCAGCAGGGTCCAGGCTTCTTCGCGCTTGGCTTTTTCACGCGACAGAACGACTTCGCCATTGCGGTCTTCATAGCGCTCGACGAAAACCTCGACCGTATCGCCGGCCTGGATTTCCGCGGCGCGCCCGGCATTGGCGAACTCTTTCAGGGGGACGCGGCCTTCGGATTTGAGACCCACGTCGATAAGAACGAAATCATTGTCGAGACCGACGATGACACCCTTGAGGACAGAGCCTTCAAAGGCGTTGCCCGTGCCCATGGTTTCGTCGAGCAGGGCGGCGAAATCTTCGCTCGCCGGCTGAGTGGCGGTAGTGGCCATAAACAGATATTCCTTTCCTTCGTATCGTCAGTATTCCGGCCAGCCGGTTGAGTCCGGCGGTCTTTGACGGCGCTGTCGCGGCGAACGGAGGCGATCCCCGTCACCGGCATCGCCGGTTGTTCAAAAAGTTCACCGGCATCGCCGGTTGTTCAAAAAATCCCGGCCCTGCCGGTTGATCCCGCATTGCCGGTCGGTCCAATGACGTCCGTATTCCCTTCGAGGATGGCGCGGTGCCGGTCTCGAAATGCGACGTCCGGAAAAGCCTGTGGTCCGAATCTGCCGCCGGAAAGCCGCAGCGGCAGATTCGGACCACCCGCATCAGGTGGCGCCGGAGGCCGGCACCGTCAAGACATGCCCCTTGAAAGTTTTCCAGGGCGAAAACACTACGCGGTCTGTTTACGGGGCCGCCTTCGCTCAACCGGTGGTTCCGTGCCGGCAAACGATGCCGTCACGCGGTTGCCACCTGCAAACGGACATAGCTCAACGCCGCAACAAAGGCTTGCTCGGCGTCGAGGTCGGTCGTGTCCAGGATGAAGGCATCGGGCGCGGCAGCCAAAGGAGCGACAGCCCGATTGCGGTCCCGTTCATCGCGGTCGCGCATCTCCACAAGAACATCGGCCTGTATAGCGTCGATGCCACGATTCCGCAACTCTTTCAGGCGGCGCTCGGCCCTTTTTTCAAGCGATGCGGTGACGAACAATTTGGCGGCGGCGTCGGGACAGATCACGGTTCCGATGTCGCGGCCGTCGAGGATGGCGCCCCGCCCGCCCGGCGGATGAGCGGCGAAACCGCGCTGGAAATCGACCAGGGCTTCGCGGACCTTGGGAATGGCGGCGACCAGCGAGGCGGCGCCGGCGGCGTCGTCGCCGCGCAGATCGGCGGCGTCCAGGTCGGACGGGGTCAGGGCGCGGGCGGCGGCTTCGGCGGCGACGGCATCGGCGGGATCGCGGCCGGCGCGGCGCACGGCCATGCCGGTGGCGCGATAGATCAGGCCGGTATCGAGATAATCGTACCCCAGTTCGGCGGCCAGGCGCCGGGCCAGGGTGCCCTTGCCCGACGCGGCGGGGCCGTCGATGGCGACGATCGTCGGGATGCCGGTCACGATTGCGCTCCGATCCGGGCGCCCAGGCCGTTCATCAGGGGGACGAAGCCGGGGAAGCTGGTGTCGATGGCGGCGCCGTCATCGATGGTCACCGGGTCGCGGGCGACCATGCCCAGAACCAGGAACGACATGGCGATGCGGTGGTCGAGATGAACGGCGATGGTGGCGCCGCCGGCGGGGGGGGAACCCGTCCCGTGCACGATCAGGGCGTCGGCCTCCTCCTCGACGGCGATTCCGCACGCGGCCAGACCCTTGGCCATCAGCGCCAGACGATCGCTTTCCTTGACCCGAAGCTCTGCCAGCCCTCGCATGCGGGTGGTGCCCCGGGCGCAGGCGGCGGCCACCGCCAGGATGGGGTATTCGTCGATCATCGACGGCGCCCGGTCGGCGGGGACGTCAACGCCCGTCAGGGTCGAGGCGCGGATGGTGAGATCGGCGACCGGCTCGCCGGCCTGATCCCGGCAATTGTCGAAACGGATGTCGGCGCCCATTTCCAGCAGGGTCCGGTACAGGCCGTCGCGCAGGGGATTGATGCCCACGCCCGGCAGATGGATGTCCGAACCGGGGACCAGAAGGGCCGCCACCGCCGGAAAGGCCGCCGAAGACGGATCGCCGGGCACGATCACCGGGCGCCCCGTCAATTCGGGGTGGCCGGTCACCGAAATGGCGTTGCCGCCCTCGGCCAGGGGTTCGACGGTGACCTCGGCGCCGAAGGCCCGCAGCATCAGTTCGGTATGGTCGCGGGTGGCGGCGCGCTCGACGACCGTGGTTTTGCCCGGCGTGTTGAGTCCGGCCAGCAGAATGGCCGATTTGACCTGGGCCGAGGCGACGGGCAGATCGTAGCGGATGGGCAGCGGCATGTCGGTGCCGGTCACCGCCAGCGGCAGGCGTCCGCCGCCGCGCGCGACGAATCCGGCGCCCATCAGGCCGAGCGGGTCGGTCACCCGCTTCATCGGCCGCGACCGCAGGGAGGCGTCGCCGGTCAGCACGGTGGTGAAGGGATGGGTGGCGACCAGCCCCATCAGCAGTCGCGCCCCGGTTCCCGAATTGCCCATGTCGATGACGTCGGCGGGCTCGGTCAGGCCGCCGACGCCGCGACCCCAAAGGCGCCATGTTCCGTCCGTTCCCCGTTCGACCCTGGCCCCCAGGGCGCGCATGGCGGCGGCCGTGCGCAGCACGTCCTCGCCTTCCAGCAGACCTTCGATGCGGCTTTCGCCCAGCGCCAGGGCGCCGAACATCAAGGCGCGGTGGGAAATGGATTTGTCCCCCGGAACCCGAGTGACGCCGGACAGGGCGCCGGCGTGGCGGGACAGAAGCGGTCTGGCGGTGTCTGCGGTCATTTTTTTCTCGCCAACAAGGGGCCAGAAGATCCTTCGGGCCGCGGTCATCTACCACAGGCGACGGGTCCGGCATAGACCGCCCGGGGCGCCCCGTCATTGAAATTCCCGGACGGGGAACGGCCCCGTCGCGGTTTTTGGTTTTGACACAGGGGAACGAACATGGCAAATCGCCCCGACCAGCGCTGCGCGGTTCGATGTCGCGTTTTGCCGGATGGGGGTCCGCCGGGACCGTGTTTCGAGGAGGACGTCAAAGGTGGCGAAACCGGAATGGGGTCAAAAACGGACCTGCACCAGCTGTGGCACCCGATTTTACGACATGGCGCGCACGCCCATAACCTGCCCGAAATGCGGCGCCGTGGTCGAGCCGGACCAGCCGCTCAAACCCCGCCGCGGGTCGGCGGCGCCCGAACCGAAGGCGGCGGCGCCCGTCGCGGCGGCGGCCGAGGATGAGGATGACGAGGCCGAGGCGCTGGACGGCGACGAGGATGTGAACGGCGAGGCCGGCGAGGACGAGGAAGAGGCCGGCGACGAGCTCATCGAGGACGCCTCCGATCTCGGCGAGGACGATGACGACATGGCCGAGGTCATGGAGCATCTGGACGAGGAGATCGAGGACGAGGTGTAAGCCCCGTCTCCGGCAGGCGAAGCCCTCGATTTTTTCGCTTGCATCGCCCAAACGGAATCCATATGGTCCGCCTCCACCGGCGGCGCCCCCCATGGCGACGGGCCGGGGGCAGGATCGATAGTTTCGGGGCCATAGCTCAGTTGGGAGAGCGCTTGAATGGCATTCAAGAGGTCGTCGGTTCGATTCCGATTGGCTCCACCAAATTTCCGCAAGCCCTTGATGGGACTGTAGAAATTCCGCAGGCCGGCGAGCAATCGCCGGCCTGTCGCGTTTCGGTGTCACGGAATGACCCGAACCATCCCCGCCGAATCTCCTGCCGGACATCAACACGACGAGCGCATCGGGCAAATTCTTCCCTCGCCTCACGGTTTCGGCCCTCCGATGATGTCGTCGAGGTCGGGGAACGCCTCGTCGGCGTCCGAATCCGCCCTCCCGCGGCCGGCCTTGAGGCGGTGGTCACGCGCGTCCGCGAGGTCCGAATCAAGCCCGAGGTAAGCCGGCACCTTGTTTGGTCTGCCGCGATGATTTTGATGGAACGCCCCAAGGCGCGTATCCTCTCGCCGTCGATGGTTCCGGCGCCGGCAATGGCCGGCGGGACGGAGCCCAGTGGGGGAGGGCCGATGCATATGGTTCTGGGGCAGGCGTTGGGAATGCCGGTATCGCCGATCCTGGTTGTCGTCGCCCTCGCCTTTCCGGCCTTCGTGATCCTGGCCCTGGCGCAATGGTGGCGGGTCGGCCGCCTGCGCCGTCAGCTCGACGAGCGCGCCCAGGCGGCGCAGGCCCTGGGGGAATCGCTGCTGGCGGCGCCCGATGGGGTGTTCGTGTGGCTGGCCGGGGGCGAGGAACGCTGTTCGCCGCGTCTGGCGATCCTGCTGGGATTGGCGCGGGGCGCCGAATCGGATTTCGACGATGTGCTCGCCGCCTTCGCGGAGGCCGACGCCCGGCGTCTGACGGCCGCCATCGCCGATATGCGCGCCGATGGCGGCGGCTTCGATCTGGAATTGGCCACGGCCGCGGGCGACCGCCGGGCCGGCGTCAAAGGCGTGCGGGTGGCCGCCGCCGACGGCGAGACCCTGGCCGACCTGTTGTGGGTGACGGACGTCACCGAAAGCGCCGCCATTACCGCCGGGCTCGAACGGCGCCTGGAGGGACTGGAGGCGGACGCCGCCTATCTGCGCGGCATGCTCGACGCCCTGCCCATGCCGGTATGGTCGCGCGACGACGATCTGTCGCTGCTGGCGGTGAATCAGGCCTATGCCGTTTCGGTCGAAGCGCCGTCCAAGGCGGCGGTGGTGACGGATCAGGTCGAATTGGCGTCCGGCGACGCGGTCCGCGAGGCCCGCGCCCTGGCCGCCCATGCCCGCGCCGCCGGCCAGCCGCGCTCGGAACAATTCCACCTGGTCCTGGGCGGTCAGCGCCGTCTGAGCGTGGTCACCGAAACCGCCTTCACCATCGGCGACCGCCTGCTGACCACCGGGTTCGCCCTCGACCAGACTCCGATCGAGGATCTCCAGGCCCGGCTTGCCGACCATGTGGCGGCCCAGGCGGAAGTGCTGGAGCGTCTGGCCACCGCCATCGCCATTTTCGCCCCTGACACCAGACTGATCTTTTTCAACACGGCCTTCGAAAAATTATGGCGCCTCAATCGGGAATGGCTGGGCGCCCATCCCACCTATGGCGGAGTGATGGACGCTCTGCGCGAACGCCGCCTTCTGCCCGAGGTCGCCGATTACCGGGCCTATAAAGAGGAGGAGCTGAAGCGATTCGTGTCGTTGATCGAGGTGGCCGAGACCCTGTTGCATCTTCCCGACGGTCGCACCCTGCGCCGGATGGTTTCGGCCCACCCCCATGGCGGCCTGATCTTCACCTATGAGGACGTCACCGATTTCCTGGCCCAGGAACGCCTGTTCAACACCATGACGGCGGTCCAGAGGGAGACCCTGGATCATCTGCACGAAGGTTTGGCGGTGTGGGGGGGCGACGGTCGTCTCAAGCTGTTCAATCCCGCTTTCTCCGGTCTGTGGGCGCTGGATCCGGCGGTTCTGGCCGGCGAACCCCATATCGCCGAGGTGACCGAGCATATGCGGCCGCTGCTGGGCGGCCCCAACGATGCCGGCGCCGATGCCGACGGTATGCGCGAACGCCTGTCGGGTCTGGTCGCCGCGCGGCGACCGTGCGAAGGGCGCCTGGAACGGCCCGACGGCATGATCCTCGATTATGCGGCCGTTCCCCTGCCCGACGGGGCGATGCTGATGACCTGGCTCGACGTTACCGATACGGCGCGGGTGGAGCGGGCCTTGCGCGAACGCAACGAGGCGCTGGCCGCCGCCGATCTCCTCAAAAGCGAATTCATCGCCAACGTCTCGGCCGAATTGCGCAAGCCGCTCACCACCGTCATCGGTTTTTCGGAAATGCTCACCGCCGGATATTTCGGCGCCCTCAACGAGCGCCAGCACGAATACGCCGCCGGGATCACCGAGGCCGGCCAGACCCTCCAGAATTTGATCTCCGACATCCTCGATCTGGCGGCCATCGAGGCCGGGCAGATGACCCTGGAATTGAACGCGGTGGACGTCCATCCCATGCTCACCGCGGTTCTGTCCCTGATGCGCGAGCGTCTGCGCGAGAAGCGGCTGCGCCTGGAATTCGATTGTCCGCTGGACATCGGCTGGGTGGTGGCCGACGAACGGCGCCTGAAACAGGTGATGTTCAATCTGGTGGGCAACGCCATCGTTCATACGCCGGTGGACGGCACCGTCACCGTCCTGGCCCGGCGCGATCCCGACGCGGTCCGGCTGACCGTCGCCGATACCGGTCCCGGCATTCCCCTGGCCGATCAGGCCGCTTTGTTCGACGGGTTCATCCGCCGCCAGCCCGAGCATGGCGGCGCCGGCGCGCTGGGTCTGGGGTTGGTCAAGCGTTTCGTCGATCTTCACGGCGGCGCGATCGACATCCGGTCGGCGCCGGGGCAGGGAACCGCCGTCATCATTCGTCTGCCGGCCCCGTCCGGCGATTTCGCCGCGACGGCCGACGGGTAATCGGACGATGTCAGTGACCGATCTGATTCAGATCGGTTCCGGTCAGGCCCAATTGCGATGCCGCGACCACGGCGCGGGTGCGGTTGTTGACGTTCAGAGCCTTCAGGATGGCGGTGACGTGCAGCTTGACCGTGCCTTCCGCCAGTTGCAGCACGCGGGCGATTTCCTTGTTGGACTTGCCCTGTCCCAGCAGGGTCAGCACTTCGCGCTGCCGGCGGGTCAGGAACGAGACGGTGCCTTCGACGGCCAGGGCCGGCGCCGCGCCCTCGGCCGGTTCGCTCTGGTCCAGCAGGGCCGGCGGCAGATAGACGCCGCCCGACAGCACCAGTTTGAGCGCCGACAGCATAACCCGGCTGGACGAGGTTTTGGGGATGAAGCCCGACGCGCCGAGATTGACCGCCTGCAGGACGTGGCGGCGGTCGTCGGTGGCCGACAGGATGATGATCGGGGTCTGATCGGTCAGCGCCGCGCGCAGCCGCTGCAACCCTTCGTTCCACGCCATGCCCGGCATGGACAGGTCCAGCAGGACGATGCCGATATCGGTTTCGCGCTGGACCACCTCAAGGGTCTGGGGGAAATCGCTGGCCTCGACAATGGTCAGCGAATCACCCAACTGCGCCAGGACATGACGAAGGCCGTCGCGAAAAAGCTCATGGTCATCGGCGATCAGGATTTTCATCATTGCCAGCCATTCTCCTTCGGGTTGTTCTGGCCGGTTCGTCAGGAAGGCTTGCCGGTGCCGGAGCCGGGCGCGACGGGGTCGAAGCGCTTGCGCGATTCCACCTTATCGATGAATCCGCCTCCATTCAAAAAACTAGCGTTGTTCGTCCGCTCGTCATGCGCTGCGGTCTCGATGCCCGATGACGAAAGCATGAGAATTTCCGTGTATTGCCTCCTGCCGCGCAAATCGCCGTCAAAGAGCTCGGGGCAGACCCCCGCGCCCATGGAAAATTCACGGCGCCGTCAAACGGGGCAAGTGTCTTCGTCAGTCGGGTTAAGTCGGAATTGTACAGGGCTCATATCGAAGAGCCAACATCATATTCCGGAAGTGGTGGGATGCAATATCAAAGGGATTAGAATGGACTAGCCGGGGTGGCGCTGGTGCAGGGTTTTGAGGGCGCCCAGATCGGTGGTGCCGAGATCGTCGAAAATGGCGACGGCGCCGCTCAGATCGTCGCCGGCGGTATAGACGCTTTTCACCGCGATCACCGGGATGCCGGCGCCGCGGGCGGCGCGGATGCCGTTGGTGGAATCCTCGATCGCCAGACAGGACGCGGCGGGCAGGCCCAGTCTTTCCAACGCCACCCGATAAACCGAAGGGTCCGGCTTCTTGACCGGCGCGTCCTCGCCGCAGGCCAGCGTCTCGAACCATTCGTGGCCGACGCCGCCGGTGGCGCCGTCCAGCAGGGCCGTCACGTTGGCCCTGGACGTGGTGGTCGCCACCGCCAGACGCAAGCCGTCGGTCCGCGCTTCGTCGATCAGCCGGGCGATTCCCGGCCGCAGGGCCACCGCGCCCCCCGCCACCCGTTCGGTGTACAGGCGGGTCTTGTGGCGGTGGAGCGCCGCCACCAGATCATCGAATCGTTCGTCGATCCGGTCGGGATCGAAGCGCCGGGCAAAGGCGCCGATGCGCTCGCGTCCGCCCGCGACCTTGAGCAGGTCGGCGTAAAGCGCCTGGTCCCAGGACCAGGGCAGATCGAAATCGGCGAAAGCCTGGTTGAAGGCAAGTCGATGGGCTTCCTCGGTTTCGGCGAGGGTTCCGTCGACATCGAAAATCAGGGCGGCAAGGGGCGTGACCATGGGCGGACCATACGCGATCGCTCGGAAACGCGAAAGAGGCCGCGTCGGAAAGGCGGCAGGCGAAGGAAACAACCTACGGGAAATATCGCCATGAAGAGCAATGCCCGTTCAACGGTTAAGTGCGTCACTTTAAACTACCGGAATGTATCATTATGAAACATAGCACCATTGAAAATGGTTCTAAGTACCTGTAGCAACAAAGCATTCTTGCGCATTCTAAGGTTATTGGTCAGATGGCGGGCGATGGCAACGCGAATAATACGTGTCATTTGTTAAACGTATTGAAGTGGAGACAGGCGCCCGTTCGCGATTTTACGGATCTGGCAATTCTTTTTGTGCTTCTGGATGCGCAATTAAAAAGAAAAAAGATGAATATAACGTCGATATCGGAGCTGATTGGCGTCAGCCGAGCGACGGCGTTGCGAAGAATTAACTATTTTGTTGAAAATGGTCTTGCGACAACAACCGAGAATGGGAATTCCCGGCTTATATCATTGACCAAAACAAGCGCTAAATTGATCGACTCGATCGTATCGACGACTGGATGCGGAAAGATGGGGTTGGCGGTGGAACGTCTTTTTTTGAATTCCGCCGATTTCGATCGACTGTAGGCGCGGGCGGAGCCCGGCTTGGGGCGGTTATCACACGATTTCTTGCCTTGGGCGGAATCCCGATGAGTCACGCTCATCGGGATTCGGTGTTATCCGGGCGCGGCCACACCTTCCAGCCCGCGTTTCAAAACGTCGTGCAACTGGCGGCCGTTGACCGGCTTGTGCAGGATCGGCAGGCCCGCCGCGGCGGCGTGGCGCAAACGGTCGATCGCGGTGTCGCCGGTCACCAGGGCGCACGGGATGGCCGGCCCGAAGGTCCGGCGCACCTGCGCGATGGTCTCGGTGCCGGTCTGGCCGTTACGCAGGCGGTAGTCGGCCAGGATGAAGCCGGGGCTTTCGCCGAAATCGCGCACCAGACGGATGGCCTCGTCGGTGGACCCGGCGGCGATCACCCGATACCCCCAGCTTTCGAACAGCATCTGATAGCCGGCCAGCACGATGGGCTCGTCCTCGACCACCAGGATCAATGGCGACCGGGCGGGGCCGCCGGTATCGGTCTCCTGTTCCATGGGCTTCCTCTTCGTCGCTCCCGCCATCATGGATCAGGGGCGGGTTTGGGAAAATGGTTGAGAGCCCGACCCGAAAATCGCCATGGCGGCCTGCAAATGGCGGTTTTCTGCGCTTCCGCTGCTCACGTACATAAAGTACGCTCCGCTGCTGTTCTCGAAAATCGCCATTTTCGGCTCACCCTGCCGACTTTCGGGTCGGGCTCTGAGGTTGATGGGGGGCGGGTTGCGCTTTTCGGATAAAATCGCCTTATATCCTCTGACCCGTTGCGACCGGGGCTTCCCCCGGACAAGGATGACGCCATGATCGAAAGCGCAATTGCCACCAGCACCGTCGTTCTGCCACCCCCCGGCGCCCTCAAGGAAACCGACATCGACCCCGGTCTCGATCTGGTGGCCGAGATCGGGCGCCTGCGGCGCGAGCGGAACGCCATCATTCTTGCCCATTACTACCAGGATGGCGAGATTCAGGATCTGGCCGACTTCGTCGGCGATTCCCTGGACCTGTCGCGTAAGGCGGCGGCCACCGACGCCGATGTGATCGTATTTTGCGGCGTGCGGTTCATGGGCGAGGTGGCCAAGATCCTGTCGCCCTCCAAGACCGTGCTGATTCCCGACGCCGATGCCGGCTGCTCGCTGGAGGAATCGTGCCGCGCCGACACCTTCGCCCGCTTCCGGGAACGCCACCCGGACCATGTGGCCATCACCTACATCAACTGTTCGGCCGAGGTGAAGGCCCTGTCCGACATCATCGTGACCTCGTCCAACGCCGAGGCCATCGTCCGCCAGATCCCGGCCGACCGGCCGATCCTGTTCGCGCCCGACCGCCATCTCGGCGCCTATGTGGCGCGGCGGACCGGGCGCGATCTGACCCTGTGGCCGGGCGCCTGCATCGTTCACGAACAGTTTTCGGAAAAGGAACTGGCCAAGCTCAAGCTGCGTCACCCGGACGCCCGCATCGCCGCCCATCCCGAATGCCCGGACCCGATTCTGGCCCAGGCCGATTGCGTGGGCTCGACCCGGGCCCTGCTCGATTACGTGACCAACTCCGACGCGCGCGAATTCATCATCGCCACCGAGCCCCACATCATCCACCAGATGGAACGGGCGGCGCCCGGCAAGCTGTTTCTGCCGGCTCCCGGCGCCGATGGCGGCTGCAATTGCGCGGACTGTCCGTTCATGGCGCTGAACACCATGGAAAAGGTCTATCTGGCTTTGGTCAACGACGCGCCCCGGGTGGAGATCGCCGAAGAGCTGCGGATCAAGGCCCTGAAGCCGCTGGAGCGCATGCTGGAGATGTCGGCTTCGGTGCCCATGTCGACGTCGGCGCCGGGCGGCTCGTCCCCTCATGCCGCCTGACCCGGAGCGCACCCCCGCCGGACCCGATATGGACGATGCCCGGCGCGTGATCCTGGCGGCGCTGGCCGAGGATCTGGGCGAGGGCTGGGAAGCGGACCCATGGGGCGCGGACGTCACCTCGGCGTCGGCGATTCCGGCGGACCGGCGGTCCCGGGGGGTGCTGGCCGGGCGCCAATCCCTGGTGGTGGCGGGGTTGCCGGTGGCCGAGGAGGCGTTCCGGCTGGTGGTGCCCGAGGCCCGGTTCCGGGCCTTCGTCGCCGATGGCGACGAGGTCGCCGCCGGCACCGTTCTGGCCGAGATCGAAGGCCCGGCCCGCGGTCTTTTGACCGCCGAGCGCACCGCCCTGAACCTGTTGCAGATGCTGTCGGGAATCGCCACTTTGACCCGGCGCTATGCCGAGCGTCTGATCGGCACCGGCTGCGTGCTGCTGGACACCAGGAAGACCGTGCCCGGCTTGCGGCGTCTGTCCAAATACGCCGTCCGCTGCGGTGGTGGCGTCAATCACCGCATGGGGCTTTATGACGCGGTGCTGATCAAGGACAATCATATCGCCGCCTGTGGCGGGGTGGCGGCGGCGGTGGCCGGCGCCCGCGCCCATGGCGGCCTCGCGGTCCGAGGCGGGATCGAGGTCGAGTGCGACGATCTCGCCCAGGTCGCCCAGGCGGTCGAGGCCGGCGCCGACACCGTCCTGTTGGACAACATGGACCCGGAAACCTTGCGCCGGGCGGTGGCCCTGGTGGCGGGGCGCGCCCGTACCGAGGCGTCGGGCGGGGTTACCCTGGACACCATCCGCGCCATCGCCGAGTCCGGCGTGGACAGCGTTTCGGTCGGCCGCATCACGCAATCCGCGCCGGCGGTCGATATCGGGTTGGATTGGAGCTGACGGTCATGACGGATGCCTATGACGTATTGGTGATCGGCTCGGGCGCCGCCGGACTGACCGTGGCCCTGAAGGTGCTGGTGGCCAGACCCGATGCCCGGGTGGCGGTGTTGTCCAAGATGGACCTGGCGGCGGGCAGCACCATGCATGCCCAGGGCGGCATCGCCGCCGCCATCGGCGGTGCCGATTCGCCGAGCTTTCATGTAGCCGACACCCTGGAGGCCGGCGCCGGTCTGTGCGATCGCGAGATGGTGGAATTCGTCGTCGAGCATGGCAAGGCCGCCATCGACTGGCTGATCGACCAGGGGGTGGCCTTCGATCGCGAAGGCGGGCTGTACCACCTGACCCGCGAGGGCGGCCATTCCCAGCGCCGCGTCGTTCATGCCGCCGACGCCACCGGGCGGGCGATCGAAACCTCCCTGGTGGACAAGGTGCGGGCCAGCGGCGCCGTCCTCATGGAGGATCACATCGCCGTCGATCTGATCCGCGAGCGTCTGGACGGGGACCGGCGGGGCCGTTGCCTGGGCGCCTATGTGCTCGACCGCGCCCGCGGCCGGGTCGATCTGCTGCCGGCCAGGACCACGGTCCTGGCAACCGGCGGCGCGTCGCGGGTCTATCTCTATTCCTCCAACCCGGACGGATCGACCGGCGACGGCATCGCCATGGGCTGGCGGGCCGGCTGCCGGGTGGCCAACATGGAATTCAGCCAGTTCCATCCCACCTGCCTGTATCATCCGGGCGCCAAATCCTTCCTCATCACCGAAGCGGTGCGGGGCGAGGGCGGGCGGCTGCTGCGGCCCGACGGCACCCGCTTCATGGAGGATTACGACAAGCGCGGCGAACTGGCGCCGCGCGACATCGTCGCGCGGGCCATCGACGACGTGATGAAGCGGCTGGGTTGCGACTGCGTCTATCTGGACATCAGTCACAAGCCCGCCGATTTCATCATCGCCCATTTCCCCACCATTCACGCCACCTGCCTGTCGCTGGGCATCGACATCACCCGCCAACCGATTCCGGTGGTGCCGGCGGCCCATTTCACCTGCGGCGGCGTCCTGGCCGACCGCGAGGGCCATACCGACGTCGAGAATCTGTACGCGGTGGGCGAAGTGGCCTGCACCGGACTGCACGGCGCCAACCGCCTGGCCTCCAACTCCCTGCTCGAATGCGTGGTGGTGGGCACGGCGGCCGGCGCCGCCATCGCCCGGCGCCTGGACGAGGTGCCGCCGCCGCCGGCGATCCCGGTCTGGGACGAAAGCTGGGTCACCGATTCCGACGAGGAAGTGGTGGTCGCCCACAATTGGGACGAAATCCGCCGTTTCATGTGGGATTATGTGGGCATCGTGCGCTCGACCAAGCGGCTGGAACGGGCCAAGCACCGGGTCAAACTGCTGCTGGGCGAGATCGGCGAATATTACGGGTCTTTCCGGGTCACCGACGATCTTCTGGAATTGCGCAACATCATCACCGTCGCCGATCTGATCGTGCGCTCGGCCCTGGCCCGCAAGGAAAGCCGGGGCCTGCATTTCACCTTGGATTTTCCCGAGGCCGACGTCATCGCCCCGCCCCAGAACACCATCCTGGTGCCCAAAAGCTTTTCCACCCACCGGGCGCCCAGCGCCGTGGAGGCGGCGCCGTGATGGTCCGGCGTGCCCGGCTTCTGGCGCTGGCGCTGGTGGCTGCGGCCTGTCTGGTGATGCCGGGCCGGGCCATGGCGGCGCCCGTTTACAAGAAATACGGGCCGATCATCGTCGAAAGCTGGGACCATTACGGGGTGTTTCACCGTCTGATCCTGCGTCTTGTGGTCGTGTTTCCCAAGCAGCCGATGGGTCTGCCCCACAATATCGAGTCCCAGATCACCCAGAAGCTCCAGGCTCTGCCCTATGAGATGCTGCGCAATCCCCAATCCAGCGCCCTGATCAAATCCATCACATTGAAGGTGATGCGCGAATCCAAACCCGGCAAGGCGGCGGAAAAAGTGCTGATCGACCAGATGTTTTTTTATTAGCCCGATCTATTCGCGGTTCCGGCGCCGATCTGAACGCCGTTGCCTTCAATGATCGTTGAGGAACTGGCTGGTGCTGATGGGAATCGGTCGTAGCGGACCGTCCGCGTGCGTCGCCAGCGAGATTTCGGGCATGGTGGTGGGAAACGCGGTGTCGGTGAACATCGAGATGTGGCGAAGCGTCAGGGCGAAGGGCAGTTCGCCCGCATGCATGTCCGACAGGAACAGGCCGCAGGCCCGCGAATAATCCTTGCCGGTGGCGAATTCGATGTAATAGGTCCCCTCGGGGATGCCGCCGACGGTGAGGTCGAAGGTGCCGGGGACGTAATAGGCGGCGATGGTATCGCCGGCCATGGTCTTCAGTTTGACCACCGCGTCCAGCCGGCCGGGATTATGGATGAAGATCTGGTGGTTGCCGGATGCCCGCATCAGCAACACCGCGCCGGCATTGGGCACGGGGCCGCGATGGGCGCTGCACCAGTCATGGCGCAGGATCGCCCCCGATCCGCCATACAGGCCGCGCGTGCGGACATAACCGACCAGCCCCGACGGTGTGCGGATTTCGGT
This sequence comes from Pseudomonadota bacterium, assembly GCA_021848545.1. Classification (GTDB taxonomy): domain Bacteria; phylum Pseudomonadota; class Alphaproteobacteria; order Rhodospirillales; family Magnetospirillaceae; genus JAJZUL01. Next base: position 113,533 of record JAJZUL010000004.1, read on the forward strand.
CCAGCCCCGCGCCCTGGGCTCGGCCACGGTCATCACCGCGGTGAAGCGGTTGAGCAGGGTCAGAACCGGGGCGGCGGGCGATGGCCCCAGGCGCAGCTTCAGCGCGTCGACCCCGACATGGCGGATATCGCCGATCCGGGGGGGTTGCACCACGATTTCCGCCGAACTGGCCGTGGTCATGGGGTCCGCCCAGGGCTTGGCGGCCACCATCAGCAGGGCGGCGACGGTCAGCGGCAGGGCGACCAGGGGCGCCAATTGCGGCAAAAAGGTTTTGCCGCCCCATGCCCGCCAGCGATTCCTGAAGCGGCGCCGATGGCCGTCGGTGCGGGCCAGAATATCGGCGATCCGCTGTCGTTGGGCGGGGTCGCGGGCGTAGAAGCGCGCCTGATGGGCGACGGCATGGGCCAGGTCGGCCTTGCCATCGGCCAGAAAGGCTTCGGCCTGGCGGATCAGCAGGCGGGCATTGATCGGGCGGGGCTTGGTGCCCCCCAGCAGATTTCGGATCAAGGCCAAAGGCGTCAGAATCAGGCCGGGCGGCGACCACCAGCCGCCGGCCCAGCTTGTCGTGGAGGCCTGGACCGCCTCCCGATCGGCGCACTCCCGGCAAAAAATTCCCTCTATGCGCTGCGAACGGGCCCAGACCAGGTAACTTTTGACCTGGTGGAAGATCACGTAGCGCGGCTGCGCCGTCACCCGCCCGCACCGGCAACAGGCGAACGGCGCGTTGGGCGGGGAATCGTCGTCAATGGTGCCGGCCTGGCCGGTAATGTCGTATTCGGCCCGTCGCACGCCGTCGCGCAACACCGCGTAGGCCTCGGTAACCCGCTGGAATTCGCCCTTGGCGCGGGGCGAATCGTTGCGGTCGGGATGCACCGATTTCACTCGGTTCCGATAGGCGGCCTTGATGGCGGCGAGGCTGGCGCCGGGCATCACGCCAAGGGTGGCGTAATAGCCGTTGGGGTCGTTGGTCGTGCGCAACATGATCGGGCGTCGGGGTTGGTCGTTTTAACCCAAGCAACCCTCGTGCCGAGACATCATACCGTAAGGGTGGTGGCGGCGCCATCGGCGGGCGCGGGATCGACGAAGCGGCCCCCGCCTTGAAAAATCACGCCGCCCTTGGTGCCGACCGCGTCGCTGCAGGCGGCGAACAGCCCCATGATATCGCGGCGCATCTCCTGGGGCAGGGGGGTCGCGGTGCGAATGATCAGGTCGAAACGCCGGTTTTCCCGTTGCACCAGCCCGTCCAACTGGATACGACCCAGCCGGCTTAGGCGGAAATCCAGGACGAACCGGTGTTCGGCCGGACTGGTCCCGCCGGTTCCGCCGGCCTCGTCGCCGGACGGCGCCCGGCGGACCACCAGACGGACCGCGTGGACCATCTGGTCGCCGATCACCGGGATGGTGAAAGCCCGCCATTCGCCCTTGCCCAGCGGCCGGTCGCTTTCGTCGGCGAGATCGGCGAGATCGCGTTTGAGCTTGTCGGCAAGGTCGCGGCGACCGGCCCGGTGCAGGTCCTGGACGCTTTTGGGGCTCAGGATCGCCGACATGTCGCCGGATTCCAGGGCGCTGGCGAACACCGACAGACTGGCGGCCAGGGCGGGGGTGAATTGCGGCAAGGCGGACAGCATCTGCTGGGCCGCCGCCGGATCGCTTTGGGCCAGGGCGGCGACGGCCTCGTTCAGCGCCGGCAGGGCCGGGTGGGGGGCGTCGATCACCGGCGCCGGCGCGCTGGCCGGCGGTGTCGGCGGCGCCATCACCTTGAGCTGAATCTGCGCGCCCGCCGGCAGTTCGGTCGCGGTGGGCATCAGCAAGGTTCCCGCCGGGGTCTGGATCAACGGCTGGCCGATCGCAGTCTTCGCCACCACCACGCCCGGCAGCAGATCGGGGCCGGCGGCGGGGGGAATCGCCGGCAAGGCGGCCGGCACCGGCATTTCGGCGGCGGGCGTCGGTATCGCCGTGGGCGCGATCGGTTCGGCGCCGGCGGGAAGCGGGGCGGTCGAAACGGGAATGGTTGACGCCGCGGCTCCGGCCGTCGCCGTCGCCGTCGGCACCGGCATCGGCACCGGCATCGGCGCGACGGTGGCCGGCGGCGGCGTCACATCGGCGATGCGCACGGTAAGCTGGGTGCCGGGCGCCAGATCGGGGGGAAGCCCCGCCGGCAGGGCGGCCGGCGCGGGTCCGCCCGTCGGCGCCGCCGGGCGCAAGACGGTCGCGGTCAAGCCCGCCGGCGGGGGATCGGCAGGCGGAAGCGCCGCCGCCGCATCCGCGCCCGCGCTGTTCGACGTCAAGGCCGGGTTCGGCGCGGTGGCCGGTTTCGTCGGGATGCCCACTGCGGTGGGCGCGGTGCCGGTCAGGGCGGACTCAAGGGCGGTGGCGGGCGCCGGAATGCCGCCGGAAGCCAGGGCGCGGCCGTTCACGGCCACCACCCGGAAGGCGACGGCGCCGGTGCCGGTCCGCGTGATCTGCAAGGTGAGCTGCGCGCCGGCCGGCAGCGGCAGATCGCCGCCCCCGCGCAGGGCGAGGGGGCCGAAGGCGGTTTCCACCGGCATCGGTCCGGCGCCGGTCCGGGGCAGAACGGTCGCTTGCAGAACGGTGCCGGCGGGCTGTGCGGCCAGATCGGCCGGCGCCGCACCCGCCAGGGTCAAGGTCGGCGGCGGGGTCGCGGTGGTGCCGCCGGGCGGCGGGATCGTGGGCGGGATGGTGGTCACGGCGCCCCCTTTACCGCGCTCCCCGCAGCAGCCCCTCCACCAGCGTTTCCACATCGGCGGCCGCCTCCGAATTGGGCGAACGGGTCAGGATCGGGGTTTGGTTGCGGATGGCGTCGCGGACCTTGAGGTCGCGGCGGATGACGCCGGCCAGCGGCGGCGAGATCTTCAGGAATCCCTCGCAGGCTTTCAGAAGGGTGGCGTAGATGCGTTCGCCCTCGCGGGTGGAATTGGCCATGTTGACCACCACCCGCATGTCCGTTCCCGGCCGTTCCATGTGGGTGACCTTGATGAAGGCGTAAGCGTCGGTCAGCGCCGTCGGTTCGTCGGTGGTCACCACCAGCACGGTCCCGGCATTAGCCGTCAGCAGGCGTACGGTCTTTTCGACGCCGGCCCCCAGATCGACCACCACCCGGTCGTAGCTGCCCGCCAGCAGCCCCAGATCGTCGCCCAGGATCTGGAGCCGCGACAGCGGAATGTTGGCCAGCGTGCCCGACCCCGAGCGCCCGGCGATGATGTCGAAATTGCCCTCGTTATAGCGGGTGGCCGCCTGATTCAGGGTCATGCGTCCGGAAACCACGCTGCCGAGATCGTATTTGGGCATCAGGCCCAATTGGATATCGACGTTGGCCAGGCCCAGATCGCCGTCGAACAGCAAGGCGCGCTTGCCGGACCGGGCGATGGCGTGGGTCAGCGTGATGGCGAACCAGGTCTTGCCGACACCCCCCTTGCCCGAAGCGACGGCGACGATATTGCGTCCCTTGGCCTGCCGCGTCGGTGGTGGAGCGAGGGTGGGGGTTTCCGGAACCAGTGTCATGTCGGGAAGGCCTCGTCGGTCCAATGGGTGGCGGTGGGTTTGGCGGGTTTGGCGGCGACCGGCTTGCCCGAATCGGGCCGGGCGGCCGCGGGGGAAACAACCGAATCGTCGTTGGCCGCGGCGGTCTCGGCCGCGGCGGCCTCGGCGCCGGCCGCCGCGGGCGGTTCGGGAAGCATGAGATGAGCGAGCGACAAGGGCGAGATCGGCGCGATGCCGCTGGCGACATGGGGGCTGGCCGATACGTCGCACAGGGCCAGCCCGGCGGCATCGGCCGCGGTCAGCACGCCCCCCAGCCGCCGCGAGGTGTCCAGGCGCGAGGCGAACAGCCGCGCCGCGCCCAGCTCGGCGAAGGATTCGGCCATTTCCCCGGCCTCCAGGGGATCGCCGCCGGCCGCCATCACCATCACCGGCTCGACATCGGCGGCCTCGACCAGTTCATGGAGAAAATCCATGTCGGTCTTGCGAAACGGGTTGAGGCCGGGCGAATCGATCAGCACCAGATCGAACATGCCCGCCGCGCTTTCCACCGCCCGGCGCAGGGATTCCGGGCCGCGGGTCTTGATCAGCTCCACTTCCAGAATGCGGGTGAAGGCCGCCAGCTGTTCGGTGGCGCCGGCGCGGATATTGTCGCAGGTGATCACCGCCACCTCGCGGCTCTTCAGCACCGAGCGGGCCGCCAGCTTGGCCACGGCGATGCTTTTGCCCGATCCCGGCGCGCCCACCATCATGAAGGGGCGCGGCGCCGAATGTTCCGGCAGGTGAGCGAAGGCGAAGCCGGCGTCCAGCGCCGCGGCGCAAGCCTGGACCGGGTCCCGGATGCCCAACGTGCGCGCCGCGTTGACCAGGCGGTCGGCCAGACGCTGGGGCACGCCATGACGGGTAAAGGCGTCACGGACCGTTTCGATCGCTCCCGATTCGTCGCCTTCCTCGAACAATTCGGCGATGGCGAGATCGACATCGGCCTGTTCCAGGGCGGCGGTGATCCGGACCCCCTTGGTGCCGGCGGCGCGCTGGGTCGAAACGATGATGGCGTCGTCGCCCAGTTCGGCCCGGACCATTTCCATGGCTTCGGCCATGGTCGAGGCGGTAAAGGATTTCAGCCGCATAGGCGGGCCTCATCGCTGGCGTCCGGATGCATCATATCTGCCCCAACGTCTTGATCTTGGCCTTGGGGTGGATTTCCGACTGGCTCATCACCACCGTCGTCGGCCGGAAGCGCTCGACGATCGAACGGACATAGGGGCGCACCATCGGGCTGGTCAGCAGCACCGGCGCCTCGCCCTCCATGGCGAAGCGTTCGAAGCTTTGGCGGACCCGGCCGATGAAATCCTGAAGCCGGGAGGGGGCCATCGACAGCTGCTTTTCCTCGGTCTGGCCGATCAGGGATTCGGCGAAAGCCTGCTCCCATTCCGGCGACAGGGTCAGCAGGGGGATGAAGCCGTTGGGGCCGGTGTTGGAATCGGAAATCTGGCGACCCAGGCGCGCGCGGACATGTTCGGTGATCATCATCACGTTGCGGGTATGGCCGCAGGCTTCCGAAACGCCTTCCAGGATGGTGGGCAGGTCGCGGATCGACACCCGTTCCGCCAGCAGATTCTGGAGCACCCGCTGCAGGCCGCCCACGGTCATCAGGTTGGGCACCAGTTCGGTCACCAGCTTCTGCTGTTCGCGGTCCAGCTCGTCCAGCAGCTTCTGGGTTTCGGCATGGGACAGCAATTCGGACATGTTGTCCTTGATCAGCTCGGTGATGTGGGTGGTGATGATGGTGGGCGGGTCCACCACCGTATAGCCGCGGAACAGCGCCTCCTCGCGATTGACCGGGTCCACCCACATGGCGGGCAGGCCGAAGGTGGGTTCGCGGGTCTTTTCGCCGGCGAGCGTGATCTCCTCGCCGCGTGGGTCCATCACCAGCAGCATGTTGGGGCGCAGATCGCCGCGGCCGGTTTCCACCTCCTTGACGTAAATCACGTAGGTATTGGCGGCCAACTGCATGTTGTCCTGGATGCGCACGCTGGGCATCACGAAGCCCATCTCGCCGGCCAGGGCGCGGCGTAGCGCCTTGATCTGATCGGTCAGCTTCACCCCCTTGGGGGTATTGATCATTTGCAGCAGGCCGTAGCCCAGCTCCAGACGCACCAGATCGATGCGCAGCGCGGTGGAGATCGGCTCCTCGGTGGAGGGGGCCGCCGATTGCATGGCCGCCTCCCGCTCCTCCTCCAATGCCTTGCGGCCGGCCTCGCGGCGCTGATGGCGGTCCAGGAACACCGCCGCCACCCCCATGCTCATCGACAGCACGGCGAAGGGGACGAAGGGCATGCCGGGGACGATGGCCATCAGGCCCATCAGGGCGCCGGCGGTGCCGATGGCCCGGGGATAGCCGGCCAATTGCTGGAACAGCGCCCTGTCCACCGTTTCCTGGACGCCGGCCTTGGTCACCAGAAGACCGGCGGCCACCGAGACCAGCAGCGCCGGCACCTGGGTCACCAGACCGTCGCCGATGGTCAGTCTGGTGTAGATGTCGGCGGCCTGGGAAAAGCTCAGACCGTGCTGCACCATGCCGATGATCATGCCGGCGATGATGTTGATGGCCACGATCAGCAGGCCGGCGATGGCGTCGCCGCGCACGAATTTCGAGGCGCCGTCCATGGCGCCGAAGAACTGGCTTTCCGCTTCGAGATCGGAACGGCGTTTCCGGGCCTGGTTCTCGTCGATGAGGCCGGCCGACAGATCGGCGTCGATGGCCATCTGCTTGCCGGGCAGACCGTCCAGGGTGAAGCGGGCGGCCACTTCGGCGATACGGCCCGACCCCTTGGTGATGACCACGAAATTGACGATCACCAGGATGGTGAAGACGATGATCCCGATGATGAAATTGCCGCTCATGATGAAGCTGGAGAAGGCGGCGATCACATGACCGGCGGCGGTCACGCCGTCGGTGGCGCCGTGGGACAGGATCAGGCGGGTCGACGCCATGTTGAGCGACAGCCGGATCAGGGTGGCCATCAGCAGCACGGTGGGGAACGAGCTGAATTGCAACGGCTTTTCGATGAAGACCGACACCATCAGCACCAGCACCGCGAAGGTGATGGAGATGGACAGGCCCATATCCAGGACCCATGGCGCCAGCGGTATGATCAGCGCGGTCAGGATCGCCAGGATGGCGATGGCCAACGCCACGTCGCCGCGCTGAAGCGCGGCGACCAGACGTCCCCACGCCTCGCGTAACGCGTTGCCGCCTGCTACCGCCTCGGTCGCGCCCTCAGCCATCCTCGTGCCCCTGTCCTACTCCGTCCCGGGTTCGAATCGTCAGGCCGGCGCCCGCTCGCCTTCGCCGCCCGCCGGCGGCACCGGCACGCCGTCGTCGGCATATTGCTTGAGCTTGTTGCGGAGCGTCCGGATGGAAATGCCTAAGATGGTGGCCGCATGGGTGCGGTTGCCCAGGCAATGCGAGAGCGTGTCGATGATCAGATCGCGTTCGACCTCGGCGACGGTCTTGCCCACCAGATCGCCGCGCGCCGGTCCCGCCATCGCCGCCTGGGCGGCCTGGGCCGCCTGGGCCGCCTGGGCGACCAGCGGATCGGCGGATGTGGCGCCGCCGCCCGACAGGATCAGGGACTCGGCGCCGATCTCGTCGCCGCCGGCCAGCAGCACCGCCCGGTGCATGCAGTTTTCCAGTTCGCGCACATTGCCGCGCCAGCCGTGATGCAGCAGCGCCTGACGGGCCTCAGCCGTCAGCGGCCGGCCGGCCATGCCGTTGGCTTCCGAATATTTGCGGATGAAATGCTCGGCCAGCAGGGCGATGTCCAGCGGGCGTTCGCGCAAGGACGGCAGGGCCAGGGTCACCACGTTGAGGCGGTAATACAAATCCTCGCGGAAGGCGCCGCGACGGACCTCCTCCTCCAGATTGCGGTTCGAGGTGGCGACGATGCGGACATCGACCTTGACCGGCTGGGTGCCGCCGACCCGGTCGATCTCCTTTTCCTGGATGGCGCGCAGCAGCTTGGCCTGAAGCCGCACGTCCATTTCCGAAATTTCGTCCAGCAGCAGGGTGCCGCCGGCGGCCTCCTCGAACTTGCCGACCCGCCGCGCGACGGCGCCGGTGAACGCCCCCTTCTCATGACCGAACAATTCGGATTCCAGCAGGGCTTCGGGGATGGCCGCGCAATTGACGGCGACGAAACGTTGAGCGGCGCGCTTGCTTTTGTTGTGGATGTGCCGGGCCATCAATTCCTTGCCGGTGCCCGATTCGCCGGTGATCAGCACGCCGGCGTCGGACCCGGCCACCTGTTCGGCCAGGCGCACGGTCTGGGCCATGCGCGGGTCCTTGTAGATCAGGGCGCCGGAATCGGCGCTGACCGCTTCCAGGACGGCGGCGATCAGTTCGGCGTCGGGGGGCAGGGGGATGTATTCCTTGGCGCCGGCCTTGATCGCGCGCACGGCGGCGGCGGCGTCCGAGGCGATGCCGCAGGCCACCACCGGCACGGTGATGCGCTCGGCCACCAGCGATTCGATCAGCGCGCGGATGTCGCGATTGACGTCCACCATGACCAGGTCGGCGCCCTTTTCGCGCAGAACCTCCAGGCCCTGGCCGACATCGTCGGCGATGCTGATCTTGGCGCCCCTGGCCAGGATGATCCTGCTGGCCGCGCCGATCTGCCCGTCGAGCGAACCGATGATCAGAAGTCGCATCTACCCGTCCCCATATTCGTCTCCGTCAAATCGGTGCAAGTGTGAGAAATCCGGGCTAGGTCCGTTCGGTCTTGATGATTTCCGTCATGGTCACGCCGAGGCGGTCTTCGACCACCACCACCTCGCCGCGCGCCACCAGACGGTTGTTGACGTAGATATCGATGGCCTCGCCGACCTTGCGGTCCAGTTCGACCACCGCGCCCCGGCCCAGTTTCAAAAGCTGGTTGACCTGCATGGTGGCGCGGCCAAGCACCGCCGAAACCCGCACCGGGATGTCGTAGACCGCTTCGAGATCGCGGGCCGAGCGCGGAATATCCGGAAGTTCTTCCTGGGGCTCGTCGCCCTTCAGATCGTTCAGTTCCAAATCACCTGCCATATCCGTCTCCCGTTTCCCGCGTCGAAAGGGCTTGGCGCCCCTCAGGCGGTTCCCTCCGGGGCCGCCGGTCCGGACGTCCCCGTCATCTCGTTTCCGCCCGTATCCGCGGTCCCGTCGTTCCGTCCGGGTCGCGTCAGGCCGCGCTCGATCACCAGATCGATCTCCCGCATCAGGCGCTCCTGGTTCCGTTCGGCGCCGCCGTCCGCCCATTCCACCCGGCAATCGCCGTGGGCCAGACGGTCGTCGGGCTGGACCAGGACGCGGCCCTCGAAACCGTGGGCGTCGGCCACCGTTTCCAGGCGGTCGCGCAGCGGCTCGACCAGGGGGGCGGCCACCCGCACGATGATGCGCGGTTCGTCCAGGATATGGCCGATCACCTCTTCCACCGCCCGGGCCACCTCGGCGAAAGTGTCGGTTTCGCTCAGGGCCGGCAGCATCTTGCGAAAGGCGGTCATGGCGATGCCGACGGCCGCTTCCATGGTTTCGGCATTGGCGTCGGCCTGGCGCCGGACCAGATCGTCCATCCCGCCGGCGATGACGGCCAGCATATCGGCGATCTTGCGGCCGGCGGCCTCGGCCCCCTCATCGGCGCCCTGGCGTCGTCCTTCGGCATAGGCGGTGTCGCGGGCGATGTTGAGCTCTTCCTCGCTGAAGGTGGGCGGCGGCGGCTCTTCCTGCTCGGCGATCGCCTCGTCCTCCTCTTCGACGATCTCGGGCGCGGGGGCCTCCGGCGGCGGGCCGAAATCGACGTCGAACATGTATTTCCGCAGTTCGGCCATGGCTAGAACACCAGCTCGTCTTCGTCGCGGCCCTCGGAAATGACGATCTGGCCGGAGGCGGCCATTTCCTTGGCCATGGCGACGATCATCGACTGGGCCTGATCGACGTCGCGCAACCGCACCGGACCCAGGGCGTCCATGTCGTCGCGCATCATCTTGCCGGCGCGCTCGGAC
>JAJZUL010000040.1 GCA_021848545.1 Pseudomonadota bacterium
ACGTCGCCATGGCGGCCTGCAAATGGCGGTTTTCTGCGCTTCCGCTGCTCACGTACATGAAGTACGCTCCGCTGCGGTTCTCGAAAACCGCCATTTTCGGCTCACCCTGCCGACTTTCGGGTCGGGCTCTAACAAGGGCGGTTCGACAATTGTGATGACAGATCGGGGAATTTACGGATTGAGCCATGGCAACGCTTGAATCCGAAGGGGCGACAGAGAAAGAACAGTCGCAGGTCAGCCTTAGCGCCTTGTCGACGTTACGGTCGAACGCATTCGATTTGGTGGTGGCGTCGCTGTTCCTCAATATTCTGAATCTGGTTATGCCGCTGTCGCTTCTCCAGGTTTACGACCGTATTCTGCCCGCGAAATCGACCAGTACGATGATCATGCTGTTGATCGCGGTTCTCGTCGCGCTGGTGGTGGAATCGATCATCAGCTACGGGCGCACCTACATAACCAGTTGGGCCGGCGCGCGTTTCGAGCACCGGGCCACATGTCTCGGGATGAACCGCCTGCTGACCAGCAGCCTGCATGTTTTCGAGCGGGAAGGGGCCGGCGTTCATCTCGATCGGATGGCCTCCCTGGCCACCGTGCGTGATTTTTACGCGGGTCAGGCGCTGCTGACCCTTCTCGATCTCCCTTTCGCCATTCTCTATCTGGGCATGATCGCCTTTCTCGGCGGCGTCCTGGTGTTCGTGCCCATCGTTATGTTGCTGGCGTTTGCGTTCGGCGCCGTAAAAATCGGGGAACGGTTGCGCATGGCGATTCAGCGCCGCATGACGGCTGATGATCGCCGGTTCAATTTCCTGATCGAGGTGTTGGGGGGCATCCACACGGTCAAGGCCATGTCGATGGAAGCGCAAATGGTGCGCCGCTACGAACGCCTTCAGGAATCCTGTGCCCAGGGCAATCACGACGTGGCCCTGCAAAGCAGCATCGCGCTGTCCCTGTCATCGTTTTTCAGTCAAGCGACCATGATCCTTGTCGCTTCGTTCGGCAGCATCATCGTCGTTCATGGCAATTTGACCGTCGGCGGTCTGGCGGCGTGCTCGATGCTTTCGGGGCGCGCCTTGACGCCGATCCAAAAGGGCTTGGGCGTATGGACCCGGTTTCAAACCTTTGTTCTGGCCCGCCAGCGTATCCATGATCTGTTCGCGATCCCGGCGGAGGCGCCGGCCGATCTTCCGTCCCTGCCGAAAGTGAAAGGGCGCCTGACACTGGAATCCGTGTCGTTCCGCTTCAACGACTCGCTTCCTTATGTGATTCACGGCGCCAGCATGGATATCGCCGAGGGTGAATGTGTCGCCATTTCCGGGGGCAATGGCAGCGGCAAGACCACGTTGCTGACGATCATGCAGGGCGCGCTGCCCGCATCCTCGGGCAAGGTCCTGGTCGACGGATTGGATATCAGTCAATACGATCCCAGAAGCGTCCGCGAGCAGATCGCCTATCTGCCCCAATCGGGCGTTCTGTTTCAGGGGACGATCCTGCAAAACCTGACCATGTTCCGCCCGGACCTCGAGGATACCGCCGTGGAGACCGCCGGTCTCTTGGGGCTGGATGAGGTCGTCGCGACCATGGCTTACGGCTTTGATACCCCGGTGGGGGATGGGGCCTACGATTCCCTGCCGCGCGGTATCAAACAGCGGATCGCCATCACCAGGGCCCTGGTCAACAATCCCAAGGTCGTTCTTTTTGACGAGGCGAACACCGCCATCGATACCACGGGCGACAATTTCCTGCGGGTTTGGCTGGAGCGGTCCCGGGGCAAGCGAACCCTGGTTCTGGTGACCCACCGTCCATCGCTGCTCAAGCTGGCGGATCGCGTTTTCAACCTCGAGGGCGGAGCCTTGCAATTGCGTCCGCCGCGTGAGGATAAGACGGAACCGGCGGCCCTGGTGCCGGCTCCTTCAAATAGCGGCAACGTTCCACCGGAAGGGGGGAAGTCGTGACCGCCTCCTCCGGCGGCGCGACCGCCGCGGCACCCAATAAGGCGGTCGAGCGTTATCAGCAGCGCTTGGCGCGTTCGGCCCTGGGCGGATTCAGCGCGGCCTCGGATATGGCCGCATGCCTGTTACCTTTGCTCACGGCGCTGAAATGGAAGGGAAACCCCCGCAATATCGCCGAGGCGCTCCCCCATTTCGCCAATGATCTCGACATCACGGGGTTGCGTAACGTATTGGCGACCCTCAACTATTCCAGCCGGCCGGAACGCTTGCGCCTGGGGGGAATCGACCCGCGTTTGGCACCCTGCCTGTTTCTGCCCGATGAGGGGGCCGCTCTCGTCGTCCATGAGATCATGCCCAACGGCGACGTCGAGGCGTTCGACGGTTCTCTTGGCGAGACGACAATCGTCAGCCGCCCGACGCAAAAGGGGACGGTCTATTTCTTTACTCAGATCGCCGCTGATTCCGGTGCGCCGGGCAGTTGGTTCAAAACGATCATCGAACGTTTCCGGCCGCTGTTCTGGCAGGTGTTTTTCGTAACCCTGCTGCTTAACATCATGTCGCTGGCCACGCCGTTGTTCGTCATGTCGATCTACGACAAGGTCATTCCCACCGGATCGATGCCGATGCTGACCGACTTCATGATCGGTGTCGGGGTGGCGCTGACCGCCGATACCCTGCTTCGCGGTGTTCGATCCCGTATCCTGGCCTTTGTCGGTGGGCGACTGGACAATATCATGGGGATAAATATCCTCCAGCATATATTGTCTCTTCCTCCTGGATTCACGGAAAGGGCGACGATTGGTGCGCAAGTTGCCCGCGTAAAGGATTTTGAATCCATTCGTGAATTTTTCACAGGACCGCTGGCGACGGTGGCCATGGAGCTACCGTTCGCTGTTTTTTATTTTGCGGTTATTTTTATGCTGGGTGGAACTTTAGCCGCTGTTCCGATGATTGGGACACTGGCTTTCGGGATTCTGGCCTGGCTGGCATTACCCCGCGTTCGGAAAATGGTTCGGACATCATCGCGGGCGGGCGCGCGCCGCCAGGAATTCCTGATCGAAACCCTGGGCAAGGTGCGGGCGCTGAAGCTGTCGGCCGGTGAAACGGTATTTCTCAAGCGCTATAGGGATATGTCGGCCCGGGCCTCGATGGGCGGGTTCAACAATGGCATGTTCACGACCCTGGTGACGACCATCGGGCACATGATCGTCGTGACATCGGGGATGGTGACCATTGCCGCCGGCGTATGGGGGGTGATCGCCGGCACCATGACCATGGGCAATCTGATTGCCGCCATGATGCTGGTCTGGCGCGCATTGACGCCGCTCCAGACCGTCATCACCCTGGTCCATCGCATCGAAACGGTCCGTAATTCCATTCGGCAGGTCGATGGGTTGATGTCGTTGAAGCCCGAGCGCGACCCGAGGGCGATCATAGCGCCCCTACGCAACGTCAAGGGGCGTATCGAGTTCTCCCGGGTCAGCTTGCGCTATAGCAATGATACCGATCCGGCCCTGGTGGGCGTGTCGTTCGAAGTGGAACCGGGAGAGGTGGCGGCGGTGACCGGCCGCAACGGATCGGGCAAATCCACGATATTGAAACTGATCCTGGGGTTATATTCCGCCCAGGCCGGGTCGATCCGCGTCGATAATGTCGATATCCGCCAAATCGATCCCATCGAGTTGCGTCACGCGATGGCCTATGTCCCCCAGACGTGCAACCTGTTTCATGGCTCCATCACCCAAAACCTGAGGCTGGCCAATCCCACCGCGACCGATGCCGATATCCGTTGGGCTTGCGAAATGGCCGAGGTCTGGGAGGAAATCATGAATCTTCCCAGAGGGTTTGACACGCGGGTCGGAGATGGCTCTTCCGAGCACCTGTCTTCAAGCTTCATTCAAAAATTGTCGTTATCGCGGGCCTACTTGAAGAGAAGCTCCATCATGCTGTTCGATGAACCGGTCAATGGATTGGATTTCGAAGGCGATCGCGCTTTTCTGCGGGCCGTGGATTATTTTCGTGGTCAATCGACCGTTATCATGGTTACGCATCGTCCTAGTCACCTTAAGGTCGCCGACCGTATTTTGGTGTTCGACGCGGGCTATCTTCGTCTGGCGGGGCCAGCGGAGGAGGTTCGCGCCCGGATACCCCCGGATTTGATCTGACAACGGGATTAAGGCTGATATGAGCACGCAAAGTCTGGCTCCCGTTCCCGAGAAAGAACAGGTTCCGCAGGAATCGCCAACGGCTCAACTTCCGGTAAAGATCGAAAGCCGGCAGATTCGTCATTTGGCACAATCGATCCAGCTTGAGGAAACCGGGACGTCGCCGCTTATTCGCTTCACGATTCTGCTGGCGTGCCTAGTCGTTCTGCTGTTCATCATCTGGTCCGCGTTCACCAAAGTGACGGAACTGGCGGATACCACAGGGCAGGTCCTGCCGGTCGGAGCCATCAAGTCGGTGCAGCATCTGGAGGGCGGTATCGTCTCCAAGATCCTGGTCCATGACGGACAGCTGGTCGATAAGGGGCAGATCCTGGTCAAGATGTCGCCGGCCGCGGGTGTCAGCGATCTCGACCAGACCCGCGCGCGCGAAGCGGCCCTGTTGCTCAAGGCGGAGCGGCTGCGGGCTTTTGCCGAGGGGCGCAAGCCCGACTTCTCCTTTGTCGGCAAGCTATTTTCGCAATTGGTGGCCGACAATAAGGCGATCTATCAATCCCAGATCCAAGCCTATGATGCGGCGAGCTCGGTCATAAAAACACAGATCCGCCAAAAACAATCCGATATCGCGCTTTTGGTGGAGCAGAAAACGACACTTCAGCAACAGATCGATACCCTGGTGCAGGAGGTCAAGATCAGGCAGAATCTGGCTTCCCAGCGTCTTATCACGGTCATGAAGCTGCTCGATACGAAGCGCGAATTGGCTCGCGTGCGCGGGCAACTTTCCAACACGATCGGGCGGACCATCGTGGCACGCGATGCCCTGGCCGAGGCTGAAAACCGTTTGACCGACCAGAAAGCCAACGCTCGCAAACAGGCCATGAGCGATTTCAGTTCGACGGTTGCCGAATTGGCTCAGGTTCAGCAAAGCCTCGGCCGGCTTGAGGACCGGGTCAGCCGTCTGGATGTCCGCTCTCCGGTGCGCGGCTATGTCAAAGGATTGACGATCAACAACACTGGCGCCGTCATCCAGGCGGGGGGCCTGATTTGTCAGGTTGTTCCCGTCGATCGCAGGATGGAGATCGCCGCCAAGATCAATCCCAGCGATGTCGGCCACCTCAAGATCGGCCTGCCGGTGAAGGTTCAGGTTTCAGCCTACGAGTCCGAGCGCTACGGATCGGTGCCGGGGGTTCTGACCTATATATCGCCATCGAGCTTCGTCGATAAAAAAGGGAAGCCCTATTTCAAAGGGACCATCATGCTGAAGCAGGATCATATCGGGGACGTTCCGGGACGCCTTGAGATTACCCCCGGCATGACCGTCAAGGCCGAGATCGTCACCGGCAGCAAGTCGCTTCTTTCCTATATGCTGAAGCCGATCGTGACCCAAGTTCATGACTCGTTCCATGAACGATGAGAGCGAAATCGACCAGGACCACGGGGGGACGGGGAAGGTCCATTCCCTGGGGGTGACCGGTCGGTTGCGGGCCTATTTCCTGGCCGGAATAGTGGTAACGGCGCCGATCGCCATTACTTTTTACATCGCTTGGCAGTTCGTTCGCGCCGTCGACAGCTGGGTTTCACCGTTCCTGCCCTCGGATATGAACCCGCAAAGATGGGGGATACCGGGTTTCGGGGTGGTGGTCGTGGTTGTCGGCCTCACCTTGATCGGCGCCTTTACCGCCGGATTGATGGGGCGTTTCCTGATCAGCGTGTCGGAACGGATATTGGCGCGGATGCCGGTCATCCGCAGCCTCTACGGCGCGATCAAACAAGTGTTCGAAACGGTTCTGGCGCAGAAAACCAACGCGTTTCGTGAAGTCGTGCTGGTGGAATATCCCAGGACGGGGCTTTGGACATTGGGGTTCATCACCGGCGCCACCAACGGTGAGATCAAGGCGCGGCTGGCCGAAGGGGAGGGGGGGAGCGAAATGGTCAATGTCTTCGTGCCCACCACCCCCAACCCGACTTCGGGATTTCTTTTGTTCGTTCCCCGGCGGGATTTGCGCGTGCTCGACATGACGGTCGAGGATGGCATCAAGATGGTGGTTTCGACCGGGATCATCACGCCCTGAGGGTGCGGGCGGCGGCATCGCGTTCGAACAGGTAAAGCAGGGTACGCAGGGCCGTTCCCCGCGCGGAGGACAAGTCCTTGTCGCGCTCAAGGGCGAGGCGGGCGTCGTCGCGGCAGACGTCAAGCAGATCGGCGTCGCGGGCAAGGTCGGCGATCTTGAATTCCGGCGTTCCGCTCTGACGGGTTCCCAGGATTTCGCCACCGCCACGCAAGCGCAAATCCTCCTCGGCGATAACGAAGCCATCGTCGGTGTTGCGCATGACGTCGAGGCGTTGCCGGGCCGTTTCCGACAAGGGGGAATCATAGAGGAGCAGACAGGTGGAGGCGCGCTCGCCCCGTCCCACCCGTCCGCGCAACTGGTGCAGCTGGGCCAAACCGAATCGTTCGGCGTGCTCGATCACCATGATCGTGGCTTCGGGGACGTCCATCCCCACTTCGACGACCGTCGTCGCCACCAGAATGGAGATGGTGCCATCGGCGAATGCGGCCATGGCGCGGTCTTTATCCGCCGCTTTCATGCGTCCATGGATCAGGCCGACCATCTCTCCGAAGATTTCGGCGAGATGGCTGTGGCGTGCCTCGGCGGCGGCCAGATCCGTGTCCGGCGTCTCTTCGATCAGGGGGCAGACCCAGTAGACGCGCGCGCCGTCGGCCAGGGCGCGTCGCAGGCCCGCCACGATCTCGTCCATTCGGGCTAGAGGAAGCGCGCGGGTCTCGATGGGTTGGCGACCCGGAGGCCGCTCGTCCAGCCGCGACCAGTCCATATCACCATAGGCGGTCAAAAGTAATGTCCGGGGGATGGGCGTGGCCGTCATGGCCAGGACATCCACCGCCTGACCCTTGCCGGTAAGGTCCATGCGCTGCTGTACGCCGAAGCGATGCTGTTCGTCGATGACCACGAAGGCGAGATCGCGGAAGGTCACGTCCTGCTGAAACAGGGCATGGGTACCGATCAGAATATCCATATTTCCCGCGGCGGTGGCGGCCAGAAGCGCCTCTCTGGCCTTGCCCTTGCCGCGGCCGGTCAGCAGGGCGATGCGCAGCCCCAGCCCTTCCGCCAGGGGGCGCAGGGTGGCGAAATGCTGCTGGGCCAGGATTTCGGTGGGCGCCATGAGGGCCGCCTGACATCCCGCTTCCACCACCGTCAGCATCGCCAGGAACCCGACCATCGTTTTGCCGCTGCCGACATCGCCCTGCAAAAGCCGAAGCATGCGATAGGGCGCGCGCATATCGGCATCGACTTCGTCCAAGGCTCTGCGCTGCGCCGCCGTCAAGGCGAAGGGCAGGGCGGACAGCGCCTGGGCGCGTAAAAGGCCGGGACTTTGGAGCGAGCGCCCCTTGAGTCGCCGCATTTGGGCGCGGACCAGGATCAGGGCGAGCTGGTTGGCGAGCAATTCGTCATAGGCCAGCCGTCGGCGGGCGGGACTGTCATCAAGAACATCGGCGGCGGTCGGATGGTGAATGGCGAAAAGCGCCGTTTTCCATCCCGGCCAATTTTGTCGCCGCAGCCAAGCGCCGTCCTGCCATTCCGTCAGGTCCGGGACCTGGGCCAAGGCGGCCTGGACAGCCTTTCCCACCTGCTTGGCGAACAATCCCGCCGTCAATGGGTAGACCGGCTCTATGGCCTGGATCGTCTCACGGTCGGCGGGGGCGACCACATGGTCGGGGTGGGTGATCTGGGGCGTTTCGTTGAACCGTTCGACCAGACCGCTGACGATACGTTGCTCGCCGGTCGGCAACTGACGGCGCAGCCAATCTTCCTTGGCATGGAAGTAGATCAGATGGAGAAAGCCGGTTTCGTCGGAACAGCGAACGCGGTAGGGGCGTCGGGGCGTGTCGGGGGGCAGATGGGCTTCGATACGCACCAGCAGGGTGGCGATCCGTCCGGCCGGAGCATCGACGATTTTTGGGGAAAAACGGCGGTCGACGATCCCGCTTGGACGGTGCCATAACAAATCCACCACCCGTCCACCGACCAGTCGCTGGAACAGAGGCGCCAAACGGGGGCCGATACCGGGCAGAGTGGTGATCGGCGCGAACAGAGGAAAAAGGCACTGCGGTCGCATGCGGCGGGGTGCTGACAGAGCGGAACGAACCGTCTATATCCTAGCCCGGATTTCTCACACTCGCACCGATTTGACGGAGGCGAATTTGGCGACAGGGCAGGCAGCGATTGAAAGGCGACGCCTCGCATCACATCCTGCTTTGGGTTTTTCCCGATTCCATCCGGTTCAGATCTGTCGGTCATGACGGATATTCGTCGCAAACGCCTGTTGTTTCGTGCCCACCATATGGGGTCGATCGAAAACGATTTTCTTTTCGGGAGATTCGCCGAACGGTATTTGTCCCGGTTGACGCCACAGCAGCTCGATCGGTTCGAAGCGCTGATCCGGGAAGACGACAACGATCTGTTCGATTGGGTCACCGGCAAGCGTCCGCCGCCGGAGCGTATCAATGACGATGTCATGGAAATGCTCATCCGTTTCGTCAAGAATGAAGATATAGAATATTGACTGAATTGAAGTTTCCTGTTGGGTTTCCCGGGCGAACCGTACTGGCGGGGGCACCGTCTGGCGTCGACGCGCTGATGTTGGCCGAATTGGCCCGCGGTTCCGGAATGCCCGATGTCCTGCACGTCTCGCGCGACGATGGGCATATGGCGGCCGTGGCGGAAACCTTGGCGGCGTGCGCCCCCGATATCGAAATTCTGGATTACCCGGCTTGGGATTGCGTTCCCTACGACCGGGTATCGCCCCATGCCGACATCATGGCGCGGCGGATCGATACACTGATCCGGCTGGCGTCGGGACCACGCGGCGGCGATAGCGGTCGCGTGGTGCTCACCACGATTGCCGCCATCCTGCAGCGTGTGCCACCGCGTGAAAGCCTGGAAAACGCCGGTCTGATGATCAGCAAGGGCGATGCCGTCATTGTCGAGACGCTATTGGGTCGCCTTGACGCCAACGGCTACGTCCGCGCCGACACGGTAATGGAACCGGGCGAATATGCCGTGCGCGGGGGCATTGTGGATCTTTATCCGCCGGGGTTGGCGGAACCGTTGCGCCTGGACTTTTTTGGTGATGTGGTCGAAGGCATTCGGACATTCGACGCCGTCAGCCAGCGGTCCAGCGGGACCATCGATTCCTTCTTTCTCGAGCCGGTCGGCGAGGTCAAGCTGGACGAGGAATCGATCGGCCGCTTCCGAGCCGGATATCGGGAAGCGTTCGGGATTCCATCCGGGGCGGACCCTCTTTACGAGTCGATTTCGGCCGGCGTCAAATTTACCGGCATGGAGCATTGGCTGCCGCTGTTCCATGACGGCATGGACAGTCTGTTCGCATACCTGCCCGATGCCGTGGTGGTTCTTGACGCCCAGATCGAAGAAGCCTGCGAAGCGCGCTGGGATATGATCCTGGAATATTACGAGGCCCGGCGAACCATTCAGGGCACCGGGACCATGGAATCCGGGATGATCTATCATCCCCTGCCGCCGCCGAGGATGTTTCTGGAAAAGGAGGAATGGGAGCGTCTGCTGGCCGCGCGTCCCGTCTTCCAATTGTCGCCTTTCGCGGTGACGGAGAGCAGCCAGACTACGGTGGATGTGGGTGGGCGCAAGGGGCGCGATTTCGCCGATGTTCGGACACAGCCGGGCGCCAATGTTTATGATGCCTTACGAGATCATGTTGATGCTGAAACAAAATCGGGCCGCCATGTGGTGATCGCCGCCTGGACCGCCGGGTCCCGTGACCGCCTTGCCCATGTCCTTGGCGATCACGGTCTTCGGACCTTGGCGGTCGAGGATTGGCCGGCGGCCATGGCGCTGGAGGCGCCGAGCGTGCCTCTGGTGGTGCTGGGAATCGAGCACGGATTCGTATGGCGCAATCTGTCGGTGATCACCGAGCAGGACATTCTGGGCGACCGTTTGGCCCGCCCGGCACGCAAAAAGAAGCGCGGCGCTCAATTCATCGCCGAGGCCGCGGCCCTGTCCGAGGGCGATCTGGTCGTTCATGTCGAACATGGCATCGGTCGCTATGACGGCCTTGTGACCATTCAGGCGGCGGGAGCGCCGCATGATTGTTTGCGAATCCTGTATGACGGCGGCGACAAGCTGTTCGTTCCCGTCGAGAATCTCGACGTGCTATCCCGTTTCGGGTCCGAGGATTCGGGCGTTCAGCTGGACAAGCTGGGTGGTGTCGCCTGGCAGGCGCGCAAAGCCAGGCTGAAGACACGCATTCGCGATATGGCCAACCAGCTGATCGCCGTCGCCGCGCAGCGGGAACTGCGTACCGCCGAACCGCTGGCGGCACCGGAAGGGCTATGGGACGAATTCTGCGCGCGCTTTCCTTATGCCGAGACGGACGACCAGTTGCGCGCCATCGCCGATACGGTCGCCGATTTGGGGCAGGAGCGGCCGATGGACCGTCTGGTCTGCGGCGATGTCGGCTTCGGAAAAACCGAGGTGGCGCTGCGCGCGGCGTTCGTGGCGGTGATGTCGGGGTTGCAGGTCGCGGTGGTGGTGCCGACGACACTGCTGGCCAGACAGCATTCGCGTACTTTTTCCGAGCGATTCAAGGGCCTGCCGGTACAAGTGGAGCAATTGTCCCGGCTGGTCAGCGCCAAGCGGGCAAGCGAAGTTAAAAAATCCATGGCGGAGGGAACCGTCGATATCGTCGTCGGTACCCACGCCCTGTTGGCCAAGAACGTGTCGTTCAAGCGTCTGGGACTGCTGATCGTCGACGAGGAGCAGCATTTCGGCGTCGCCCACAAAGAGCGTCTGAAGCAACTCCGAACCGATGTCCATGTGCTGACGCTGACCGCGACGCCCATACCACGGACCTTGCAACTGGCCTTGACCGGGGTGAAGGAAATGAGCGTGATCGCAACGCCGCCGGTGGACCGGCTGGCGGTGCGCACCTTCGTCCTGCCCTTCGACCCTGTCGTAATTCGCGAGGCCATCTTGCGGGAACGGTACCGGGGCGGCCAGGTTTTCTATGTCTGTCCGCGTTTGGCCGATATTGATCGGGTGAGCGAGCGTCTGGCCAAGCTTGTTCCGGAAGTCAGGATCGCCGTGGCCCACGGGCGTCTGACACCGACCGAATTGGAAGAGGTGATGACCGCTTTCGGCGACAAGCGGTACGACGTGCTGTTGTCGACCAACATCGTCGAATCGGGCCTGGACATGCCCAGCGTCAATACCCTGATCATTCACCGGGCCGACATGTTCGGTCTGGGGCAACTGTATCAATTGCGGGGACGGGTGGGGCGCGGCAAGACCCGCGGCTATGCCTACTTCACCCTGCCGACCGAAAAGATCCTGTCAAAAGCCGCGGAAAAGCGTTTGCAGGTGATGCAGGCGCTCGACAGTCTGGGCGCCGGTTTCCAACTCGCCAGCCACGATCTCGATATACGTGGCGCCGGAAATTTGCTGGGAGAGGAGCAGTCCGGCCATATTCGCGAGGTGGGCATAGAACTTTACCAGCAATTGCTGGAGGAGGCGGTGGCGGCCGCCCGGGGCGACGACACGAAGGTGGTCGAGGAGGAATGGTCGCCCCAGATCGCCATTGGAACGCCGGTTCTCATTCCCGAGGATTATGTCCGCGACCTTTCGGTTCGACTGGCGCTTTACCGCCGAATCGCGGCGATCACCGATCGCTCCGAACGAGAGGCCCTGGCCGTGGAGTTGGTGGATCGTTTCGGCCGTTTGCCGGCCGAAGTCCAGAACCTCCTGGATATCATCGGCTTGAAAACCCTGTGCAAGCAGGCGGGTATCGACAAAATCGACGCCGGTCCCAAGGGGGTGGTCATGTCGTTCCGCAACAATAGCTTCGCCAATCCGGAAGGGCTGGTCCGCTTCATCAGCCGGCAGGCCGGCTCTGCCAAGCTTCGGCCCGATCACAAGCTGGTTTTCGTGCGCAGCTGGGACGATGCGCGCCACCGTCTGGACGGCGTTGGCCGCATTGTCGCCGATCTCGCCGACATCGCCGCGAGTGCGGGAAATCGGGGTTAACTGAGAGCCGCCTCTATCGCGTTCTCGCGGGCGATGTCGATCAGGCGCAGCAGGATATCCGGCTCCTGGGCTCCGGCCAGGGCATAGAGACCGTCCAGGATGAGGCAGGGCACGCCATTGACGCCCAACCGATGGGCTCGGGCGTTTTCGCCCAGCAGCGCGGTCACGTCGCTGTCCGAAAAAAGGTGCGTGGCCAACTCGGTTTCGTCGAACCCCAATCCCGTTCCGATCGCAATCAATTCTTCGATCGATCCGATGTCGCGCCCGCGGCAGAAATAGGCATCGTAAAGAGCTTCCACAACCTCGGCTTCCCGTCCCGACCGGCCGGCATAGCGTATCAAACGATGGGAGTGCAGGGTGTTGGGCGTCCGGGTAATCCTGTCGAACGCGAATTCTATTCCTTCCGCGCGCCCAGCTTGGGTCACCGCGGCGTGGATACGTTTGGCCCGGTTGGCGCCGCCGAATTTTCGTTCCAGATAGACGCGGCGATCCATGCCGTCCAAAGGCAGGTCGGGATTAAGCAAAAACGGCCGCCAGCGTATGTCCACGCGGGTATCGGGACGCTCGCCCAGTGCCCGTTCGAAACGGCGTTTTCCCACGTAACACCAGGGGCAAACAGTGTCGAAGACGTAGTCTATCCGCACGCCGTCACCCCATGTTACGACGAGCACGCGTCATGAGGGTGGCGACATCGTCACCGGCCTGACTGTCGGTGGCGCCGACCTGAACCCAGACTTTCAGCGGCTGATAGACATCCGGAACGGCAAAATCGGTATAAGCGAGAACGCCGGCGATGCGGTGCATGACGATCTCCGCCTCCGCCAACGGCGTGTCCGGCAGGACCACGCAGAATTCGTAGGTGGCATAACGCGCGACGATATCCTCGGCACGCAAAAGGCCGGCAATCCATTGCCTTACCTGGCGGGTCAAATGTCGCGCCGCGTCGTCACCGAATTGCTTGCGGATGTCGTCGATGTTGGGCGCGGAAAAAAACACGACGGTCAAATGGCGGTCGCTGGCCAGGGCGAGACGAAGCCGGACCGGCAGGTAAATCTCGAGGAAGGAACGGCTGTACGCGCCGGTTTCCGAATCGCTGGTCGCGTCGGTGAGACTGTCGTTGAGAGCCGTGCGGATCGTCCAGCGCAATTGCTGGCGTCGGACCAGAGTAAGAAGAGCGGTTCGGAACAAAACGGAATCCACCGTAAACGGCAGAACGCGATTGGCGCCGCGGCGATAAAGGTCCGCTTCCCATTCCAACTGCCCGTCCGGCGCGTCGGTGCGCACCAGGATCGGAAGGTTGAAAAGACGGGGGTTATTGCGAATTTGGGCGCAAAATCCGACCAAATTGTCCGGGGCGGCGCGAAACGACAAGACCGTCGCATCGTAATTGCGGCGGATGAGTTCCTCTTCGGCCTCGTACAAGGTGTCGCAGAAGGCCACGTCGCATTCGCTTTTCAAAATCGCGGCGATTTGGTCTCCTTCGTCGCCGATCACCAGTATGGCGGCCCGCTCCGCGCTGGGGCCGGCGACACGGTCTCTGGCGATAATGCCGAAATGGTCAGCCGCCTCGGCCCGGCGACGCAATTCCCCATGCATCACCGTCAATCGCACCAGGGGGCGAAGGCGTGCCAGCATTTCGATTTCCGGGCAGTCATATGCAAGGACATCGTCCAACCCCAGGGTCATGGCGTCCTCGCACAAAGCGGGGGTCACCTCTTCGACCAGCAGCAAGGTCGGAATGTCGGATGCGGCACGCTTCAGGGTGCTGGCGAAAGCCGGAAGGGATTGCGTGTCAGCCGGTGCGCCGACCAGCACCAAATCCGGATGCTCGGTCCGCGCGAAATCCTCAGCCTCGTCCGTGGATGCGGCCGTGGTGACGGCATAACCCGCCTTTTCCAGACTGTCGATAATGGCCGCGGCTCGCTCCCGCCGAGTTTCGACGACGAGGACATTGGCGAGTTTGTTCATGCGCGGATTATCCCTCCGTTTTCCGGCCCCCTGCGCGGACATCGGTTTTTCGATGCCGACCACACAATAATACGGAATATTCCATACCATAAGGGGAAATAGCGTTTCACCAGCAGGCGATGGTCGGAATATCCGCTTTCAGCATTCTCTCCCGTTCGGCGATATAGAGTGTGGACGACTTGACAATTATGGCGCGGGCGCCATGATCCCT
The DNA here is from genome assembly GCA_021848545.1 of Pseudomonadota bacterium. Lineage (GTDB taxonomy): Bacteria > Pseudomonadota > Alphaproteobacteria > Rhodospirillales > Magnetospirillaceae > JAJZUL01. Next base: position 14,369 of record JAJZUL010000040.1, read on the forward strand.
ACGGCCATCGTGCGAAGAGACCGACATGTATCGCTTGCGATCGGGCGCCTGGTTCTTATACCGCCATTGCCGGGACGGTATCTGGCTGAACGGTAACCGCATTCGGGCCTATAGCCTTATCCTTTTTATCATGGAAATTGCATTCGCCCTGGTCGTCGCGGCGGGACAGCGGGGGCTGATCGTCCCGTATCATCATGCGACGACGATGGATTTCAGCAGTTTTTATGCAGCCGGGTACCTTGGGCTCCACGGCCACCCTGATCTTGCCTATAACGTCGCCGCCCATACTTTGACTGAACAACGAATTTACGGCAGTCCGGACGTTAATCACACGTTCTTCTTTTATCCGCCGGTGATGTTGTTGCTATGCGTGCCATTGGCGATTTTCCCTTATTTGGGGGCCTTCTATCTTTGGAGCGTGGCGCAGGCGGCCCTTTATATCGGCACCATACGAGCGATCGTCGGACGGGGCGCCACGCTGATCCCCTACGTGGCTTTTCCCTCGGCTGTGCTGGCCTTCGCCATCGGTCAGGACGCGTTGCTGACCGCTGCCCTGTTCGCCGCCGGAACCCTTTTGATCGATCGCCGCCCCCTGACCGCGGGCGCCTTGTTGGGGTGTCTGTGCTACAAGCCGCATTTCGGCCTGCTTATCCCTATCGCTTTGATCGCCGGCCGCCATTGGCGGGCCTTTTTGAGCGCCTCGGGAACGGTCGTGGCATTGGCCGCGGTCTCCACGCTCGCCTTCGGAGGGGGGATCTGGCCCGCCTATATCCATTTGTTTTTGACGACCGCACCGGAAACCTTCGCGAAGGGGATCGTTCCCTATGCCGGCCTTGTCAGCCCCTTCGCCGCAATTCTGACCCTGGGCGGTGGAACGGTTGCGGCATCGATGGTGCAGGGCGCGTGTTCTGTGCTTTCCGCCGTTCTCGTCGCCATCATCTGGCGGCGTTGCCAAGCGCCGGCGCCTCGGGCGCTGGCCTTGATTGCCGGAACCATGTTGGCCGTGCCGGTGATTCTGATCTACGACCTTTTGCCGGCGGCGGTCTGTTTTGCGTGGATGGCCAGAGACGTTCGGCAAACCGGCTGGCTGACGTGGGAAAAATGCCTCATCGTCGTTTCATTCGCCATCGCCCTGTCGTCACGGAGCCTCGCCATCGCCACCCATATTCCCACCGGGCCGGTGGTTGCCATGGGGTTGCTGGCTTCGGCTTGGCGGCGCGCGAAGCTACGCGGCTATGCCTGAGGTCAATTTGGCATTACCGGCGCTTTCTCTGACGCCGCGCCTTGGGTAGGATGGCGACCATACGCATCCGGCTTTGGAAAGGACGCCCATGATCGCCGAACGTCTCGATTCCCAATTTCGCATCGGTGACCGTCTGCGAATCACCGAGGCCAAGGCCGGTTTTCCGATGGTCGCCATCAATACGCCATTGGCCCGGGCGGTGATCTCGGTTTACGCGGGGCAGGTATTGTCCTACCAGCCCCACGATCAGGAAGCCGATCTGCTTTTTTTGAGTGACGGTGCCTATTATCAGCCGGGAAAAGCGATCAAGGGGGGCGTTCCCGTCTGTTGGCCGTGGTTCGGCCCCGATCCGGATGGGCGCGGCCGCCCCGGCCATGGGTTCGTTCGCAACCGGCCGTGGACATTGCGCGATGTGGCGGAAGAGCAGGGAGGGGCAATCACCGTTCGCCTGGGTCTGGTCGATACCGCCGAGACCCGCGAGATTTGGGATCACGCCTTCGACCTGGAGCTCGATGTGCGGGTCGGGACGACGCTGGATATGGCGCTGGTCACCAGAAATCGCGGAGGGAGTCCGTTTTCGCTGTCGCAGGGGCTCCATACCTATTTCCGGGTCGGCGACATCGATCGGGTGACGGTGACCGGCCTGGCTGGGCATCGGTTCATCGATAAGATGGATGGCGGTCTTGAGAAGACCCAGGATGGGGCGGTAACCATCGCCGGTGAAGTCGATCGCATCTACACCGGAGTCGCTGGTCCTTTGGCGATCGAAGACCGGGGCCTTGGACGCAAAATCGCTATTTCCACCGCGGGCAGCGCCAGCGCCGTGATTTGGAATCCGTGGCAGGCGACCGCCAAATCCATGGCGGATCTCGGTGACGAGGATTACCGGACCCTGCTGTGCGTGGAAACGACCAATGCCGGTCCGGATGTGGTTTCCGTGCCCGCCGATGGGGAACACCGGCTGAGCGCGGTTTACGAGGCCTCGGCGTTGAGCTGATTTTCCGAAGTCGCTCGCCATTTTGCTTCGCAATCCGCGAGTGTCGCGGCTATGCGGCGCCCGGAGCGGCTTTTAAATCCGGCTATTGGCGGCAATGGGACGGGCCTGACGTGCCCGCCTTGGGATCAAGGTTGGGCGGGTGCCGTGCCAAGGCACAAATCAGCCAAAGCCTTTTTGACCGCATCCAGTGGGATGACCTCGGGAGTGGTTCCGCCGAAATCATGGGCGCGAATGACGGTCAGTTCGGGCGTGCGCGGTGCGTATTTCACGGGGTTGGTATAGCCGAACAAAGCCACCAGCGGCGTCGCGCCCGCGGCCAGCATGTGCGCGGTCCCGCAATCGTTGGTCACCGCGGCGGCAAGGCGGCGTCCGAGGGCCACGGTCTGTAACGGGTCGGTCAGGCCACCGCCATCTTCGCCGGGGAAGAGCGCGCCGGACACGGAAGCGCGCAGCGATTCCAGCCAGGGTCGTTCCTGCGGTCCGAGTATGAAGACCGGCGTTCCTCCCTCGGCGGCTATGGATTGCGCGAGGGCGGTAAAACGGTCGAGCGGCCAGCGTTTGCCCTGATCTCCCGCGCCGGGGACCAGTCCCACATAGCGGGGACCATCGGGAAGCATGTCGCGGCTGCGCGATTCGCAGACCTCATCCCGCCAGACCGGCGGCGGAACTGCGGCGCGCCGACGAACCCGTAACGCATCCAGCAGCATGTGATACTGGTCACCGAGGTGGGCCGGTTTGCGCCAGGATCGTGGCCAGCAGTCGGAAAACAGAAAATGACGGGCGGCGGAAACGAAGACGCGGCTACGGATACGGCGCACCGCCAAGCTTCGCCACCATTTCTTTTCCATGTCGATGACCAGATCGAAACGGCGCCCGTCCAAAGGGCGGGGGGTCATCGGATACATTTGTTCGCGTTTCAGGCAAAGGGCGGCATCTGCCAAGACTTCGTCGATATAGGGCGCCATCACCGTGCGAAGACTGCCGCCATAAGCGCTGCCGCCGATGGAGACGGCGAAGGTGATGTGTGCCTCCGGGAAAAGGCAGCGCAACGCGTGGAAGAAGGACGCCTGAATGAAGGCGTCGCCGATGGGTTGGTCCTTATTATGGACCAAAATGGTCTTTACCCGTGCGGGCGGAAACAAAGCATAAAAAGCCGGGGATAGAACCGGAACGGGCATCGCCATAACAACACCAATTACCACGCCCCCTCCAGGGGCAAAAATAATGGAAAGTGTATAACGGCGCATCAACCAAAAATCAAGAATTCAAATGTACGTCGCGCCACCCGGTGATTGCTTCAATTCAAAACCGATGCGCCGGCAGAATTATCAATAACAAATTTAAAGATATTGGCGGATGGGGTGGGATTCGAACCCACGGAGGCTTGCACCTCGCCGGTTTTCAAGACCGGTGCCTTAAACCGCTCGGCCACCCATCCAGATCGCTCAACGAGCATATGGGAAAAAGCGGGCTTATTTAGCGCGGCCTTGGATAAGGTGTCCACACCCCTAAGAGTAACGCGGCCTATCGGTTGGGCGAACGCCATGACGGGGTACGGGGCGCCAACATGTTTCTGTTATCGAAAATCGCCGAAATCCTGACCGATCCGTCCAATTTATTGATGGTGGCGATGGTCGCCGGCGCTGCGCTGCTGTACACCGCGTGGTGGCGCCTGGGGAGGGGCCTGATCCTGGGCGTGTCAATCGCGCTCCTTGTTCTGGCGGTCACCCCGCTTGATCATTGGCTGCTCGGGGGATTGGAAAACCGCTTCCCGTCAATGCCGCCCCCGGCCCGTGTCGATGGAATCATCGTGTTGGGTGGCGCGGCTTCCCCGCTCATGTCCGTGGCCCGTGGGCATCCGACCTTGAACGGAGCCGCGGACCGGGTGATCGCCATGCTGGCTCTGGCTCGCCGGTACCCCAATGCCAAGGTGATCTATAGCGGCGGGTCGGGCGACGCTTTCGATCAAAAGGACAGGGAAGCGCCGCATGTGCGTCGTCTGGTTGAAGAACTGGGATATGACCCCGCGCGTTTCGTCTTTGAAGGCCGTTCGCGAAACACGCGTGAGAATGCCCTGTTCAGCAAACGCATGGCCCATCCCCGCCCAGGGCAAACCTGGCTACTGGTCACTTCGGCGCTCCATATGCCGCGGGCGGTCGGCGTGTTTCGGGCCGTCGGTTGGCCGGTGACGCCGTATCCGGTGAATTATCAGACCCTGCCCTATCTTCGCGACGGGTCATGGCTGCGTTTCGATGTTGCCCGACAATTGGGACGGTTAGGGGAGTTTGCCCACGAAGCGGCGGGGCTGGTGGTGTACCGCATTCTGGGGTGGAGAAAGTCAATTTTTCCAGCGCCACAAAACAAATATTGCGAACGCTGCTGATAATGTGGCATTTGATCATTGTGATGTTTTTTATTTCGGAAACGATCAAGTTGACGTTTTGTATTGTCGTTTTTGATTAATGATATGCCTGGAGTTTTTGGAAAATTGGTTTAACTCCAGCGATTCAATACCGCCCCATTCCTCACGCGGAATGTTTGTGTTCAATGGGGTGGCGACAATGCTTCATGTTATGCGTGAACAAGATGTGCCATGGCACCCGATTTCAGGTTTTTTGAAGAGGGTGTGACATTCGCGTGCAAAGGATACGGCGATGCGCCTGTGTTGGATCGGTCGGAGTAAGGCGGTGGTGGGCGGATTGGCGCTGGCATTGGCCGGCGCCGCTTGTGCATGGGCGGGACCGGAAATCCCTTCTGGGAGTTTCAATGAGTTCCTGGCTGGTGTTAAGACGCAGGCGGAAGCCGCGGGCATCCATCCCGCGACCCTGGCGGTATTGAATGGGTTGTCCCCCAGCGCGCGGGTGATTCGGCTCGACCATCAGCAACCTGAGTTGACGCTGACGTTCAACAGCTATATCCGCGGCGTTGTGACGCCGGCCAGGATCGCTGAAGGCCGGCGGATGATGATCCGTAATCGGACGATCCTGCGCCGTATCGAGCGTCGGTACGGGGTGCAGCCGCGTTTCGTCGTCGCCCTTTGGGGCATCGAGAGCGATTTCGGGAAGGTCATGGGAACCTATCCCGTCGTTCGTTCCCTGGCGACCCTTGCCTGGCATGGACGGAGGGCCTCTTTTTTCCGAGGGGAGTTGATCGATGCCCTACGCATCATCGACCGCGGCGATGCCGGGGTTCGCACCTTGCGGGGGTCGTGGGCCGGTGCCATGGGGCAGTGCCAATTCATGCCGTCCACTTATCTGAAATACGCCCAGGATATGAACGGGGACGGCAAGCGCAATATTTGGACGAATCGGGGCGACGCCTTAGCTTCGGCAGCCAATTATCTTGCCAAGTTGGGGTGGAACCCTACCGAGACCTGGGGCAGGAAAGTCCGTTTGCCCCGCCGTTTCGATCAAAAATTGATTGGACTGGGGACCCGCAAGACCCTTGCGGCCTGGTCCCGTCTTGGGGTTCGCCGCGCCGATGGACGGAAACTGCCGCGACGAGCGGGTATGAGCGGGTCCATCGTCCTGGGACAGGCGGGCAGGGGGCCGGCGTTTCTCGTTTACGACAATTTCCGCTCCATCCTGCAGTGGAATCGCTCGACCCTGTTCGCTCTTGCCGTCGGCAAACTTTCGGATGACATCGGGCGGCGGTAAAAATACTATATGTAAGACATAACCGCTAAGAGGCACACCATATGCAGGGAGTCGGGGGGCGCGGACGGCGGGTGGCGGCGTTGTTGCTGGCGACCGTGCTGCTTTCGGGGTGTGCCGAGACGGAGCTGTTTTCGCATGTCGTGAAAAGCGTCGATGACGGCTCGCAATCGGCATCGAACGGCATGCCGGGCGGCCGTATCGTTTACAAGGTCGGAAAGCCGTACGAGGTGGACGGCGTCTGGTATTATCCGCATGTCAATTACCATTACGACCGCACCGGTATCGCGTCCTGGTACGGGCCCAATTTCCTGGGGCGGCGAACGGCCGATGGCGAAATTTTCAATGAAAACGCCATTACCGCCGCTCACAAGACATTACCCCTGCCATCGATCGTACGGGTAACCAACCTGGAAAACGGTCGGTCCCTGATCGTTCGGGTCAATGACCGCGGGCCATTTGTCAACGGCCGCATCATCGATCTGTCACGGCGTGCGGCGCAGCTTCTTGGATTTGCCGTCGCGGGAACCGCCCGCGTCCGCGTTCAAATCATGGCGGCGCAAAGCCGGGCGCTGGCGGCGGAATACGGGGCGCATCACGGCCGCTACGCCAGCACGCAAGTGGCACTGGCATCGCCGCTCCCGACCACCGTGGTCGCACCGCCGCTGTCGCGACCGCCGGCAGACCCGGAGGTGACGACCGCCGCGACAAGAATTCCCCGACCTCGGTTCCGGCCTCGACCGATCAGAGTGGCGGAGCGGTTGGCCCCACCGAAGCTGCCGCTCGACCATCACGATTATTCCTTAAAACCGGTTGCCGTTCCCCATACCAGAATTTGTATCCAGGCCGGGGCTTTCGCCGATTACGGCAATGCCACCCGCCTGAAGAATCGCCTGGCGGTCATCGGCAACACCTACATCAAGCGGGTACGGGTTCGCGGGCGCATTCTGTATCTGGTGAGAGTTGGTCCCGCCGACAGCGTCAGGGACGCAAACCGCCTTCTCCGCCGCGTCATCGCATCGGGACAGCGGGGGGCGCTGAAAATCGCCGATTGATCGCCGGACCGGCGTTCGCGGCCTGGATATCCGTTTCGCCCCGTCATTGTGCGAACCGTCATGATGTCGCCCTAGTTCCGACGCATTCGAAGGCTAGATCGTGGCGAAGGTTTTCCGTGTCCGATTTCACACCGTCGGTCATCTTCCCTCTGCCTAAATAGCTCGTGGCCGCTTGTTTCAAGCCTATGGCTCGGTGCGCGGACGTCTTCGCTGTATCCGGCACATGGCCCACTTCCACGTTAAGGGGTTCGCGCATTGATGGTCTCGTCCCGCCCTCATCGCCTGCTTTCCAATGCCACGGCATTGGCGTTCATGGTCGTGCTGGCGCTTCACCCGATTTCATCCCATGCCGAAGCGATCGCCACCACGGCAAAGCAGCTTTACATCATGGATGCGGGGACGGGGGCCGTCCTGGCGCAGAAGAACGCGAACCAGCTTATGGTCCCGTCGTCGATGAGCAAGCTGATGACCCTTTACATGGTCTTCAGGAAACTCAAATCCGGAAGCTGGACCATGGATGACAAGGTGGTCGTCAGCGTGAGGGCGTGGAAAAAGCATTACCGGACCGGCGAATCACTGATGTTTCTGCCGGCCGGCGCCCAGGTTTCGATAGGAAAGCTCATACGCGGCGTCATTGTCGATTCGGGCAACGACGCGTGTACCGTCCTGGCGGAGGCTTACGCCGGCACCGAATCCGCCTTTGCCGCGGATGAAACGCGCTATGCACATGAAAAACTGGGCCTTATGCATTCGACCTTTCGCAACGCGTCGGGTGTACCGGCTCCCGGCCATCTGATGACCGCACGGGACCTGGCGGTCCTGGCGCGCGATATCATCGTCAACTTCCCCCAGTACTATCCGATGTTTTCCCAGAAGACCTTCACCTACAATCATATCACCCAACACAACCGGAACTCATTGTTGTGGACGCTGCCCGGGGCGGACGGCCTGAAGACCGGTCATACCGATGCCGGGGGCTATGGAGTGGTCGCTTCGGCCGTGCGGGGGCATCGCCGGATCATTCTTGTCGCCAACGGATGGAAAACGGATCTGGAGCGCAGGAACGAGTCCCGGCGTCTGATGAATTGGGCCTTCAAGGAATTCAAGGATTACCCCTTGGTCAAAAAAGGAGAGCCGGTGACCACGGCTTCCGTTTGGCTGGGGCGCGATACGACTGTTCCATTGTTGGCGGGGCGTAACATGGTGGTCACCATGGCGCGGGAATCACGTCCGGAAATGAAGGTACGGGCGGTTTACAACGGGCCCATCGCCGCCCCGATCGTCAAGGGACAGGTGGTCGGAAAGCTCGAGGTCACCGCTCCCGGCATTTCCGAGCAGGACATTCCGCTGGTTGCTGGCGCCAATGTCGCTAGACTGGGCTATATCGGTCGCATCCGGGCGGCTGTGCGGTACCTGCTGTGGGGGCCAAGTCATTGATTATCGGGATCAAGTCGTTGAGCGGCGCATGACGGCGGACGGACGAGGGCGGTTCATCACGTTCGAAGGGGGAGAGGGCGCCGGTAAATCGACCCAATTGCGATTGCTGGCGGACCGGTTGCGGGAAACGGGGCTGAACGTGCTCACCACGCGCGAACCCGGCGGGTCCGACGGCGCCGAGGAAATCCGGGCTCTTCTGGTTTCGGGGGCAACCGATCGCTGGGACGCGGTAACCGAGGCGTTGTTGCATACGGCGGCTCGTCGCGACCATCTACGCGCGGTGGTGTGGCCCGCTCTGGCCGCCGGCACTTGGGTCCTGTGTGATCGTTTCGTCGATTCGACCTTTGCCTATCAAGGCTATGGCCACGGTATGGATCGCAATATCCTGTCCGGGCTGACCCGGTTGGCGATCGGCGATTTCGCGCCGGATCTTACGCTTGTTCTCGATATCCCCGTGGAGGAAGGATTGCGACGGGCCGGCGCGCGCGAAGGGGGGGAAGACCGATACGAGCGCATGGGGCGTGACTTCCATCAGCGCCTCCGCACCGGCTTTACCACCATTGCCAGGGACAATCCCGACCGGTGCGCGTTGCTTGACGCATCCGGGACGGCCAAGGCGGTAGAGGCCGCCATTTGGGCGATTGTCGCCGAGCGGCTGGGGTGATCCGTGAGTACGATGCTGGCGCCACGGGCCAATCCCGATCTTTTGGGACATGCCGAAGCCGAACGCCGGTTTCTTGACGCCTGGGCATCGGGCAGGGTGGGGCATGCTTGGCTGATTTCCGGCCCGCGCGGCATCGGCAAAGCGACGTTCGCCTACCGGATCGCCCGATTCGCGCTAGCCGGTCAGACCGGAACCGATATGTTCGGACAGGGAGGCGATTTGGCCCTGTCTTCCGATCACCCTGTTTTTCGGCGGGTGGCATCCGCCGGTCATGCCGACCTGAGAATTGTCGAGCGGGGGTGGGCGGACGAGCGCAAATCCCGTCGACGGGGGGAGATCACCGTTGATGATGTGCGTGGTGTCGGCGATTTTTTGGCCCTGACCCCGGCGGAGGGGGGGTGGCGGGTGGTCATTATCGACGCCGCCGATGAAATGAATGCGAACGCGGCCAACGCTGTTCTCAAAACACTTGAAGAGCCGCCTAGAAACTCATTGATCTTATTGGTATCCCATAGTCCCGGTCGTCTGTTGCCGACCATACGGTCGCGATGCCGCCGGCTGCTTCTGCGCCCCTTGCCGGACACACTGGTCCTTGATCTCCTGGAACGACTGCAGCCCACGATGAGCGGCGAGGATCGGGCGGTTTTGGCCCGATTGAGCGGGGGCAGCATCGGCCGGGCCGCGATCCTGGCCGAAGAAGGGGGACTGGATTTGTACCGGCAGCTTACGGCGATTTTGGACACCCTGCCGCATCTGGATGTTCCGACCCTTCACGCCTTTGCCGATCGGGTGGCGCGATCGGACGCCGATAATGCCTGGCGCACGGTGACCGATTTGTTGGAGGGATGGCTGATGAGGCTGATCCGCGCCGGTGGACGCGGCGATTCTCCGCAAAAGGAGGAAATGGTGGCCGGAGAAGGCAAGACCATGGCGGCGCTGCTTTCCGTTGCGGGGGTTGAACGGTGGCTTGAGGTATGGGAAAAGGTGTCCGCCCTGTTCGCCCGCGCCGACGCGGTCAATCTTGATCGTAAACAGGCACTTCTGACCGCTTTTCTTGCGCTGGAACGACTGGCCGGACACTGAATTGTCCCAGCTCTGCTCGGGAAGGGGCGGTTTTCGGGACGGTCGCGTGGTGACGATTGTGCAGTGGCGGCGACGACAAGGAGTATACCCGATGTCCGGGGGCGAAACTTACTACATCACTACGCCGATCTATTACGTCAATGATAAGCCGCATATCGGACATGCCTATACGACCCTGGCATGCGACGTTCTTGCTCGTTTCAAGCGCCTGGGCGGAACCGAGGTCAAGTTTCTGACGGGTACCGACGAGCATGGGCAGAAGGTCGAGAAATCGGCTTTGGCCGCGGGTCTGTCCCCGCAGGCTCTGGTCGACGCCAATTCCGCCAATTTCCGTGACCTCGCGTCCCATATAGGCGCGAGCAACGACGATTTCATTCGGACCACCGAACCACGTCATATTGCCGCCTGCCAGGATTTATGGCGTCGCCTGATCGAAGGCGGACACATTTATCTGGGCCACTATGAAGGATGGTATTCGGTTCGCGACGAGGCGTTTTATGGCAGCGATGAAGTAACGACCGGGCCGTCCGGAGACAAAGTGGGACCGACCGGAGCGCCGGTGGAATGGGTCAAGGAGCCATCCTATTTTTTCCGCCTTTCCGCCTGGCAGGACCGGCTTTTGGCGTATTACGAAGCCAATCCCGATTGCATCGCCCCCCAGAGCCGCCGCAACGAAGTCATCTCCTTTGTAAAAAGGGGGCTGCAGGACGTTTCGGTATCGCGCACGTCATTCTCTTGGGGGATTCCGGTTCCCAACGATCCTGACCACATCATGTATGTTTGGTTGGATGCCCTGACCAATTATATCGCGGCGCTCGGATTCCCGCGCCAGGATGGTGATTATGCGCGGTTCTGGCCAGCCGATCTGCATATGGTGGGCAAGGATATCCTGCGTTTTCACGCCGTTTATTGGCCCGCTTTTCTGCTGGCTGCCGATCTTGAGCCTCCCAAACGGATTTTTGCCCACGGTTGGTGGACGAATGAAGGGCAGAAGATTTCGAAATCTTTGGGCAACGTCATCGACCCCCTGACCTTGATCGCCAAATACGGCCTGGACCAAGTGCGATATTTTCTGCTGCGGGAATTGCCCTTCGGTAATGACGGGGATTTCAGCCATCGCGCCATGGTCAGCCGCATGAACAGCGATCTCGCCAACGATTATGGCAATCTCGCCCAGCGGGTTCTGTCGATGATCGGCAAGAATTGCGGTGGCAAGGTGCCCCAGGCCGGCCCCCTCATCGATGCGGACGAGGCGTTGCTGGCGGGGGCTTACGGCATGCTGGCCAAAGTTCGGGAGGCGTTGGACCAGCAGTTGTTTCATGAGGGGCTTGAGACCATATGGACGGTAATTCGGGCTGCCAACGCCTATGTCGATCACCAGGCCCCCTGGGCGCTTAAAAAAAGCGATCCCGCACGCATGGAGACGGTGTTGTGGGTTCTTGCCGAGACCGTTCGCCTGTTGGCGCTGATGACCTTGGCCTACATGCCGGACGCATCGGCGCGTCTGCTGGACCAATTGGCCGTGGCCACCGATAAGCGGGATTTTTCGGCCTTTCGGCCGGAAGACGCCCTGGCTGCGGGCATCATATTGCCATCGCCAACGGGGGTGTTTCCCCGCTATGTGGATGCCGAGGGCGAGGGCTGACGCATGCTGGTGGACAGCCACTGCCATTTGGATTTCCCCGATTTCGCCGATGATCTGACGTCCGTGGTCGATCGCGCCGAGGCGGCGGGGGTTGGCGTGATGCTGTCGATCGGCACGCGCCTTTCGCGGTTCGGCCAAGTTCGGGCGGTAGCGGAGCGTTTTCCTCAGGTTTTCTGTTCGGTGGGCGTTCACCCGCACGAAGCCGCGACCGAGGGGGCGGTGACCGCCGATGAGTTGGTGACCCTGGCCGCCCACCCCAAGGTGGTGGCCTTTGGTGAAACCGGCCTCGACTACTACTACGATAAAAGCCCCAGAGACCGCCAGCAGGCGAGCTTTCGCGCCCATATCGAGGCCGGGCGTCGCGCCGGTCTGCCGGTTATCGTCCATACCCGGGACGCTGACGACGATACGATCGCCATTCTTGCCGACGAGATGAAAAAGGGACGCTTTACCGGGCTGATCCATTGTTTCAGCTCTGGCGCCGAATTGGCGCGGCAGGCGTTGGATTTGGGATTCTTCATCTCGATTTCGGGGATCGTCACCTTCAACAAGGCGGAATCCTTGCGCGATACGGTCGCCACCATCCCCGTTGACCGTTTGCTGGTGGAGACCGATTGCCCCTATCTCAGCCCGGTGCCGTTTCGGGGAAAACGGAACGAGCCGGCCCATGTCGTCCACACGGCGACAAAGGTCGCCGAACTTAAAGGGATCCCGGTCGGCGCGCTTGCCGACGCGACGACCGCCAATTTCCATCGCTTGTTCACCAAGGTCGGGACGGCATGCGGGCAATAATCTTGGGATGCGGCGGGGCATCGGGCGTTCCCGCAATTGCTGTCGGGTGGGGGGATTGCGATCCCACCGACCCCCACAATCGCCGGCGGCGGCCCTCCATCTTGATAGAGGAGGGGGATTGCCGAATTCTGGTGGATACGTCGCCCGATTTACGGGCGCAATTGCTGGATGCGGACGTACGCCGTCTCGATGCCGTGCTTTATACCCACGATCACGCCGACCATCTGAACGGCATCGACGATCTGCGCGAGGTCAATCGCGCCATGCAGGGGCCGTTGGATATCTGGGCGAGCCGGGAGACGCTGGCGACAATCAGCCACCGTTTCGCCTATGTCCTGGAGCCTTTGGCGCCTAACGCCACCAGCATCTATAAGCCGCTTTTGGTTCCCCATACCGTAGCCGGTCCATTCACCGTGGGACCGGTGGCCGTAACGCCTTTGGACCAGGACCATGGTTATGGGCGTACGTTGGGATTCCGATTCGGGCCGATCGCTTATTCGACCGATGTGGTCGATCTGCCGCCGGAATCGCTGGAAGCGCTGGTCGGCGTCGATACCTGGATCGTAGGGTGTCTGGGGGCTCATCCGCATCCGACCCATGCGCATGTCGACAAGGTGTTGGAGTGGGCCAAGCAGATTCGCCCGCGGCGGACGATCATCACCCACATGGGACCGCGGCTGGATTATGGACGTCTGCGGAGCCGGCTGCCCGGTCATGTGGAGCCTGCTTATGATGGTATGATCGTTGAGGCCGATTGATGTTTTTCCCCACCGGCAATTCGTCATAATATGCATTATGCGACAAAAGGGCATCGGAAACCCACAGATATCCCGTTGATTTCAATGGCCTTTGACGAGCGATACCCGTTTCGATATACCCACCCCTCCTTACCATCGATAGAGGAACATCCGAGGGGTAACACAGATGGATACTTGGGAAGAACTTGAGGACTATTTGAAGGGCGCACTCCGAGAGGTGCAAACCAATGTCATAAGACGGAATATGTCTAAAGACAGAGAAGCTCTTTTTAAGCGCCAAAGGCAGTCCTTGATACAAAATGCCCGTCGCGCCGCCGAAGCCTGTGAAAATGACACTCAAGCCTGTGAGGCCCTCATGGCTTGGCACCCGATGCCGCAAGCAACGGCCGTCTATTACCTCAAACAGGCCCGTAGAACCCTCCGGGCCGAGGCCATGGTCAGGCGCAACCGCCGGATCGTCGGCCTAGCTCGGCGTGGCCTCACCAATGCCGCTATCAGCAGAGAAGTGAACCTGTCCCCCTCAACCGTGGCGAAAATTATCGCTCGATCCTTAAAGGAAGCCCAATGATCGCACCGCTCTATCTGATTTTCACCCTGATCACAAAGGCCGGTGATGTGTCTGAAACGGCGCTTGCCGTTCCAACACGCGCAGTCTGTTTGGGTGTGGGGGATGCCTTAAGACGCGAAGCTATTATGAATTCAGGCCGACGCTACACCGTGGCCTATACGCACTTAACTTGCGTGACAGGAAGCGGAGCCCCTATTTACGGAGAGCAAGAAATAATACCAAAAGAAGCCCCATAATTAGGTAAGGCTTACTTGTGCTGATGGCGGCTTGCTCGGCCGCTGTCAGCGTTTTCCCCTGCACCCAATCCTGTAGGGCCGTAAAATCCTCGGAAATAACACTGCTCATGAATTTTGCTCCCTGGCGATGGCAATTAGTATGAGGAAGGCCAGAACGATCCAAAGCCAATTACCGCTCGTCCCAAATAACCCCCCCGAGCCTCCCCCCCCCACACTCGACGATCCTTGTGATGGATCTGAGGCAGCCGCACCTCCCGCCGAGTAGATCGATCCCGCAGATACTGGCGCCCCGCTGGCGACGGCTTGAGCCGCGTTGTAGAGAGCCGCGAACCCGGCCGGCATTGGCGTACCATTCGAAGGCGTGTTCCCCATTGGGCTTTGTACAACGCCGGGAGCATAATAAAGGGTTGCCCCGGCCTCTGGCACTGCCATTGGCCCTGTCATATTTCCGCCGTCATAGACACCGCTTCCGGTGTCGTAGCACTGCCAAAGGCCATCAGTCCTCTGCGTGCAAGCGCGTCCGGCCACTACCGGCTCCGTTTCCGGGTCCGGCGCTTGGCCTTCGCCTTCACCACACCATGCCGGGTGATCCGGTACCCCTTTTTGACCCGCCCGCTGGCGGTCCGTCCTTTAGCCATGATCGTGATCCTCCATTTTGCTCTCGATACGTGTCAGGCGCAGTTCGTGGCGCAGAAGCACCCAGGCGAAAACGACCAATGCGCCATTCGCCCCGGCGCCCAGCGCCTGCAGAAAAACGTCCATTACGCCACCCCAAAAACCTGATTTCCGATCCGGGCCGTCACACGCATGGACCCGGCCCAGGACGGATTGACGAGGCTGGGATTGTAGTAATTGACGGCCCCCCCGGTGATGTCCGGCAACGTGCCGGCCACGGCTTCGGCGGCGATCTGCATCGCCTCGACGAAAACCGGATCGGCCGTGGTCACGGCCAGGATCACGCTCAAGTTCGGATTGCCCGGCAACCAGCACGAAAACTGATACGGCGCGAGGCAGACCTCGGCCGGGGTGCCCTGGCCGGCCGCCACCCGGTTCATCACGACGTTCGCGACCGCCTGCATCCCTTGCACCCCCTCCCCCCGCGCTTCTCCGTAGATCGTGCGGGCCAGGGTGTCGATGTTCGGGTTAACCCCGGTCGGCGCCTGGCCCTGGTTGGCGGCGGCGACATAGGCGGATTTCTGCTGGTTCTGCATCATAGTAAAAGCTCCGTAAATCAAGACGAGCGCAAATAAAAGGCCCATCACGTCCCCGCGACATAGGCCGGTTGCGCCGGCAGACTGGTAGGAATGGTGGCCGGCTGCGCCTGGGAGATTATCGCCCGGAGAGCCTGCACATAGGTGGTCCACGCCGAGGGGACCGCGACACCGGCCGCCGCGCAACGAATGATCTGTCCCCGCGCTCCGGTCACGATATCAAGCTGTGCTTGCGCCGATGCCTGATAAGCCGCCCATTGTTGCGCCGCGGTGGGCGCCGGCTTGGTGGTGGTCCAGCCGCTTTGAGGCGCCTGCCCTATGGCGTTGATGGATACGGGGTTTCCGTTGGCGTCGTACCCCGTCCAGCCGACATAATCGGCGTCCAGCGTCCAAGCCCCGCCTCCCCAGACAGCAACCTGATTTGCGCCAGCATCCGGAGGCGCGATGTCAGTGGCATTCGCCGGCATCAAATAGGCCCCGGCCGTCAGCGGATCGGCAAAGGCGATCGTCTCGCCCAGATAGGCCCCATTGGTCGGGTTGTAGGCATAGGCAATCTTCATCCCCCCCCTCCTAGTATTTGATGCAGGCGAGCAATGGGACGTTTTTCGGACGCGTTTCGACCCCGCCGCTTGCGGCGGATTGCGACCCTGACGCCCCACCACTCAGGCCCAACGCCGTGTAGGTTGACCCCGTATTCACTCCGATCACATACGAAGCCACCTCATGCGTATGGCTATAGAAGGCGTCCGCCTCAAAGGCCCCGAAGCCCGTACTGTCCGTATCCAGCCCTCGACCATTGTCCCACCCGCGTACGAAGACACCGCG
>JAJZUL010000041.1 GCA_021848545.1 Pseudomonadota bacterium
TTGAGACGTTGCGCATGATTTACCCGGATGGTTCGTGACCCATTGGTGTGAATCGGGCAACAGGGCCGCGACCTTAACCGGGGCGGCCGGCGAAGTTTCCGCAAGGGGTGCTTCCCCGGGAAATCCTCCGGGAAAATTTCCAGGGAAATTTCGTTGTGTGCCGTGTTTCGGTATGGCTAACATGATTCGGTTGCGGCCGCGTTACAGAATGGAGTTCCGATGACCAAGTCCACCAGCGGCGATTCCAAAAACACCTTGTACTGCTCGTTCTGCGGGAAGAGCCAGCACGAGGTACGGAAGCTCATCGCCGGACCGACGGTCTTCATCTGCGATGAATGCGTCGAATTGTGCATGGACATCATCCGCGAGGAGCACAAGACCCATCTGGTGCGCTCCCGCGATGGCATCCCGACGCCGCGCGACATCCGAACCGTGCTCGACGATTACGTCATCGGCCAGGACCATGCGAAAAAGGTGCTGTCCGTCGCCGTCCACAATCATTACAAGCGGCTTCAGCACGGCGGCAAGAACAACGATATCGAGATCGCCAAGTCCAACATTCTGCTGGTCGGCCCCACCGGCTGCGGCAAGACCCTGTTGGCCCAGACTCTGGCCCGCATTCTCGATGTGCCCTTCACCATGGCCGACGCCACCACTCTGACCGAAGCCGGCTATGTCGGCGAGGATGTGGAGAACATCATCCTCAAGCTGCTTCAAGCGGCGGAATACAATGTGGAGCGGGCGCAGCGCGGCATCGTCTATATCGATGAGGTCGATAAGATCAGCCGTAAATCCGACAATCCGTCGATCACGCGCGACGTGTCGGGCGAGGGCGTGCAGCAGGCGCTGTTGAAGATCATGGAAGGAACGGTGGCTTCGGTGCCGCCCCAGGGCGGGCGCAAGCATCCCCAGCAGGAATTCCTGCAGGTGGATACCACCAACATCCTGTTCATCTGCGGCGGCGCCTTCTCCGGCCTGGAAAAGATCATTTCGCAGCGGGGCAAGGGCAAGGCGATCGGCTTCGGCGCCGATGTGCGCGCGCCCGACGACCGCCGCACCGGCGAGATCATGCGCGGCGTCGAGCCCGAGGATCTGCTGAAGTTCGGTCTGATCCCGGAATTCGTCGGCCGTCTGCCGGTTCTGGCGACCCTGGACGATCTGGACGCCGACGCTCTGGTCGAGATTCTATCCAAGCCCAAGAACGCCCTGACCAAACAGTATCAGCGGCTGTTCGAGATGGAGGACACCCGTCTGACCTTCTCCGAGGACGCGCTGCGGTCCATCGCCGAAAAGGCCATCGCCCGCAAGACCGGGGCGCGGGGGTTGCGGTCGATCATGGAAGGCATTCTGCTCGACACCATGTTCGATCTGCCCAGTCTCGATTCGGTGGAGGAAGTGGTGGTCAATGGCGAGGTGGCCGAAGGCCGCGCCAAGCCGTTGTTCATCCATTCCGAGCGCCGCGACGATGTCGGGACCGGCGCCTGACGGCCGGAACTCGGGTCCGGCGCGCAGAGCCCCTCGAAAGCGATCGGCCTTTTGGGGGCGTTCGCGCGCGGTTCGTTGACCGTGATGGGCCCGCGCCGCGATCCGGATTCCGGCACGGTTTCGATCCGGGGGGCGGTCAAGAGGATGGCGACCGCGGGGCGGGCTCTTGAAAGGTTAAAAAACCGCACCAAGTGGATGGATATGGATTCCGAACGGGGAGGCTAGGGATCCGCCAGGTCGCTCAAAGCTCAGCAAAGCCTGATCGATCGACGTCAACAATGTAAAGTCGCCTGGGGGATGCTCCGGGTCGCCGGCACGACAGAGGTAGCATGGTCGAGATCGTAGGTGGCGAGGCCTATCCCGTTCTTCCGCTCCGCGACATCGTGGTTTTTCCCCACATGATCGTTCCGTTGTTCGTCGGACGGGAGAAATCCGTTCGCGCTCTCGAAGACGTGATGCGCGATGACAAACAGATCCTGCTGGTGGCGCAGAAAAACGCGGCCCAGGACGACCCGACGACCGACGATATTTATACCGTCGGCACCATTTCCACGGTTCTGCAATTGCTGAAGCTGCCCGACGGCACCGTCAAGGTGCTGGTCGAAGGCGGCCGCCGCGCGCGCATCAGCAGCTTCACCGACAACGAGGACTTTTTCCAGGCCCACGCCGACCCCATCGACGAAAACGAGGGCGACGGTCAGGAATTGGAAGCCTTGTCCCGTTCGGTGGTTTCCCAGTTCGAGCAGTACATCAAGCTCAACAAGAAAATCCCGCCGGAAGTCCTGGTTTCGGTCAACCAGATCGAGGATTCGGGCAAGCTGGCCGACACCGTGGCCTCCCATCTCAGCCTCAAGATCGCCGAGAAGCAGGAATTGCTGGAGACGGAGACCGTCGCCGAGCGCCTGGAGCGGGTCTATTCCTACATGGAAGGCGAGATCGGCGTTCTTCAGGTGGAGAAGAAGATCCGCAACCGGGTCAAGCGCCAGATGGAGAAGACCCAGCGGGAATATTACCTCAACGAACAGTTGAAGGCGATCCAGAAGGAACTGGGCGAAGGCGAGGACGGCAAGGACGAATCCGCCGAACTGGAGGAGCGCATCCGCAAGACGCGCCTGTCCAAGGAGGCGCGCGAGAAGGCTGGCGCCGAACTCAAGAAGCTGAAAAGCATGAGCCCGATGTCGGCCGAGGCGACGGTCGTCCGTAATTACCTCGACTGGATTCTGACCATTCCGTGGCGCAAGCGCACCAAGATCAAAAAGGATGTGAAGGCGGCCCAAAAGATCCTGAACCAGGATCATTACGGGCTGGAGAAGGTCAAGGAACGCATCCTTGAATATCTCGCGGTGCAGACCCGCACCGACAAGGTCAAGGGTCCGATCCTGTGTCTGGTGGGGCCGCCCGGCGTGGGCAAGACCTCGCTCGGCAAGTCGATCGCCACGGCCACTGGACGCAATTTCGTGCGTATCAGTCTGGGCGGCGTGCGCGACGAGGCCGAAATTCGCGGTCATCGCCGGACCTATATCGGCTCCATGCCCGGCAAGATCATCCAGGGGATGAAGAAGGCCAAGTCCTCCAACCCCCTGTTCCTTCTGGACGAGATCGACAAGCTCGGCGCCGATTGGCGCGGCGATCCCACCTCGGCGTTGCTCGAGGTGCTCGATCCCGAGCAGAACGCCACCTTCAACGACCATTACCTCGAGGTCGACTACGATTTGTCCGACGTGATGTTCGTGACCACGGCCAACACGTTGCGCATGCCGCAGCCGCTCCTCGACCGTATGGAGGTCATCCGGCTTTCGGGCTATACCGAGGACGAGAAGGTCGAGATCGCCAAGGGGCACCTGATCGACAAGGTGGTGAAGGCTGCCGGTCTGAAGGCCGGCGAATGGTCGATCACCGATGCGGGTCTGCGCGATCTCATCCGCTATTACACGCGTGAGGCGGGTGTGCGCAGCCTGGAGCGGGAATTGGCCAATCTGGCCCGCAAGGCGACCAAGGAGATCGTCTCCACCCGCCGGGTGAAGGTGACCGTCACGCCGCGCAATCTGGAGAAATATGCGGGCGTGCGGCGTTATCGCTATGGCGAAGCGGAGCTTGA
Organism: Pseudomonadota bacterium; assembly: GCA_021848545.1. GTDB lineage: Bacteria > Pseudomonadota > Alphaproteobacteria > Rhodospirillales > Magnetospirillaceae > JAJZUL01. The sequence continues at coordinate 3,584 of JAJZUL010000041.1, forward strand.
GGATCTGGTGGGTGTGGTGACCGGTCTGGCCTGGACCGAGGTTGGTGGCGAGTTGCTGTCGATCGAAGCCGTGACCATGCCGGGCAAGGGCAGCTTCAGCCACACCGGCAAGCTGGGCGACGTCATGCAGGAATCGGTTCAGGCGGCGCGCTCCTATGTCCGGTCGCGGTCGGTCACCTTCGGCTTGAAGCCGGTGGTGTTCGAAAAGAAGGACATCCATGTCCACGTTCCCGAGGGCGCCACGCCCAAGGACGGGCCGTCGGCCGGCGTCGCGATGTGCACCGCCATCGTGTCGGCGCTTACCGGCATCCCGATCCGCAAGGATGTGGCCATGACCGGCGAGATCACCCTGCGGGGACGGGTTCTGCCCATCGGCGGTCTGAAAGAGAAACTGATGGCCGCCATGCGCGGCGGTTTGCGGACGGTTCTGATCCCCAAGGAAAACGAAAAGGATCTGGCCGAAATTCCGGACAACGTCAAAAAAGACCTGGAGATCGTGCCGGTGGCGACGGTGGACGAGGTGTTGCAGCGGGCGCTTACCCGTATGCCGACGCCTATCGAATGGGATGAACCGCCGGTCGAGGAGGCTCAGCCCAAGGTGGCGGTCGAGGTCGAGACGTCGGCGGTGACCACTCACTGAACCGGCGTCACGGCGGATCAAGAAAATAAACCGGCGGGGTAACCCGCCGGTTTTTTCATTTTGATCGTCTTTGATGAGCATCCCGCCGCCGTCGTCCGGCAAGCCGATTCAACCCTTCTGGAAATGGCGGAATTCCGCGGTTTAGCGGGTTTTTGCGCATTGACGGCGTTATCACACCGCTTTAGACTGCCCTCGTCCTTACTGAAGTAGCCGTGTCGCGCTATTTCGGGGGTAATTTTATAAAGGGGGCTAGCAGGTGAATAAGAATGACCTCGTAACGGCCGTGGCGACTTCCACTGGCCTGTCCAAGACCGATGCCACCAAGGCGGTTGATGGGGTTTTCGATGCCATTACCGGCGCGTTGAAGGGCGGGGACGAGGTTCGTCTCGTCGGCTTCGGCACCTTTTCCGTGTCCACCAGGGCCGCATCCGAAGGCCGCAACCCCCGTACCGGCGAAAAGATCGCCATTCCGGCGTCCAAGCAGCCGAAATTCAAGGCCGGCAAGGGCCTGCGGGACGCTATCCAGTAATGTGTGGCGGTGGCGGCACGCCGATAGGCTGCGCGCTCTCGGTCGAACGCGGGTAGACGTCTTTTTGTCGCCTTCATTCGACGAAGATTTGTTGTGGCGATGACCGGGTGCCGGGCGGGGGCACCGGTCTGGCTGCGGCGTACGGCGACGAAGCCGGGTCGTGATGCTTGCGATTTGAGCGATACTGGCGATGTGTTCGTTGCTGGTGTCGTTCATTTTTCGACATCGTTCATCTGAAGCAAAGGGCTGCCGACACGGGGCGGCCGGGGATGATGTCGTAGAACACGACGTGAACGGCCGTTGGGGCCGTTTCGGGATTTCGCCCCTGGGGGCGCGCCTCCACTCACCCGGCGCTTCTTGCGCGCCACGCCAAAAACCCATAGTTTCCGCGGTTCGGGCGGTTAGCTCAGTTGGTAGAGCGCCTGCTTTACACGCAGGATGTCGGCGGTTCGAACCCGTCACCGCCCACCATGCGTCGCCTCCCCCTGGGGCGACGCGAGGGCGTGAAGACGCCCCCTGTCCTGGGGTGGGCGTGACCCACTCATGAAGATGGGTGGTGCCGGACGGAGGATGAGGGTATCGTCGCGCACAGGGGAAATGCATATACCGTGTGGTTCGGGCGACGGCCGAACGCTTTTTCACCGTTTTAATTTGTTTTAGTATTTGCGATGGTGATTGAGGGTCTTGCGACGGAATTTTGACGAACGGTCTGGTGTATGGGCTTTATGCCTTTTGTCGGGCCGCCGCTTGTCGCATTCTCTTGGTGGCCCCGAAGCTTGGTCGGGCCGTACGGCCTGCCGTTTGTTGGCGTGATCGCTTTCGGCGGGGGCCAACGTCGGTTGACGCTAGGTATGGGCGGTGGCAATGGAAGCCTGGCAAATCGAATATCTTCCGATCCTCGTTTTCATGGGGATCGCCGGAGCCATTGCCGTCATTGCGGTGACGGCGTCCTGGCTGGCGGCGCGGCAAAAGCCCTACGCCCAGAAGACCTCGGCCTATGAATGCGGTTTCGACGCGTTCGGTGACGCTCGCAGCAAGTTCGACGTCCGCTTTTATCTCGTGGCCATTTTGTTTATCGTCTTCGACTTGGAAGTGGCCTTCCTGTTTCCTTGGGCGGTGGCCTTGGGAAAAATCGGCCTGTTCGGGTTCTGGTCGATGATGGCGTTTTTGGGGGTGCTGACCATCGGCTTCATCTATGAATGGCGAAAGGGAGCGCTGGAATGGGAATGACCCCTTCGGATGCCGTGACGGCGCCCCACGGCGGACCGCTTCCCCAGGGCGAGGCCCAGGACGCGGCGCTGCGTCTGGTGGGCGACGAAATCGCCGACAAGGGGTTCGTTCTCGCCTCGGTGGACAAGGTGGTGAACTGGGCGCGGACCGGCAGCCTGTGGCCGATGACCTTCGGTCTGGCCTGCTGCGCGGTGGAGATGATGCACTCCGCCTGTTCCCGCTACGATCTCGACCGCTTCGGCGTGGTGTTCCGGCCCAGCCCGCGGCAATCCGATCTGATGATCGTGGCCGGCACGCTCACCAACAAAATGGCGCCCGCGCTTCGCCGGGTCTACGACCAGATGGCCGAACCGCGCTGGGTGATCTCCATGGGCTCCTGCGCCAATGGCGGCGGCTATTACCATTACTCCTATTCGGTGGTCCGGGGATGCGATCGCATCGTTCCGGTCGATGTCTATGTGCCGGGTTGCCCGCCCACGGCCGAGGCCCTGCTCTACGGTATCCTGCAATTGCAAAAGAAGATCCGGCGCACCGGGTCGATTCTCCGCTGACCTCGATCAAGGACGAGCCGGGGTATGATTCAAGCATTGACGGATTTGGGCGACCATATCGCCGCCGCCCTGCCCAACGACGTGTTGTCCACCGAGATCAACCGGTGCGGCGAGCTGACCGTCACCGCGCGCACGGTGAGCATTCAAAGGGTGCTGACCTTTTTGAGGGACGATTCCGCCTGCTTGTTCAAACAGGTCGTGGATATCTGCGGCGTCGATTGGCCGGGCCGCGAACCGCGTTTCGACGTTGTTTATCATCTGCTGTCGATGAAGCACAATCAAAGGGTGCGGGTTAAGGTCAAGGTCGACGAGGAGGTGCCGGTTCCCTCGGCCACCGCCATCTACAGCGCCGCCGGCTGGTTCGAGCGCGAGGTCTGGGACATGTTCGGCATCACGTTCGCCGACCATCTGGATTTGCGCCGAATCCTTACCGATTACGGGTTCGAGGGCCATCCCTTGCGCAAGGATTTCCCGCTGTCCGGGTATGTGGAAATGCATTACGACGACGAGCAGAAGCGGGTGGTCTATCGGCCCGTGGAACTGACCCAGGATTTCCGCAGCTTCGACTTCCTGTCGCCATGGGAAGGGCCGCCGCCCGGCGACGAAAAGGCCGCGATGCCCGCCGCCGACGGGCCGGCCGGTGAAAAGGCCAGGGGGCGGGGCTGACCATGGCCGAAGCGGAGATCCAGAACTACACCATCAATTTCGGACCGCAACACCCGGCCGCGCATGGCGTTCTTCGTCTGGTCCTGGAAATGTCGGGTGAGGTGGTCGATCGCGCCGATCCCCATATCGGGCTTCTTCATCGCGGCACCGAAAAACTGATCGAGCACAAGACCTATACCCAGGCGGTGCCGTATTTCGACCGGCTGGATTACGTCGGCACGATGAATCAGGAGCATGCCTTCGTGCTGGCGGCCGAGCGGCTGCTGGGGCTGGAGGTGCCGGAGCGGGCGCGTTACATCCGCACGCTCTATTGCGAGATCGGCCGCCAGCTCAACCATATCCTCAACGTCACCGCCTTCGTTCTGGATGTCGGCGGCATGACGCCGCTGCTATGGGGGTTCGAGGAACGCGAGAAGCTGATGGGCTTCTACGAGCGGGCTTCGGGCGCCCGGCTGCACGCCAATTATTTTCGGGTGGGCGGCGTCGCTTTCGATCTGCCCGCCGGATTGGCCGAGGATATCGCCGCCTGGTGCGACAGCTTCCCCAAGGTGCTCGACGAGATCGAGGTGCTGGTCACCGACAACCGCATCTTCAAGCAGCGGACGGTGGATATCGGCATCGTGTCCGAGGAACAGGCCCTCGATTGGGGGTTTACCGGACCCAATCTGCGCGCGTCCGGCGTGCCCTGGGATTTGCGCAAAAGTCAGCCTTACGAGGTTTATGACCGGCTGGATTTCGATATTCCGGTGGGCAGCCACGGCGATTGTTACGACCGTTATCTGGTGCGGGTCGCCGAGATGCGCGAAAGCGTCAAGATCATGCGCCAATGTCTGGAGCAGATGCCGGGCGGTCCGGTGCGGGTCGACGACCGCAAGATCACGCCGCCGCCCCGGGCCGAAATGAAGCGGTCCATGGAAGCGCTGATCCATCACTTCAAACTGTTCACCGAAGGTTTCCATGTTCCCGCTGGCGAGGTGTATGCCGCGGTCGAGGCGCCCAAGGGCGAATTCGCCGTCTATCTGATCGCGGACGGCACCAACCGCCCCTATCGCTGCAAGATCCGGCCGCCGGGATATGTGCACCTTCAGGCTCTGGACATGATGTCCAAGGGGCACATGCTGGCCGATGTCGTCGCCAATATCGGGTCGATCGACATCGTTTTTGGCGAGATCGACCGATGAACGCGCCCGCACCAGACGAACCCTTCGCCTTCACCCCCGAATCCCTGGCCCGGGCCGAGGCGGAAATCGCCAAATATCCGCCCGGCCGCCAGCAGAGCGCGGTGATGGCCCTGCTCGACATCGCCCAGCGCCAGCAGGGATGGGTGAGCCAGTCGGCGATCGAGGCGGTGGCGGCGAAGCTGGAGATGGCGCCCATGCGGGTGCAGGAAGTGGCCAGCTTCTACACCATGTACAATCTGCGGCCGGTGGGCCGCCATCATGTGCAGGTCTGCACCAACATCTCGTGTCTGCTCCGGGGATCGGACGAGATCGTGGCGGCGTTGCGCGAACGGCTGGGCGTCGATTTCGGCGAAACCACCGAAGATGGCGATTTCACGTTGAGCGAAGTCGAATGCCTGGGGGCCTGCGTCAATGCGCCGATGATGCAGGTCGGCGACGATTATTACGAGGATCTGACCCCCGAGACGGCGCGGGCCGTGCTGGACGCGCTGGCCAAAGGTGAGACTCCCGCGCCGGGACCGCAAGGGGGACGGCAATTCTCGGCGCCCGAAGGCGGGCCGACCACGCTCACCGGCGCGGCCGACGAGGGAGAGAGCTGATGCTCAAGGACCGCGACCGGATTTTCACCAACCTCTATGGCCAGCACGATTGGCGTCTGGCCGGGGCGCGGGCCCGTGGCGATTGGGACGGTACCAGGGAGATCCTGGCCAAGGGACGCGAGGCGATCGTCGAGGACGTCAAGAATTCCGGCCTGCGCGGGCGGGGTGGCGCCGGCTTTTCCACCGGCCTCAAATGGTCGTTCATGCCCAAGGGGGACGGGCCGCGCCCCCATTATCTGGTGATCAACGCCGACGAGGGCGAACCGGGCACCTGCAAGGACCGCGAAATCCTGCGTTTCGACCCCCACAAGCTGGTGGAGGGCGCGCTGCTGGCCGGTTTCGCCATCGGCGCCCATGCCGCCTATGTCTATATCCGCGGCGAGTTCGTGGTCGAGGCCCGTCATCTGCAAACCGCCGTTGACGAGGCCTATGCCGCCGGTCTTTTGGGGCCGGACGCCTGCGGATCGGGGTGGGCGTTCGACCTTTACGTCCATCGCGGCGCCGGCGCCTATATCTGCGGCGAGGAATCGGCGCTTCTGGAAAGTCTGGAAGGCAAGAAGGGCCAGCCCCGGCTGAAGCCGCCTTTCCCGGCCGGCGTCGGTCTGTACGGCTGCCCCACCACCGTCAACAACGTCGAATCCATCTCGGTGGTGCCGACCATTCTGCGCCGGGGTCCCTCCTGGTTCGCCGGGTTGGGCCGGCCCAAGAATTCCGGCACCAAGCTTTTCTGCATCTCCGGGCACGTCAACAAGCCGTGCACCGTCGAGGAGGAGATGAGCATCCCCTTGAAGGAACTGATCGAGCGCCATGCCGGGGGCGTGCGCGGGGGCTGGGACAATCTGCTGGCGGTCATTCCCGGCGGATCGTCGACGCCGGTGCTGACCCGCGAGACCTGCGACACGATGCTGATGGATTTCGATTCGCTGCGCGCGGCGGGATCGGGCCTGGGCACGGCGGCGGTGATCGTCATGGATAAGAGCACCGACATCATCCGGGCCATCGCGCGGCTGTCGCGCTTCTACATGCATGAATCATGCGGCCAATGCACGCCGTGCCGCGAGGGCACCGGCTGGCTGGCGCGGATGATGGACCGCATGGTCACCGGCGATGCCGATCTGGAGGAAATCGATCTTCTGGAGCAGGTTACCCGCCAGGTGGAGGGCCACACCATCTGCGCGTTGGGCGACGCCGCCGCTTGGCCGATCCAGGGGCTGATCCGCGCTTTCCGCCCGGAAATGGAGCGCCGCATCCGCGAACGTGGCGGTGACGCCACCCGCGCGGCCTGAGGACTGAGGAACGACCATGCCGAAGCTCACCATCGACGGCCAGGAGATCGAGGTCGAGGCCGGGACCACCGTCCTGCAGGCAGCCGAGATGCTGGGGATCGAGATTCCCCGCTTCTGCTACCACGAACGCCTGGCCATCGCCGGCAATTGCCGCATGTGTCTGGTCGAGATCGAAAAGATGCCCAAACCGACCGCATCGTGCGCCATGCCGGCGGGCGAGGGCATGGTGGTGCATACCGACACGCCGATGATCCGCAAGGCCCGGCGGGGGGTGATGGAGCTGCTGCTCATCAACCATCCCCTCGACTGTCCCATCTGCGACCAGGGCGGGGAATGCGACCTCCAGGATCAGGCCATGGCCTATGGCATGGATCGCGGCCGGTTCCACGAGGCCAAGCGGGCGGTGAGCCGCAAGAATTTCGGTCCCCTGGTCGAAACCGTCATGACCCGCTGCATCCATTGCACCCGCTGCGTGCGCTTCATCACCGAAGTCGCAGGCATGTCCGATCTGGGGGCGCTGGGGCGCGGCGAGCATACGGAAATCACCACCTATGTCGGCCGGGCGCTGGGCTCGGAACTGTCGGGCAACATCATCGATCTGTGTCCGGTGGGCGCGCTGACCAACAAGCCGGCGGCCTTTACCTACCGGTCGTGGGAGTTGAGGAAGACCGAGACGGTGGACGCCATGGACGGGCTGGGGGCGTCGATCCGCGTCGATACCCGCGGCAACGAGGTCATGCGCGTGCTGCCCCGGACCAATGACGAGATCAACGAGGATTGGCTGTCGGACCGGTCGCGTTTCGCCTATGACGGCCTCAAGCGGCGGCGCCTCGACCGCTGCTACGTGCGTCGCGACGGCCGGCCCGTGGAGGCCTCGTGGAGCGAAGCCCTGGCGGTGGTGGCCGAGCGGATGAAGGCGGCCGGCAAGGCGGTGGCGGCGATCGCCGGCGATCAGACCGATTGCGAGACCATGGCGGCGGTGAAGGATCTGGCGATGGCGCTGGGTTCGGCCCATATCGATTGCCGCCAGGACGGCGCCCGGCTGGAAGCCGGTCTTCGGGCCTCGTATCTGTTCAATTCCACCATCGCCGGCATCGAGGAGGCCGACGCCCTGGTGCTGGTGGGCAGCAATCCCCGCCTTGAAGCGCCGGTGCTCAACGCCCGCATCCGCAAACGCTGGCTGACCGGCCAGTTGACGGTGGCGGCGATCGGTCCCGAGATCGACCTTACCTATCGCCATCAATGGTTGGGCGACGGGCCGTCGGTTCTGGCCGATCTGGCCGCTGGGACCCATCCCTTCTTCAAGGTGCTGAGCCAGGCCGAACGGCCGATGCTGATCCTGGGGCAGGGGGGCTTGGCCCGGTCCGACGGCTCGGCGGTGCTGGGCCGGGCCGCGCATCTGGCCGACGCGGCCGGTCTGGTGAAGGACGGGTGGAACGGCTTCAACGTCTTGCATACCGCCGCCGCCCGGGTCGGCGGCCTTGATCTCGGTTTCGTGCCGGGGATGGGCGGGCGCGACGTCGCCGGCATTCTCGACGGCGCCCGGTCCGGGGCGATCAAGGTGGTGGTGCTGCTGGGGGCCGACGAGATCGACATGGACGGGTTGGGCGATGCCTTCGTCGTCTATCTGGGCAGCCATGGCGACAAGGGCGCCGCGCGGGCCGACGTGATCCTGCCGGGGGCGGCCTATACCGAGAAGAACGCCACCTACGTCAATACCGAGGGCCGCGTGCAGCGCACAGTGCGCGCCGTGTTCCCGCCGGGCGAAGCCAAGGAGGATTGGCGGGTGGTGCGCGCCCTGTCAGAGGCGCTGGGCAAGACGTTGCCCTACGATACGCTGGACGATGTTCAGACCCGGCTGGCGGCGATCAATCCGGTGTTCGGCACGCTTGACGGCGTGATGCCGGCCGCCTGGGGCCGGTGCGGCGATGACGGCCCCCTGGACGGGGCGCCGTTCGTTTCACCAATCGTCGATTTCTACCGGACCGATCCCATCAGCCGCGCCTCGGAAACCATGGCCGCCTGTTCGGCCGGCGCTGCGACCCAAACCATACAGGGCAAGACGGGGACCCATGGTTGAGCTGATACAGGCAGGGATACCGCCGGCGCTGTGGCGGCTGATCGTCATCGTCGTCGAGATCGTCGCCATCGTGCTGCCGCTGCTGGTGGCGGTGGCCTATCTCACCTATGCCGAGCGCAAGGTGATCGGGGCCATGCAGTTGCGCAAAGGCCCCAACGTGGTCGGACCGTTCGGCCTGCTCCAGCCCCTGGCCGACGGGCTCAAGCTGCTGCTCAAGGAAACGGTGCTGCCGTCCGGTGCCAACCGGGGCGTGTTCCTGATCGCGCCGATGCTGACCTTCGCCTTGTCGCTGGTGGCCTGGGCGGTGATCCCCTTCAACAAGGGGTGGGTGCTGGCCAATATCAATGTCGGCGTGCTGTATCTGTTCGCCGTCTCGTCGCTCGGGGTCTACGGCATCATCATGGCCGGCTGGGCGTCGAACTCGAAATACGCTTTTCTGGGGGGGCTGCGCTCGGCGGCGCAGATGGTTTCGTACGAAGTGTCCATCGGCTTCGTGCTGATTTCCGTGCTGCTGGCGGTGGGGTCGCTCAATCTCACCAAGATCGTCGAGGCTCAGCGTCATCTCTGGTTCGTCATTCCCCAATTCCCGATGTTCGTGGTGTTCGTGATCTCGGGGCTGGCGGAAACCAACCGGGCGCCCTTCGATCTGCCCGAGGCCGAGGCGGAACTGGTGGCCGGCTATAATGTCGAATATTCGGCCATGACCTTCGCTCTGTTCTTCCTTGGCGAATACGCCAACATGATCCTGATGAGCGGCATGACCGCGGTGCTGTTCCTGGGCGGCTGGCTGCCGCCCGTGAACGTGGCGCCCTTCACCTTCGTGCCCGGGATCATCTGGTTCTTCCTCAAGATCGCCCTGGTGCTGTTCATCTTCCTGTGGGTGCGCGCCACCTTTCCGCGCTACCGCTACGACCAGCTGATGCGGCTGGGCTGGAAGGTGTTCCTGCCGTTTTCCCTGTTTTGGCTGGTCGTGACCGCCGGCGCCCTGGAGGCGTTCGGCTGGTTGCCCGGGGCCGGCTAAGGAGGCGCCGCATGTCGTTTCTCGACCGCACCTTGCGCTCGTTCCTGCTGACCGAACTGGTTCAGGGCATGAGCCTGACGCTGCGCTACATGTTCCGGCCCAAGGTCACCATCAATTACCCCTATGAAAAGGGGCCGCTGTCGCCGCGTTTCCGCGGCGAGCACGCGCTGCGCCGCTATGAGAACGGCGAAGAGCGCTGCATCGCCTGCAAGCTGTGCGAGGCGATCTGTCCGGCGCTGGCCATCACCATCGAGGCGGAGCCGAGAGAAGACGGGTCGCGCCGCACGCGCCGCTACGACATCGACATGACCAAGTGCATTTATTGCGGTCTGTGCCAGGAGGCCTGTCCGGTCGACGCCATCGTCGAGGGGCCGAATTTCGAGTTCGCGACCGAGACCCGGGCCGAATTGATGTACGACAAGCAAAAGCTGCTGGCCAATGGCGATCGCTGGGAAAGCGAGCTGGCCTTGCGCCTTGCGGCCGACGCGCCCTATCGCTGACCGGGGGAGCGGTATGATCGAGACATTCATCTTCTATATGTACGCCACCATCCTGGTGGCGAGCGCGGTGATGGTCATCTCCGCCCGCAACCCGGTCCATTCGGTGCTGTTCCTGATCCTGTGCTTCTTCAACGCCGCCGGCCTGTTCGTGCTGCTGGGCGCGGAATTCCTGGCGATGGTGCTGGTGGTGGTCTATGTCGGCGCGGTGGCCGTGCTGTTCCTGTTCGTGGTGATGATGCTCGACATCAATCTGGCCCGCGCGCGCGAAGGCATGATGGCCTATCTGCCCACCGGGGCGGTGGTCGGTCTGGTGCTGTTGGCGGAACTGGTGGTGGTGTTCTCCAATTGGGGATTCGCCCCCCATATCGCCGCCGAGGTGCAGGCCCCCATGGCCGCCTACGCCCATCTCACCAATACCGACGCCCTGGGCCATCTGCTCTACACCCGCTACGTCTATCTGTTTCAGATTTCCGGCCTGCTGCTGCTGGTGGCCATGGTGGGGACCATTCTTTTGACCCTGCGCCGCCGTCCGGGCGTGCGCAAACAGACGATCGCCGATCAGGTGGCGCGGTCCTCGCGATCGGTGGAGGTCCGCAAGGTTCCGACCGGGGGGGGCGTGTGATGGCCGGGATCACTCTGGATCATTACCTCGCGGTCGCCGCCATTCTGTTCACGCTGGGCGTGTTCGGCATCTTTCTCAATCGCAAGAACGTCATCGTCATCATGATGGCGATCGAATTGATGCTGCTCGCCGTCAATCTCAATCTGGTGGCCTTCTCGGCCTATCTCGGCGATCTGGTGGGGCAGGTGTTCACCATGTTCGTGCTGACCGTCGCCGCCGCCGAGGCGGCCATCGGCCTGGCCATCGTCGTCATCTTCTTCCGGAACCGCGGCACCATCGCCGTCGAGGATATCAGCCAGCTCAAAGGGTAAGAGCGATGCTTTACAACGCCGTCGTCTTCCTGCCGCTGCTGGGGTCGGTCATCGCCGGCCTGTTCGGACGGCTTATCGGCGACCGGGCGTCGCAGATCGTCACCTGCGTCCTGCTCGGCGTCTCCGCCGCCCTGGCGGTGCCCATCTTCATCAATGTGGCGCTTCATCACCATGACGTCACCGTGCCGCTGATGGGCTGGATTCATTCCGGCGACCTGGATATCCGCTGGAGCGTGCGTTTCGATACCCTGACCGCGGTGATGACCGTGGTGGTCACCTGGGTTTCGTTCGTGGTCCATGTCTATTCCATCGGTTACATGGCCCATGACAAATCGATCCCCCGGTTCATGAGCTTCCTGTCCCTGTTCACCTTCGCCATGATGGCGCTGGTGACCGCCGACAATCTGGTTCAGCTGTTCTTCGGTTGGGAAGGGGTGGGGCTGGCCTCATACCTGCTGATCGGTTTCTGGTACGACCGGCCGGCGGCCTGCGCCGCGGCGATCAAGGCCTTCGTCGTCAACCGGATCGGCGATTTCGGGTTCGCGCTGGGAATTTTCGCCACCTATGTGCTGTTCGGCAGCGTGTCGTTCCAGACCATCTTCGCCGCGGTGCCGGCCAAGGCCGACGCGGTGATGCATGTCTTCGGCGGCGATTGGCACGCGCTGACCGTGATCTGTCTGCTGCTGTTCATGGGCGCCATGGGCAAATCGGCCCAGATCGGGCTGCATACCTGGCTGCCCGACGCCATGGAAGGTCCGACCCCGGTTTCGGCCCTGATCCATGCCGCGACCATGGTCACCGCCGGCGTGTTCATGGTGGCCCGCATGAGCCCCCTGTTCGAATATTCCTCCACCGCCCTGACGGTGGTGACGGTGATCGGCGCGGTGACGGCCTTTTTCGCCGCCACGGTGGCCTGTGTGCAGACCGACATCAAGAAGGTGATCGCCTATTCGACCTGTTCGCAATTGGGCTACATGTTCTGCGCCATCGGCGTTTCCGCCTATCCCGCCGCCATCTTCCATCTTTTCACCCACGCCTTTTTCAAGGCGCTGCTGTTCCTTGCCGCCGGTTCGGTCATCCACGCCATGTCCGACGAACAGGACATCCGGCGCATGGGCGGCATCTGGCGCCACGTCAAGGCGACCTGGATGCTGATGTGGATCGGTTGTCTGGCCCTGGCCGGAATTCCGCCCTTCGCCGGTCATTATTCCAAGGACGCCATCCTGTCCTCGGCCTGGGCGTCCCATACCGCGGTGGGGCAGTTCGCCTTCGTCATGGGCGTGGCTGCCGCGTTCCTGACCGCCTTCTATTCCTGGCGGATGCTGATCCTGGTGTTCCACGGCAAACCCCGCGCCGACGAGCATGTCATGGCCCATGTCCATGAATCGCCGATGGTGATGATCCTGCCGATGCTGGTCCTGGGGTTGGGGTCGATTTTCGCCGGCTGGCTGGGAACGCCCGATTTCGTCGGTGCCGGCGAAGCGGCCTTCTGGGGCAAGGCGCTGTTGATCCTGCCCAATCACGGCGCCCTGGTCGGTCGTACCGGGGTGCCCGCCTGGGTCGAAATGGCGCCGCTGGTGGTTGCGCTTTCCGGTGTGGTTCTGGCCTACGTCTTCTATTCCTTCGTGCCGTCCCTGCCGGGAAAGCTGGCCACCGTCGCCCGCGGCCCGTACCTGTTCCTGGTCAACAAATGGTATTTCGACGCGCTCTATGACCGGCTGTTCGTGCGGCCGGCCTTCCGGCTGGGACGCAGCCTGTGGCTGGGCGGCGACGGCGCGGTGATCGATACGGTCGGTCCCGACGGCGTCGCCGCCGCGGCCCGCGATATCGCCCGCCGGGTCGCTGCCTGGCAGAGCGGGTATCTCTATCACTACGCTTTCGCCATGCTGGTGGGCGTGGCCGTCTTCGTCAGCTGGTACGTGTTCAACGTGCGGTGATCCCGGGAAAGGCATCCATGCAAAACTGGCATCTGCTCTCGCTGACCACGTTCCTGCCGCTGGTGGGCGCGCTGTTCATCCTGACCATACGCAGCGACGATCCCAAGGTGGTGGCGCGCAACGCCCGCGCCGTGGCGCTGCTGACCTCGCTCGCCACCTTCGCCGTGTCGCTGCTGGTCCTGTCCACCTTCAACCCCACCCTGCCCGGGTTCCAGTTGCGCGAAACCGGCAGTTGGCTGCCGTCCCTGGGGGAGGGGATCGGCATTCAATACGCGCTGGGCGTGGACGGGATTTCCATCTGGTTCGTGCTGCTGTCCACCTTTCTGACTCCGATCTGCATCCTGTCGACGGTGGGAGCGGTGGAAAAGCGGGTCAAGGAATACATGATCGCCTTCCTGGTGCTGGAAACCATGATGGTCGGCATGTTCGTCGCCCTTGATCTGGTGCTGTTCTACGTGTTCTTCGAAGGCGTCCTGATCCCGATGTTCCTGATCATCGGCGTGTGGGGCGGGCCGCGGCGGGTCTACGCCGCCTTCAAATTCTTCCTGTTCACCCTGGCCGGCTCGGTGCTGATGCTGGTCGCCTTGCTGGCGATCTATTTCCAGGCCCATACCACCAGCATTCCGCTATTGATGAACTACCACTTCCCCGCCCATATGCAGACGTGGCTGTGGCTGGCCTTCTTCGCCTCGTTCGCGGTCAAGATCCCCATGTGGCCGGTCCATACCTGGTTGCCGGACGCCCATGTCGAAGCGCCCACCGCCGGGTCGGTGATTCTGGCCGGCGTGTTGCTCAAGATGGGGGCCTATGGTTTTCTGCGGTTCTCGTTGCCGATGCTGCCCGAGGCGTCGATCTATTTCACACCGATGGTCTATGTGCTGTCGGTGATCGCGGTGATCTACACCTCGTTGGTGGCCTTGGCCCAGACCGACATGAAGAAATTGATCGCCTATTCCTCGATCGCCCATATGGGGTTCGTGACGGCGGGTATTTTTTCGCTGACCGAGCTGGGCGTCGAGGGCGCGATCTTCCAGATGCTGTCCCACGGTGTGGTGTCGGCGGCCCTGTTCCTGTGCGTCGGCGTGCTTTATGACCGCATGCACACCCGCGAAATCGCCCGTTACGGCGGGTTGGTGACCCGCATGCCCAAATATGCCCTGGTCTTCATGATCTTCGCCTTGGCCAGCGTCGGTCTGCCGGGCACATCCGGGTTCGTCGGCGAGTTTCTGATCCTGGTCGGCCTGTTCAAGGTCAATGCCTGGGTATCGGCCCTGACCGCCACCGGCATGATTTTGGGGGCGGCCTACATGCTCTACATGTACCGCCGGGTGGTGTTCGGAAAGCTGGTGCATGAGGATTTGATGGGAATATTGGATATGAACGCCCGCGAATTGGCGGTCTTCGCGCCGCTGGTGGTGGTGGTGTTGTGGATGGGGCTGCATCCCTCGACCTTCCTGGACCCGATGCATGCGTCGGTCACGAATCTCATCAATCATGTTCAGCTTGCTCGGGCCGTGCCGCACGTGGCCCCCGCCGTGGCCCACTGAGGAGAAGGATGATGACCCTCGATCTGGTGCCGGTCCTTCCCGAATTGTTGGTGGTCGCCGCGGCGGTGGCGGTGCTGATGTGGGGCGTGTTCGTCCAGCGGGACACCACCCGCGACGGATTCGTGATCGCCATCGTCGCCATGGTGGCGGCGATCGTCGCCCTTGGCGCCATCGGCGGCGATCGGCGCCTGGCCTTTGACGGCCTGTTCGTCCTCGACCGTTTCGCCGTCTTCACCAAGATCATGATCCTGCTGGCGGCGATTTTCACCGCCTCCATGTCGGTTGATTTCCTCGAGCGGGAAAAGATCGGCCGCTTCGAATATCCGGCGCTGGTGCTGTTCGCCACGCTGGGCATGATGTTGATGGTGTCGTCCAACAGTTTCCTGTCCCTGTATCTGGGACTGGAGCTGCAGAGCCTGTCGCTTTACGTGCTGGCGGCCTATCACCGCGACAGCACCAGGGCCGTCGAGGCCGGACTCAAATATTTCGTTCTGGGGGCGCTGGCGTCGGGCCTGCTTCTGTACGGGATTTCGCTGGTCTACGGCTTCGCCGGCACCACCGCCTTCGGCCCTCTGGCCCAGCTTCTGGGGTCGGGTGGCGCCACCGCCAAGATCGGCGTCATCATCGGTCTGGTATTCGTGATGGCGGGTCTGGCCTTCAAGATTTCGGCGGTGCCGTTCCACATGTGGACGCCCGACGTTTATGAAGGAGCGCCGACGCCGGTCACCGCCTTTTTCTCGTCCGCCCCCAAGGTCGCCGCCATGGCCCTGTTCATGCGGGTGCTGGAGGGACCGTTCGTCCATCTGTTCGTCGAATGGCGTCAGGTGGTTGTCGCCCTGTCGATCGCGTCGATGGTGGTCGGTTCCTTCGCCGCCATCAGCCAGAGCAACATCAAGCGGCTGATGGCCTATAGCGCCATCGGCCATGTCGGCTTCGCCCTGGTCGGGCTGGCGGCCGGCGGCGCCATCGGGGTTCAGGCGGTTCTCGTCTATCTTTCCATCTATCTGGTGATGGTGGTGGGCACCTTCGCCGTCATCCTGTCCATGCGCCGCAAGGGCGCCATGGTCGAACGGCTGGACGATCTCGCCGGTCTCGGCAAGACCAGCCCCATGCTCGCTTTCGTCATGGGGGTGCTGATGTTCTCCATGGCCGGCATACCGCCCATGGCCGGCTTCTGGGGCAAGTTCTACGTCTTCATGGCGGCCGTCCAGCGCGGCCTGTGGCCGCTGGCCATCATCGGCGTGTTGACCAGCGTGGTGGCCGCTTTCTATTACCTGCGGATCGTCAAGATCATGTATTTCGATGAACCCGTCGACGGGCTGGACCGGGTGCTGGGACGCCCGGTCGCCCTGGTGATGGCGGTGGCGACCGTGGGCGTTCTGGCCTTGACCTTCATCCCCGGACCGCTTCTGGCCGGGGCGAAAACGGCGGCCATGGCCCTGTTTCCGGCAGCGGGATGACCGGCGATGCCCTGCCGGCGCCGTGGCGATTGATCGCTCTGGAGACGGTCGGCAGTACCAATGATGAAGCCAAGCGCCTGATCGCCGAGGGCCGCGCCGCCGATTTCGTGGTGGTGTCGGCCCGCGAGCAAAGCGCCGGTCGCGGACGGCGCGGGCGGGCCTGGCTGGGTGGCGCCGGCAATCTGTATTGCTCGTTCATCCTGGCCGTCGGCGCCGATTTCCAGGCGGCGGCGCAAGCGGGATTCGTGGCGGCGGTGGCCCTGGTCGATGCCTTGCGCGGGCTGGTGCCGCAGGCCGCCATCGGTGGCAAATGGCCCAATGATGTCTTGGCCGGGGGCGCCAAACTGGCGGGCATGCTGCTGGAGCCGGCCGGGGCGGGATGGCTGGTGTTGGGGGTGGGGGTCAATGTCGCCTGGGCACCGCCCGCCCATCTGGTCGAACGTCCGGCGACGTCCCTGGCGGTTTTGGGGTATGATGGCGATCCGGGAAAGGTTCTGGCGGCCTTCTGCGCCGCGTTCGCGCCCTGGATGGAACGGTGGCGGGGCGAGGGATTCCCGCCGGTGCGCCGGGCTTGGCTGGACCGCGCGCTGGGTCTGTCGGGGCCGGTCGATGTGCGTCTGGCGAATGAAACCCTGTCCGGGACCTTCGCCGGGATCGACGGGGACGGCGCCTTGATCCTGGACATGGCGGGCGGGGAGGTTCGCCGCATTCTTGCCGGCGACGTTTTTTTGCCGCCCGCCGTTTTTCGGCATGAGGATTGACAGGCGATGTTGTTGGCTATCGATTGCGGCAACACCAATACCGTATTCGCGGTATTCGACGGGGACCGCCTGCGCGGCGAATGGCGGGCCTCCACCGACGTTGAACGCACCGCCGACGAATTGGGGGTCTGGCTCAACCAGCTTCTCACCATTTCCGGCCTGTCGCGCGCGGATATTACGGCCGCCATCATCGCCAGCGTGGTCCCGGCCATGGTGTTCGGCCTGAAAACCCTGTGCCGGCGCTATTTCGCCTGCGATCCGGTGGTGGTGGGCGACGAGGGGGTCCGGCTCGGCATCAGGATTCTGCTGGATCGTCCCGAAGAGGTGGGGGCGGACCGGCTGGTCAACGCCGTGTCGGCCCATCGGCGCTATGGCGGTCCGCTGATCGTCATCGATTTCGGTACCGCCACCACTTTCGACGTCATCGATGCCGACGGCAATTATTGCGGCGGAGCCATCGCACCGGGTATCAACTTGTCGTTGGAGGCATTGCATGCGGCGGCGGCCAAATTGCCCCGGGTGGCCATCGACCGGCCGCGCCGGGTGATCGGCAAGGCGACGGTGCCGGCCATGCAATCGGGAATCTATTGGGGGTATGTCGGTTTGATCGAGGGTCTGGTGGAGCGTATCAAAAGCGAATTCGGGGCGGAGATGCGGGTGGTGGCGACGGGCGGGTTGGCGCCCCTGTTCATGGATGCGACGCCGGCCATCGATACCTTGGACAAGGATCTGACCTTGCACGGTCTGCTGGCCATTCACCGCAGCAACGCCGGGACCGTTTAAGTCATGCCCATCGAGTCCATGGACGAGTTGTATTTCCTGCCTCTGGGCGGGGCCGGCGAAATCGGCATGAATCTCAATCTCTACGGCTATCGCGGCAAATGGCTGATGGTCGATCTGGGCGTGTCCTTCGGCGAGGAGGGCATGCCGATGATCGACGTGGTGATGCCCGATCCCGGCTGGATCGAGGCTCAGCGCGAGGATTTGGCAGGGCTGGTGGTGACCCACGGGCACGAGGATCATCTGGGCGCCGTGCCCTATCTGTGGCCGCGTCTGCGCTGTCCGGTCTATGCCTCGCCCTTCGCCGCCGCCATCCTGGCGGCCAAGCTGCACGAAGCGGGATTGGCGGATCAGGTGCCGGTCCATGAAATCGATCTGGGCGGCCGCTTCACCGTCGGGCCGTTCGACGTCGAACTGATCTCGCTGACCCATTCCATCCCCGAACCCAACGCCCTGGCCATCCGCACCGGCGCCGGCACCATTCTCCATACCGGCGACTGGAAGTTCGATCCCGATCCCCTGGTGGGCGGCCCGCCGGACCGCGACGCCCTGCGGCGTCTGGGCGGCGACGGGGTTCTGGCGCTGATCGGCGATTCCACCAATGTCTTCACCCCCGGCGCATCGGGATCGGAGGGCGAGGTGCGGGCCGCTCTGATCGATCAGGTCGGCCGTTGCACCGGCAAGGTGGCGGTCGCCTGCTTCGCCACCAATGTCGCCCGGCTGGAAAGCGTGGCCATCGCCGCCCAGATGCATGACCGCAATGTGGCCCTGGTCGGCCGCTCCCTGTGGCGGATCGAGCGGGCGGCGCGCAAGCTGGGGTATCTTGCCGATATTCCGCCCTTTCTCAACGATCACGACGCCGCTTATCTGCCCGACGACAAGGTGCTGTTTCTGTGCACCGGCAGCCAGGGGGAGCCGCGCGCCGCCCTGTCGCGCATCGCCGCCGACGATCATCCCCATGTCACCCTGGGCACCGGCGACACGGTTATTTTTTCGTCGCGGGTCATACCCGGCAATGAGAAGGCGATTTTCCGCCTGCAGAATCAGCTGGTCCGCCTCGGGGTCGAACTGGTCACCGATCGCGACGCGCCCATTCACGTCTCCGGCCATCCGGCGCGCGACGAACTGACCGAGATGTATCAACTGGTCCGGCCCCGGATCGCCATCCCCGTCCATGGCGAGGCCCGGCATATCCGCGAACATGCCGCTCTGGCCAGGGAATGTCAGGTGTCCCAGGCCCTGGCCATCGAGAACGGCGCCATGGTGCGCCTGGCGCCGGGCGCGGCCGAGGTGGTGCACCGCGTTCCCACCGGCAGGTTGGGGGTCGACGGCATGAATGACGGCGTTCCCCGTCTGGTGCCGGTGGATGGCGAGATGCTGCGCAATCGCCGGCGCATGGTGTTCAACGGGTCGGCGGTGGCCACCGTGGTTCTGGATGCCAAGGGCCGGTTGGTGGGCGATCCCCAATTGACGGCGTTGGGCCTGCTGGACGCGGTCCACGAGGCCGCGCACCATGACGCGGTGGTCGAGGCGGTCCGGGACGCCATCGACGACCTGCCCCAGGGGGCGCGCCGCGACGACGGCGCCGTGCGCGAGGCCGCCCGTCGGGCGGTGCGCCGCACGCTCAAGGATCTGTTGGGCCACAAGCCGGTGACCGACGTCCATCTGGTGCGGGTGTAGATCATAAGGGCAAGGCGATTCCCGCGGCCTTGCCGATCGCGTCCCAGATGGCTCCGACGATGGCGTTGATGAGCTTTTCGATGGCTACCTCGACCAGGCCGATCAGGGTGTTGGCGAAGCTGGTCGCCATCTGTTTGAGATTGTCGAGAAAATATTCGCGGAGATCCTGGCCGATGCTGCCGTCGGCGATGCCCTTGGCGACCAGGGAGGCTTGATGGGCGATGGCGGCGACCTGGGATTGGGCGAATCCTTCGATCGTGCTCACGTCCTTGCCGAGAGCGCCGGTGGCGGCGCCGATGATGTCCTTGGCCAGGGCGGTCGGGTCAAGTTCCTGAAGTTCCATGATATTCTCCCCGGATTATGATGCGGGCGCCCGCCGTCGTGGTCTTGTGGCTAGAGCATTTTCCGATCTGACGGGATCAGTCGGAAAATGCGACAAGCCCGCGCGGCGTTTGAGCGCGGCCCGGGACGGGCCGAGTAATAAAGCTAGCGCTTGAGAAAGGTTTCATAGGTGATCGCCTGACTCATATAGATCGTCGCCTGGCCGTCGAAGGCGGCGATCTCCATGGCGCTGAGACCGTGCTTCCGGTCGGTCTTTTCCATGGTTTCAAGGGTGTTCACGACATGCGAGACCGCGCTCGCGCCGGGAACGCCGGAGCCGGTGGCGAGGTTAGGCACGCCAATCTTGCCGAGCATGGCGTTGACGGTCTTCAGATCCGGCGGCGGGGTCAGGCTCTGGTGGATTTCGATCTGGAGGGAAACCGCCTTCAGCGCGCCGATGATGTCGGCATACGCCCCTTGTCGCTTGGCGAAATCGGCCGGTTTTGTCGTCGTTCCCGACAGGCCGGCGAAAAAGGTCTGCATGGTCCGGTTGGCGCTGTTCAACCCGTTGGCGATGGCCGGATCGTAGGCCGGCGCCATCCGCACGGTGCAGGCCGCCAACAGCGCGACCACCACCAGCAAACCCGGTCCGATCATATGACGGGCAAAACCCGATAGAGGCGGACGGGGGCTTTTCGTGCCCGAGGAAAAGGGGAAAGTCATGGTCTCGCCTCCGTGCGGCAAACGAGGCGACGTTAACACACGTAAAAGTATACATCATCAACAAACAAACGCGCGTGGTTGTGACTTTCCATCGGCTTTGGCCATCCGCCGCCCCTGCCGCCTCCCGCGAGCCTTCACCAATGGAAACGAACGTGCCAAGATGTCGCAAATCAGCGACCGAGATGCCGCCGATCAGGGGAATATCGGTTCAAATAATGGGAGCGAGACCGATGAGCAAACCCCCGGCGGGTACTGATGCGAGCGGATGGCCGACTTCTCTTCGCCGCGATGCGAAAATCCTCGGCCTTCTTTTCGCCAGCACCACCAGCATGATCGGTTCGGGATGGCTGTTCGGCGCCTTCCATGCCACCAAGATCGCCGGTCCCCTGGCGATATGGAGCTGGGTGGTCGGCGCCGCCATCATCATGCTGATCGCTCTGTGCTTCGCCGAATTGTCCTCGATGTTTCCCAAGAGCGGCGCCCTGGTTCATATGAGCCATGCCAGCCACGGCAACGGGCTCGGCCGTATTTGGAGCTGGATGCTGTTCCTATCCTACGTGGCGATCCCGCCGGTCGAGGCCGAGGCGATCGTGACCTATGCCAACAACTACATTCCGGGTCTGGTGGCGCCGGGCAGCGGGGTGCTGACGATCGTCGGTTTCGTCGCCTGCGCCGTTCTGCTGCTGCTGATGGCGGTGTTGAATCTGCTGGCCGTTCAGCTTTTGCTACGGCTGAACAATACCGTGACCTGGTGGAAGATCGCGGTTCCGGTGGTGACCGGAATGGCCTTGATCGTCAGCGCCTTCGGCCATCCCGGCGCCGTACATGCCGATCCCGGCGGCTATAATGTCACCGGAATTTTTCTCGCCCTTCCGGCCGCGGGTATCGTCTTCAGCTTTCTGGGATTCAGGACAGCCATCGATCTTGGCGGTGAAAGCTCCAATCCCGGACGGCACATACCGATGGCGGTGATCGGTTCGGTGGTGCTGGGCGGGGCCGTCTATATCCTGCTTCAGGTCGGCTTTCTGGCGGCGCTTCGCCCCTCCGATCTCGTCCATGGCTGGGCCAACCTGACCTTTCCCGGCGCCATGGGGCCGTTCGCCGGGCTCGCCGCCATGCTGGGGATGGGCTGGCTGGCCTTCATCCTTTATGTCGACGCCTATATTTCGCCCGGCGGCACCGGGCTGATGTTCATCACCGGCGGCTCGCGCATTCTCTATGCCATCGGCGAGGTCGATGCCGGTCCCGCCTGGCTGACCCGTCTCAATAGCGGGGGAATTCCCTGGCTCGCCGTCCTGGTGATGTGGGTGGTGGGCGTGGTTTTCCTGCTTCCCTTTCCGGCTTGGCAACTGTTGGTGAATTACGTCACCTCCATCACCGTGCTGACCTATGGCCTCGGTCCCGTCGCGCTGCTGGTTCTTCGCCGCAACGTGCCGCAGGTCAAACGGCCCTTCCTGTTGCCGTCCGCCAATTTCGTCGCGCCGGCGGCTTTCGCCAGCAGCAATCTCATCGTGCTGTGGACCGGCTTTCACACCAATTCGGTTCTGATGGCGATCGTGGCGATCGGGTTCGTCGTCTATGCGGCATGGTTCCATTTCATCGCCCGTCGTCCGGCCGCCGATTTCGGCTGGCGGGAAATCTCCTGGTTGTTGCCGTGGTTCGGCGGCCTTTGGGTCATTTCCGGTCTTTCCGATGTCGGCGGGGGTCTGGGCTATCTCACCTTCTGGCCGGCCGTCGTCGTCACCCTGACCTGGAGTTTCATGGTCATGGCCATCGCCATGCGCTGCGCCCTGGTGGCGGAAGATACCGCCGCCTCCATGGCTCGGATGTCGGGCTATGACGAGGATTTGCTGTTCATCGACACGCCCCCGGATTCTTCGCGCTGAAAAGAATCTTAAATGTTTCGGCGCGCTTTGCCGCTCATGGTAAAAGCGCGCGGGTCATGGACGGACGCCGTGGCCGACGGGCGGGGTCAGGGGATATGGCGGAGCATCCTTGCGACGAAGTCATCCGGCTTTGGATACCGCCCGCGCCTGTCGGCGAGAGGTGGCGGACGCCATCAAGCGGACCATGCCCCCCCCAAGCACAAATTAAAGACAAGCATCGCAAACGCGAGTGACCGCGCCATGACCAAGAAAATCGCCATTCTCATTCCCGCCCGGTACGGGTCCAGCCGCCTGCCGGGCAAGCCGCTCGCGATCGTGCGCGGACGCAGTCTGATCAACCGGGTGTGGCGAATCGCCATGGCGGTGGACGGCGTGGACGGGGTATGGATCGCCACCGACGACCGGCGCATCGCCGATCATGCCGAAGCGTTCGGCGCCCGGGTGGTGATGACCGACGACACCTGCAGCACCGGCACCGAGCGCGCTTGGCAGGCGGTGGGTCGCCTGCCCACGGCGCCCGACATCGTCATCAACCTTCAGGGGGATGCGGTTCTGACGCCACCCTGGGTGGTTCAGGCGCTGGTCGATGCCTTTCGCGGCCAGCCCGATCTGGCGATGGCCACGGCGGCGGTCCGGTGCGGCTGGGCGGAGTACGAAGCGCTGCGGGAGCATAAACGAACCAGTCCCGCCAGCGGCACGACCGTGACCTTCGACCGCTTTCAGCGCGCGCTGTATTTTTCCAAGGCGATCATTCCCTATCTGCGCCGGCGCGAAGACGGCGCGCCGCCGCCGGTCCATCGCCATATCGGTATTTACGGCTATTCGGTCGCCGCCCTGGAGCAGATGGCGACTCTGGCGCCGACGCCCCTGGAACAGGCCGAGCAGTTGGAACAGCTTCGTGCCCTGGAAAACGGCATTCCCATCCATGTGGCGGTGGTCGATTACCGGGGCCGCACCCATGGATCGGTGGATGCGCCCGCCGATATTCCCGTAATCGAGGCGACCATCGACCGGGAAGGGGAGTTGGTGCCGTGAGCGCGCCGACGACCCTGCTGTTCGCCCGGCACGGCAATACCTTCGCTCCCGGCGACAAGGTGGTCTGGGTCGGACGGGGCACCGATCTGCCCCTGGTCCAGCGCGGATACGAGCAGGCGGAGGCGGCGGCCCGGTTTTTGGCCGGTCCCGATCTGGCGCCCAGCGGCATCGTCTGCGGCAGGCTCCAGCGGGTGCGCGCCTTCGCCGACATCCTCGGGGCTCGGCTGGGGGTGGCCGTCCGCTTCGATCCCGGCCTGGACGAGATCGATTACGGCGCCTGGGAGGGGCTGTCCTCGGACGAGATCAGGGCTTTGCCCGGCGGTGCCGCGGCGATGGAGGAATGGCGCCATCACGATCGCTGGCCGGAAAATGCCGGTTGGGGCAGTTCGCGCGACGACGTTCTGGCGGCGTTGAAGGGTGTTCTCGACGGGGTGTTGACCGGCGGCGACGGGGCGCGGCCCCTGCTGATCAGCAGCAACGGGGTGCTGCGTTTCGCCCCCCTGATCCTGGCCGCGACCGGTGGCGGGCCCTATCAGATGGCAACCGGAACCCTGTCGGCCGTCGATCGGGACGCGCGCGGCTGGACCGTGCGCTTCTGGGGCGTGGCTCCCGATGAAAAAAGTCCGGCCCCGCACAAAGGCGGGGCCGGTTGACCAGAGAGAGAGTTGGACTGGTCAGAAGCTGACCGGAACCACCAGATCCATGCCAGTGCTGAACTGGTTCATGGAGGTCGGATTGCCGGCGCTGTCGTAATTATAGGCGGCGTTGCCGCTGAGCGACTGGTCGTAGCGGACTTCCGGCCGGATCATCGCGCCCGCCAGCATGGCCGGCATGTTGGGCAGTTTGATGTCGGCGCCCAGGGTCACCTCGCTATAGGTGGTGCCTTGGCTCGGGGCCAGCGAGGCCTGCGAGGGGGTGATGCCGCGTTCACCGTCGACGAACCCGTTATTGTCGGGGATGGTGGTGACGAAGAAGTGATTCGGATCGGCATAGATTTCGCCGCGGGCCGCCAGGGTCAGCCAATCGTTCCAGGCGTAAGCGGCGGTTTCCGACAGGCCGCCGGCGCTGGCATGGGCCTGATCGTTACGGATGTAGTTGAATTCCGTGATCCAGGTCCACTTGGCGTTGGGCTTGTAGGTGAGGTTGACGTCGTTGAGATAGACGCCGGTATTGTCGGCGTTGGAATTACCGCCCGGCTGGCTGGTCCGCAGGAGCGGATTTTCCGGGCCGAAATGGGACAGGGCGATGATGGTGATCTTGCCGCCGTCCAGATTGTTGAGGCCGAAGCCGGCGGTGCCCGAAATGGCGTTGTTGTTGTCGCCCCGGGTGCCGAAGGTCGTGTTCACGCCCGTATCCACGCCGAGATAAAGATCAACGGTGGGATTGAGGTGGGTGACGGTCAGCAGGCCGGTCTGTTCGAAGGGCAGGCCGTAATTGAAGATGTAATTGTGCGAGTAGAAGTAGTTGCCGTTGGCCGGGGTGACTTCCACGCCCAGCGGGGTGGCGAACAGACCCGCGGTCACGTCCGTGCCGCCCGTCCCGGGAATCGGCACATGCGCCTGCAGGTTGGCCTGGGTCATGGCGAACTGGTTGCGGCCGTCGGTGTTGTGATCCCACAGGCCGATCGAATGGATATAGCGCGCATCCGAGCCATAGAAGCCCTGGAGATTGAAGCCCCAATTGAAGTTCTTGGAACCGGAATCGATGGCCTTCTGCGCCGTCAGCATCGCCTGGTTGAGAACCCACTGGTCATGCTTGTCGGTGAACAATTGGCCGGCATTGACCGAGTTGGTGCCCGGATTTTTGGCGGTGGCGTAAATGCCGGTGTCGATGAGACCGGAGAATTTGATCGGGCTGTCGGAACCGGCGGCCAGGGCCGGCGGCACCAGGACCGTCAGTCCCAGCGCCGCGGCGGCGGCGGCCGAACCGAACGACGGCAACCGGCGGCTTAGTCCCCTCTTCAAAATCCCCTCGTCATATGTACTGCTCCTATTCCTGCGGCCCATCTCTGCCGGTCGATACCGGTCTTGGGCAGGCATTAAACGCTTGAACGGGGGGGCGTTGCGCGTTGCTGTTTTTAGCCCCCACGAGTTCGCTGTCGTTAATGCGAATGGCGTGCCAAATAGGGTGGCGAGGAAAATGGTGGGAAATCAAGCTTTGAAATTCAGAATGGTTCTATTTGCTGCCCATCAAACGCGCAAAGCCTGATTTTTAGCCTAAAAAAGGGGCTGCCATTTCGAGTCGTGTCACAAAATGGTCTTCGACATTGTGCGATGCGATATCCGTGACGAAAGGCGTTGAATAATCAGCGCGACATTTCGGCTTTCGATGGCATACTCCGGCCATGCGCAACGATTGGCTTGCACGACGAATCAGGAAAATGGGCAAGACCGGACAGGGCCTGGCCGATGCTCTTGGGGTCAACAAGGCCAGGGTGTCCGAGATCGTCGCCGGGCGGCGCGGAGTCAAGGCGGTGGAGGTTCCGGTGATCGCCGCTTATTTGGGCATGGGCGAAAGCGACATTCTTGCTCTTTTATCCGGCCGCGAGGCCAATGCTTTATCCGGCCGCGAGGCCGATGCGCCCCCCAACCCGGATGCTTTCAGCCCCTCCATCGCCGATCTTCCCGCCGCCGGCGCCATGCCCCTGGACGTTCCCGTATTCGGCACCGCCGTCGGTGGCGACGATGCCGATTTCGAAATGAACGGCGAGGTGATCGATCGCGTCCGCCGTCCGCCCGGCCTGGGTGGCGCGCGAACGGCCTTCGCTCTTTACGTGGTGGGGCATTCCATGAGCCCCCGCTATGACGAGGGTGATCTGATCTTCGTCCATCCCGGCCGTCCGCCGGTGCCGGGCTGCGACGTGGTGGTGGAATTGCAGGCGGTGGACAAATTCGGTCGCCACAAGGCCTTGCTCAAGACCTATCGCGGTAAAAGCGCCACCCGGCTGATGTTGTCCCAGCTGAATCCGCCCGGACCCGTCGAGGTTCCCCTGGATCAGGTCCGTCAGGTTCTCCGGGTCTTGCGGACGGCGGAATTGCTGGGGGTCTAACCCGATCTATTCACGGTTCCGGCGGGCAGATCGGAA
>JAJZUL010000042.1 GCA_021848545.1 Pseudomonadota bacterium
GAAAATCGACTGGGTCACACTGCCGATGATGCTGAAAAACCGGCTTTCCGGCAGCAGAAACGCGCTGAAGGCATAAGCGGCCTTGCCGCCCTGCAGGGAAAAGGTGAAGTCGGGATACATCTCGGCCCGGGCCACCTTGATGTCGGCATGGGCCGAAATCAGGTTGTCCTCGGCCCGGCGGATGTCGGGGCGCCGGCAGATCAGTTGGGCGGGAATGCCGGCATTGATCCTGGGCGGTTGAATATCGGTCAGGGTGGCGCCGCCGAGGGACAATTGCGCCGGGGTGGTGCCCAGCAGGGCCGCCAGCTTGTCGAAGTTCTTGTCGCGGTTGAGCTTGGCGACGGCGACGGCGCCCGCGGCATTGGAGGCGGCGGTCTCCTGCTGCAAAAGCTCGATGCGGGTGGCGTCGCCCTGGTTCATGCGCGAGCGAACCGCGTCGAGGGCGGCCTGGGCATTGGCCTGGTCCCGCTTGGCCACCGTCACATGATCCAGGTCGCCCAGATATTCGAAATAGGTCGTGGCCACCTGGGAGGTGAGCGTCAGGGCGACGCCGTCGCGATAGGCGACGCTGGCCTCGGCCAGGGCCAGGGCCGATTTGGCCTGGTAGCCGTTCTTGCCCCACAGGTCCAATTCGTACGAGGTGGTCAGGCTGACCTGCGGCAGGCGCTGATAGGTGAAGGCGGTGCCGGCGGCGCTGGCGGTGCCCGGCCCCAGGGACGGGCCGGTGCCGGCGAATTGGAACTGGGAGCCCAGCGTGGGGTAAAGGGCGGCGGCGTCGCTGCCGGCCTGGGCTTCGGCCTGGGCGATCCGGTCCACCGCGACCTTGAGATCGTGGTTGTCGGTCAGCGCCCGGTGTTCCAGGTGATCCAATTCGGAATCATGGAACTCCCGCCACCACCGGCTTTTGGGATAGGGCAGGGCGACGGCGCTTTTGGCCGAGGCGTACTTGTAGGCGGGGGGGAGGGGATTGGGCGGGATTTGGGTGATCGGCCCGCCGCCGCCCGGCGGCGCGCAGCCGGTCACGGCCAGACACAGGCTTCCCCCCAGGATATGAAGAAGACGGATGCGCCGACGCGGCCGACCCCGACCCCCTTGTTCGTTCCGCCCAGACATCCGGCCGCGTTCAATTCCGTTTTGGTCAACCCCTTAGAGCCTGATCCGAAAGTCGCCATGGCGGCCTGCAAATGGCGGTTTTCTGCGCTTCCGCTGCTCACGTACATGAAGTACGCTCCGCTGCGGTTCTTGAAAACCGCCATTTTCGGCTCACTCTGCCGACTTTCGGGTCAGGCTCTTACACAACCGTCGCATTCCGATGGCCGCGCCCGGCTGTCATACCATTCTTTAGCTTTGGTCTGCACTAGTTCTTGCGGCCGGTTCTTCGGAAAGCGCGCGAAATCGGAGCGATCGCGCGCGCCGCCGAAGACCGGTCGTGTCAGCTGCATCCCTTGGGGCGGGGCAGGCCGGCGATCTTGTTGCCTTGCTTGACCAGTCCATAGGGGAACAACGAATACAGATATTGCTGGCTGCTGCGCTCGGGGCCGTACTTTTCCTTCATGATCTTCATGAAGACGCGCGGCTCGGCGCAAACGCCGTATTCGTCGAAATAGGCGCGAGCCTCGCGCACCACATCCCAGTGGGCGTCGGTCATCTCGACCTTTTCGCGTTCGGCGATCACCTTCGCCACTTCCTCGTTCCAGGCGTGGATGTTTTCCAGCCAGCCGGCTTCGCTGACCTCCAGGGTTTCGGTACCGACGGTGATTTCCGGCATCGTGATGCTCCATGATGCGTTGACATGCGCCTGATATGGGATCAAAAACCGGCGCCGTCAATAAGAGTTAGAATTGTTGTAATAACTTTGAGGCCTATTAGAAAAGCGAGGCGTTTCATGGTATAAGGATGTCCGGTTCGCACCGGTCGCGCGACGGTCCCGGGATGTCCGGGCCGTGCCGGGGGGCGCGGGCATGTTTAGCGCGTCCCGGGCGCGGGGGTTTTCCCGCAGGGGAAATATCCGAAAAAAGGACGCGTCGGAAGGGAACGATGGCCGAATCCACTTCTCGTATCGGCGGGGGCAACACGTCATCCGCGTCTCGCGGCGGGCTTGACGGCCTTTTGCCGTCCGGCGGCGCGCGGACGGGCGGCGGCGGGCGGGTCGAACCCGTCGCCGGCATCAACGGCGCCACCGGGGTCGGCGCCCATAAGGGGCGCATGCCCGGTCCCGGTTTTTCCGCCGAACAGGCCGACCGCACGGCGCCGCGCGGCACCTATCTCGACATTCTGGTTTAACGGGTTACTTCCGGACGGCCGCTTCGAAGGCCTCGGCCAGGGCGATATCGCGGCTGGTCACGCCGCCCGCCTCGTGGGTGGACAGCACCACATGCAGGCGGCTGTAGACGTTGAACCATTCGGGGTGGTGGTTCATGCCCTCGGCGGTCACGGCGATGCGCGCCATCACCCCGAAGGCTTCGGCGAAATCGGTGAACAGGAACGTCTTTTCGATGGCGTCGCGGTCGCCGCAAATTCGCCAGCCGGGCAAAGTGGCCAGGGCGGCTGCGCGTTCGGCGTCGTTGAGAATCTTCGGCATGGCGGGCTCCTGTCGCGGAATGTCGTCGCGTTCTGGTCTTTGGGTATGGGTTCTCTTCCCGTCCCCATCAAGAGCGGCTACTCTTCGATTCATGACCCGTATGCTGCCGGCCTATTCGACGCCGCCCTCCCTTGCCGATCTGGACGCCATCGCCCGGATCGCTTTCGCCGAAATTCCCGAGGCGCTGCGCCGTCACGCCCAGGAACTGGCCGTGCATGTCGAGGATTTTCCCGACGAGGAGACGGAACACGAGCTTGGTCTGGACAGCCCGTTCGATCTGCTCGGCCTCTATCGCGGGCTGGCGATGCCGGCCAAAAGCGTGTTGGCGGTACAACAGGACGTGGACATGGTGATTCTGTTCCGCCGTCCCATCCTCGATTACTGGTGCGAGACCGGCGAGGATTTGACCCGGCTGGTCCGCCATGTGCTGATCCATGAGATCGGCCATCATTTCGGCTTCAGCGACGAGGCCATGGCGGCGATCGAGGACGGGACTGAGAGTTTGTGAGAGCCCGACCCGAAAGTCGCCATGGCGGCCTGCAAATGGCGGTTTTCCGCGCGTCCGCTGCTCACGTACAGAAAGTACGCTCCGCTGCGGGTCTCGAAAACCGCCATTTTCGGCTCACCCTGCCGATTTTCGGGTCGGGCTCTTTGATCCGCCTGGGCTTTTTGCGGCCTTGCCAATACCCCGGTATTGGCGGCGTCCGCGAAAAATCCCATCCGAATCAAATCCCTGCGCCATCACCGCGCGGCCCCATGAATAGATCGGGCTAATCCGTTTGCACCGCTTGCCAAGCCGCGCGAAAACCATTGATGTAGGCGCGCAACGGGTGTTTGTGTCGTAATAATGACGTCCGTGGTCGCGCGGCTCTTCCGTTCGACGTGATCAGGGCGTGCCACGGCACCATGAGGTTCGACCCGAAAGTCGCCTCATGGCGGCCTGCAAATGGCGGTTTTCCGCGCTTCCGCTGTTCGCGTGCATAAAGTACGCTCCGCCGCGGTTCTCGAAAACCGCCATTTTCGGCTCACCCCGCCGACTTTCGAGAGAGGCTCCGAGACGTGGCTCAGGGGAGGTATAAAGAATGAATAATATCCCAGTGAAGCGGAAGCTGTACTTTTCTTTCGCGATTCTAACCTTGATCACGCTGGGGATCGGGGTGTTCGGAATTACGCGCGTCGGTCTTCTGTCGGGGGGAATCCATAGCATCGACAAGGTCTGGGTTCCGGCCCTGGGCGACATGTATGCCATCAACGGGGATATGATGGATGCGCACCGGTACGAATACGAAATGGTGGCAAACGCGGAAATCGGCCCAAGCGATCTCGCTTACGCCATCAAGCGCGCCAGAAGAAAGGAAGGGATGGTCTCGGATGACCTTGCGGAACTGACGAAACACAACACCACGCCCGCCGGGCGCGCCCTTCAGAAAACCTTGACGTCCGAATGGAATCTCTACCGTCAGGCCTTGGATCGGCAGATCGTCCTGCTTCAGGCGGGGCATATCAAGCAGGCCGCCCTGATGGCCAAACAGAACCGCCGGCTGTTCGATCCCTACAATCACCAGATCGACACGGTTGCCGCCTATATCGTCAAGGAGGCTGGCGGTATCGCCCATCGCGGAGCGCTCACGGCCGACAATGCGAAAGCCATCTTCGTGGGCGTCATCGGCCTGGCGATCGTGCTGTCGGCGATGGTCGCCTGGCTCATGGCCAGAAACATCGCGTCGCCGTTGGTCGACATCACCGGGGTGATGCGGCGGCTGGCGGGGGGCGATCTGACGGTGGAGGTGCCGTCCGCCGACCGCAAGGACGAAATCGGCGAGATGGCCGACGCGGTCCAGGTCTTCAAGACCAATGCCGTCGAGATCAAACGTCTGGAAGCGGAGCAAGGGGCCAAGGAACGGGCGGCGGCGGAAACCCGCCGGCGGGAGATGATGGCGCTTGCCGACGGGTTCGAATCGTCGGTCAAGGCGGTGGTGGAATCGGTCGGCTCGGCCGCCACCGAACTGGAATCCACCGCCGCTTCCCTGTCCGGGGTGGCGGAGGAGGCCAACCGTCAGGCGTCCGCGGTGGCGGCGGCTTCGGAACAGGCGACCACCAACGTCCAGACGGTTTCCTCGGCGGCGGAAGAACTCACCGCCTCGATCCAGGAGATCAGCCGGCAGGCCGGTCAGGCGGCCACGGTAACCGGCAGGGCGGTCGATCAGGCCCACCACACCGACGACATCGTCACCGGGCTGGCGGTGGCGGCGGAAAAGATCGGCGAGGTGGTTCGGCTGATCAACGACATCGCCAGCCAGACCAATCTGCTGGCGTTGAACGCCACCATCGAGGCGGCGCGGGCGGGCGAGGCCGGCAAGGGCTTCGCCGTGGTGGCGAACGAGGTGAAAAGCCTCGCCAAACAGACCGCGCGGGCGACCGAGGACATCGGTCAGCAGATCGGCGAGGTCCAAAGCGCCACCAGCGAGGCGGTGACGGCGATTCGCTCCATCACCTCGACCATCGGCGAGATCAGCCAGATTTCCGCCGCCATCGCCTCGGCGGTGGAGGAACAGGGGGCGGCGACCCGGGAGATCGCTCGGAACGTCGAGCAGGCGGCGGCCGGCACCACCGAAGTGTCGGCCAATATCGTCGGGGTGACCCAGGCCGCCGGCGAAGCCGGCAACGGCGCCGGCCAGGTGTTGAGCGCCGCGTCCGATCTGGCGCGCCAGTCCGCCCATCTCGGCGTGGAGGTGGAGAAGTTCATCGCCCGGGTCCGCACCGCCTGAAGCGGTTCCATCATCCATCACCCCTCGCGCAGGTGATAGATCAGATCCAGGGGCGGCGGCGGGACGGCGGTCTGCGACAACATGTCGTGGACCTGCCCGCGATGGTGGGTGCCGTGGTTGAACATGTGCGCCAGCACCCAGCGCATCTCCGTTTCCGTTTCCATCCCGGCCATGGTGCGATAGGTCAGAACGCGCTCGATCCCGTCGGTGCCGAGACCGGCGACCACCGTCACCATATGATCGTCGAAAGCGGCGCGGGCGGCGGCGAGCTCGTCGAAATCCGGATACAGGATCTGGTTCAGGGCGGTGATTCCGTAATCCTTTCCCTCGATGCGCCCGATCCAGGCGGTATCGCCGACCAGGATGTGGTTGAGGGTGGCGTGGATGGAGCCGAAAAAGGACGGGCGGGGCCGGTGGCGCTCCGAATCGGGGCAGGCGGCGCAGGCCCGGTAGAGCCGCTGGTTGGCCCATCGATTGTAGCGGGCGAGGGTGACGAAATAATCGGCGTCCATCGGGAATCTCCTTCTGGAACGCGATGATATCAGAAACGGATGCCGAGCCCGGCGCCGATGCGGAAATCGGATTGGGAATCGCCGGAGGGCATATTGTCGCGGCTGGCGGCGGCGAAACCGCCCAGAGACATTCCGGGCGTGATGTCGTGGGTCCAGGACAGAGCCAGGGAAACCCGGGGACCGTAGGGTTCGATGCCGTGGAATCCGCCCAGCCCGCTTTGGACATGGTCGAGGCCGAGCGTGGACGGCCGGTCCGAGCCGTAGCCCAGTTTCAGCGCCGTCACCCCGCCATAGCCCAGCAGCGGTCCGTTGTAAGACGCGGAAAATTCGGTCAGCGAGCCGAAGTCGCTCCCCCGCCAGGCCGAGGACAGGGTGTAATCGTCGATCATGTAGGCGATATAGCCGCCCAGCGCCAATTTATCGGTCCCGTCGCCCTGGTCGGCCGGGGTCACCGTGCCGATGGACAGGCCCTGGGCGCTGAACAATTTCTGCCGGCGTTCCGCGAAATAGGCGGGTTGCGACCAGTCGGTCCGTCCGACGACCAGGTCGGACTCCACCGCCGGCCGGCCGGCAGCAACGGCGGGCGCCGGGGAAAGCAGGCACAGGAGCGCGACCAACGCCCCCCAGCGCAAGATGAGCCCATGCGACATGACGGCCAAATCTGGAACGAAAGCGAGCCGTAATGGCTAATTTCCGAAGATATAAGGTCGAATCTGTGGCTGTGGAAGCGATGCCTGGATCGCGCGCGGCGATTCCCGCCCGGTGTTGCAGGCGGGCAACGTCGCCGTTTTTATGGTCGTGCGACCTATTCCCTTAATGATGGCAGATCCCGGTAAAGGTCGAGGGCGTCCGGGTTGGCCAGGGCCTCGACATTGCGGACCGGCCGGCCATGAACCACGTCGCGCACCGCCAGTTCGACGATCTTTCCCGATTTGGTGCGGGGGATGTCGGCGACCTGGATCACCACCGCCGGAACATGACGGGGCGAGGCATTGTCGCGGATGCGCCGGCGGATGGCCTCGATCAAGGGCTGGTCGAGCGTCAGACCGGGCCGCAGGCGCACGAACAGCACGATTCGGACGTCGCCTTGCCAATCCTGGCCGATGGCCAGGCTTTCCAGAATTTCGTCGATGGCCTCGACCTGGCGGTACAGTTCGGCGGTGCCGATGCGCACGCCGCCGGGATTGAGGGTGGCGTCGGAGCGGCCGTAAATGATCACGCCGTCGCGTTCGGTCAGTTCCGCCCAATCGCCATGGCACCATACCCCCGGAAAGCGTTCGAAATAGGCGGCGCGGTAGCGCTCGCCCCCGGGATCGTTCCAGAACCCCACCGGCATCGAGGGAAAGGCGCGGGTGCAGACCAGCTCGCCGGGAACGCCGATTCGGGGGGTGCCGGTCTCGTCATAAATCTCGACCCGCATGCCCAGGCCGCGGGTCTG
This sequence comes from Pseudomonadota bacterium, assembly GCA_021848545.1. Taxonomy (GTDB): domain Bacteria; phylum Pseudomonadota; class Alphaproteobacteria; order Rhodospirillales; family Magnetospirillaceae; genus JAJZUL01. The sequence continues at coordinate 7,300 of JAJZUL010000042.1, forward strand.
GATTTCGCCGCGCCAGACCGGCCCCATGGGATTGCCCAGCACGAAGCACGATACGATGTCGGTGCCCCCCGCGATCGACGACAATTGCAGGTCCGATTTGATTCGGCCATAGACGTAATCGAAGCCTTCCGGCGACAAGGGCGAGCCGGTCGAGGTCAGGGTGCGCAGGCTGCCCAGATCGTGGGTCCGGGCGGGTTCCAACCCCATTTTGGCGATGGCGTCGATCCATTTGGCCGAGGTGCCCAGCAGCGTCATGCCCTCGGCATCGGCGTAATCGAACAGGATGCGTCCGTCCAGCAAAGCGGGATTGCCGTCATACAGCAGCAGGGTGGCGCCGGACGCGAGAGCGGTCACCAGCCAGTTCCACATCATCCAGCCGCAGGTGGTGAAATAGAAGACCCGGTCGCCGGGGCGGACGTCGCTGTGAAGGCGATGCTCCTTCAGGTGCTGAAGCAAGGTGCCGCCGGCGGAATGAACAATGCACTTCGGCGTGCCGGTGGTGCCCGACGAGAACAGGATGGCCAGGGGATGGTCGAAAGGCAGGCGAACGAAGACCGGCGGCCCGGCGGTGAAGGGCGCGATGAAATCGTCGAAGACAATGGCCTTGGCGACGGTTTCGCAGGCGGGGCGGTCCGAGACGTAACCGACCACCACCACCCGCTCCAGACCGGGCAGGCGGGCTGCGATATCCTCCAGTTTTTCCAGACAATCGTAGGTCTTGCCCGAATAGAAATAGCCGTCGGCGGCGAGCAGCACCTTCGGCGCGATCTGACTGAGGCGGTCGAGCACGCCCTGCACGCCGAAATCGGGCGAGGCCGACGCCCAGATGGCGCCCAGCGACGCGGTGGCCAGCATGGCGGCCACGGTTTCGGGCAGATTGGGCAGGTAGCCGGCGACGCGGTCGCCCTTGGTCACGCCGGCGGCGGCCAGGGCCTGGCGCAGGCGATCGACCAGATCGTTCAATTGGTCGTGGGACAGGCGGCGTTTGACCCGATCCTCGCCCCAGAACACCAGGGCGTCGCCTGCGCCGCGAACGCGCAGCAGATTTTCGGCGTAATTGAGGCGGGCGGCGGGAAACCAGCGGGCGCCCGGCATGCGGTCGCAATCCTCCACCGCGATGTCGCCGGGACCCTCGCCGACGACGTCGCAAAAGGTCCAGACCGCGTGCCAGAACCGGTCCGGGTCGGCGACCGACCAGCGCCACAGGGCTTGATAATCCTCGGCGCCGGAGCGATAGCGGGCCTTCGCATAGGCGATGAAACGGGCCAGTTCGGTGGCGGCGGCGCGGGCCGGCGCGGGCTGCCACAGGGGAACGGAGGATTGCGCGGCGGACATGGCTGGGTCTTTCGGACCGGAATCGGACAGGCAGGAAGATTATTGACAGAAAAAGCCGGGCGTTTTAACCCGGCGCGGAGTCACGGGGCAGGAACGGAGACAGGCGATGAATAGGGTACGGATGGGTATGGCGGCTGGTTTGGTCGCAATTGGTCTGGTCGGGGTCGCGATGGGCAACGGCATCGCCCGGGCCGGTACCGGCGGCACCAGGGTGCTGGGCGTGTTCGGCGCCTGGCAAGCCTATACCTATCACGAGGGCAGGGGGACCGTCTGTTACGCCGCCGCCGCCGCCGACCATACAAGGGGCGGCCTGCGCGGCCGCAAGCCCACCTATCTGGCGGTGACCGATCGGCCCGGCGCGGTGCATGAGGTCAGTCTGATCGGATCGTATCGGTTCAAAGGCGGGTCCCATGCCGAACTGGTGGTGGGCGACGCGCGGAACGCCTTTTTCACCCGCGGCAATTCCGCCTGGTCGGTCAAGCGCGACGCCAATCGGGCCATCGTCCAATCGTTGATCAATGGCGCCAAGGCGGTAATTCACGCGGCCCCGCGTCAGGGCCCGCCGGTGGTGGATCAGGTTTCGCTGACCGGCTTCACCAAGGCCCTGGAGGCCATCGACCGGGCTTGCCGGGTTAAATAAATAAGCGCCGGCGCTAAGTTTGTTGGTTCGCCAAACGCCGGCGCTCGCGCTTGGCTTAATCCTCACTCGCTTCGCTCGCTCCGGCGCGCTGGTCTTGGTGCTCCGCTCCGCTTCGGGCGCATAGTCGGCGGCTACGCCGCCTCCGGGTGCCAAAGGTCGAGGGTTGAGGGGGCGGAGTCCGATGAGCTGGCTCATCGGACTCCGTGTCACGCCTACATCGGCCGGACCGCTCAAAGATTCGGCCTCTTCGGAGACGTTGGTCGAATTGGTTTCAGTCTCGACGGCCGCCATCGTCACATCGTTGATGTTGGTGGCCAGCGATTGCTGCTCCACGGCGCCGGTCAACGAAATATTGCCCCGGACGCGGTTTGCGCCTATGTGATGGCCATGGACGACCGCAAAATTCTGATCGGGCTGGGCCGCGACGCGCTGGCCGCCGAAATGGCGGCGATCGGCGAGAAGCCGTTCCGCGCCAAACAGCTCTGGCACTGGATGTATAACCGGGGCGAGACCGATTTCTCGCGCATGACGTCGATCTCGAAACCGATGCAGGCGGCCCTGGCCGAACGCTACGTGGTGGGGCGGCCAAAGGTGGCGCGCGATCTGGAATCGACCGACGGCACCCGCAAATGGCTGCTGGAATACGACGACGGCAATCATGCCGAAACCGTGTTCATCCCCGATACCGACGAGTCGCGCGGCTCGGTGTGCATTTCCAGCCAGGTGGGTTGTACGCTCACCTGTCGCTTCTGCCATACCGGCACCCAGACCCTGGTGCGCAATCTGACCGCGGCCGAGATCGTCGGCCAGTTTCTCGCCGCCCGCGACGCCTATGGGGAATGGCCGACGCCCGACGATGGCGGCCGGCTGTTGTCCAACATCGTCATGATGGGCATGGGCGAGCCGCTTTATAATTTCGACGAGGTTTCCACGGCGATCAAAATCCTGATGGATGGCGACGGGATCGGCATTTCCCGGCGCCGCATCACCCTGTCCACCTCGGGCGTGGTGCCGATGATGCGCCGCTGCGGCGAGGAATTGGGGGTCAATCTGGCGGTCAGCCTGCATGCGGTCACCGACGAGCTGCGCAGCCGGATCATGCCCATCAACAAGAAATACCCCCTGGCCGAACTGATGCGGGCCTGCCGCGAGTATCCCGGCGCTTCCAACGCCCGGCGCATCACCTTCGAATATGTGATGCTGAAGGGGGTGAACGACAGCCCCGCCGATGCCCGCGCCCTTCTGGCCCTGATCAAGGGATTGCCGGCGAAGTTCAACCTGATTCCCTTCAATCCCTGGCCGGGCTCGGAATTCGAATGCTCGCCGGCCGCCGACGTTCGCCGCTTTTCCGACATCCTTCAGGATGCCGGCTATTCGGCGCCGATCCGCCAGCCGCGCGGCCGCGACATCCTGGCGGCTTGCGGCCAGTTGCGCTCGGCCAGCGAACGGCAGCGCCATTCGCGGCAGGCCGCGCGGCTGGCGGCGGGGATCGAGGACGACCACCACCCCCAACCGGCGGTGCCGTGACCGGGGCGGGACGGCGCCGGTGACGGAGCCGGCCATCATCGCCGCTTTGATGCGGGGCGATCTGGCGGCGGCGGAAGCCGGATGTCGGGTTCTGGCCGATAGCCCGGACGGCGCCGGCCCCGCTTTGTATCTGCTGGGTTTGGTGCGCCATCGCCAGAACCGGATCGACACGGCCCTGGATCTGCTGGCGCGGGCGGCGGCGGCGCTGCCCCATCGTCTCGACATCGCCTTCAATCACGGCGTGATCCTGCGCGAGGCCGGACGTCTGGAGGCGGCCATCGCCGAATGGACGCGGGTGCTGGTCCAGGCCCCCGATCATCGCGACGCCGCCTTCAATCGCGCCCGCGCTTTGACCGATCTCGGCGACGACGGGGCCGCGGCCGATTCCTATCGGGCCGTGCTGACACTGCGGCCGGGCGACGGCGACGCCCTGGCCAATCTCGGCAATTGCCTGTACCGGCTGGGCCGCTTCGACGAGGCGGCGGCCGTTTTCGCCCGGCTGGCCGATGCCGAGGGCACGGCGCGGGGGCCGGCCAATCTCGGCATGGCGCTGGCGGCCCAGAACCGGCGCGAGGCGGCCGAGGCGGCCTATCGCCAGGCCATCGCCCGCGAGCCCGGGGCGGCCACCGCCCATTACAATCTGGCGATGCTGTTGCTGGAAGACCGGCGCTGGGCCGAGGGGCTGGCGGAATTCGAATGGCGTCTGGCCCAGCCCCAGCCCGGTTCGATCCGCCCCGATCTGCCGCTTTGGCGCGGCGGCGAGCCGCCGGGCACGCGCATTCTGGTGTGGAACGACCAGGGGATGGGCGACGCCATCCAGTTCCTGCGCCATGTGCGGCCCCTGGCGGAGCGGGGCCTGCGGGTGACGGTTCTGGTGCAGACGCCCCTGGTGGGACTGGCCGCCACCATCCCCGGCGTGGAACGGGTGGTGGGGCCGCATGATATTCTGCCCGCCGCCGATATTCAGGCGCCGCTGCTCAGCCTGCCTCATCTGTTGGGCGCGGCCGATCTCGACCGATCCTGGCCGGGCGCGCCCTATGTCGGCGCCGGGCGGAAGCCGTCCTCGGCGCCGCCGCGCCGGGTCGGGCTGGTCTGGGCCGGCAATCCCGATCACGCCAACGATGGCCGCCGCAGTCTGGCGCTGGATGAACTGGCGCCGCTGCTGGCGGCGGACGGCATCGAATGGACCGCTCTCCAACATGGCGGGGCGGCGGCGCAGGCGGGCCAAGGCCCGTGGGCCGGCCGCATCCGCGACCGCTCGGCCGAACTGACCGATTTCGCCGCGACCGCCGCGATTATGGCCGGGCTCGATCTGGTGATCAGCGTCGATACCGCGCCCGCCCATCTGGCCGGGGCCATGGGGGTGCCGGTCTGGGTGCTGCTGCCCGACACCGGCCTGGACTGGCGCTGGCCGCGCGGCGGCCCCGCCACCGGGCTTTATCCGTCCATGCGCCTGTATCGGCGCCCGCCGGAGGGTTGGCCGGCTCTGGCCCGGCGATTGGCCGCCGATCTGATCGGATAATGGCCCCCTTGCCGCCGGAGCCGCTTGGCCTATACTGCGCCGCTTGATTTCCGGCGGAGGTGGAATGCCATGAGCAAGGGCGACGTGAAGAAGGTGGTGCTGGCCTATTCGGGCGGGCTCGATACCTCGATCATCCTGCGCTGGCTGCAGGACCAGTATCAGTGCGAGGTGGTGACCTTCACCGCCGATCTCGGCCAGGGCGAGGAACTGGAGCCGGCCCGCGCCAAGGCGCTGACCATGGGCATCAAGCCCGAGAACATCTATATCGACGATCTGCGCGAGGAATTCGTCCGCGACTTCGTCTTTCCGATGTTCCGCGCCAACGCCCTGTACGAGGGCATCTATCTGCTCGGCACCTCGATCGCCCGGCCGCTGATTTCCAAGCGCCAGATCGAGATCGCCAATCAGGTGGGCGCCGACGCGGTCTGTCACGGCGCCACCGGCAAGGGCAACGATCAGGTGCGTTTCGAGATGGGCTATTACGCCCTGAAGCCCGAGATCAAGGTCATCGCCCCCTGGCGCCTGTGGGATCTGACCAGCCGCACCAAGCTGCTGGATTACGCCGAAAAGCACCAGATTCCCATCGCCAAGGACAAGCGCGGCGAGGCGCCTTATTCCATGGACGCCAACATGCTGCACATCTCCTACGAGGGTAAGGCGCTGGAGGATCCCTGGGTCGAGCCCGACGGCGACATGTACCGGATGACGGTCAGCCCCGAGCAGGCGCCCGACAAGCCGGAATATGTCGAGATCGAGTTCAAGAAGGGCGACGCGGTGGCAGTCAATGGCGAGGCTTTGTCGCCGGCCGCCCTGCTGACCCGTTTGAACGAGATCGGCGGGCGCAACGGCATCGGCCGCATCGATCTGGTGGAAAACCGCTTCGTCGGCATGAAAAGCCGCGGCGTCTACGAAACCCCCGGCGGCACCGTGCTTTATTGGGCGCACCGCGCCATCGAAAGCATCACGCTCGATCGCGGCGCCTCCCATCTCAAGGACGATCTGGCGTCCCGCTATGCCGAGCTGATCTATAACGGCTTCTGGTTCAGCCCGGAGCGCGAGGCCTTGCAGGCGCTGGTGGACGCGACCCAGACCCATGTCGAGGGGACGGTGCGGCTCAAGCTGTACAAGGGCAACATCATCACCGCCGGCCGCAAGAGCCCGAAATCCCTGTACCGCCTGGATTTCGTCACCTTCGAGGAAGACAGCGTCTACGACCAGCGCGACGCCCAGGGCTTCATCAAGCTGAACGCCCTGCGCATGCGGCTGGCGAAGATGGCGCGGGGGTAGGCGAGAGCGGCGGGCCATCGCCCGCCCCATTCGCCGCGATCAACGCCTCCCAGACGGCGGCGGGTGGCAGATCCTCCAGGCGGGGCGCCGACAGGTGGCGCACCGCCGCGCCGCGCTGTCCGCACAGGGCCGGGTCGGACGAGGACGAGAACAGGACCAGGGCGCGGCCGCCGGCCAGGGTGACCAGATGCATCGGCCCGGTGTCGTTGCCCAGCGTGAGGACGGCGCGGCGGGCCAAGGTGGCGATCTGTCCGAAATCGGTCCGGTTCATCAGAGACAAAGCCGCCGGGCACGCGGCCGTCACCTGGGCGATGACCTCGCGCTCGGCGTCGGTGCCGATCAGGACCGGAGTGATCCCCCGTGCCGACAGCCGGCAGGCGATTTCGGCGTAATTCGCCGCCGGCCAGCGTTTGTCCGGCCGATGCGGCGCGCCGCCGGGCAGAAGCAGCGCCAATGGCCCCTCGGGCACCAACCCGGAAACGTCGCCTTGCAGAAAGGACAGGTCCGATAGCGGCACTTCGGCCAGTCCCGCTTCCCGCAACTGGTCGGCCTGCCGTTCGATGGTGTGCATTCGTGTGCGCCGGGGATTGCGGTGGGGATGGGATCCCGCGGCGACGATCCCGGACCAGCCGGGCCGGCGGGTGCGGCCGAACAGCCGGAAATAAAATCCCGAACGATCCGAGGTCTGAAGGTCGTAGACGAAGGAAAAGCCGCCATCCCGCAAACGGCGGCGCAGGGCCAGGATTCCGCGGATATCGTACAGCTTCGGCCGTTCGTCCAGCATGATGTCGTCGAACAGTCCGCAATCGCGCCCGATCCGCGCATAGGGGCGGGTCGTCAACAATGTGATCCGGGCGTTCGGGTGGGCTTCGCGGATCGCCGCCATCGGCCCCAGCGACAACAGGAAATCGCCCAGGGCGCCCAACCGGATCACCAGGATTCGTCCCGGATCGTCCGCGCGGCCAGGATCAGGCATGGCCGTCCCCGCCGGCAACGACGTGCAACACCCGCATTACGATAATCCGCCTTTGGCTATGTCCCACAAGGCCCCGCCCATCCGCCGAGCACTATAAGAACGGGCGGGCGGGCGTCCACCGTTTGTTGGCTGCGCCAGGGGAATCGGGTGAACCCGCCTCCCCTGGATTATTTATATTTCCCTCAAGCGCCGGGCGGTCGCGTCCGCGCCCTTGGCTATCCTCGCTTACGCTGCGGCGGCCTCAACGGCCTAGTCGCTCCGCTCCAAGTCGCCTTCGCCCGATGACCCTGGGGCGCCACCTCCGGCGGCTTGGCCCGCGCCCGTCACACCTTGCGCAGAAGGTTGATCCGCATCGGTTGTTCGAAGCGGTAGCCGCCGTCCTCGGTGCGCTTGGCGTTTCCGGCGAACAGGGCGCGCAGATCCTCCTCCATGGCGCGGAATTTTTCCTCGCGCTCGGCATTGGCGGAGACGATGCGGTCGTGGAAATCTTCGAATTTCGTCATCTCGATGGGGTGGAGATAGAAAAATTCGTCAATCTGCGTCAGGCCGGCGGCGGCGCAATCGCCGATGGCGGCCAGGGCCAGGGCGCGGACCTCGGTTTCGTCGTCCACCGGCCGGGCCGTTTCGAAAAAGGCGCCTTCGGCAATGGGTTCGGAGATATAGACCGTCCCGCCCGGCTTCAGAACCCGGACGGCCTCCGCCAGGGCCTTGGCCATGAATTCGGCGGGAATGTGGTGCAGGCTGTTGGAGAACACCACCACGTCGGCCTCGCCGTCGCCGGCGGGCAGGGCCTGGCCCACGCCTTCGACGATCTCCTCGTCGCCGGCCGGCTCGGCGGCGCGGGCCTTGGCCAATTGGCGGGGGCCGCATTCCACCCCCAGCACGCGGGCGCCGTGTTTCGTCAGATGGCGGGTCAGGCTGCCGTCGCCGCAGCCGACATCGATGATGCGCTTGCCTTGGGGCGCTATGGTTTCCACGATGACGTCGGAATTGCGGCGCAGTTCCATGAGGGTCTCCAATGTCGGGGCGAAGAACGTGATGTATTTAGGGGGGACCGGCGGGACTGTCGAGGGCGATGCCGGCCCCGTCTTCGATGCCGCGATCGTTCTGGGCGCGTCGCTGCGGCCCGACGGGACGCCGTCGGCGGCGCTGGAGCGGCGGGTACGCCACGGTGCGGCTTTGTGTCTGTCCGGCCGGGCCGGCCATCTGGTGATGGCAGGCGGAGCCGTGGCCCATGCCCGTCCGGAAGCCCTGGCGATGCGCGATCTGGCGCTGGCGCTGGGGCTGGCGCCGGCACGGGTCATGGTCGAGGACCGATCCCGCAACACCATCGAGAACGCCCTTTACACGTTGCCGCTGGCCCATGCCCACGGCTGGCGGCGGCTGGCGGTGGTGACCGACCTCTATCACTTGCCGCGAGCCTTGTACGTGTTTCGGCGCTTGGGTCAGCCCGTCGCCGGCCTGGCGGTGCCGCCGCCGCGTCCCCCCGGCCGCGACTGGCTGCTGGCCGGTCTGCGCGAGGTGCCGGCCCTGCCCTGGACCATGGTGCGCCTCGAACGCCGCTTGAGGTGACCGGCATCCGGTGCCAAAGTCGCGCCGACGCCGATGCAAGGGAGACGGGTGTGGAAACAATGCGCCGCGACGTGCTGATCGCCGATGGTTTGCTGCTGGCCATATTCGCGGTATTGCCGGTGGTCGGTCTGGCGGTGGGGCCGGGCTATGCCGCGATGATCTTCGGTCTGGGCGGGGTGCGTCTGCTGGTGTCGCGGGGGGCCGGCTTTTCCCTGGATCCGGTGCTGACCGTTCTGGCGGTCCTGTTCGCCCTGTGGTGCTGGGCCAGCGTTTCCTGGTCGGTGATGCCGGCCTCCACCGTCAGCGGCGCCCTGCAAAGCACGGCGGTCATGGCCGGGGCGCTGGTGTTTCTGGGCGCCAGCCGGACGGTGTCGCCGCGGATCGCGGCGCTGCTGCCGCCGGTGATGACCGCGGCCTTCGTCCTGGGCGCCCTGGTGATCGCCGCCGATGCCGTCGTGGGGTATGCGTCGCACGGACGCTACGGCCTGGAGGCGGGGACCAAGTTCAACCGCGGCGTGCTGTATTCGATGCTGCTGGCCGGTCCGGTGCTGGCATGGTGGGCGGAACGCCGGGATTGGCGCAAGGTCACGGTGGTGGTCGCCGCTTTGGTGGTGACGATCATGGTCAGCGTTTGCACCACGGCGCAACTGGCTCTGCCGATCGCGGTGGCGGTTCTGTTGGTGGCCTATTGGCGGTCGGGATTGACGGGAAAGGTCCTCGCGGCGGCGACCACGGCGATGGCGCTGAGCCTGCCGTGGCTGTTGCGGGGGATCGAAACCTACCGGTCCGTGCTGATCCCCCATATCAAGCCATCGGCGGGCGCGCGGCTGGAAATCTGGGATTTCATGTCGGCGCGGGTTCTCGATCGCCCGTTTCTGGGGTGGGGGTTGCAGGTCTCGCACGGCATCCCCGCCACGCCGTCGGAACTGGCGCATTACGTCTACATCACGAAGGCGGGCATCTATCCGCACAATCAATGGCTGGAATTGTGGGTCGATCTCGGGCCGGTGGCCGTGCTGCTCGCAATCGCGCTGATCTGGGTGGCCTATCGCCGGATCGGCCGGCTGTCGGCGCCGTTCCGGCCGTATGCCCTGATGGTGTTTGTCATCGTTTTGGTCATCAGCAGCGTCGATTTCCAGGTGAATACCGATTCCTGGTGGGCGGCGCTGGCGGCGCAGGCCTTTCTGTTCCGGATTCTGGACAAGAGCCGGGTGGGCGTCTCCGATTCTCTTTCGGCCTCCCGAAACGCGGTCGAATCGGTCCAGGTGTGAGAGCGCGCGTGCCCGTCGCTTCCTCCCCTTCAGCCATGGCCGTCCCGTCGATGCCTTCGCCCGCGGCGATCCCGGACGTCGCCTTTCTCATCACCGAAAGCTCGTACTTCCTGTCCCATCGCCGCAATTTGGCGGAGGCTTGCCGCCATGCCGGTTGGCGGACGTCGCTGATCACCAATCTCGGCGAAACCGACCGGCCGGCCCTGGACGCGGTGGCCGGGTTGCGGGTGGTGCCGTTCGATATGCGCCGCGCCTCGCACAATCCGTTGCGCGAAATCCTGACCATCATCCGTCTGGTGGGGGTGCTGCGGCGCGAACGGCCCCGGCTGCTCCACGCCGTGGGTTTGAAGCCGGTGCTGTACGGCGCCTTCGCCGCCCGCATCCTGGGGCTGGACGCGATTTGCGCCCTGGGTGGATTGGGCTATCTGTTCACCGCGGGACGGCGGCGTCCGGCGGCCGGGCTGTTGCGGATCGCGGTGGTGAGCTGGATGCGTCTGATGCTGGGGGGCGGGCGCATCCGGGTGATTTTGCAGAATGACGACGATGCCGCCGCCCTGCTGGCGCATCGCATCGTCACGCCGGAGCGGCTGGTGATGGTCCGGGGGGCGGGGGTCGATCTCGACCGTTTCCGGCCGATGCCCGAGCCCGACGGGGTGCCGGTTTTTCTGGTGGTGTCGCGTATGCTGGCGGACAAGGGCATCCGTGAAATGGTGCTGGCCGCCCGCCTGTTGCGGCGTCGCAAGGTGCCGTGCCGGGTGGTGCTGGTGGGTGATCCCGATGCCGATAATTCCTCGGCCTTGAGCCGCGACCAGATGGCGGCCTGGGCGGCGGAGGGCGCGGTGGAATGGCTGGGCCGCCGGTCGGATGTGGCCGAATTGCTGGCGGGCTCCCATGTCGCGGTGTTGCCTTCCTATCGCGAGGGGCTGCCGAAATCGTTGTTGGAGGCCGCCGCCGCCGGACGCCCCATCATCACCACCGACGTCCCCGGGTGCCGGGCGGTGGTGACCGACGGGGTGGAGGGATTGCTGGTGCCGCCGCGCGACTGGTGCGCCCTGGCTCGGGCGATGGAGCGTCTGGCCCTGGATGGCGATCTGCGACGCCGGATGGGGCGGGCGGCGCGCCGCCGCGCCGAAGCCGAATTCGGAGACAAGGTGGTGACCGCCCAGACCATGGAGCTGTACCGGCGGATGCTGGAGGCCTCATGAACATTCTGCTCATCGCCGACACCCATGGCGCAGGGATCGAGTCCCGCTGGGCGGAGTGGGGCCATCGGGTGACCATCATCGCCGCGCGCCGGGTGCCGGTCCGGGCCGCGTTCGGCGTCTTGGCGCGGGGATTGCGGGTCGATCGTCCCGACGTGGTGATGGCCATGCCCGACGTCTGGCCGATGGTGGCGGCGGCATGGCTGGTGGCGATCGCGCGGCGCCGGCCCCTGGTGCTGGCGGTGCGGGAATGCCAGCCGGCGGGATCGTTCTGGTCGCGGCGGGCCGAGGCGCTGATCGTGCCGGCGGACGCGGTCCGGGCTTCTCTGATCGAAAGCGGCCTGCCTGCCGGGCGGATCGCGGTGGTCGCGGATGAAAAGGCAGACGAGGGACGGGCCGGCGCCGTCATGCAGGTGCTGGAGATCGCCGCCGCCGGCTGGGGCGACCGTGCCGGAATGGCGTGTTGGGACGCGGATTCCTGACGGGCGAACCGGGACGTGTTACCCGCCGAATCCGGACTGAACCAGCAGGGTGTGGAAGGCGCGCAGGGATTCGGCCGCTTTCTCCGGGTCGCTGATGCCTTCGACGAATTGCTGGTCGAACTTGGGTTGCCGAAGCAGGTCCACCACCCGCTGGCGGGCGCGATTGAGCGCGCGGCCTTCGGGCAGGACGCCGGCCCCGCAGAATTTGACCAGACGGACGGCGCGGTCGCGCAGGGGCGCGGCGGGATCGTCCAGCCGGTCGATGATCTTTTCATCGACCAGATAGCGTTCCAGGACGGTATCGATATGGCGGGACACCTGCTCCTTGAGCTCCTCGGGCAGGGCCGAGGAACGGGCGGCGTTGATGGCGCCGGTGGCCGTGATCAACCGCTCCTTGGGCGTCAGCGAACGGCGGCATAATTCATCGATCACCCGGGTGCTGAACACCCCGTCCAATTGTTCGATGATGTCGTTCAGATGGTCCTTGGCCAGATCGGTCTTGGTCAGTTCCGACAGATACATGACCCCCCTGGCCCGGTCGGGCAGGGCATGGACGGTGTTGGTGATGGCGGTGCGGCGACCGGCGTTGCCCCCCTGCTCGACGAAACGGGTGCCGCGCAGGGTCAGGGCTTCGGCCGCCTGGGCGCCGGCCAGGATGGATCCGGGCAGCAGCAGCCGGGTCAGAACCCGTCCGTATTCCTCCAACTCCTTGGCGGGGTTGTGCCGGCACAAAGGCTGGGCGGAGCGCAATTGGCGCAACGCCCGGTCGATCAGGCGCCGCGCGCTGGCGGGCAGCTTGTGGGCGGCGAACAGATGGTTGAGGGCCTCGGCGACCTCGATGGAATCGCTGGTGTTGGGGTCGAATTGGCCGTCGGCGAGATCGATCAGGCCGATGATGGCGCTGGCCAGAGACGGCAGCGGCCCCAGGATTTCCTGGATCACGTCGGTTCCCAGCACGTCGGCGATCACCGTATCGAGCAGCTCCAGGGCGTGGGCATCGGTTTCGGCTTCGGCCAGTTTGCACAAGGTGCCCAGTTTGCCCAGCCAATTGGGGGTGCCCGACAGGGTCCGCGCCAGGACCGTCATCGCCAGATAATCGGCGTCGGCCGATTTGGCGAGCGTCGCGATCAGGCCGGAAAATTTCTCTCCCAGTTTGGGCAGGTTCTTCTTTTCGGTGGCGCGCGCCTTGGCGGTGATCTGGTTGAGGGCCGCGAACATTTCCTCGCGCCGGTCCTTGGCGCTCGACTCGGTTCCGGCCGTCTGAAGGGTGGCCACCGCGTCGATGGCCGAGGGCACCAGCGTGTCCTTGTCCTGAAGGCGCTGCAATTCCTTGCGTTGGTGCAGGATTTCGGTGGGGGTGAGCTGGAGCTTCTCCAGGTAGGTGTGGAACACCCGGCCCATGGTCGCGCGGGACTCGATGCTGAAATACTCTTCCAGCTTCTGGCAACGGGGGGGCGCATCCTCGATCTTGTTGATGCGCATCGGCCCGTCGTCGCGAACGGTCCGGGTCTGTTCCGCGATTACGGTTTCCGAAATCGTCCCGTCGCCATGGGCCCAATTGCGCACGACCCGCACGCCGGCGCAGCTTTTATCGGCGAATACGCCCTTGGCCGTTTCGCGCGCCGCCTGTTCGGTGTCGCGAACTGTTTCGGTAACCCAACGGTCCTGTCGAAGTCGTTGAATCTCAAACGTCGTTCGACCCGCGCTCCCGCCGCCCCCAAGCCCCATCGTAACCGTCCTTGTCCGGCAATGGCTCTGTCTGAGCCAAAAAAACTTCTGTTTAAACAAGGGTAGTAACCATTTCTAAATAAATTTTAGACGTTTTTTTTCTTTTCGGCGACGTAATTTAGTTGGTTGTTGTTCGTTGGTACCCGCCATTTTTGGTGGTGGTGGGGGTCCGGGGCCTTGGAGCCGGACGGGTTCCGCCCGCGTTTTCGCGACTTGGCGCTCCGGCTCCCCGAAACGGGATCAAAACGGCGCCGGCGCGGGAAATCCGGGTTAAACTCCGCCTCACGATTTTGAACGGGATGAGTCATGCGTATCAAATATGTGGGGGCGGCCGTCCTGGTGGTCGCGGCGCTGGCATGGCTGATCTGGCCATCCCGGGCCTTCGTGCTCGATCATGCCTGCCGGCCCGGCGATCCGGTGGCCTCGGTCAGCGCCCTGGTCTGGGGCAAGAAATTCTGGCGGGCGCAGGACAAGGCCATCGATGCCGATCTGGCCAAGCTGGCGGCGGCCGACCGGCGCCATGCCGAGGATGCCGTGGTCGGACTTTTCACCGGAAAGGAAAGCGGGGGCCATCAAAGCTGGCGTCTTGCCCGCATCCGCTGGCTGCTGTCGTGCCGGATCGCCGTGGATCGGCGTTTGCAAACGACGGCGGCGACCGGCCCATAAGCCGTGCCTGATTTTTCGGTGGAAGCCGAATTGGGCGGAGTGGTCGCCGGCCTCGACGAGGTCGGGCGCGGCCCCCTGGCCGGTCCGGTGGTGGCGGCGGCGGTCATCCTCGACCCGGCGCGCTTGTCACCGCGTCTTTTCCAGGATCTCGATGATTCCAAAAAGATCCGCCCGGCGGCGCGGCGCCGGCTGGCCGATCTGCTCTACGAGCAGGCGGCGAACGGCGCGGCGGCGATCGGGTTGGGATCGGCCGAGGTGGTGGAGATCGACCGGATCAACATCCTCAACGCCACCTTTCTCGCCATGGCCCGCGCCTACGCGGCGCTGGGGCGCTCCGCCGATTGGGCCTTGGTCGACGGCAACCGGGCGCCGAAAACCCTGCCCTGCCCGGTCCGTTGCCTGGTCAAGGGCGACGGCATCAGCCTGTCGATCGCCGCCGCCTCGGTGGTGGCCAAGGTCCATCGCGACGGGCTGATGGAGGCCCTGGCCCGCGATTTTCCCGGCTATGGCTGGGAGAAGAATGCCGGTTACGGTACCGGGGCTCATCTGGAAGCCTTGGCCCGCCTGGGGCCGACCCTCCATCACCGGCGCAGCTTCGCGCCGGTCGCGGCTGTGGTTTCTCGACAAAAAGAATCATGGGATTCAAGAGGTTCTTGACGGACTCTCGTCTTTGACTCAAAGTGACGGCCATGTCGCTGCCGCTCGATACCCTGTTGGAGGGCGATTGCATCGCCCTGATGAACGACCTGCCCGCCGGATCGGTGGACATGGTGTTCGCCGATCCGCCCTATAATCTGCAATTGGGCGGCACCTTGCTGCGCCCCGACAACAGCCTGGTGGACGGGGTGGACGAGGATTGGGACCGGTTTTCCGAACCCGCCGCCTATGATTCCTTTACCCGGGCCTGGCTGACGGCGGCGCGGCGCGTGCTGAAGGACGACGGCACCCTGTGGGTGATCGGCAGCTACCACAATATCTTCCGGGTGGGGGCGGCGCTTCAGGATCTGGGCTTCTGGGTGCTGAACGATATCGTCTGGCGCAAAAGCAATCCGATGCCCAATTTCCGCGGCACCCGCTTCACCAACGCCCATGAAACCCTGATCTGGTGCGCCAAGACGCCCCAGTCGCGCTATACCTTCAATTACGACGCCATGAAGGCTCTGAACGACGATGTGCAGATGCGCAGCGACTGGCTGCTGCCGCTTTGCACCGGGTCGGAGCGGTTGAAGGATGGTGGCCGCAAGACCCATCCGACCCAAAAGCCCGAATCCCTGCTGTACCGGGTGCTGATGGCCGCGACCAAGCCCGGCGACGTGGTTCTCGATCCCTTTTTCGGCACCGGCACCACCGGCGCCGTCGCCCGCCTGTTGCACCGCCATTATATCGGCCTTGAGCGCGACCCCGGTTACGCGGCGGCCGCCCGGGCGCGGATCGATCTGGTGCGGCCCCTGGCCGATCCCAGCGTATTGCTGACCCCGTCGAAGCGGAGCGAGCCCCGTGTCCCCTTCGGCACCGTGGTCGAGCGGGGGTTGCTGACGCCGGGCGATCTGCTGTTCGGCGGGACGCGGTACGATAAAAGCGCCAAAATCCGCGCCGACGGCACCCTGATCGCCGCCGACCATCGCGGGTCCATCCACAAGGTCGGCGCCCTGGTTCAGGGGGCGCCCGCCTGCAACGGCTGGACCTTCTGGCATTTCAAGCAGGGCGGAAGCTACGTCCCCATCGACGTCCTGCGCCAAAAAATCCGCGCTGAATTGCATTAATTGGTTGGCCTCAGGCGCCGGCGCTCGCGCTTGGCTGTCCTCACTCGCTTGCGCTCGCTCCGGCGCGCGAGTCTTGGTGCTCCGCTCCGCTTCGGGCGCATAGTCGGCGGCTACGCTTAGTTTTTTTTGGTTGGGCCTCAAGCGCCGGCGCTCGCGCTTGGCTATCCTCACTCGCTGCGCTCGCTCCGGCGCGCTCAACGCGCATAGTCGGCCGCTGAAGCGGCCTCCGGGTGCCGTAGGTCGGCGGTGTTAAAATAAAACCGGCGCGTAATCCACCTGATCGGGGCGGCCGGGGGCGAACAGCCAGATGGGCGGGGTCGGCTTGCCGTAGGTGGCCTCGGGCAGGGCGATCAGGCTGGACGAGACCGTGCCGAATCCGTCGGCGCGGGACTGAATCATGGCGCCGCCTTCCTCGTCGCCATCGGCGAGGGTCGCTTCGCTCGCCAATCGCCGCCAGGAGTCCCAATCGCCCGTGGCCGGATCGGGGGCGGGGGCGGCGTGAAAGCGCGGCAGATAGGCGCGGATGCGCGGACTGGCCTGGTCGTCCAGATCGAGCGCGGTCAGCATATGCGTGCCGGGAACAATGGGGTGGACCTCGACCATGGCGCCGCCGGTCGAACGCAGCCAAAAGGCGTCGCGATTGTCGGCGATCACCAGATTGAACGGGCGATAGGCCCGGCCGTCGATGGCCGCCAGGGCGTCGGCGGCGGCATCGGCGTCGGCATGGTCCAGGGCGTCCAGAACCAATTCGCCGCGCGATCTTTTGTCCGGCGCCGGCCCCAAAGATCCCACCCGGTTGAGAAGAGCGGCCAACAGGCCGAAATCGTTCAGGCCGAGCCAGCTGCCGCCGGCGGTCTCGTCCCGTCCCGCCATTACTTCCGGCCGGTCCGGCCAATGGCGGCCGGGCGGGCGCCAGGGGCGGTCGGTTTTTTCATCGCGGTTGGCGGCGACGATCAGCGGCCAGGCATGGTCCGGGCGACGCAGCATCACCAGCGAGCACATTTCGCAATCCTCAGATTTGCTTTGCCGGTCGGTACGGGGCAGAGTAACACAATTAGTATCACTCGACCTTTCGGAACGCGGCAGACGATGTCCTCACCCTTTTCGACGCCGTCCGGCGAAGAGTTGTTCGAAGACCGCAAAAAGGCGTTCGAGGCCAAATTCCGCCGCGAACAGGAAGCGGTCTTTCGCATCAACACCCGCCGCGACCGCCTGTTCGGGCTCGTGGTCGCCGAAACGCTGGGCCTGGCCGGCGACAAGGCCGAGCTTTACGCCAGGGCCATGGTCGAGGCGGTCATCGCCGGGGGGACCGCGCTGACCAAGGCGGGCGCGGATTTGCGGGACAAGGGGCTGGCGGTCGACGAGGCGGTCCTGCGCCGTCAATGGGTCGAGGCCGAGGCCCGCGCCCGGATCGACATTCTCGGTCCCGACGCCGCCTGAATCAAAGCCCGCCCCGAATGTCGGCAGGGTGAGCCGAAAATGGCGGTTTTCGAGAACCGCAGCGGAGCGTACTTTATGTACGTGAGCAGAGGAAGCGCAGAAAACCGCCATTTGCAGGCCGCCATGGCGACTTTCGGGTCGGGCTCTCAGGCGCGGGGCGGGGGGCGTACCAGCAGGCGTCCGAGATCGGCGTCGAACAGGCGCAGATCGCCCAGCATGGTCAGCATCTTGCGGTCGAGGATGCGTCCGGCCGACAGCAGCACGTCGCCGCCGCCGGCCAGGACGTCGGCGGCCAGCACCATGCCTTCGGCGATCTGGTCCAAAGGCAGCAGGCTGGGCGGTTGGGCGGAATCGACGGCCGCTTCCTCCGGTTGCGGTGCGGGAGCGTCGCCCAAAGCGATGGCGGTGTAGTAATCGGCGTTGCGGATGGTCCGGTCGCCCCCCAGCACCCGGATCAGGCGGTCGCGCACCTCGTCGCGGCTGGTGGGTTTGATCAGCAGACCGTCGCAATCATAGGTCATGGCCGCGTCCACCATGCCGCGATCGGCGCGGCCGGTCAGCAGGATCAGCGGCATGTCGTGATGGGGGCCGGCGACTCCGGTGCGGACCGCCTGGAGCAATTGCAGGCCGGTGGCCTCCGGCATCACGATGTCGGAAATGACCACATGCACGGCGTCGGGATCGGCGCGAATCAGGCGTGACGCGGCTCGGCCGGTTTCGGCTTCGACCACGGCGGCGAAGCCCAGGGACAGCAGCATGCGTTCCAGCACCTTGCGGCTGAACGGTTCGTCATCGACCACCAGAGCGGTGCGGCCGGAGAAAGGGGAAGCGGATGGTGACGGCGTCATGGAAATCCTTATGCCGTCAGAACGGCGTCGATATGGCGCTGCGGTGGTCGGGATCGCGTTCGGCCTTGAGCATGGCCCGCACGTTCGATGCCGCCACCGGCCGGCTGAACAGGTAGCCCTGGATTTCGTCGCACCCGAATTCCCGCAGCATGGCAAGCTGGCCGGGCGTTTCCACGCCCTCGGCAATGGTGCGGCGTCTGAGGGAACGGGCCATGGTGACGATGGTGCGCACGATCTCGGCGGCATCGGGATCGTCGGTCATTTCGGTAATGAACGAACGGTCGATCTTGATGGTGTGCAACGGCAGCCGCTTCAGATAGCTGAGCGACGAATAGCCGGTGCCGAAATCGTCGATCGCCAGCTGCACGCCCATATCGGCCAGATTGCGCAGCATGGCGATGGCGTGCTCGGTGTCCTTCATCAGCAGGGATTCGGTGATTTCGATCTCCAATTGGTCCGGACTGAGATCGGCATTCGCCAGCACCTCTTCAACCATCGGCACCAATCCGGGGCGCATCTGGCGGACCGACAGATTGACGGCCATGCGCAGATCGGTGAAGCCCTGGCGCACCCAGTCGCGCTGCTGGGCGCAGGCGGTTTCCAGCACCCAGCGCCCCACCGGGCCGATCAGCGCGGTGTCTTCCATGATGGGGATGAATTTGGAGGGCGGCACCATGCCGTGATCGCCGTGGTCCCAGCGCAGCAGCGCCTCGACCCCGGACATGCGCCCATCGACGAGATCGACCTTGGGTTGGTAGAGCAGGGCGAATTCATGGTTGTCCAGGGCGCGGGCCAGACCCGTGCGCAGGCGCAGACGCTCTTCCAGCAGGCGGTCGAGATCGGCGGTGAAAAAGGCGAGCGAACCGCGACCCTGTTCGCGGGCCTGGGTCAGGGCCGCCGAGGCGTTGCGCAGCAGCCCGGCCACGTCCTCGCCGTCGCTGGGCATGCGCGCGATTCCCACCGAGGCCATCACATGGGCTTCCAGGGTGTCGACCACCACCGGCTGGTCGATGACCTCGATCAGGCGCCGCGCCAGGGCCGAAGCGTCGTGTTCGTCGACCATCTCGTGCAGGATCACGCCGAATTCGTTGCCGCCCAGCCGCGCCAGGAAATTGTCCGGCGACAGGCTGGCCGCCAGCCTGCGGGTGACCTCGCTCAGTACCGCGTCGCCGATCTCGTAGCCGAGACTGTCATTGACCAGCTTCAGGCCGTCCACATCGACGACCAGCAGCGCGCCCATCCGTCCCCGCCGCAGATTGGCGCGCACCACCCCGTCCAGCCGGGTCATGAAGACCTGACGGTTGGGCAGGCCGGTCAATGCGTCGTGCAGCGCCTGATAGCGGATGCGTTCCTCCGCCCGCCGCCGTTCGGTGATGTCGCGGGCGGCGATCACCAGCAGCGGTTCTTCCGCCAGATCGACCCCCGATACGGTCACCTCGATCGGCACCGACGTTCCGTCCGGGCGTCGGGCCACCATTTCGGGATGGGCGGTCATAAAGGTGGATTGCGCCCGGCGCAATACCTCGTCCCTCAATCCGTCTCCGGCCAGATTGGCCCATTCGGGGATGAAGCCGGTGATGGATTGCCCCATCGCCTCGTTGGCGGCGCAGCCGAAAATGGATTCCGCGGCGGGATTGAAGGAAACGATGCGCCCCACGGAATCGGTGATGACGATGCCGTCGGCGACCGAATCGAGGATGCTGCGCAGGCGGGCCTCGCGCTCGCGCAGCCGTTCCGAGGATCGCAGCAGCAAGGTGATGTCGCGCGCGTCCACCAGGTAGGAGTTGGGGCGGTCGCCGAGGGCGCGGACCGCCATTTCAACGTCGGCGGTCCGTCCGCCCAACGAAACCAGGCGGACCGACAGCAGCGAAGTCTCGCGGGCCAGGGCGGCCAGCCCGGTCTCGATCAGGTCGCGTTGCGCGGGATGGACGAAATCGGCAAGCGGCCGGCCGATCACCTGCGATACCGATCCGTCGGCCAGAAGCTGGGCGCCGGCGGGATTGACGAATTCCACCCGGCCATCCGCCACCAGACAGATCATGTCGCTGGCGAGATCGACGATCCGGCGGAAGCGGTGCTGGTCCTGAATCATTTTCGCGGTGCCGCCGGTCTCGCGGCTGATGTCGCGAATGCTGAGCAGCGCCAGCCCCCCGGTGTCGCCTTCGGTCGGGGTGAGATCGACTTCGGCGTCGAAACTGCGCCCGTCGGCGCCCATCACCTTCATCAGGGCCGTGCCCCGGGTCAGCAAATCGGGCGCGTCCCGGACCACCGATTGGTAATCGGCATGGAACAGGTCCTCCAGCCGGCGTCCGATCAGAGAGCCGGCCGTGGCCCCCAGCCGCGCCGCGCCGTGGCTGTTGACGGCGACGATGCGGCCGTCGTCCAATACGCACATCATGTCCCGCGACATGTCGAACAGCCGCCGGCAGATGGTGGATTGATCGCCGAGAACGTCGTCAGTCATCGAAAAGCGCGTTCACCCGTCACAGGCACCATGCCCATTTTCTTCCCGTCATGTTTCCAGCCCGATCTATTCACGGTTCCGGCGGGCGCTGGCTTGGTCTTTGATCCGCCTGGGCTTTTTGCGGCCTTGCCAATACCCCGGTATTGGCGGCGTCCGCGAA
>JAJZUL010000043.1 GCA_021848545.1 Pseudomonadota bacterium
CGGTTGAGGACGAAATCGGGGATTTCGCTGCCGTCCGGATTGTAGCGCATCTCGTCGAACAGGTTGCGGCCCAGGCCGGTGCGACGAATGGTCTTCAGAAACTGCTTGGGGATGATCATGTCGGTATCGACGTTGATCATCGGCAGCGGCGCCGCGACGCCGGTGAGAACCGTGAATTTGTCCATGGGCGTAAGCCTTGTCCGGCGGGCGACCCGGCCGGGCTGTTCGCCCGGACCCGTCCGAGGCATGGCCTCGAATTCCCGCATTTTCATCAATGAAATCAGGGGCGATGGCCCCGTACGCTTTGAGTCCTAGCCGATTTTTCCGGCCGCCGCAATCGGCAGAGCCCGCACATCGGTGAGCGTTCCGGTCACCGCCGCCGCCGCCGCCATCGCCGGGCTGACCAGATGGGTGCGGCCGCCGCGGCCCTGACGGCCTTCGAAATTGCGGTTGGAGGTCGAAGCCGAACGCTGGCCCGGCTGCAATTGGTCGGCATTCATCGCCAGGCACATGGAACAGCCCGGCTCGCGCCATTCGGCCCCGGCTTCGCGGAACACCGCGTCCAGCCCTTCGGCCTCGGCCTGCTCCTTGACCAGGCCCGAACCCGGCACCACCAGCACCTGGACCCCGGACGCCACCTTGCGGCCGTCCAGAATCGCGGCGGCGGCGCGCAGGTCCTCGATGCGGCCGTTGGTGCACGAGCCGATGAACACCACGTCCACCTTGATGTCGGTGGCCTTCATCCCCGCGGTCAGGCCCATGTAATCAAGGGCGCGGATGGCGGCGCGGCGCTTGGCCTCGTCGGTGATGGCGGCCGGATCGGGCACCCGCCCGGTGATGGGGATGACGTCCTCGGGGCTGGTGCCCCAGGTGACCTGCGGCACCAGATCGGCGGCATTCAGCACGATCTCGGTGTCGAAATGGGCGCCTTCGTCGGTGACCAGGGTGCGCCAATAGGCGACGGCGTTCTCCCAGGCGGCGCCCTTGGGCGCCATGGGCCGGCCCTGGACATAGGCGAAGGTGGTTTCGTCGGGGGCGATCAGCCCGGCGCGGGCGCCGGCTTCGATGGTCATGTTGCAGACCGTCATCCGGCCTTCCATCGACAGGGCGCGAATGGCTTCTCCGGCATATTCGATGACATGGCCGGTGCCCCCGGCGGTTCCGATGCGGCCGATCACCGCCAGCACGATGTCCTTGGCGGTCACGCCGGCCGGCAGGGTGCCGTTCACCGTCACCCGCATGTTCCTGGCCGGCTTCTGCACCAGGGTCTGGGTGGCCAGCACATGTTCGACCTCGGACGTGCCGATGCCGAAGGCCAGCGCCCCGAACGCGCCGTGGGTCGAGGTGTGGCTGTCGCCGCAGACGATGGTGGTGCCGGGCAGGGTGAAGCCTTGTTCCGGCCCGACGATATGGACGACGCCCTGGCGGACATCGTCCATCGGGTAATAGGGGATGCCGAAATCCCTGGCGTTGGTCTCCAGGGTTTCCACCTGGATGCGGCTTTCCTCGTTGGCGATGCCCTTGGAGCGGTCGGTGGTCGGCACGTTATGGTCGGCCACCGCCAGGGTCCGCTCGGGATGGCGCACCTTGCGCCCGGCCATGCGCAGGCCCTCGAAGGCCTGGGGCGAGGTCACCTCGTGGACGAGGTGACGGTCGATATAGATCAGGCAGGTGCCGTCATCCTGGGAATCCACGAGGTGGGCATCCCAAATCTTATCGAACAAGGTGCGGGCCATGGATCGATCGCTCTTCAATTGGGGGCACGGACAGCAAAGGGCGGGGGCGGGAAGCCCCCAAGCCGATCCTAACCCTTGGCCTTGGCTTTCTCGGCCGCGACCGCCTGACGCTCGGCGGCGGTGATCTTGGCCGAGTAGCCGGTGGTCTGCTCGGCGATGCGGGCGGACTTGCCGCGGCGATCGCGCAGGTAATAGAGCTTGGCGCGCCGCACGTCGCCGCGACGGATCACTTCGATCGAGGCGATGTTGGGCGAATAGAGCGGGAAAACGCGCTCGACGCCTTCGCCATAGGAAATCTTGCGCACCACGAACGAGCTGTTGAGCCCGTCATTGCGCCGGGCGATGCACACGCCCTCATAGGCCTGCACCCGCTCGCGGCTGCCTTCGACCACCTTCACATTCACCTTCACGGTGTCGCCGGGCGCGAATTCCGGGATGGTCCGGCCTTCGGTCAGCTTCGCGACCTGCTCCTGTTCAAGCTGCTCGATGATGTTCATGACCTTGAAACCCTCACTCAAGTCGCGGCCCGCGCTGGGCCGCCTCGGTTGATTTATCCTCAATCCTCACCCCGCCGGCGGTACCGGGCCCACAGGTCCGGGCGCCGCTGCCGGGTCACCTCTTCCGACTGGCCGCGCCGCCAGTCGCGTATCTTTTCGTGGTGCCCCGACAACAAGATCTCGGGCACCGCCCGGCCTTCCCATGTCTGGGGCCGGGTATAATGGGGATATTCCAGCAATCCCCGTTCGAAACTTTCCTCGGCCAGCGAGTCCGCCTGACCGATCACGCCCGGCAGCAACCGCACCGTCGCATCCATCAACGCCAGGGCGGCGATCTCACCGCCGGACAGGACGAAATCGCCCAGACTGACCTCGCGCGCCGCGCTCGCTTCCAGCACCCGCTGGTCGATTCCCTCGAACCGGCCGCACAACAGGGTCGCCCCTGGTCCCGCAGCCAGCTCCCGCACCAGCGCCTGATCCAACGGACGCCCGCGCGGGGTGAAATAAATCAGCGGCCCGACCCCGCCGGATTCCGCCGCGCCCTTGATGGCGGCGGCCACCACGTCGGGACGCATCACCATGCCGGGGCCGCCGCCAAAGGGCTCGTCGTCCACCGAGCGATGGCGATCGGTGGCGTGGTCGCGAAAATTGACCGCGTCCAGCCGCCAGATGCCCTCGGCGAGCGCCCGCCCGGCCAAGCTATGGCCCAGCGGTCCCGGAAACATCTCGGGGAAAAGGGTGATGACCGTCGCCCGCCACGGCTGGTTCGCCGCGTTCATGCCGGTTCGTCCTCGTCCCGTCCATCCTCATCCTCGGCGAAGGCCGGCGGATGGATCACCAGCCGACCGTTCGCCACATCCACTTCCGGCACCGCCTGGCGGGTGAAGGGCACCATCAGCGACCCCTCCGGTCCCGTCACGTCCAGCACGTCGCCGGCGCCGAAATCGAACACGCCGCGGACCCGGCCCAAAACCCGTCCGGAACCGTCCTCGGCCTGCAATCCCACCAGATCGGTATAGAGGAACTCGTCCTCCGCCGTCTCCGGCAGGCGGTCGCGCGGCACATACAGCCGCACGCCCTTCAACCCCTCCGCCGCGTCGCGTCCGGTGACCCCGTCCAGCCGGGCGATCACCGCCCCTTTGGTCTGGCCCACCACCATGACGGCGAAGCGGCGTTCACCCGTTTCCGTCTCCACCGGGCCGTAATCGCCGATGGCGACGGGGTCGGCGGTGAAGCTTTTGATCCGCACCTGGCCTCGTACGCCGTGGGCGCCGATCACGGCGCCGATGCAGACCCTGGGCGTAGACACCGCCTGACCGCGACGCGCTTATTCGCCGGCGGCGGCCGACGCTTCGGCCTCGGCCCGATCGGCGGCGTCCTTCAGACGCTGCTGGGCCTTGGCCTTGGGCTGCGGCTTCTTGGTCTGTTCCGGCCGGGCCGGCTTGGCGATCAGGCCGCGATCAGCCAGGAAACGGGCCAGACGGTCGGTGGCCTGGGCGCCGTTGGACAGCCAATGACGGACCCGGTCCTCGTCCAGAACGATCCGCTGGCCGCTGTCGGACGGCAGCATCGGGTTGTAGGTGCCGACCTTTTCGATGAAGCGGCCATCGCGGGGGCTGCGCGAATCGGCGACCACGATGCGATAGAACGGCCGCTTTTTGGCGCCCGAGCGGGCAAGACGAATCTTCAACGACATTCCTGATTTCCCTTTTCCTCAAAAACCCAATTCGACAGACCGATTCAACGGCCGAACCGTTTGCCCATGCCGGGCGGCATCAACCCGCCCAGGCCCTGGCGCATCAGACCCTTTTGCCCCATGCGACCGACCTTTTTCATCATGTCGGCCATTTGCTGGTGCTGTTTCAAAAGCTTGTTCACATCCTGGACCGACGTTCCCGACCCGGCGGCGATGCGCCGCTTGCGCGACGCCTTGATCAGGTCCGGATTGCGGCGCTCGTGTCCGGTCATCGACTGGATGATGGCACGCTGGCGGCCGATCATCTTGTTGTCGATCTGGGCCGATTTGAGCTGTTCGGTCATCCGACCCATGCCCGGCAACATCCCCAGGATGCCCTTGATGTCGCCCATTTTTTCGATCTGCTTGAACTGGGACAGCATGTCGTCCAGATCGAATTTGCCCTTTTCCATCTTGCGGGCGAGCTTTTCGGCCTCTTCCTGCTCGATGGTGGACATGGCCTTTTCGACCAGCGACACGACGTCGCCCATGCCCAGAATGCGTCCGGCCAGACGGTCGGGGTGAAACACCTCCAGCGCGTCCAGCTTTTCGCCAAGCCCCAGAAACTTGATGGGCCGGCCGGTGACCGCGCGCATGGACAGGGCTGCGCCGCCGCGGGCATCGCCGTCCACCCGGGTCAGCACGATGCCGGTCACGCCGATCTTTTCGTTGAATTCGCGCGCCAGCGTCACCGCGTCCTGGCCGGTCATGGCATCGACCACCAGCAGGGTTTCGGTCGGCCGGACGGCGTCACGCACCTGCGCGACCTCGTCCATCAATTCCTGGTCGATATGCAGACGGCCGGCGGTGTCCAGGATGACCACGTCGTAGCCTTCGCGGCGCCCGGTTTCCATGGCGCGCCGGGCGATGGCCACCGGCCTCTCGCCCATGACGATGGGCAGCGAGCCGACCCCCGTCTGGCCGGCGAGGATTTCCAACTGCCGTTGGGCGGCGGGGCGGTAGATATCGAGCGAGGCCAGCAGAACCTTGCGCCGTTCCGCGGCCAGCCGCAGAGCCAGCTTGCCCGAGGTGGTGGTCTTGCCCGATCCCTGTAGGCCGACCATCAGGATGGGCACCGGCGGCGTCGCGTTCAGCGACAGCTCGACCCCTTCGGTCCCCAGGGTGGCGAGCAGTTCGTCATGGACGATCTTGACCACCATCTGGCCGGGGGTGACGGATTTCACCACCTCCTGACCGACGGCGCGGGCCTTGACGCGGGCGATGAAATCCTTGACCACCGGCAGGGCGACGTCGGCCTCGAGCAAGGCCACCCGCACCTCGCGCAACGCCTCGCCCACATCCTCTTCGGACAGGGCGCCGCGTCCGGTCAGCCGGCTGAAAACCTTGGACAGGCGGTCGCTTAAGGACTCGAACATCCGGTCATCCGTTCCCGATGGTCCGCTCCAAACGGTAACGCGCCGGCGGGCGATACTCGCGGACCGGCGGGCTTCCTCGGAAGCGGGGTCTTCAGCTCATCTGAAGAGGGCATGGTTCATAACCGTCCCGGCCGCCAAAGTCAAGACCGACGCACCACCGGTGAACACCCCCGCACCCTGTCGACCACCGGCACCCGGAGGCGCGGCACGCGCCGACTATGCGCCCGAAGCGGAGCGGAGCATCAAGAGTCGCGCGCCGCAGCGCCCGAAGGGCGCGAGGATAAGCCAAGCGCGAGCGCCGGCGCTTGAGGCTAAACAAAAAATCAAGCGCGAGCGCCCAACCAACAAACCACACAGATCAACAATTCACCTTCCCGCGGAAATAGGCGATGGTCCGCCGCAAGCCCTGGTCCAGCGGCGTTGAAGGCTCCCAGCCCAAAAGCTGTCGGGCGCGGGAAATATCGGGCTGGCGCTGCAGGGGATCGTCGATCGGCAGGTCCTGATAGATCACCTCGCCC
Organism: Pseudomonadota bacterium; assembly: GCA_021848545.1. GTDB lineage: Bacteria > Pseudomonadota > Alphaproteobacteria > Rhodospirillales > Magnetospirillaceae > JAJZUL01. The sequence continues at coordinate 5,863 of JAJZUL010000043.1, forward strand.
GCCGAGCCGCCAACCATGGCGACGATGGTCTCGGCCAGGGTTTTCACCGTCATTTCCCGTGGATTGCCGAGATTGACCGGCCCGCTCACCGCGTCGGGCGCATCCATCAGACGGATCAGCCCGTCGACGAGATCATCCACGTAACAGAAGGAGCGGGTCTGGCTGCCGTCGCCATAAATGGTGATCGGCCGCCCTTCCAGCGCCTGAACGATGAAGTTCGACACCACCCGTCCGTCATCGGGATGCATGCGCGGACCGTAGGTATTGAAAATACGGGCGATGCGGATGGGCAGGCCGTGGCTGCGATGATAATCGAAGAACAGGGTCTCGGCGCAGCGCTTGCCCTCGTCGTAACAGGCGCGCGGCCCGATGGGATTGACGTGGCCGACGTAATCCTCGGTCTGGGGATGAACCTGGGGATCGCCATAGACTTCCGAGGTCGAAGCCTGAAGGATCTTGGCCTTCACCCGCTTGGCCAGCCCCAGCATGTTGATGGCGCCGTGGACCGAGGTCTTGGTGGTCTGCACCGGATCGCGCTGATAATGAATGGGCGACGCCGGACAGGCCAGATTGTAGATCTCGTCCACCTCGACATAGAGCGGGAACGTGATGTCGTGGCGAATCAGTTCGAAATACGGATTACCGATCAGGTGGGCGATATTGTCCTTGGCCCCCGTATAGAAATTGTCGACGCACAGCACGTCGCATCCCTGATTCAGCAGCCGCTCGCACAAATGCGAGCCGAGAAACCCGGCCCCCCCCGTCACCAACACCCGCTTGCGCGTATACTTCATCTCGAATCTTCCCCTCCTGCGGTCGGCGGAACCGGCCTCGGAACGTGGTTCATAGGGCGGATTGACCGCCGGAGCAAGACGGCCGTATAGCAATCGGGCAAAGCCCGATGGCCTTGGTTTGTTGGTTCGCCTCAAGCGCCGGCGCTCGCGCTTGGCTTAATCCTCGCGCCCTGCGGGCGCTGCGGCGCGCGACTCTTGATGCTCCGCTGCGCTTCGGGCGCATAGTCGCCGCTAGGTTTGTTGGTTGGGCCTCAGACGCCGGCGCTCGCGCTTGGCTTATCCTCGCGCCCTGCGGGCGCTGCGGCGCGCTCAACGCGCATAGTCGGAGCTCACGCGCCTCCGGGTGCCAGAGGTCTAGGGTTGGGGGCGGCGCGTCTTTGGGGCGTTGCGTCGATTTGAGCGGGGGGGTACCATGGTGCACAGTAAATGGTTGTACCGGCTGGTGGACGTATGAACGGTCGGCCGGAAACTCAGCGGGATGCCGGGCATGGGTGTCGCCCCCGTCGTCGCGGCGGATGAGTCTGTCGCCGATATTGCTGAGCGGCTCGCCAGCGCGGAATCCCGTCTCCGGGATTTGATGGCGGCGCTGCCCGGTTTGGGATTCCTCCGGCGCCGTGAACCGGATGGCGCCCTTTCCTACCAATGGCTCAATGACGGTGTCCGCACCGTTCTCGGCTTCGCGCCCGAGGCCATGGCGGTCAGCGCCAAGGGCAATCTGCACGTCACCCATTGGGCGGACCGCGAGGCCCATCTGGAGGCTATTCGCCGCTCGGCCGAATCCCTGTCGCCCTGTATCGAGGAATTCCGCGCGATTACCGCCGACGGCCAGGTGCGTTGGCTGAAAGGACGGTCGCTGCCGTCTCTTCAAGACGATGGCGCCATCGAATGGATGGGGGCGCTGATCGACGTCACCGCCGGGCGACGGGCCGAATTCCGCCTGGACATGCTGATGGCCCATGCCGCCGACGCCATCTTCATCCTTGACGAGACCGGCGCCATCGACATGGTCAACGAGGCGGCGCTGCGCCTGTTCGGATACCAGGCCGCCGACCTGATCGGCCATCCCTTCGCCGATCTGCTGGCGGAGGGGCGGCCCGGTCTGTTGTCGACCGGCGAGGGCGGCATCATCGGCGGCGGTCCCACCGAAGTCACCGGCCGCCGCAAGGACGGCACCACCTTCGTCCTGGAATTGTCGGCCGAGGATGTGCGGATCGAGGGGTGTCGCCTGACGGTGGGAATCGGACGCGACATCACCCGGCGCAAGCGCATCGAGGCGGCGCTGCGGGAAACCGAGCAACGCCTGGGCGCCATCGCCGGCAATCTGCCGGGCATGGTGTTCCAGCGCATCCTGCACCGGGACGGGCGGCTGGAATTCAGCTATGCCAGCGAAGGCTGCCGCGCGGTGCTGGGGATCGAGCCCGAGGACTTGATGGCCGATCCGCGGCTGTTTCTGAACCTGTTGTCGGAACCCGAGCGTCACCGCTTCCTGACCGATCTGGATAAATCGGCCGACACCTTGAATCCGTTGGAGGAGGAAATGGCGGTGGTGGCGCCGGACGGGGGGCGGCGCTGGCTGCGCGGCCGCTCGCGCCCCATTCGCCGCGATGGCGGCATCGTCGCCTGGGACGGGGTGCTGCTGGATGTCACCGACCGTAAATTGGCGGAACAGCGTTTATCCTTTCTCGCCTATTACGATCCGCTGACCCGTCTGCCCAATCGCACCGCCTTCGTCGATCGTTTCGCGACGGCACGGTCGCAGGCGCGTCATCACCGCCGGCCGATGGCGGTGCTGTCGCTTGGGCTCGACCGTTTCGGAATCATCAACGCCACCATGGGGCATGAAATCGGCGATCGGGTGCTGGTCGGTCTGGCCGATACCCTTCAGGCGGCCATGGGGCGCGACGATATGCTGGCCCGGGCCTCGGGCGACCGCTTCCTGCTGCTGCTGGCCGGCTATGCCGATCGAAGCCGGTTGAAGGACGCCATCGACCGCGTGCATGCCCGGGCCCAGGCCACCGTTTCCATCGGCAGGGATCAGATCGATCTGTCGGCCAGCATCGGCGCCGCCGTTTATCCCCGTGACGGCGAGGATGTGGAAACCCTGGTCCGTCACGCCGACGCCGCCTTGCAGCGGGCCAAAAGCGAGGGACCGGCCTCGCTGGGATTGTTCAGCAAGGAGATCGGCTCGAAGGCGGCCAAGGCGCTGAGCACCCAGACCCGGCTGCGCCGCGCCATCGATAACGGCGAACTGATCCCCTATTACCAGCCCCAGGTCGATCTGAAGACCGGCGCGGTGGTGGGAATGGAGGCATTGGCCCGGTGGCGGTGCCCCGACCGGGGCATGATCGCGCCGGGGGAATTCGTTCCCGTGGCCGAGGAATCCGGCCTGATCGACGCCATTTGCGAAACCATGCTGGTCCAATGCGCCCATCAGGGCCGGGAATGGCGCGATGCCGGGCTGCCGGTGGTCCCCATCGCGGTCAATGTGTCGGGGCGGCAGTTCCAATATGCCAAGCGCCTGCTGTCATCCCTGGAAAAGGTCCTGTCGGATACCGGCCTGGAGCCGCGGCTGTTGGAGATCGAGCTCACCGAAAGCTCGGCGATGCGCGATGCCGACAACGCCATCCAGGTGGTCCATCAATTGCGCGACATCGGGGTGGCCTGCGCCATCGACGATTTCGGGACCGGCTATTCCTCGCTCAGCGTGCTCAAACGGTTTCCCATCGACAAGCTGAAGATCGACAAAAGCTTCGTCATGGACGTCATCAGAGACCCCAATGACGGGGCCATCGTCGAGGCCATCATCGCCATGGCCCGCGCGCTCAAGCTGACCGTGATCGCCGAGGGCGTGGAGCATCGCGCCCATTTGGATTTCCTCAGGGCCCACGGCTGTGATCAGATGCAGGGCTATTTCTTCAGCCGGCCGCTGTCGGCCATCCGCATGGGCGATCTGCTGGCGCGGGGGCGCCGTCTTATTTTCGACCGGCCGCCCCGGGCCGAGGGTGCGCCCGCAGAGTGACGATATAAGCCGTCACATCCTGGATTTCGCGGCCCGACAGGGCGATGCCTTGCAACGGCGCCCCGTGGGGGTGGACGAGGAAGGCCTGAATCTGGGCGGGCGACCGGGTTCGGGCGATGGTCATGAAGCTGGGGGCGTTATTGTTGCCCGCACCCGACGGCGCCACCACATGGCAGCCGGCGCACCAGCGGGCGGCGATGTCGCGGCCGGCGCCGGGATCGCCGGGGGACGCGGCCCGTGTGGGCAAATTGGCCAGCCACAGGCCGGTGGCGGCCGCCACAAGGATCATCGCCGAACCGATCGCCAGACGCATCGAAGGTCTCTGTTCCAATCAATGAAGATTCAAATGGCGCGCAGCATCGCGGTCTTGCCCCACCGATGCAAGCGCGGCGTTCATCGTCGTCCGAACAAGCGTTCGATCTCCGCCAGGGTCAGCGCCACATGGGTGGGGCGGCCGTGATTGCATTGGCCCGACAGCGGCGTGGTTTCCATCTGGCGGAGCAGGGCGTTCATTTCCGGCGCCGACAAGGCGCGCCCGGCGCGGACCGAAGCGTGGCAGGCCATGGTGGCGGCGATTCCGTTCAGGCGGGTGCTCAGTTGTTGGGGTGCCCCCCATTCGCCGATATCGTCGGCCAGATCGCGCACCAGGGTCTGGACGTCGGTATCGCCCAGGGCGGCGGGCACGGCGCGAACGATGACGGCGCCGGTTCCGAATGGCTCCAGCTCCAGACCGGCGGCGGCCAGAGTTTCGGCATGCTCGGCAAGGCGCGCGGCGGCGGCTTCGCCCAGATCGACCACTTCCGGCAGCAACAGGGCTTGCGCCGCGACCGGCCCATCGGCCATGGCCGCCTTCATCCGTTCCATCACCAGCCGTTCATGGGCGGCGTGCTGATCGACGATCACCAGCCCGTCCCGGGTCTCGGCCAGGATATAGGTGCCGTGAATCTGAGCACGGGCGGCGCCCAGGGGATAATCGTTTCCGGCCCCGGCATTCTCGGCCTGGGGCGCCGATGGCGGCAGATCGAAATCGGGCAGCGGGGATTCGCGCAAACCGGGCTGTCCGGCCATGGCGGCGGGGGGGGCGAACGCGCCGGGAGCCTGGGCGCGGACGGCCATGTTCAGAAGCGCCGGAGACGGGCGGGGCTGCGGGTGAACGGGGGCGCGTCCGCCGAGAACGGTGGTGGGGGCGGGCGCGGCGGCGCGGTGGCCGGCATTGGCCAGCGCGTGGCGGATGGCGCCGACCACCAACCCGCGGACCAGACTGGAATCGCGAAAGCGCACCTCGGCCTTGGCGGGATGGACGTTGACGTCCACCGCGTCGGCCGGCACGGTCAGAAACAGCGCCACCACCGGATGGCGGCCATGGAACATGACGTCCTGATAGGCGCCCCTGACGGCGCCCAGGATCAGGCGGTCGCGCACCGGCCTGGCATTGACGAACAGATATTGGGCGCCGGCGGTGCTGCGGTTGAAGGTGGGCAATCCCGCCCAGCCGGCCAGTCTGACGCCGTCGCGCTCGGCGCTCAGCGCCACCGCGTTGTTTTCGAAATCGCGGCCGATCACGGCGGCCAGCCGGGCCAGAATCAGGTTTTCATCCGGCGTCGGCAGCGAGGGCGCCGGCAGGTTCAGCACCGACCGGGTGCCGTCCTTCAGCGAAAAGGCGACATCGGCCCGCGCCATGGCCAGGCGTTCCACCACGTCGATGGCCGCGCCCAGTTCGGTGCGCGGCGTCTTCAGGAATTTGAGACGGGCCGGGGTGGCGAAAAACAGGTCGCGAACCTCGATGCGCGTGCCGGGGGGGTGGGCCGCCGGTTGCGGCACTCCCTTGGCGCCGCCATCCACCGTCAGGCTCCAGGCCTGATCGTCGCCTTTTCGCCGCGACGTGACGGTCAGCCGCGCCACCGAACCGATCGAGGGCAGCGCCTCGCCGCGGAATCCCAGATGGCGGATGTGAACGAGATCGTCGTCGTCCAGCTTGGACGTGGCGTGGCGTTCCACCGCCAGGGACAATTCGTCCGGCCCCATGCCGGCGCCGTCATCGACCACCGCGATCAGGGCCTGACCGCCATCCACCAGGGTCACGTCGATATGGCGTGCGCCCGCGTCCAGTGCGTTTTCGAGCAGTTCCTTGACCACCGAGGCCGGTCGCTCCACGACCTCGCCGGCGGCGATCCGGTTGACCAGGGTGGGCGGTAATAAGCGAAGCGGCATTCCCCATCATATCGTGGCGGAGGTGCGATTACCTACCAAAATATTGAGTTTTGTTCGTATCTTGATGTTGTCGTCCTTCTGACTTTTCGGGTCCTGTGCTACGCTTCGCGCCGATGATGTCCGGCACAAGGGGGAAGGGCATGGCGGCCAATCACCGGAAACCGCATCCGACGCGCACGCAGGGCGGGGGCGTCGGCGTTTGGGTCGTGGCCGGCATTCTGGCGCTGGTTCTGGCCAGCGGCCTCTATTGGGGCCTCGGCGGCAAGTCCCACCCTGACGGCAAGTCCCACCCTGGCGGCGAACGGCAGCTTCTCGCCCAGATGCACGGTGCGGCGGCCGGCAATGTGGTTCCGACCAACGCCTATGGCGGTAAATTGTCGGCGCAAATGGTCGGCAACCGGACCACGGTGGTCGCCTACGGCATCCCCGCCAAGGCGTGCGTCGACGTCGGCTGGACCCTGGCCCGCGAAGGCGTGGTGACCGTCGATGGCGTGTTCGAGCCCCACCTGACCCCCGCCATTCTCAGCCGGCTGTGCTATAGCCGCAAAGCCGGCGGCGCGACCATCGTCTGGACGCCCTATCCCGTAAAGCACGCGGGGTAGGGCGCGGGGTCAATCGTCCCCGCGCATCGCCCGGATCGCATCGATCAGCCCCTTGGTGGAGCAATCGTGGTCCGCCGCGGGATGGTCGGCGGACAGTTCGGGCAGGATGGCCTGGGCCAGTTTCTTGCCCAGTTCCACCCCCCATTGATCAAAGCTGTTGACGTCCCAGACCAGCCCCTGGACGAACACTTTGTGCTCGTACAGCGCGATGATCATGCCCAAGGTATGCGGGTCGAGCCGCCGGTAGAGCAGGGTGGTCGACGGCCGGTTGCCGGGAAAGGTGCGGTGGGGCGCCAGCGCGGCGGCCTCGTCGGCGCCCATGCCGGCCTTGATCATGTCGGCGTGGACCTCGTCCATGGTCCGCCCCCGCATCAGCGCTTCCGGCTGGGCCAGGGCGTTGGCCAGCAGCAGGGGATGGTGCTCGGCCAAGCCGTGGTGGCACTCCGCCGCCACCAGGAAGTCGCAGGGAATCAGTCGGGTGCCCTGGTGAATGAGCTGGTAGAAGGCGTGCTGTCCGTTGGTGCCCGGTTCGCCGAACAGAACCGGGCCGGTCCGCCATGCCACCGGCTGGCCGTCGCGCGCGGTGCCTTTGCCGTTGGATTCCATGTCGAGCTGTTGGAGATAGGCGGGCAGACGGCGCAGATGCTGGTCGTAGGGCAGAACCGCCACGGCGTCGGCGCCCAGGAAATTATTGTACCAGATGCCCAGCAGCCCCAGGATCGCCGGCAGGTTGCTTTCCGGGGGCGCGGTGCGGAAATGCTCGTCCATGGCGTGGGCGCCGTCGAGCATTTCCTCGAAACGCTCGAAGCCGACGGCCAGCGCGATGGGCAGGCCGATGGACGACCACAGCGAATAGCGTCCCCCCACCCAGTCCCAGAATACGAACATGTGGGCGGGATCGATGCCGAAGGCGGCGACCTTTTCCGCATTGGTGGAGATGGCGACGAAATGCCGGGCCACCGCCGCTTCGCCCAGGGCACCGGTCAGCCAGCGCCGCGCGCTGGTGGCGTTGGCCAGGGTTTCCTGGGTGGTGAAGGTCTTGGAGGCGACGGTGAACAGGGTGGTTTCGGGATCGCAGCCGGCCAGGGTGTCGGCCAGGTGGCTGCCATCGACATTGGAAACGAAATGGACGCGCAGATCGGGCCGGGTATAGGGGGCCAGGGCGTCACAGGCCATGGCCGGTCCCAAATCCGATCCGCCGATGCCGATATTGACCACGTCGGTCACCGCCTTGCCGGTGGCGCCCGTCCACGCGCCCGACCGCACCCGCTCGGAAAAGTCGCGCATCCTGGCCAGGGCCGCGTTGACGTCGGGCATGACGTCGCGGCCATCCACCAGGATCGGCCGGTTGGAGCGGTTGCGCAGCGCCACATGCAGGACCGGGCGGTGCTCGGTGGCGTTGATGGGGCGGCCCTCGAACATCTGCCGGCGGCCTTCGTCGAACCCGGCCTCGCGCGCCAGATCGGCCAGCAGCGCCATGGTCTGATGAATCACCCGGTTCTTGGAATAATCCACCAGCAGATCGCCCAGGCGGAGGGAAAAGCGCGAAAAGCGGTCCGGGTCGCGGGCGAACAGGTCGCGCATATGATCGTCGCCGATGGCCTGGGCGTGGGCTTCAAGCGCGTGCCAGGCGGGCAGGCTGGTCGGGTGAGGCAAGGAACGCTCCTATTGACCTGAAACGCGCGCCGAGCGCGGATGTTGTTTTAAAACGCGCGCCGAGCGCGGATCTTGATCCTGAAACGCGCGCCGAGCGCGGTTCCGTTAAAACGCGCGCCGAGCGCGCAGGGCGGCGCCGATGGTGCCGTCATCGAGATAATCCAATTCGCCGCCCATGGGCACCCCCTGGGCCAGACCGGACAGGACGACGTCGCAATTCGACAGGCGATCCGCCAGATAATGGGCGGTGGTCTGGCCCTCGACGGTGGCCGGGGTGGCGAAAATGACTTCGCGGACCGACGGCCGCGACGCGCGGGCCAGCAGTTTATCCAGGCCCAGATCCTCCGGCCCGATTCCGTCCAGCGCCGACAGCAGCCCCCCCAGCACATGATAGCGGCCGCGGAAACAGGCGGACCGTTCCAGCGCCCACAACGAAGCCACATCCTCGACCACGCAAAGCAGCCCGTCATCGCGTTCGGAATCGGTGCAAATGGCGCAGGGATCGACGGAATCGAAATTGCCGCAGGTCGCGCAGACCTTGATCGACGCCGCCGTCTGCGCCAGGGATTCGGCCAGGGGAATCAGCAGCGCCTCGCGTCGTTCGATCAGATGCAACGCCGCCCGGCGGGCCGAGCGCGGCCCCAGGCCCGGCAGCCGCGCCAGCAGATGGATCATCCGTTCGATATCGGCGCCGGTCATGGCGGTCCCCGTCGGCCGGTTCCCTGAATCAAAACGGCATCTTGAATCCCGGCGGCAGGGACAGGCCGCCGGTCAGCTTGCTCATTTCCTCCTGGGTCGCCGCCTCGACCTTGACCTTGGCGTCGTTGAAAGCGGCGAGGATCAAATCCTCCAGCATCTCGACTTCGGCCGGATCGACCAGGGACGGGTCGATCTTGATGGTCTTCAGATCGAATTTGCCGTTCATGGTCACCGAAACCATGCCGCCGCCGGCGCCGCCGGTCACTTCGGTTTCGGCCATCTTCTCCTGCATTTCGGCCATTTTGGCCTGCATCTGCTGGGCCTGTTTCATCAGATTGCCAAGGTTCTTCATAGGTCTTCCTCTCCCGCATTCAGCAGTTCGGCGGTTTCGCCGAGATCGGTTTCGTCCCCGGTCTCGTCTTCGGGGGCAAGGTCGCGTATGGCTTCGATCCCCGCTCCGGGAAAGGCGGCCATGATCGCCGCGACCAGCGGATGGGCGGCGGCGTCGGCCCGCCGGCGCCGTTCGGAATCGTATTCCTGTTCCGCCAGGGTCGGCTGGGCGGAATCGACGGAATTGACCGCCACCGTCCAGCGCCGCCCGGTCCATTGCCCCAAAAGCTGGGACAGACGGCCGGGCAGGTCGCGGTGCCGGTCCTCGTTCAACAGGCGCAGTTCGATGGCCCCGGCCTCGAACCGGACCAGGGCCACGTCGCGCCGCAACTGGCCGGCCAGGATGGCCTCGCGGTGCTCCACGCACAGGGCGACGATTTCGGTGAAATTGGCCGGCATGGCGGGCAGGGATACCGGCTCGGCCATCGCCGCCGGCGCGACGGCCAGGGCCGCGCTCCCGCCGGCCGCCATCGTCGGCCGCGTGCCGGAGGCCCCTCCGGTCGTGGTCTGCGTCGCCGTCGCCATGGGGACGGCGGGCGAACCGCCGCCCGGTGCCGGGGCGCCGCCGCCTTTGGGCGCGAAATCGCGCAATTGGGCGACGGCCTCGGCCGGGCTGGGCAGATCGGCCGCATAGGCCAGACGGATCAGCGCCATCTCCGCCGCCTGGGCGGGATTGGGGGCGATACGGGTTTCGCTCAGGCCCTTCAGCAGCATCTGCCAGGCGCGGGTCAGATGGGGCATGGACAGGGCGGTGGCCATCTCGCGGCCGCGCACCCGTTCGGTTTCCGAATACAGATCTTCGGGCGCGGCGTCGGGGGCCAGTTTGAGCCGGGTCAGCCAATGGGTCAGCTCCAGCAAATCCTGGAGCACCACCACCGGGTCGGCGCCCAGGACGTATTGCTCGGCCAGACGGTCCAGCGCCGGGGCGATGGCGCCCTGCATCACCTGTTCGAACAGATCGAAGGTGCCGGCCCGGTCGGCCAGACCCAGCATGTCGCGGGCCATATGTTCGTCGACACGCCCGTCGCCATGGCTGATGGCCTGGTCGAGCAGGGACAGGCCGTCGCGGACCGAGCCGTCGGCGGCCCGCGCGATCAGGCGCAGGGCCTCGGGCGCGACCTCGGCCCCCTCCTTTTCGGCGATGCCGGCGAAATGGGCGGTCAGCGTCTCCATATCCACCCGGCGCAGGTCGAAACGCTGGCAGCGCGACAGCACGGTGACCGGAATCTTGCGGATTTCGGTGGTGGCGAAGACGAATTTGACGTGTTCCGGCGGTTCCTCCAGGGTCTTCAGCAGCGCGTTGAACGCCGCCGTCGACAGCATGTGGACCTCGTCGATGATGTAGATCTTGAACCGGGCGCTGGCCGGGCGGTAGCGCACGCCTTCGATCAGTTCGCGGATATCGCCCACGCCGGTGCGGCTGGCCGCGTCCATCTCCATCACGTCGACATGACGGTCCTCGGCGATGGCCCGGCAATGGGAACAAATGCCGCAGGGCGCCACCGTCGGCCCGTTCTCGCAATTCAGGGCGCGGGCGATGATCCGCGCCGTGGTGGTCTTGCCGATGCCGCGCACGCCGGTCAGCACGAAGGCATGGGCCAGCCGGCCCGAACGGATGGCGTTGGACAGGGTGCGGACCATCGCCTCCTGTCCGATCAGGCCGGCGAAGTCGGTCGGACGGTATTTGCGGGCGAGAACCCGGTAGGGCGCGGGCGCGGCGTCGGTCATGGCCGGAGAATAGCGTGGCGGATACGGGCTTGGAAAGCATGGAGCCGACATCGTGCCGGGCGCGCTGCGCGGAACCAATGGCCGGCGCGGTTGTGTCGTCCTCACGGTCGACGGCCGATCGCGCGTTTCGCACAAGCGCCGCGTGGGCTCGACCAATCCCGATGAGCGGGGTCACCGGGGTCGGGTGTTACCCGGCCAGCGCCAATTCTCTTCGGTCAGCCACGCCAAGACGTCGTCGGGATGACGGTCGGGAAAGGGTATCGGGTAGAACACCCTGGCGATGCGGCCCCGCTCCAGAATGACGGTCAGGCGGGTGAGAAAGGTCTCGCCCCCCGCGTCGAAGGTGGGGAGGGCCAGCGCCCGGGTCAGGGCCAGGCCATGGTCGCTCAGGACCGGGTAGGTCAGGTGCAGCCGATCGGCCATTTCGCGCTGATAGTCCGGACTCTGGGTGCTTACGCCGTAAACGGGTGTTTCCAGGGCGACGAAGGCCCGGACCATATCCGAGAAGCGGCACGCCTCGGGTGTGCATCCCCGGGCGCCGGGAATGTCGTCCCACCCCTCTGGAAGCGGCCGGTCGGGGCGACCGGTCATGGGGTAGAAGAAGACGACCGCCCGTTGCAGGTCGGCCAGTGTGACGTCCGGACCGCGGGTCGCGGGCAGGGCGATGGGAGGGAGCGTGCGGTCGATCAGATGATCGGCTCTGCCGTCATCGACGGGATAAGGGCGGTCGGACTTGGGCATCGGCAGGATCCGGGCGTGCGGTATGGCGGGTAACGGACGGGGCGTCTCCGCGCCGCATGATACCGGCATTCTCCAAAAAGTAGAATGTGATCGCCACTGAAATCGTGGCGTGATGCGCGACTCCTACCCCCGCCCCATGCCGTCGCCCTCGAACGGCATGCCCAGGATTTCCGCCAGGGTGGCGTAGCAATCCCGAAGCGAGGTCGCCTCGTCCTTGGCCTGGGTCAGGAAGGCTTCCAGCGTGGGGTTGAAATGGATGGCCTCGTCGGTGGCCGGATCGGTGCCGCGGCGATAGGCGCCCAGGCGGATCAGTTCGGCCATGTCCTCGTAGGTGGCCAGCAATTGCCGGGCGCGGCGCACCAGGGCGTTTTCCGCCTCGTCATTGCAGCCGGGCATGGTCCGCGACACCGACCGCAGCACGTTCACCGCCGGATAGCGGCCGCGATCGGCGATGGCCCGGTCCAGCACGATATGGCCGTCGAGGATGCCGCGCACCGCGTCGGCGATGGGCTCGTTATGGTCGTCGGCATCCACCAGCACCGTGAACAGGCCGCTGATCGAGCCGGCGCCGGTGCCCGGCCCGGCCCGTTCCAGCAGACGCGGCAATTCGGCGAAGACCGTGGGGGTATAGCCTTTCGAGGCCGGGGGTTCGCCCGCCGACAGGCTGATTTCGCGCTGGGCCATGGCGAAGCGGGTCACCGAATCCATCATGCACAGCACGTCCTGGCCCTGATCGCGGAAATATTCCGCCACCGACAGGGTCACATAGGCGGCCTGGCGCCGCATCAGCGGGCTTTCGTCCGAGGTGGACACCACCACCACCGCCCGCTTCATGCCCTCGGGTCCCAGATCGTCCTCGATGAATTCCCGGGCTTCGCGGCCGCGTTCGCCCACCAGCCCGATCACCGAGATGTCGGCCGAGGTGTTGCGCGCCATCATCGACATCAGGCTGGATTTGCCCACCCCCGACCCGGCGAAAATGCCCATGCGCTGGCCGCGGCAGCAGGTCAGGAAGGTGTTGACCGCCCGCACCCCCAGATCGAGCTTGCCCGCCACCCGCGCGCGGGAATGGGCCGGCGGCGGACGGTTGCGGATGGGATAGGCGGCCTCGCCCGCCGGCAGCGGCCCCAGCCCGTCCACCGGCTGGGCGAAGGCGTTGATCACCCGTCCGGCCCAGGCGCGGTCGGGATAGATCACCGGATCGGAATCCTGAACCTCGGTGCGGCAGCCCAGCCCGATGCCGTCGATGGGGACGAACGGCATCAGCAGGGCGCGGCCGGACCGGAACCCCACCGCTTCGCAGGGAACCCGCCGGCCGTCGCGGGCCACCACCTCGCAGCGGTCGCCCACCGAGATCTGGCGCTGGACCCCGCCGGCTTCGATCAGCATGCCCTGGACGGCGGCCACCCGGCCGTAAACCCGGATGCCGGCCAGCCGGTCGATCGAATTGATCAATCCCCGCGCCAGCCCCTTCACGGCGACCCGCCTGAAAAATATCGCCCGACCGTCAGCATAGTCATCGCCTGCCGCCTTGAAGTCGCCCCCTTACCCTTTTATGGTTACCATATCGTCAATGTCCTGCGAAATCCGGTTCCCGCAGACAATATCAGGATACCGCGAATGCGCGTGCTGGTGGTCGAAGACGACAAGGTGATGGCCCAGGTCGTCGAAACCATGCTGAAAACCGAGGGGATGGTCGTCGATACGACGGCGCTGGGCGAGGACGGCCTCGAAATCGGCAAACTGTACGATTACGACATCATTCTGCTGGATCTGATGCTTCCCGATATGGACGGTTACGAGGTGCTGCGCCGGTTGCGCGCCGCCCGGGTGGAAACGCCGGTGCTGATCCTGTCGGGTCTTACGGAACCCGACAAGAAGATCAAGGGGCTGGGATTCGGCGCCGACGATTATTTGACCAAGCCCTTCGATCGCGGCGAATTGGTGGCGCGCATCCAGGCCATCGTGCGCCGGTCCAAGGGCCACGCCCAATCGGTGATCAAAACCGGACGTTTGGCGGTCAATCTCGACACCCGCACCGTGGAGATCGGCGGCGATCCGCTGCATCTGACCGCCAAGGAATACGGCATCATCGAACTGCTCAGCCTGCGCAAGGGCCAGACCCTGACCAAGGAGCAGTTCCTCAACCATCTTTATGGCGGCATCGACGAGCCGGAACTGAAGATCATCGACGTCTTCATCTGCAAGCTGCGCAAGAAGCTCGCGGGCGCCACCGGCGGCGACAATTATATCGAAACCGTTTGGGGCCGGGGCTACATGCTGCGCGACTCCGATGGGGCGGGGGCGGGTGACGAAATCGAACGGGATGCCGCCGTGACGGTTCTGTGATCCGCGTCGCGGCGCCGGCATGACCCGCTACCGGCTGGTGATCGAATATGACGGCACGTCCTTCAACGGCTGGCAGCGGCAGGCCGCCGGCCTGTCTGTGCAAGCCTGTCTGGAGGAGGCGATCTTTCGCCTGACCGGCGAGGCGGCGAACGCGGTGGCGGCGGGGCGCACCGATGCCGGGGTCCATGCCACCCATCAGGTCGCCCATTTCGATACCGGCCGGACCTTCGCCGCCGATACCGTGCGCGACGCCCTGAATTTCCATCTGAAACCGTTACCGATCGCGGTGGTGACGGCGGAAATCGCCGCCCCCGATTTCCATGCCCGCTTTTCCGCCGTCGGCCGGGCCTATCGCTACCGCATCGTCAATCGCCGCTCGCCTTTGGCGCTGGACCGCCACCGCGCCTGGTGGGTGCCGGTGGCGCTCGATGCCGGGCGCATGGAAGCCGGCGCCCGCCATCTGCTCGGCCACCACGATTTCACCACCTTCCGGGCCAGCGAATGCCAGGCCAAAAGTCCGGTGAAGACCCTGGACCGGCTCGACGTGACCCGCGACGGCGACGAGATCGTCATCGCCGCGGCCGCCCGCTCGTTTCTTCACCATCAGGTCCGCAACATGGTGGGGACCTTGAAACTGGTGGGCGAGGGACGCTGGGCGCCGGACGACGTGGCCACGGCCCTGGAGGCCCGCGACCGTCGCGCCGGCGGCCCCACCGCGCCGGCGGCGGGGTTGTATCTGGTCGGCGTAACCTATTGATTCCTATCCCGCCACCAGCCCGCGGGCGATCAGTCCCACCGCCATGTCGAGCAGCACGTTGAGCAGCACGATGCCGGCCCCCAGCAGTCCGGAAACCGCCAGCGCGGTGCGGGCCACATAGACCTGGTAGAACAGCAGCAGGAGGACGACGACGGGCAGCAGCAGATGGGTCGCCGGAAAGGTCAGGCTCATCAGAACGGTGGGGACGAACAATCCCATGCGGACCACCGCCGACCAGTTATAGGCGACGACGAAGCGCATGTAATGGTCGCGCCGTCCGATCTCGTCGGCGATGGGCGCCATCACCAGGGGAAAGGCCACCGCATCGATGATCGTGGCGATGGTCTGGACGGATAGCGGCACGAAGATGCCGTGCGGTCCGGAAAACAGGCCGCCGGCGATGCCGATCAGAATCTGGCCCGGCGCCACCAGCGCCAGGGCCCAGAACGACCGCCAGAATCCCGTGCGCGTATCGTCGAACAGGGCGAGACCGTCTTCCCGGCGTTGCGCCAGACGCCAGGCGCCGCGAATGCCGCAGGCGATGTCGGCCGCGCCGATCACGGATGCCCCACCAGACGGTCGAGGATCGTCCCGTAGATGCGGGTCAGCCCATCGAGATCGGCCAGCGCCACATGCTCGTCGGCCTTGTGCATGCTGGTGGTCACCAGCCCGAATTCCACCACCGGACAATGCCGGGAAATGAAACGGGCGTCCGATGTGCCGCCGGTGGTGGACAGATCGGCCTCGCGGCCGGTTTCGGCGCGGATCGCGTCGGCCACCGCCTCCGACAGGGGGCCGGGATCGGTGACGAAA
Organism: Pseudomonadota bacterium; assembly: GCA_021848545.1. Taxonomy (GTDB): domain Bacteria; phylum Pseudomonadota; class Alphaproteobacteria; order Rhodospirillales; family Magnetospirillaceae; genus JAJZUL01. The sequence continues at coordinate 21,622 of JAJZUL010000043.1, forward strand.
CTTTCCCCCGACACCACCACCCGGATATCGACGGTTTCATCCACCGCCCGGCAGGTGTCCCTGATCCAGCGTTCCAGCGACGCCCCGCTATGGAGATCGTTGAAACGGATGTTGAGGGTGGCCCGCGCCTGGGCGGGAATCAGATTGACCACCGGATTGCCGACATCGACGGTGGTGATCTCCAGATTCGACGGCTGGAAATGGGCGGAGCCCTCGTCCAGCGGCCGTTCGGTCAGACGCCGCAGCATCTCCAGCAGACGGGGCACGGGATTGTCGGCCAGATGGGGATAGGCGACATGGCCCTGGATCCCCGTCACCGTGATCCAGGCGTTGACGCTGCCGCGCCGGCCGATCTTCATCATCTCGCCCAGACGAGTCGGATTGGTCGGTTCGCCGACGATGCAGAAATCGAGGGTCTCGCCCCGGTTTTTCAGCCAGTCCAGCACCTTGACGGTGCCGTCCACCGCCGGCCCCTCCTCGTCGCCGGTGATCAACAGCGAAATCGATCCGGCCGGTGGTCCGGCGGCGAGAAAACGGGCGGTGGCGGCGACGAAGCAGGCGATGGCGCCCTTCATGTCGGCGGCGCCGCGGCCGAACAGGCGCCCCTCCGTCACCGTGGCGGCGAACGGCTCCAGGGTCCAACCCTGGCCGGGCGGCACCACGTCGGTATGGCCGGCGAAACAGAAATTCGGCCCGCTATCGCCCAGACGGGCGTAAAGATTGCGGATGGCGGGCCCACCTTCGTCGAAAGTCAGGTCGTGGCAGGCGAATCCCATCTTCGACAAGGCTTCGATCAGCACGTCGATGGCGCCCGCATCCTCGGGCGTGACGCTGGCCCGCCGAATCAGCGCGCGGGCCAGGGCCAGGGGATCGGTCGCGTCCTCCATGCCGGGTCCTTTCCGGACGGCCGCGTCAGTCGCGCAGCAGCTCGTTGATCGAGATCTTGGACCGGGTGCGCTCGTCCACCCGTTTGACGATCACCGCGCAATACAGGTTGGGGCCCGGCTCGCCGTTGGGCAGGGGCTTGCCGGGCAGGGTGCCCGAAACCACCACCGAATAGGCCGGAACCCGGCCCATGAAGATTTCGCCGGTGGCGCGGTCGACGATCTTGGTCGAAGCGCCGAGATAGACGCCCATGGACAGGACCGCCCCCTGTTCGACGATCACGCCCTCGGCCACTTCGGCGCGGGCGCCGATGAAGCAATCGTCCTCGATGATCACCGGGCCGGCCTGCAACGGTTCCAGTACGCCGCCGATGCCCGCGCCCCCCGACAGATGGACGTTGCGGCCGATCTGGGCGCAGGAGCCGACCGTGGCCCAGGTATCGACCATGGTGCCGCTATCGACGCGGGCGCCCAGATTGACGAAGCTGGGCATCAGCACCGCGCCGGGTGCGATATGGGCCGAATGGCGCACGATGGCGCCGGGAACGGCGCGGAACCCGGCCTTGGCGAAGCGGGCATCGTCCCAGCCGACGAATTTGGACGGCACCTTGTCGTACCAGCCGCCGCCGCCGGGGCCGCCAGCAATCGGCGCGGTCGGGGTCAGGCGGAACGACAGCAGCACCGCCTTTTTCAGCCACTGATTGGTCACCCACGTCCCGTCGGTCTTCTCGGCGACGCGGACCTCGCCGGCGTCAAGCAGGTCCAGCACCGTCCTGACCGCGTCCCGGACCGGGCCGGTGGTGTCGGTGGTGACGGTGTCGCGCGCCTCCCAGGCGCTGTCGATGGTCCGTTGGAGATCGGCGTGGGTCATGATTGCGGTTCCGGGAACAAGAGATATGGATCAAGCAGGGAACCATAGCGGGTGGTTTTGGGGAGTCAAATTTTTGGTTCGCCTCAAGCGCCGGCGCTCGCGCTTGGCTTATCCTCACTCGCTTGCGCTCGCTCCGGCGCGCTCAACGCGCATAGTCGGAGCTCACGCTCCTCCGGGTGCCGGTGGTCGAAAGCGGGTCTTATTTTTGTTTTCGGCTGGCTTGGGCCAGCCAGGAAGGGAGGTCGTCGGTGATGTGGTGGACGTGGGACAGGTCCGACGCGACGTCGGGGGTGTCGGGGTGGTCGTCCTGGCGAACCCACACCGTCGTCATGCCCATCAAGGCCGCCGGGGCCAGATTGCGCTGCAGATCCTCCACCATCGCCGCTGTCCGCGGGGCGATGCCGTACCGCTCCACCATCCGCCGATAAGGTTCGGGTTGGGGCTTGGGCACATAGGCGGCGGCGACGATGTCGAATATCGCCTCGAAATGCCGGGCGATTCCCAAACGCTCCAGAACCCGCGCCGCGTGCTCCCCGCTGCCGTTGGTGTGGATCAGCTTGCGACCCGGCAGACCGGACAGCGCCGCGTCCAGCGCCGGCCAGGGCGCCAGAACCCCATGGTCGATGTCATGGACATAGGCCAGAAAATCGCCCGGATCCGTCCCGTGATTCTCCATCAGGCCCCGTAACGTGGTGCCATAGGTGCGGTAGTAGTCCTTTTGCAGCCGGAAGGCCGAGTCCAGGTCCAGATCGAGCCGGTCGGCGATGAACGCCCGCATGCGCCGGTCGATCTGGGGAAACAGGCTGGAGGCGGCCGGATACAGGGTGTTGTCCAAATCGAACACCCAGACGGCGATATCCTTGGGGGGCGTGGGTCGCATGTTCCACAGGTATCAGGCGGTGGGCGCGAAGGGCAAGTCTCTCGCCATATTCGTACTTTCTTCGTCGTTGGCGAAGATCGTCTATGGTAGGAAGAAGTGAATTCCCGGCATAGTCATTTATGCCGATGGGGTTTGCCCCGGCGGGAGCGAAAGGGCGATGGGCGCAACGGGCGACGGCGAACACGATCGGACCGAATCCCTTTCCGAACCGGCCTTTCTGGACCGGTCGGCTCTTGCCGCCCATCCCGGACCGGCGGTGGTTTTCGATCGCGACGGTCGGGTGGTGGCGACCAACAATCGCGCCGACGCCCTGTGCGCCGCCATTCTGAACGGCGAGACCGTCGGTTTGCCGCAATTGCGGGCGGCCGCCGCTTCCATGCCCGAGGCCGGGACGATCGTGGTGGCGGTGCCGGGCGGCGCCATTTTCGACGTCGTGCCTTTGCCCGCTCCCGACAACGGGCTTGTGCTGCTGGCGCGCGACATCACCCTGGAGCGCAATCTGCGCTCGGCCCTGGTGGATTCGCGGCAGCGCTACAAGGATCTGGTGGATATCTCCAGCGATTTCGCCTGGGAGGTGGGAACGGACGGGCGCTTCGTCTTCGTCAGTCCCAAGGGCGCGCTGGGCTTTGCCGCCGACATGCTGGTCGGCCGCCATCCCCGCGATTTCGTCCTGCGGGACGAGGACGGCCAGCAGGGCCTGGTTTTCGCCGCCCCGCAGCCGGTGACCGATTCGGAAGTGTGGATGCGCACCCATGCCGGCGGCGAAGCGTGTCTTCTGGCTTCGGCGCGGCCGATGCGCGACGAGAACGGCGCGTGGTCCGGCGCGCGCGGAATCTGCCGCGACGTGACCCAGGAGCGGCTGCGCGACGCGGCGCTGGTGCGCGCCAACAACCGGGAACGGCTGCTTTCCTACGTGGTGCGTACCATCCGCGACGAGGTCGATCCCGGCGACATGCTCCGCGCGGCGGCGGAAGCGACCGGGCGGGCGCTGGAGGCGTCGGGATGCCAGATTTTCCGCATGCTGTCCGATGACGGGGATTTCGCCCTGGCCGCCCAGCACGGATCGGTCGGCGACGAGCGGCCGGTCCTCGATTCCTTCGATCAGGGCGACGATTTCGACGAGGATGTCCAATCCTGGCATGTGCTGGCCACGGTCACCCGCTACCGGCAGGCGATCAACGGCGCCCTGTGCCTGTGGCGCGCGCCCGACCGTCCGGGCTGGAGCGACGACGATCGTCTGCTGATCACCGATGTCGCCAACCAGGTCGGGCTGGCCAACGAGCAGATCGCCAATCACGAACGGATCTTGCGCCTGTCGCGCACCGATTCGCTGACCGGCCTGTTCAATCGCCGCGCCTTTTTCGAGGAAATCGGCCGGCGTTTTCAACGCCTGTCCCACGAGGGGCGGCCGGCGGCGCTGATCTATTGCGATCTCGACAATTTCAAATGGGTCAACGATATCCACGGCCACCAGACCGGCGATCAGGCGTTGCTGGCCGTGCGCGACATGCTGCTCCAGCATACGCGGCCCATCGATCTGGTGGCCCGCCTGGGCGGGGACGAGTTCGCCATCTGGCTGGAGGGGGCCGAGGAGGCCATCGCGCTGGCCCGCTGCCGCCAATTGATCGCGGCCGGGCGCAGCCTCGCCCATTTCTCCGGCCTGCCCGACAAGCCGCTGCACATGTCGCTGGGGGTGGCGGTTCATGACGGCGCCAATGACGAGCCGTTGGACGATCTCGTCGCCCGCGCCGATCGCGCCATGTACGAGGTCAAGCGCGACGGCAAAGGGGATTGGCGCCTGGCGCCGGCGCCGCAAGGGGGGGCGTCGTGATACCGGATTTTTTAAAGCGGCTGCTGCGCCGCCGCCGGGCCTTCACCTATGAAGAGGCGCGCGATCTCGCCCGTCACGACAATCCGCAGGTGCGGGCCGAACTGGCGGCGCGTGGCGACATGCAGGCGGAAATCCTTTACTTCCTCACCGGCGACCCGTCGGTGGAGGTGCGACGCCGGGTGGCCGTTAACGCCGCGTCGCCGCCCCAGGCCGACCTGCGTTTGGCCGGCGACAGCGATGAAACGGTGCGCGGCGATCTCGCCGGCAAGATCGCCCGGCTGGCGCCGGGCCTGTCCGCCGACGACCAGGACCGTTTGCGCCAGATGACCTATCAGGCCCTGGAAATGCTGGCGCGCGACCAGATTCCCAAGGTGCGCCGCATCCTGGCCGAAGCCCTGAAGGATGTGGCGGGCGCGCCGCCGGAGGTGATCGGCCGTCTGGCCCGCGACGCCGAGATCGCCGTGGCGGCACCGGTGCTGCGATACTCGCCGGTGCTGACCGACGACGATCTGCTCGACATCATCGGCGCGTCGCCCATTCCCGGCGCGTTGGCGGCGATTTCCCGGCGCCCCATGGTGGCCTGGTCGGTGGCCGACGCCATCGTCGCCAGCGACGATATCGACGCCATCGCCGTGTTGCTCTCCAACGAATCCGCGCAAATCCGCGAGGAAACCCTGGATCGTCTGGCCGATCGCGCCATCGATATCGAATCCTGGCAGGCGCCCCTGGTGAACCGGCCGCACCTGCCGGCCAGGACGGTCCATAAACTGGCCCGTTTCGTGGCCGGGACCCTGCTGCAATCCCTGGCCGACCGCCATGATCTCGATCCGGCGGCGGCCGAGGCGGTGGCGCTGGTGGTGAAGCGGCGCCTGGATGAGATGGCGGAAAACCTTCCCGCCGAAAATGCCGGCAAGGATCAGGCGTCGCAACGGGCGCTGGCGCTGATGCGGGCGGGTCAACTCGATGAAACCCAGATCGATACCGCGCTCGCCGGCGGCGATTATCCCTTTGTCATGGCCGCCTTGGCCCTTTTGGCCGGCCTGCCGCCGGCCGTGGTCGAACGGGCGGTCAAGGCCCAAAGCGCCAAGGGCATCGTCGCGCTCGTCTGGAAAGCTGGCCTGTCGATGGCGCTGGCGGTGGAACTGCAAAGCAAGCTTCTGCATCTGCCGCAAAGCCGTATCCTGCGCTCAGCCCGTGGCCGATTCCCGCTGGAGCCGGGCGAGATGTCCTGGCATCTCGATTTTCTTGCCGACGCTTAGAGACTGACCAGAAACTCGCCATGGTGGCCTGCAAATGGCGGTTTTCTGCGCTTCCGCTGCTCACGTACAAAAGTACGCTCCGCTGCGGTTCTCGAAAGCCGCCATTTTCGGCTCACCATGGCGAGTTTCTGATCAGTCTCTTAGAGCGACGCGCCTGAAATCTGAAACGTCTGGCTCAATCTTGGACGCGTCGCTCTTGCGCCCATTGAGGGCGCGGCCAAGCAGCCGGACGGCTGCGCCCGGCGAGGGCCAAATAT
>JAJZUL010000069.1 GCA_021848545.1 Pseudomonadota bacterium
TCAACGAAAAATAGGACCTCCTTCAGGGGTGACCTTTTTTCGCTGTTATCTCTTTCGGGATAAGGGGGCGGGTCAGCGGGCCACCTGCTCCATGGCCTCGGCCACCGCCAATTGATGCTGGGCGGCTTCGCGGTCGCGGTCGCTGGTGGCGTCGCTCAACGCCTCGTTGGCCATGCGGCGACGGGTCGCGGCCATCTCATGGGTGATATCGGACAGGCGCAAAGCCTCTTCCGCCAGAACGGTGATGCGGGTTCCACCGACTTCGGCAAAGCCGCCGCTGACGAAAATCCGTTCGGACACCCGGCCGTTATCGTGCATTTCGACGGTGCCGGGACGAATCGCCGAAATCAGCGGCGCGTGCTGGGCCATGGCGCCGAAATCACCCTCGGCGCCCGGCACCACCACCATGTCCACCTCGGCCGAAATCAGCAGCTTGGTCGGGGACACCAATTCAAACAGGATCTTGCCGTCCATCGGTGATGGTCCTTTGTTGGTTTTCCCTCAAGCGCCGGGCGCCGCCTCCGGCGGCTTGGCTGTCCTCGCGCCCTGCGGGTCGCTCCGGCGCGCTGGTCTTGGTGCTCCGCTCCGCTTCGGGCGCATAGTCGGCCGCTGAAGCGGCCTCCGGGTGCCAGAGGTCGAGGAGCGTGGGTGCGGGCGCCAGAGCATCATGCCGCTTCGGCGGCGAGGCGCTTGGCCTTGTCCACCGCTTCGTCGATGCCGCCAACCATGTAGAAGGCCGCTTCCGGCAGATGATCGTATTCGCCGGCGCAGATCGCCTTGAAGCCCTTGATGGTGTCGTCCAGAGCCACCAGCTTGCCGGGCGAGCCGGTGAACACCTCGGCGACGTGGAAGGGCTGGGACAGGAAGCGCTGGATCTTGCGGGCGCGGGCCACCACCAGCTTGTCCTCCTCCGACAATTCGTCCATGCCGAGAATGGCGATGATGTCTTGCAGCGACTTGTAGGTCTGCAAAACCCGCTGCACCTCGCGGGCGACGGCGTAATGGTCCTGGCCGACCACGCGGACGTCCAGCGCGCGCGAGGTCGAATCCAGCGGGTCCACCGCCGGATAGATGCCCAGTTCGGCGATCTGGCGCGACAGCACGGTGGTGGCGTCGAGATGGGCGAAGGAGGTGGCCGGGGCCGGGTCGGTCAGGTCATCGGCCGGGACGTAGATGGCCTGGACCGAGGTGATCGAGCCCTTCTTGGTCGAGGTGATGCGTTCCTGCATGGCGCCCATATCGGTGGCCAGGGTCGGCTGGTAGCCCACCGCCGAGGGAATGCGGCCCAGCAGCGCCGAGACTTCGGAGCCGGCCTGGGTGAAGCGGAAGATGTTGTCGACGAAGAACAGGACGTCCTGGCCCTCGGCGTCGCGGAAATTCTCGGCGATGGTCAGCCCGGTCAGGCCGACGCGGGCCCGCGCGCCGGGGGGCTCGTTCATCTGACCGTAGACCAGGGCCACTTTCGAACCCGGTCCATCGGTCTTGATGACGCCCGATTCCACCATCTCGTGATAAAGGTCGTTGCCCTCGCGGGTGCGCTCGCCGACCCCGGCGAACACCGAATAGCCGCCATGGGCCTTGGCGACGTTGTTGATCAATTCCATGATCAGCACCGTCTTGCCCACGCCGGCGCCGCCGAACAGGCCGATCTTGCCGCCCTTGACGTAAGGGGCCAGCAAATCGATGACCTTGATGCCGGTGACCAGGATTTCGGTCTCGGTGGCCTGATCGACGAATTCGGGCGCGTCCTGGTGGATGGCGCGGGTGGCGGTGGCCACCACGGGGCCGCGTTCGTCCACCGGCTCGCCGATGACGTTGAGGATGCGGCCCAGGGTCTCGGGGCCGACCGGCACCGAAATCGGAGCGCCGGTATCCGTGACCTCCTGGCCGCGCACCAGCCCGTCGGTGGAATCCATGGCGATGGCGCGGACCGTGTTCTCGCCCAGATGCTGCGCCACCTCCAGAACCAGGGGGCGGCCCTGATTGATCGTGTGCAGCGCGTTCAGGATGGCCGGCATTTCCGTATCGAAACGCACATCCACGACGGCGCCCATGACCTGGGTGATCGTCCCGACGCTGGTGTTTGCCATACTTAGCTCCTCAAGGCCCTGTCCCCGTCGGCGATCCTATTCAAGGGCGGCGGGGACCATGAAAGGGTTCGTTACAGCGCTTCGGCGCCGGAAATGATCTCGATGAGTTCCTTGGTGATCTGCGCCTGACGCGACCGGTTGTATTGCAGGGTCAGGCGATTGATCATGTCCCCGGCATTGCGGGTGGCGTTGTCCATGGCGGTCATGCGCGCGCCCTGTTCCGATGCCTGGCTTTCCAGCAGGGCCCGGAATATCTGCACCGCCAGATTACGGGGCAGCAGCGCCGCCAGGATCTCGTCCTCCTCCGGCTCGAACAGGGTGGAGGCCCGCCGCGACGGCTCGACGGTTTCGGTCTGTTCCGCCGGCGCCGGGAAGGGGATGAGCTGCTGGCGGGTGATGTCCTGGCTGATCGCCGACCGGAAGCGGTTGTAGACGACGGTGCAAACGTCGAATTCGCCGTCATCGAACAGGCGGGCGATCTTTCGGGCCACGCCGTCGGCTTCGGAAAAGACGATGCCCTTGCGGCCCAATTGCTCGAACCCGTCGATCAAAAAGCCGCCAAGATCGCGCTTGACCTGTTCGCGTCCCTTGCGGCCCACAGGCATGATCCTGATCGTTTGCCCGCGGGCGGTGAGATCCGCGGCCATATGACGGACGGTGCGGACCACCGAACTGTTGAAACCGCCGCACAGGCCGCGATCGGCGGTGACCATGACGATCAGATGGACCTTGTCCGCGCCGGTGCCGACCAGCATCGGCGCCGCGTCGGCGCGTCCGCTCACCGAAGCGGCGAGCGTGCCCAGCATGCGTTCCATGCGCTCGGCATAGGGGCGCGCCGCTTCCGCCGCGCTTTGCGCCCGGCGTAATTTGGAGGCGGCCACCATCTTCATGGCCGACGTGATCTTCCTGGTCGATTTGACCGAGGCGATCCTCAGCCGGAGATCCTTGAGGCTCGGCATGGCGGCCCCCGATCAGGTAAAGGTTTTGGCGTAGGCGTCGAGGACCGCGCGCAGCCGGTCTTCGATCTGGGGCGTGAGCTGCTTCTCGCTGGCGATGGCGCCCAACAGGTCCGAATGGCGCGCGCGCATCTCGGCCAGCAATCCCTGTTCGAAGCGCGACACGTCGCGCACGTCCAGCCGGTCCAGATAGCCCTTCACCCCGGCGAAGATGGAGACCACCTCCTCCTCCACCGGCATCGGCGCGTATTGGGGTTGTTTCAGAAGTTCGGTCAGCCGCGCCCCGCGGTTGAGCAGCTTCTGGGTGGCGGCGTCGAGATCCGACGCGAATTGCGAGAAGGCGGCCATTTCGCGGTACTGGGCCAGTTCCAGCTTGATGGTGCCGGCGACCTGCTTCATCGCCTTGATCTGGGCGGCCGAGCCCACGCGCGACACCGACAGGCCGACATTCACCGCCGGGCGGATGCCGCGATAGAACAGGTCGGTTTCCAGGAAGATCTGGCCGTCGGTGATCGAGATCACGTTGGTCGGGATATAGGCCGACACGTCGTTGGCCTGGGTCTCGATGACCGGCAGCGCCGTCAGCGACCCGGCGCCGTGGGCGTCGCTCATCTTGGCGGCGCGTTCCAGCAGGCGCGAATGCAGATAGAAGACGTCGCCGGGATAGGCCTCGCGGCCCGGCGGACGGCGCAGCAGCAGCGACATCTGACGATAGGCGACCGCCTGCTTGGACAGGTCGTCGTAGATGATCAAGGCATGCATGCCGTTGTCGCGGAAGAACTCGCCCATGGTGCAGCCGGCATAGGGCGCCAGGAATTGCAGCGGGGCGGGTTCGGAGGCGGTGGCGGCGACGACGATGGAATATTCCATGGCGCCGTAATCGGTCAGGGTCTTGACGATCTGGGCCACGGTCGAACGTTTCTGGCCCACCGCGACATAGATGCAATAGAGCTTCTGGCTTTCGTCGGAGCCGGAATTCCACCGCTTCTGATTGATGATGGTGTCCAGCAGGATGGCGGTCTTGCCGGTCTGGCGGTCGCCGATGACCAGTTCGCGCTGGCCGCGGCCGACCGGGATCAGGGCGTCGACGGCCTTGATGCCGGTGGACATGGGTTCGTGGACCGATTTGCGCGGCACGATGCCGGGCGCCTTCACGTCCACCCGGCGCTGCCCGGCGGCCTCGATCGGACCTTTGCCGTCGATGGGGTTGCCCAGCGCGTCCACCACCCGGCCCAGCAGGCCCTTGCCCACCGGAACCTCGACGATGGTGCCGGTCCGCTTGACGATGTCGCCTTCCTTGACGCCGCGGTCATTGCCGAAAATGACGACGCCGACATTGTCCTGTTCGAGGTTGAGCGCCATGCCCTTCAGGCCGCCCGGAAACTCGACCATTTCGCCGGCCTGGACGTTGTCGAGGCCGTGGACGCGGGCGATGCCGTCGCCGACCGACAGGACCTGGCCGATCTCGGCGACATCGGCTTCCGCTCCGAAATCGGCGATCTGCTGCTTGAGGATCGCGGAAATTTCAGCCGCGCGGATCTGCATTATCCAACCCCTTTCATGGCGAACTTCAAATGTTGCAACTTCGCCTTGAGCGAGCTGTCAACCATGCGGGAGCCCACCTTCACCACCAAACCGCCCAACAAGGTGGGATCGACCTTGGTGTCGACGACCACCTCCCCCCCGAAGGCCGTGGTCAAGGTGGCCGTCAGCGCGTCCTTTTGGGCGGCGCTGAGCGGGATCGCCGATGCCACTTCCGCTTCGGTGCGGCCGTGGCGCGCGGCCAGCCGGTCCTGAAACGACCGGATCATGGCGGGAAGAACGAACAGACGGCGGTTTCTCGCCACCAGTCCCAGAAAATTGATCACCTCCGCGCGCAGGCCGGCGGCGACGGCAAGGGCGGCGACGGCCCGGGCCTGGGCGGCGCGCGGCAGGATCGGGCTTTTGATCAGGCGCCGCAAATCGGCGCTGTCTTCGATCATCGCGGCCAAGGCGGCCAGGTCGCCCCCCACGCCGTCCAGAACGCCCCGTTCGTCCGCCAGGTCGAACAAGGCGGTAGCGTAACGTTCGGCAACGATGCCAATGGGTTCCGAAGACACTCGAGCGATTCCCGAATGGAGGGGGCTTGGGGAATTACCTTGAAGTTATTGAAATACCAATAACATAAAGACAATAAACGACGCTGCCGCAGGCGCGTCGGTTAACTAGCACATCAGGTTTTGCCTTGCAAGACGAGTCCGCCCCGCCGATCGCCGCGATCGGAGGT
>JAJZUL010000070.1 GCA_021848545.1 Pseudomonadota bacterium
CCGGTGGAGCGGGTACAGGTCGTGGCGGAGCCGGTGGACGTAGCCGAAGCCCCTGGCCTCCCGACCGCACACGGCACACAGGCTCACCCCAGCAAGAAGCGGGTCAGGTCCGGGTGCTCGCCGGGCTCCTCCTTGATCCGCGAGCAGCCGAGCACCACGAACCTGGCGATGGCGGCCTGGGCCATGGCCTCCAGTTCGACCATGGTCAGCACCCGGATGGGCTGATGCAGTCTTCCGCGGGCTTCGAGCCATTCACCGATCGCCTTCGCCGCCTGGCGCGTGGTATGCGCCTGCCATTCGTCGTCCGTCATGGTGGGGGCCGCCCGCCGGCGTGCTTTGCACGCCTGTCGCAAGGTCTGGCGGCGAAGCCCCCGGTCCAACGGGCGGCGCCTCCGTCAGCCATTGAGCCAGGCCGGGCCCGCCGCCGGCGCCGGGGGTTGCGTCTGGGCGGTGGCCTGTTGCGCCGTCGGCTGGTTCCAAGCCGTATTGCCCTGCTGCGACACCTGTGCGGGCGCGGCCCCGGTGGCCCAGGCGGGGGCGTTGCTGGCGACGCTGCCACCCGCCGGCTTGCGCGGCTTGGCATTGACGGGATCGGGGGTGACGGCCTCGCCCTTCATCACCGCGTCGTATTGCGGCTCGCCGGGCAGCACCACGTTGGCCAGCCGGTTCTGGTCGCGGTATTTGGGGTCGCTGGCGGGCTCGACCATGATGCGGGCGACGAAGGTGATGCCGTCGAGCTGCTTCAGGCCCAGGAGCACCCGCTTGGCCTTGGCCGCGTCGCTCATGTCTTTGGGATTCAGGCCCAGCGCGCTGTCGACCATGGCGCGGAACGACGCCTTGGAGATGTTCCAGCCCTTGCTTTGCCCCTTGTCGTCGAGCTTGCCGCCGGCCACCGTGAAGTTCTGCCAGAATTTCCGCCGCACGAACGCGCCCTCGACCACGGTGAATTCGCAGTCGAGCATTTTGGCGTCACTCTCCGACGACGCCTTGAGCAGGCCGGCATCCATCGGCACCGAGCCGTTGACGCCGCCGGGGCGGATGGTCATGCGCACGCGCGCGAAGGTGCCGTCGGGGATCAGTTCGCCCATGGGCATCATCTGCGGCTGGGCATCATTGAAATCGTAGGACATGGGGGATATCTCCTTGGGTCAGGCGGAAATGCGGTTGATCTTGGCCAGCAGGGCGCCGAGGTCGGGCGGCTCGGTGACATCGAGGCGGCCGGAGCGGTCCTTGGCGGGAAGGCCAAAAGGATTGCCGGACCGGCAGACCAGGCGACGGGTGGTGGCCTTTTCGTCCAGCCTCCACCCCTCCTTCTCGTCCTCGGCGAACAGGTGCATGGAGATCACCTGGTCGACGATGCCGGGCAGTTCGCGGCCGGCCTTGGAGCCTTCCATCTGCGGCTGCCAGGTGACGGCATTGAATTCGTCGGTGACCTTCTCCAGCACGCCGACGAAGATCACCGTCTTGCCCGCCGCGTGCTGGAGATGCTTCAGCGCCTGGATCACCTCGCGGCCCAGCAGGCCGTAGGCGCCGCGCACGTCGGGCTTGCCGGTGCGCTCGGAGAAGGCTTCCGGCTGCTGCTTGGCGAAGGCCATGGCCTGGCGGGTGAGGTCGGTGATCGAGTCGACGAAGACCACCGGCATGGAGGCCAGGAATTCCTCGACGCCCGACCCGGCGTAGACCGAGCGCACATGCTGATGGTGCTGGGCGCTGTAGAAGGCGTTGGGATCGACCGCCGGATCGGGGCCGCCGATCAGAACGGCGAGGTCACGGAAATCGCCGAAGCTGCGCACCGGGATGCTGGCGCCGGGCCAGTCCTGCACCGACTTCATGCCGGCTTCGAGATCCAGGCAGACGGTCTTGTCGGCCGGCAGCGTTCTCAACAGCGAGGTCTTGCCCGATCCGGGCGGACCGAAGATGGCCACCGAGGTCTTGTTGCGGGCGGACGACAATCGTTCGTCGGCGGTGATGATACGAACGGCCATGGGGATGGTTCTCCTTTCAATCGGGGACGGCGGGGCGTTGACCGGGCGCCGAAGGGATGCCTGCCCGCCCTTGCGGGTCGGGCTGCCCCGCCGCTGTCTCAGGGGGACTTCGCCTTGAGGGAGAAGCTGGGCTTGCCGGCTTTCACCGTGCGGGCGGCCTCGAAGGCGGCGCGGATATGGCCGGGCCAGGCGCCGTATTTGCGCTCCGGCACCTTGAAGGCGAGATCGACGTATTCGGCCGGATCGTCACCGGCGGCACGGATGCGTTCGACGGTGGCCGCCAGTTGCTCCTGGTCCCACTCCACCTTCTTGGGCAGATCGGCCACCACGGTGACGCCACCATCATCGAAGCGCACCGTGCCGGTGTCCTTGCCCTCCTGCCGACGCAGTTCGGCGGCGATGGCCCCGTACTTCCGGTCCAGCGCACCGTCGAGCCACTCCTTGGTGGCCTTGGCCCGACGCAGGGTTTCGTCGGCCTCTTCCTGCAGCAGCGCCAGGGTTTCGGCGGACAGGGCGACGATTTCGCCAAGCGGCAGGCGGGCCAGATCGGCGAGGCTGGGGCGATTGGGGATGGTCATCGGCGGCTCCTCCGTTTCGAATCGCCGGTCGCCTTGATGGCGAGGTAGCTGAAATCGTTGGCGCCATGGCGCTGCTGGAGCAGGAAGACCCGCCCGTCTTCGGCGGCCAGGCGAATGCGGGAGGCGACATCGGCGACCTGGCGGCGCAGGTGTTCCGGGAGCACCTTCGTGCTGGGCATCCGGTCATGGCCGAGATGGCCGCGGTAGTAGATCAGCGCCGCGCCGGGCATCGAATCGGCGAGCCAGTCGCACACGGTGTTCTCGTCGATGCCGACCGGCGGCGGACTGGGAGGGGGGAACAACGCGGTCATCGTGGTGGTCCTCGTGTTGGCGGTCTAATTGCTATCTACTCAGGCAGCGGCCGAATCGTCCCAGGGGGGTGGGCATCAGACCGAAGGCCCGGAGGCGCATGCGCAGCTCGTGGATCTGGCGGAAGAACTCGCTGCGCGAGAGGCCGGAGGTGACCAGTGCCTCGGCCCGATCTCCCTCGGCCAGCAGGTGGCACAGGCGCCGCAGCGGCTCGGGCAGGGTCTCCAGGAAGCGCTGAAGGTCGAGACGCAGGTGGATGGCGCCCGCTCCGGCGGTGCCGCCAGGCCAGAGGCCGTCGTCGTCGCTCATCCGCTCCGGATCGTCGATCGATCCGCCATGGCGGCGGCGCTCGCGGACCAGGCGGTCGGCCACATCCTGTCCGGCGTGGCGGATCACCAGCTTGGCGAAGGTCGGCCAGCCGGCCTGGCCGTCGAAGCGCGGCGCCCGGCGCACCAGTTCCAGCAGCAGATCCTGGCGGACGTCACCGATATCGGCCGCAGGCAGACGCAGGGTTCGGCCGATCCGGCGCGCACACCGGTCGGCGACGGCCAGGCCGATCCCGGTGATGTCCATTTCGCTGGTCTGCCGGTGCTGGGCCATGTTGCATTCCGTTCTGGGTGGCGTTCATTGCGGACACCACAGAAGCACGGCAACCGAGGGGGCGAAGAGGCGGAAAGGGGCGAAAAGGGGAATAAAGGCCGTTTCCGCCCCTCGCTAAGACCGCAGAAAATAATGATTTCTGGCCAAGTTTGGCGCCCTTGGCGACAGCCCCCCATCGATAATTCCGCCCCTTCAACGGGGCTGGACAAAGCGATCGGATGGGAACAATATGCGAACTATACCGTTGACTGAACGGGTCACGGTGTCAGCAGCTCAAGGAGCCGGCGATGGCCGTCGTCACCGCAACCTTTCCCAGCGTCTCGTCCACCGGCGAGGCACGCCCGCTGCCCGCCCGCGCCATCTGGACAATCGCCCGTGATGTGCGCCGCCAGATCTGCGGCGGCCTGTGGGCCAAGCCGTTCCCCGCCGACACCTTGATCCGCCGGGTGGAGGTGCTGGTGGTCAACACGATCCGCCTGGCGCCGGTGTGGGACTGCCGCAACGAGGTTCACGACGAGCAGGGCCGCCCGGTGGCCGGCGCCTGCGAATACGATTCCGACAGCCCCGGAAACATCTATCTCAGCCTCAATCCCGCCGTGATCGGCGAGCGGCCAGACCTCGCCGCCAGCACTGCCGCCCATGAACTGGGCCACGCCGTGTTCGACGGCCCGGCCTCCGTCATCGCCTGTCGTCGCGTCTCCCGCCACGTCACCCCCGACGAGGGGCGTTTCGACGCCGCCGGGCCGAAGAACGAGGAATACTGGTCGGAGTATCGCGCCAACGAGTTCATGGGCGGCCTGCTGGCGCCCCCCGATCTCTTGCATCGCGCCATGGTGATGCGGGCGCCGGAAGTCGGCATCGCGCTGATCAACGGCTCCGGCCACGCCGGCAAACCCGGCTACCCGGTGATCGACGGCCGGCGGTGGGATGTGGCAGCGCAGGACGCTCTGCTCGATGACCTCGCCGGGATGTTCGGGGTGTCGCCCGCCTTCATCTGGGTCCGTCTGCGCAAGTACCGTCTCGTCACCGGCTCGCCGCAAGGGAGGGCATGATGCCGTTCGGATCCTACATCCGCGTCCGCCGCAATGAACTCGGCATCGGCCTCAACGATTTCGCTGGCCGGCTCGGCGTCTCTCCCGCCTACTGGTCGCGCATCGAACGCGAATGCGAGAAGCCGCCGCGCGACGAACTGATCGAAAAGGCCGCCGCCGTGCTCGGCCTGCGCCTCGACGACCTGTTCGTCGCCGCCGAGCGATTCCCGCCCGACATGCAGCGCGATGTCGCCAAGGTGGTCCGCGCCTACCGCCGGCTGCGCGCCGTCGAGGGAGGCTGACGGTCATGGCCGATTCTCCCATCGCCTATCTGACGCTGGCCGACCTGTGCGAGCGGTGGCATGTGAAGCCCGCGCAGATCGCCGCCGTCGCTCTCGAAGGCAAGCTCAAGCTGTCCATTCCGGTGCCGGGCATTTTGGCCGAGATCGGGGAATATGTCGAAATCGATGAAGACAACTGGCAGCGCATGCCGGAGGAGAGACGGCGGGTCACCGGGGTTTTCGATCTCTATCCCCGTGACGCGTGGGCGCTCATCAAAGACCAGACCAGGGTCATCACCAACTTGCCGCGCGGTAACGACGGTTTCATCGATTTTGAACCCGAGGGACAGGAGTCGAACTTCTCTGCTGCTGCCGACGATATCCTCATCCGGCGTGACGAGGTGGACCGGTTCGAGGTGGACAGTG
>JAJZUL010000071.1:0-3571 GCA_021848545.1 Pseudomonadota bacterium
CCGACATGAGCCAGGCGCTGCTGTTCGACGCCCTGGCGCTGGCGCTCTCCATGTCGATGGAGGGCACCTACACCGCCGAGGACGGCACCCAGCGCAACGCCTTCGAGCGCGACGAGACGCTGTTCCGCGCCATCGCCGAGCACGACTTCCACCTCCGCCACGACGAGGCCACCGCCATCATCACCGGCGTCAAGTGGGCGTAAGCATTGCGGGCTGCTGCCCGCGCCCGCTTGGGGCCTTGGGCCCCAAACCCCATTCCTGGAGGGACTATGGACCGCATGTACATGACCGATGTCGCGTCGATGATCACGGCGCGCGTCGCTTCGGCCTTCGCCTCGGCTACCGCGGGCGGGGCCGGCAACAACACCCCGGTGGTCGGCCTCGCCATCGACCGCCTTTCGCTGGGCAGCGTGCCCCAGTGCGGCGAGATCGAGATCCCGTTCGAGGCGGTTCTTGCCGCCGGCGACACCCTGTCCATCACCGCGCTCCAGGTCGAGACCTCCGCCGACGGCGTGACCTGGACGACCTACCAGACCCTGACGGCGCCCGGTGTGGTCGCCACCGGTCCGGCGGGCGGCGGCACCGTCCGCGGCCAGGCGGCCGCCGACATCAACCTGTCCAGCGCCAGCCGCTATGTCCGGGTCGACCACACCCCGTCGCTCTCGGCCGCCGCCACCGACACCGCCAAGACGGTCGCCGTACTGGTCCTGGGCGGCTTCGACGAATTGCCGGCGCCGGTGTGAGCGGAGCGATATCATGACCCTGGTCCGCTTCCTCCGCCACGCCCCGCCCTACATGCCGGGTGATGTCACCATCTTTGACGACGCCACCGCCCGAGCCCTCGACGGCAACGGTGTGGTCGCCATCATCCCCGAGGAGCCCGCGCCCGTCTCCGCCGCCGGCAAGGCCGGCGACGCCTCGCCCAAGCCGGCCAAGACCTGATGGCGACCACCGTCGTCACCACCGTCGTCGCCCCGGCCGCCGGCCAGGACCTGACGACGCTGGGCAGCATCAAGGATGATCTGGCCATTCCCGCCAGCGACACGTCCAGCGATGCCACGCTCGCCCGCTACATCACCGAGCAATCGGCCCTTGTCGCACGGACCTGTAACCGCGTCTTCGCCATCGAGGGGCTACAGGATCAGTTCTTCCTGGAACGGGATCTCACTCCGCACATGCTCCGCCAGCGGCTGCCGGCCGTCCAGCTTTCCCGCTGGCCGCTGGTCGCGGTGACGTCGGTGACCGCGGACGGGGTGGGGCTGATCCCCGGCACCGACTTCCTGGCCGATCCGGCCTCGGGCCGGCTGCTCCACCTCGATGATGACGGCGCCGTCCGTCCCTGGCATGCCGTCACGGTGGTGGTGGCCTACCAGGCCGGCTACCTGCTGCCGGGGCAGCCGCTGGTGGCCGGGGCGCAGCCGCTTCCCGTCGATCTGGAAACGGCGGTGCTGCGGCTGGTCACCGCCCGCTTCAAGGGGCGCGGGCGGGACCCGTTTCTCAAGTCCCAGGGCGAGCCCGGTGTCGGCCAGGAACAGTACTGGATCGGCGCGCTGCCGGGCCAGACCGGGCCG
Organism: Pseudomonadota bacterium; assembly: GCA_021848545.1. Lineage (GTDB taxonomy): Bacteria > Pseudomonadota > Alphaproteobacteria > Rhodospirillales > Magnetospirillaceae > JAJZUL01. The sequence goes on from JAJZUL010000071.1 coordinate 1,572, forward strand.
CTGCCGCCGGACATCGCCGCGGTGCTCGACAAGTACCGCGTGCCGGCATTGGCGTGACCCATGGACTTCGACGTCGTCATCACCGGCGACCGCCGGGTCGTCGCCCGCTTCGACCAATGGCCGGCGGAACTTCACGACGCCCTGCTGGAGCGCATCCGCGCGCTCACCGCCGACCTGGAAGCGCGGGTTCGCGCCCTGGCGCCGGAGCGCACCGGCAAGCTGAAAAGCGAGATCACGTCGCGCCTGTATGACGACGAAACCCGGATCAAGGGGATGGTGACGCTGGAAGGGGATCTGCCGGGATCGGAATACGCCAAGGCGGCGGCCCTGGAATACGGTGCCCCCGGTCGCGGCGGCCGGTTCAAGGTGCGGGCCTACCGCCGCACCATCACCGAGGCGTTCGGCCGCGACATTCCGTCCACCCGCATCGACGTCAGTGCCTATTCCCGCATCGCCAACCTGGATGCGCGGGCCTACCTGCGGGGCGGGCTGGCTGCCATGGAGGCGGAAGCGGCGGCGGACCTGAAGGTCGTCATCGACAGGAAGGCGAAGGGACTGGCCGATGGCACCCAGCCGTGAAGCGATCATTTCGGCGCTGTTCCAACTGGCGCTGACGGCGGCGCCCTTCAACACCAGCGGCCGACGCTTGCAGTTGTGGAGCAAGGTCGCCTCGTTCCCGGCCCTGTTCGTCCAGTCGACCGGCACTCACTACCCGCCGCGCGAGGTGCGCGGCCTGCCGCCGAAGCGCACCATCCTGGCCGAGATCTGGGTCTACACCGATGTCGGCAAGGACCCCAACGCCAACCCGGAAGCCGCGCTCAACGACATCATCGACGCCATCGAGGCCGCGCTGGCGCCTTCCCCCGTCAGCGGCGTCCAGACCCTGGGAGGGCTGGTGTCGCATTGCTGGATCGAAGGCGAGATCGAGCAGTTCCCCGGCGTGCTCGACGGCATCGCCAAGGCGATCATTCCGGTGAAGATCCTGGTGCCATAGCCGAAGGGGGTTCAGACCGTGCGGTCCACCTTGGCGGCTCTCCTGGTCAGCGTGGGTTTGAACGCCTGGGCGATCTCCCGGAGAAAGGGGGCACTGAATTTTCCCAGGGGCGGGTTGCCGGGCTGGAGGTACCAGGACCGTTCCGCGATGTCGTAATTGTATTCACTGACCACGATCCATGCCCGCGGATAGCGCGAAAGACCGGCACGCCGCCTTTCGGTGTCCGGAATCTCCAGGGCAGCCTGATCCTCCCGGGGCGGTTGGCTCGAAATCGCCAGCAGCACGAGGTGGTTTATCGCCTGCTCGGGATCGGCGATGCGCAGTACGAGGCACACCGGACGGCTCTTTCGGCCTTCCGTCTCGCCTGTATCGCGTTGCGAGACCCATAGGTAAGGGTACTCGATGATCGATCCTTGCGGTGGCAGTTCACGCGTCATCGCCATCGCTTTCGATGATCCTGTCCAGCCCTTCGGCCAGCTTCGCCGCCAGCTCAGGGGGAGTTTCCCCGGCGGCATAGGCCTTGCGCGGATCGGGGCTTCCGGCCCTCAGCTTCTCGAAATCCTCGATGGCCATCAGGACGAAGCGCTGCTTGCGGTGCTGGGTGATGGCGACCGGCTCACGCGCCGCGGCATGGGTGACGGTCTTAAGGTCGCGCAGAAGCTCGACGGTGGAAAACTCGCGCATGGGATGCCTCCTGGATCGTCGAAATATACGACTATTCTGACTTTTTGCAAGGGCGCCCTGTGCCCGTTTCGTTCGCGGCTTCCGCTTCCCCGCTGGAGCTGAGCGGCCTGTCTCTCCCCAAGGCTTTCAACTCTGGAGCCCACCCATGCCCCTGGAGCAATACAATTTCGGCGCCGGGACCCTGTTCCTGGTGCGCACCGACATCGTCACGCCCACGCCGACTCGCGTCGGCACCTTGCAGGACGTCAGCGTCGACATGTCGTTCGACGCCAAGGAACTGTACGGCCAGTACCAGGCGCCGGCCGCCGTCGCGCGCGGCAAG
>JAJZUL010000071.1:3581-5200 GCA_021848545.1 Pseudomonadota bacterium
CCCTCAACGACGCCTTCTTCGGCCAGACCCTGGCCACCGGCGAGCAGGTGCAGGTGGTGGACGAGGGCGGCCCCGGAGGCACGGCCATCCCGGCCACCCCCTACCAGATCGTCGTGGCGGGCGGCGCGTCCATGTCGGCGGCCAATCCCGGCCTGGATCTCGGCGTGTTCAACGCCGCCACCGGTATCCAGATGACCCGGGTCGCCTCGGCGCCCACCGCCGGGCAGTACGCCTGCGACATGACCACTGGCACCTACACCTTCAGCGCCACCGACGAGGCGGCCGGGGTCAAGGTGGTGATCTCGTACTCCTATTCCGAGACGACGACCGGCGGGCGGATCACCGCCACCAACCAGCTGATGGGCTCGTCGCCGATCTTCCGCCTCAACCTCGGCAACAGCTTCCAGGGCAACAAGATGGCGCTGACCCTCTACCAGTGCATCCCGACCAAGACCTCCTGGGACTTCAAAAACGAGGACTTCACCATCCCCGACTTTGAGTTCTCGGCCTTCGCCGACAGCCTGGGCCGCGTCTTCGACTGGTCGAGCGACCAGGTGTAGAGCGAAGGCGAAGCCGTAGCGCGGGCGCATTGAGCGCCCCGGAGCGCAGCGGAGGAAAGCCAAGGCGGCGGAGCCGCCGCCCGGCGCTTGAGGGACAACAAGGGAAACATCATGACGGAACTGGAAACTGCCCATCTCGTCGAACTGGTGGCGCTGGCCCGTGGCCGTGGCGCCTCCGACGTCGAGATCGCCGCCGCCTTGCGCGCCGAGGCCGACCGCCTCGCCCCCGCCAATCCCGACACCCACGACCAGGAAGACCAGCATGGCTGACGACCGCACCATCACCCTGGGAGGCCAGGATTTCCTCATCGCGCCGCTGACCCTGGGCCAGATGCGCCAGGCCGGACCGGCCTTCACCCGCATCGGCATCGATAGTCCCGAGGGGATGGGGGCGCAGACCACCATCCTCTACCTCGCCATGCACGCCGCCAATCCGGCGATTACGGCGGCCGACGTGGACGCCATCGTCGGCGTCACCTTCCCCGAGCTGAAGGCGGCGGTGGAGAAGGTCGCCAAGCTGATGGGCGTTGAAATGCGGACGATCACGCCGGGGGAAGCCCCGCCGGCTTTGCCGGCGAACTGAATAATGGCGCGGAACGCGCCGGCGGCGGCGACGCCGGCAGCAGCCTGACCGGCCTCGATTGGACCGAAATCTACGGCAGCCTGATGACCGGCTGCGGCTTCACCCCCGCCGAAATCGACGCCATGCCGTTTCCCGCCTATCTCGACCTGCTCGCCTACTGGCGCCGCAACCCGCCGACCCATCTGCTGATGAAGTGGTACGTCGGCTACAAGGCGTGACCCATGTCCACCAACATCGCCGTCAGCATCTCGGCCGACGTCACCCAGTTGACGGCGAAGCTGGCCGTCGCCAAGGCCGACCTGTCGGCCACCACCGCCGAACTGCGCACCATGGCGGCGCAGATGCGCGCCGCCGGGGCATCCGCCTCCGACGATCTGAAGGCCGGGCTGGCGCAGGCTGCCGCTGCGGCGGCCAGTGCCCAGACCGGTGTCTCGAAGCTGCGCACCGAGCTGGCGGCGGCACGGACGCCGATGGAG
>JAJZUL010000005.1:0-68599 GCA_021848545.1 Pseudomonadota bacterium
GCGCGTCCGCGCCCTTGGCTATCCTCGCTTGCGCTCCGAGGCCCCGATGGAGCCTCTCCGCACGCTGCGGCGGCCTCAACGGCCTAGTCGCTCCGCTCCAACGCGCCTTCACCCGATTACCCTGGCCTGCAAATGGCGGTTTTCTGCGCTTCCGCTGCTCATGTACATGAAGTACGCTCCGCTGCGGTTCTCGAAAACCGCCATTTTCGGCTCACCCTGCCGACTTTCGGGTCAGGCTCTTACAGATTGAACTGGGTCGAGAAATCGCCGGAGAAGGTGGCCGACCCCACATGGCTGAGACGACTGTGGAGATCGGCCCAGATTTCACCGCCCATATCGGTCCAGCGCTTGCAAAAGGCGAAATCCTCGCTGAGATAGGTGCCGGTCACCGGGTCGATCATGCATTCGAACAGGGCGTAGCGGTGGGGATTGTCGGCCGCGCCCAGGCTTGAATGGTCGTTTTTGTATTTCAGTTCGGGATGGCGGGCGCACATCCGTTCCACCGCTTCGCGGCGGATCATCAGAAAGCCGGTGCCGGCATAACGCACCTTGACGAAGCCGTTCCTGGCCTCGGCCTGGGCGGGGTTGGCCAGTTCCATCACGTAATGAAGCGAGGCGGCGGCCGGATCGGGCATTTTCGCGTCCAGCGTCACCCGGATCTTGTCCCAATCCATCTTTTTCACCGGATAGATGGCGGCGGTGACGTCGGCGTCGAAATCCAGGAGCCGCATCACCTGATCCGGCTCGAAACCGATATCGGCGTCGATGAACAACAGGTGGGTGGCCTGGGGGTCGTCGAGAAAGGCGGCAAGCAGGGTGGCGCGCGCCCGGGTGATCAAAGCGTCGTCGGGCCGCATCACCACCCGCACCGGCAGGGGGGGCGTGCGGGCGCCGGCCACCTGTTGCAGCTTCAGCAGCGAGGTGGCGAAAATACTGGAGACCTGACCACCGAAACACGGTGTCGCCACGAACAGATGTACGTCTTGCCGCATCCTCGCCGATCCTTGTACCGTAGCCGGAAGACCGACGATACCCGAACCGCGGGGGCGCCGGAAGGCGTTGGGGGACGAGAACGCGATGGGGGACCAGGACACGGCGTTTGTCGCCCGGGCGCAACAGGTCATGGCCCTGCATGCCGGGGGGCGGTTGGAGGACGCGGTCGCCGGTTATCAAAAGCTGCTGGCCGATTTCGGCCCCCGGGCGGGGGTTCTGGCCAATCTCGGCGCGGCGCTGAAGGATCTGGGCCGTTACGACGCGGCCGTCGCCGCCTGTCGCGACGCCCTGGCCCTGGCGCCCGACATGGCCGTCGCCCAGGCCAATCTCGGCGCCGCCCTGGTATCGGCCGGGCGTTACGCCGACGGGGAAACCGCCTGTCGGCGGGCGGTGGAGCTGGCGCCGGGAAGCCCGGAAACCCACGCCAATCTCGGCGACGCCCTGCTCCATGGCGGCCAGCCCCAGGCGGCCGTCGCCGCCTATCGGCAGGCCCTGGCGCTGAAGCCCCAGGCGCCGGGAATTCTCGCCAATCTCGGCCTGGCGCTACGGCGCTGCGGCCAGGTGGACGAAGCCCTGGCGGCCTTGACCCTGGCCCTGCGCCAGGACCCGCGTCAGGTGGCGGCCCTGGCCAATCTGGCGGCGCTGACCTGGGAGGTGGGACGCCCGGCGGAATCCGGCGCCCTGTACAAGGCGGCGCTGGAGGTCCGCCCCGGCGACGTGCGGCTGCATCGGGGCGCGGCATTGTCGGCCGTCTATCGCGAGGATGTGGATTCGGCCGCCATCGCCGACATTCATCGCCGCTTCGGCGAGGCCTGCCGGCGTCCGGCCCGGCCCGTCGCCATCGCCGATCCCGATCCAAAGCGGCGGCTGCGCATCGGCTTTCTGTCCGGCGATTTGCACCGCCATCCCCTGGCCGCCAATCTGTTGCCGGGACTCCGGCACCACGACAAGCGGGCGGTGTCGCTGCATTTTTATGCCCACGGGGCCAAAAACGACGAAGTCACCCAGGCGTTCCGCGCCCTGGCCGACGGCTGGTGCGACATTTCCAGGCTGGACGACGAGGCGGCGGCGGCCCGCATCCGCGAGGACGGCATCGACATCCTGGTGTCGCTGGCCGGCCATCTCGACGACAACCGCCCCGTCATCTGCGCGTGGCGGGCGGCGCCGGTGCAGATCAGCCTGTACGACGTCACCACCTCCGGTCTCGACGAGATGGATTACATCGTCGCCGATCGAATCATGGTTCCCAGGACGGGCGAGGAATGGTTCATCGAGCGGCCCCTGTGTCTGCCGACCTTCTATGTGGCCGACCCGCCCCTGGATTTTCCCGCCATCCGCAAAGACCGCCCGGCGGGGCCGCCGGTGTTCGGCTGTTTCAACAATCCGGCCAAGATCGGCCCCGGCACCCTGGCTCTGTGGGGGCGGCTGCTGGCCGCCCGGCCGGATGCGCGGCTTTTGCTCAAATACCACGATTTTTACGCCACCGACGAAATCCGGACGCGCTTCACCGCGCACCTGACCGCCAGCGGCGCCGGGGCGGATCAAATCTCCTTCGTCAGCAGCCGCGACGGTCGCGATACCCTGCTGGCGCGCTATGACGGGGTGGACGTGGCTTTGGATACCAGCCCGTTCAGCGGGTCCACCGTCACCTTTCAGGCCCTGGCCATGGGGGTGCCGGTGGTGACCCTGGCCCATACCCGCATGATGGGGCGATGGAGCGGGGCGATGCTGACGGCGCTGGGGCTGGAGGATTGGATCGCCGCCACGCCCGATTCCTATATCGCCAAGGCCGTCGAACTGGCCGGACTGTCCGGCGACGGGGCGTGGCGCGAAGCCCTGCGCGCCCGGCTGGTCGCCTCGTCCCTCTGCGACGGGCCAAAATGGGCGCGGCGGATGGAGCGTCTGTACCGGGCGGTGTGGCGGCGGGCGGTGAAGAAGGTCGCGGGCGTTTAAGGATTCGTTTATCGCCGTGCCTCAAACTGCCAAGGGGATGTTTTCGTTGCCTTAATGTATCGCGTTCGCCCCATGTCGCGCATTGGGGATGCCAGGGACTCGTCTGAGACATGTTCTATGATCTTGCAGCTCCCACCTGGGGGCCGGAGGAAATCGCCGCCGCCAAGGCGGTGATCGATGGGGGCTATACCACCATGGGCGCCGAGGTGAAGGCGTTCGAGGCCGAATTCGCCGCCTATATGGGGGCTGGTCACGCCATCATGGTCAATTCGGGATCGTCGGCCAATCTGGTGGCGGTGGCGGCCCTGGCCTATCGGCAAAACCGGCCGCTCCGGCCGGGCGACGAGGTGATCGTGCCGGTGATGTCCTGGGCGACCACCTACCATCCCTTGCAGCAATACGGATTGCGCCTGCGCTTCGTCGATATCGCGCTGGAGACGCTGAACATCGATCCGGCGCTGCTGGAACAGGCGCTGACCCCGAACACCCGGGCCATCGTCGCCGTCAGCATTCTCGGCAATCCGGCGGCCTTGGACACCATCCGCGCCTTCGCCGACGCCCACGATCTGGCCCTGCTCGAAGACAATTGCGAATCGCTGGACGCCGAACTGGGGGGGCGCAAATGCGGCACCTTCGGCGATCTCAACACCTTCAGCTTCTTCTTCTCCCACCATATCTCGACCATGGAAGGGGGGATGATCGTCACCGACGACCGCGAACTGGCCGATCTTTGCCGCTCGATGCGCGCCCATGGCTGGACCCGCGATCTCGGTCCGGATTCGCCGGTCTATACGCGCAAATCCCAGGATCATTACGAAGCCTATCGCTTCATTCTGCCCGGCTACAATGTCCGGCCGCTGGAGATCGAGGCGGCGGTGGGCCGCGCCCAATTGGCCAAGCTGCCCGGCTTCACGGCGGCGCGGCGGCGCAATCTGGCCCTGTTCCAGAATTTGTTCGCCGGTGACGAGCGCTTCATCATCCAGCGTGAGAACGGCAAAAGCAGCGCCTTTTGCTTCACCATCATCCTCGATCCGGCGCGCAAGCCCGACCGCGCCCGCGTGTTCGAGGCCCTGAAGGCGGCCGATATCGGCTTTCGCATCATCACCGGCGGCTGCTTCCTGCGCCACGACGTGATCCGCCATTACGATTACACGGTGGTCGGCGGCGGCACGCCCAACGCCGATACCGCCCATGATTTCGGTTTTTTCGTCGGCAACCATCCCTTCGACCTCGCCCCGCAGATCACCCGTCTGCGCGAGGTTCTGGACGATGTGTGCCGGTAATCAGGAGAGAGAGGGACGATGAGCTATCGCATACTCGTGACCGGCGGCGCCGGCTATCTGGGGTCGATTCTGGTGCCGGAATTGCTGGCGGCCGGGCACAGCGTCACGGTGCTCGACAATTTCATGTTCCGCCAGAATTCTCTGGCCCATTGCGCTGCCGATCCCAAATTCGACGTAGTGCGCGGCGACGTCCGTGACGAGGCGCTGATGGCCGGGCTGCTCAAGGAGGCCGACGTGGTGATCCCGCTGGCGGCCCTGGTGGGCGCGCCCTTGTGCAAGCAGGATCAGGTCGGCGCCACCACCACCAACCGCGATGCCCAATTGGCCCTGATCAAGGCGCTGTCGCCGAATCAAAGGGTGCTGATGCCCATCACCAATTCCGGCTACGGCATCGGCGAATCCGGCAAGTTCTGCACCGAGGAAACGCCGCTGCGGCCGATCTCGCTGTACGGCGTGCACAAGGTCGAGGTCGAGAAGGCGGCGCTCGATCGCGGCAATTCCGTCAGCTTCCGTCTGGCCACGGTGTTCGGCATGGCGCCGCGCATGCGGATCGACCTGCTGGTCAACGATTTCACCCACCGCGCCGTCAACGACCGTTTCGTCGTTCTGTTCGAAAGCCATTTCAAGCGCAATTACATCCATGTGCGCGACGTCGCCCGGGTGTTCATGCACGCGCTGAACAATTTCGAATCCATGGCGGGCCGGCCCTACAATGTCGGCCTGTCCGACGCCAATCTGTCGAAGAAGGAATTGTGCGCCAAGATCAAGGAGCACCTGCCCGATTTCGTCTATCTGGACGCGCCCATCGGCGAGGACCCGGACAAGCGCGATTACATCGTCTCCAACGAGCGTATCGAAAGCACCGGATTCAAGCCGGCCCATTCGCTGGACATGGGCATCCGCGAGCTGATCAAGGGCTACCGGATGATCCGCAATTCCGTCTATTCCAATGTGTGATCCGGCCGGCCGTCTTCCGGGAGTTCGCCGATGATCATCAGCCGCACGCCGTTCCGCATCTCCCTGTTCGGGGGGGGGTCCGACTATCCCAAATGGTTCCAGAACCATGGCGGATCGGTGCTGGGCTTCGCCATCAACAAATATTGCTATATCTCGCTCAGGCCGTTGCCGCCGTTCTTCGAGCACCGCCACCGGCTGGTCTATTCCCGGATCGAGAACGTCAGTTCCATCGAGGAAATCCAGCATCCGGCGGTGCGCGCGGTGCTGATGGACCGCAAGGTGGAATACGGGGTGGAAATCCACCATGACGGCGATTTGCCGGCCCGGTCCGGCCTGGGGTCGTCGTCCTCCTTCACCGTGGGGCTGTTGAACGCGGTGCAGGCCCAAAGCGGACGCATTTCGTCACGCCGTTTTCTGGCCAGCGAAGCGATCCGCATCGAGCAGCAGGTGATCGGCGAGAATGTGGGGTCGCAGGATCAGGTCTGGGCCGCTTACGGCGGCATCAACCGCATCGATTTCCAGCGCGACGGCACCTTCGCCGTCGAGCCCCTGATCATACCGTCCGAACGCCAGAAGCTGCTTCTGTCCCATTGTCTGTTGTTCTTCACCGGCCTGTCGCGTTTCGCCTCGGAAATCGCCGGCAAGCAGATCGCCAATATGGATCAGCGCGAAAGCCACCTGCACAAGATGGTCTATCTGGTGAGCGAGGCCGAGCAGGTGATCGGTTCCCCCTGGGCCGACATCACCGATATCGGCGAACTCATGCACGAAAGCTGGATGCTGAAACGGGAACTGGCCGACGCGGTCAGTCCCCCGGAAGTGGACGCCATCTACGAGGCCGGCCGCGAAGCCGGCGCCATCGGCGGCAAACTGCTGGGGGCGGGCGGCGGCGGCTTCTTCCTGTTCTTCGTGCCGCCGGAAAAGCGCCAGGCCGTGCGTCAGCGTCTGTCCAACCTGCTGGAGGTCGGGTTCGATTTCGACCATAGCGGCAGCCGCATCATCGTCTATGAACCGGAGGCGTAGGGGCTCTTACTCGTTGGCCGGATGGCCAATTCGGAGAAATCGGCGACCTTGTCGTGTTCTGAGCAAATGTCGAGTGTATATTTATTTTTTTTGGGGGGCGTGATGAATTTTAATATTTTGACCCATAATCATGGAGGGGCTCATCTGTCCGTAGAGATACTCTTTCAGCATATTAGGGATACATTATCGCTGTGCGGGCATGAGGTGAGCATCGCTACCAACCGCATGACGGGCGATTCATTGAATTTATATCTTGAGTACTTTCCCGAAAAACAGGATTACGCCAGTGTCTTTCGGAAGATACGGCAGGATACCGGCTATCGCATCGGCGTGATAACGACGGAAGTCGTCAGAAACGGCGAGATTCCTTACGCTCACCTCATGACGGGGGATGTTTCGCGGCGACTGATGAATATGGAATTGGTCGCCCGTGAGGTCGATTTCGTATGGTCGTTATCGGAGGGAACTGCCCGGGATTACGAATCGAAAACGGCAATTTCAGAATTTTTTCCCTATGGGTGTACCGGATTGGTGGATGCCGAGCGCCGGCGATCGCGAAAAGATATCGATGTCTTCTTTTTCGGGGGCCATACGGAACACCGGGAGCGTATTTTGCAGTCACTTCTTGACGCCGGCATAAAGGTCGTGGCGGTTGGTGACGGGTTCCCGGGCGGGTCGCTCCCCAAATATATGATCGATTCGTTCATGGACCGATCAAAAATCGGCCTGAACTTAACGATGTTGCCGAAACCGCAAAGGCCGGATGAGAGCGATCCGCGCTTTATTTCCGCCACACGGGTTGTTCGGATGCTGGAGCGGGAGCTTCTGGTCGTCTCCGAAACCATTCCCGGCGAGAATCCGTACCGGGACTATATGATTTCCGGGGAAGTGGAAGATCTGACCGCAATCTGTAAAAACATCATCGACCAGGGCCTCTGGGTGGAGGAAGGGCGGGCGCGGGCGCGGCGCTTCCAGGAACAGATGGATGTGCGGCGCATCTGCGCCCCGGCCATCGACCGCACGCTTCGTAGGCTGAAGCTTTAACCCGATCCATTCACGGTGCCGTCACGTCGGCCGGGCTCCGCCCTCCCTGCGTGATGCCGCGGTGCTGGCGCCCAGGCTCACCGCAGCAGGGCCTCGATCCGGGCGGCGATCCGTTCGGCCGAGGGGGTAAGGTTGTCCAGATGCGGCGAGGCGCCCGGCGAGCGTTCCTCCAGCCCCATTGCCGCCACCATCCGGCCGGTGGCCTGGGACAAGTCGTAGGCCAGCGAGCGCGCGGCGCCGCAGGTCTCGTAGGTGGCGTCCACCACCAGCCCCCGCCCGGTGGCGCGCAGCGGGTCCAATTGCGCCGGCGAGGGGGCGAACGGCTTCAGCCACACCAGATGGATCAGATTGCAGACGATGCCGCGGTCGGCCAGGTCCGCCACCGCCTGTTCGGCGGTGAAGCGGGCCGGTCCGACGGCGTAGAGGGTGACCACCGCGTCATCGCGCACGATGTCGGGCAATTCGCGGTTGTTCTTGTAGCTGGCCCGATGTTCGCTGACCAGCAGCGGGTCGTCGTGGGACAGGTAACGCTCCCACACCTGCTCGTATTCCCCCGGCGTCATCGGCGCGCAGACGGGCAGGCCGGGCATATGCATGAACATGGAGTGATAGGCGTGGCTGTGCACCGGCCCGGTGCCGCCGCCCTCCGAGGCGATGGCGCGCACCAGCAGCGGGCAGGGATAGCCGAACATTTCCTTGGATTTGGCGGCGTAGTTGACGATGGGGCTGGCGTTCAGCCACAGGAAGCTCTGAAAGCGGATGACCAGGACGGGGCGACGCCCCGCCAGCGCCAGACCCACGGCGAAGCCGGACCCGGCGATGTCGGTCATGGGCAGTTCCACCACCCCCTCGGTCTGGGCCGGCACGGTATTCTGCACCCAGCCCACCGCCGACAGGCACTGGCCCACCACCACGCCGTTATGGTCGGCGATATGGCGGCGGGTCAGCTCGCGGATCGTATCTGCAACCGTTCTGTCCATCGGGCCTCGACCATCTGTGCCGCCTCCCGCTCGATGCGCCGGGATTCGTCTCCCAGGCCCATGGCGGCCAGACGGCTTTTCACCATTTCATAGCGGTTCCACTCGCCGGGGCCGTCGCTGCCCGTGCCCACATGCCAATATTCGCGGCAGGTGCGCACGTTGATGACGGCCGGCAACCTGTCCATCAGGGCCGTGGTCCAATGGGCCACCAGCCAGGGATCGTCGGCGATGTCCACCGCCTCCATCCCGAACCCGCGCGCGACCTCGGCCAGCTTCCAGGTGCGGCGGTCGCGGGTGGGGGTCAGCACCGACAGATCGTTGTCCTCGCACACGAACAGAATGGGCAGGCGGCGGCTGGCGGCGGTACCCAGGCTGGTCAGCACGTAATCCTCCTCGGCGGCGCCGTCGCCGAAGACGGTGACCACCGGACGATTGGTGCCGCCCATGGCCATGCCCACCGCGACCGGAACCTGGTCGCCGATCAGCCCGTTATGGCCGACGATGCCGCGTTCGAAATCGTGGATGGGCGGCGACCCGCCCATGCCGCCGCAGCAACCGCTGGGCATGCCCAGCAATTCGTCGATGACCCGCTCGATCCGGCCGCCGAACGACAGATACAAAGCGTGGCCGCGATGCTGGCCCAGCACCCACGATCCTTCGGCGCCCATGGACAGGCCGGCGGCGACCGCCTCCTGGCCGACGCCGAGATAGACCAGGGTGCGCACCTCGCCGGCCATCTGGGCGCGGCGGACATGTTCGTCGAAGGCTCGGGCCACCGCCATGCGGCGGAACAGCTCCAGCGATTGCGAGGCGGCCTCGGCCTCGGCCAGGCCGGCGATGGCGCCCAGGTCGGGCGTGCGGTCGGGGGAGGATGGGTCGGACATGAGCCCCTCAGCCGGCGACATGATGGGCGAGATTGACGACGTCTTCGTCCACGATCACCTTCTTGCGGGCGGCCAAGGTCTTGAACGCCCCGTAGAATTTGTCGAAGGCGGGGCCGTCCAGATCGATGCCCAACTGGCCCAGTCGCTGTTGCAAAGCGTGCTTGCCCGACAATTTGCCCAGTTCCAGGCTGAAATGCGGCGCGCCCACCGCTTCGGGCCGCAGCACCTGATAGGTGGCGCTGTTGCAGACCATGCCGTGCTGGTGGATGCCCGATCCGTGGCGGAACGCGTTGCGGCCGACGATGGCCTTGTTGGGGGCCACGGCCATATGGGCCAATTCCGCCACCAGCCGGCTGGCGGCGGTGATGCGGGTGGTGTCGATGTCGGCATCCACCCCGAACTGGCCGGGGCGGGTCTTCAACGCCATGACCACCTCTTCGAACGCGGCGTTGCCGGCCCGCTCGCCGATGCCGTTGATGGTGCATTCCGCCTGACCGGCGCCGGCCGCCAGCCCGGCCAGGGTATTGGCGGTGGCCAGACCCAGATCGTCGTGGCAATGGACGGCGATGGTCGCCTTGTCGGCCCCCGGCACCCGGGCGATCACGCCCTGGACGATGGCGGTGTAATCGGCCGGGGTGGCATAGCCGACCGTGTCGGGAATTTCCAGGGTGCGGGCGCCGTTCTCCAGCGCGACCTTGAAGCAGGTGTGCAGAAAATCGGGGTCGGAGCGGGTGGCGTCCTCGGCGGCGAATTCCACGTCTTCCACCAGCGACCGGGCATGGGCGACGGCCTCGGCGATCTTGGCCAGGGCCTGATCGCGGGTCATCTTCAGTTTGACTTCCAGATGCAGGTCCGAGGTGGCCAGCACCACCTGGATGCGGGGGCGCGCCGCCGGCCGCAGCGATTCATAAGCGGCGTCGATATCGCCGATATGGGCGCGGCACATGGAACAGATGATCGGCCCGTCCTCGCCGCCCAGTTCGCGGGCGACAAGGTTGACCCCGGCCCAATCGGCTTCGGACGCGGCCGAGAATCCGGCCTCGATGATGGGAATGCGCAGATCGGCCAGGGCCCGGGCGATGCCCAGCTTTTCCTCGGGGAAGAAATTGACCCCCGGGCTCTGTTCGCCGTCGCGCAGGGTGATGTCGTTGAACAGGATCGGGCGAAGGGCGGTCATGGGGCCTCCGTGTCAGGCGCCGCAAGGGCCTCAGATGTACCGAATGGAATATGCATCGCCGCCCTTTTCCGTTCACCCGCCCCGCGCCGTGTCCAGATGGCGGCGCGGCAAGGCCTGCGCCGTCATCTCCGTCACGTGGGTTCTGGCCACCGGTCCGAATTTCTCCTCCATCAGAGCGAGATAAGCGGGGTTTGTAAAGTACTGGGTAAAAGCCCGATCGCGGAACGACAACACTTCGACGGCGCTCAGGGTGTCGGTGGGCAAAGGCAGGCAGTCATAGGCGTGCTGGGAATAGCCGATCCAGCCCGGCCCGCCGGGATCGTCGGGCAGCGCCCATCCTTTCTGCTTCGCCAGATCGTAGAGAGCCGAACCGGGATAGGCCATGGCACAATAGAAATTGGCCCATTCGGTGTTCAGGTCCATGGCGAAATCCAGGGTCTGGCGCATGCGGTCCAGAGTGTCGTCCGGCAGGCCGAAGATGTAATTGGCGCCGACATTGATGCCGAAATCGCGCACCCGGCGCACGGTCTCGGCCATGTCGATATTGCCGAAACGGCCCTTGGTGGCGACGTCGCGCACCTCGCGGCTGGCGGATTCCAGGCCCAGGCCCAGCCAGTTGAAACCGGCCGCCTTCAGCTTGGTCAACATCTCGGTGTCGTTGAGGGTGTCGATGCGGGCATAGGCCCAGAAGTTCAATCCATACCCGCGTTCGATGATGCGGTCGCACAATTCCTTGACCCGGCGGGGGTTGAGCACGAACAGCTCGTCGGGGACCTTGATGTTGCGGATGCCGTACTCCTTCACCAGGGTGTCGATCTGGGCGATGACGGATTCGGTACTCCACACCCGCAGGCTGGGCGTGCCGAAGGGCGTGTTGATGCAGCAGAAGGAGCAATGAAACGGACAGCCCAGGCTGGTTTGCAGCGAGGCGTAGGATGAGCGGCTGTCGAGATCGTGGAAGCAATGCCAGTTGTGGGCCCGGTACAGACTCATATCCAGCAATTCCCAGGCCTGACGCGGCAGCTCGGAATCGAGATCGGCGATGGGATCGGCCCGGCCGGTTCCCCTGATGGCGTCGCCGTCGCGGTACCACAGGCCGGGAACCCGGGCGACGGGGCCGTTTCCCTGCAGGTGTCGCAGTAGGCCCAGCACCGTCCGGGGGCCTTCGCCCTCGCAGACATAGGTATAGGGTTCCTCGCGCAGGGTGCGTTCGGGCAGGGCCGAAGGATGGGTTCCCATCACCAGGGTGGCGCCATCGAAGCGCAGCCGGGCCAGGGCCTCGGCCGTCTTGCGGGCGGCGGGCATGCATTGGGTGGAGGCGGAGGGCTGCTGGCCGTACACGACGAACACCGTCAGCCGGGCGGCGGTCTCGGTGATGCGGGCGGCGGTTTCCTCGTGGGTCAACCGCAGGGCCTCGGCGTCGAGCATGGCGACGTCGATATCGTGGCGGCGCAGGAAATGGGCGATCAGTCCCGACCAGACCGGCGGCTCGATGGCCGACAGGTCGTTGCCGAGATTCTGGTACACCTGCAGGCGGCTGGGAGGGGTGACGAGAAGAACGTCGGTCATGGGTCGGCGTTTCCTTACAGCCTGTCCACCAGCGAGATGATCCGCCGGATGCCTTCCCGCACGTCGCCGGGGGCGCCGCAGGTGGCGACCCGGATGTGGGAGGTGTAACGATCTCCGAAGCTGCTGCCGGGGGTGACCGCGGTCCGTTCCTCCTCCAGCAGCAGATGGGAAAAGGCGACATCGTCCATGCCCGACGAGCTGACGTCGAGGAAGAAATAGAATCCGGCGGCCGGCGCCGTGAAGCCGATCCGGTTGGTCCGCGCCAGTTGGGCCGAACACCAATCGGTGATCTCGATGCACCGGCGTTTCACCAGATCGGTATAGTCGGACAGGGTTTCCAGGGCCATGGCGCATCCCATCTGGGTGAAGATGGGCAGGCACGACAGCAAAGTCGATACCGACAGCGCGAATTTGCCGGCGACGGCGGGATGGGCGATCAGATAGCCGATGCGGAAGCCCGGCACCGACAGAATCTTGGAAAACGAGGACATGATCACCACGTGGGGCAGGTCCAACGGGCCCAGGCTGTAAAACGGCTTGCCGAAGCTGATCTCGCCATAGGTTTCGTCGCTGAGCAACCAGATGCCGCGCGCCTCGCATTCCCGCGCCAGTCGTTCCAGCGGCTCGCGATCATAGACGGCGCCGGTGGGGTTGTTGGCCGAATTGACGATGATGGCGCACGGGTTCAGGGCCAGGGCCCGGGTTACCGCATCCTGGGACAGATCGTAGCCGCTGGCGGGGTCCAGCGGCACGCTCAGCACCTCGATTCCGGAATGGAGGGCGGCGGCCCAATAGGTGGGGAAGGCGGGGGTGAAAAAAACCACCCGGCCGCCGCGATCGCACATGATGTCCAGGAACTGGTTGATGATCAGGTTGGCCGGGCTGACCACCACGTTGTCGGGGCCGATGGGGTGGTTGTAAATGTCGCTGTATCGCCGCGCCACCGCCTCGCGCAGGGCGGGGTGGCCGCCCGACTGAGTGTAGCCGACGTCCAGGGCCCGCAAGGATTCGATGGTGCGCGACACGATGGTCGCCGGCGGCGGCAGGCGGGGGTTGCCCAGTTCCAGATGGTAGATGTGGGAGCCGTCGGCCTCCAGCCGCCTCGCCTCGTCCAGGACCGTGAACATGGTTTGGCCGATCAGGGCCTCGCCCCGCTGGGAAAACCGAAGATCCCGTGCGCACATTTTCCGTCCGCCCCCCATTCCGGGGCCGGATGGCCGTCCGTCCCGCCTAGCTTCCACCTCGGGCCGCGACATCATAAGAGCCTGACCCGAAACTCGCCATGGCGGCTTTCGGGTCGGGCTCTAAGGATATCGATGGCCGATACCAAGATTGAAGCGGATTTACTGCCTTTCCGTTAACGTCAGTCCCAGCGACGCGAAGGTATCCTTCCAGAAAGGCTGGGTTTTCATCAGTTGGTCCAGGCGTCCGGTCAATCTTTCGTCGCGGGGCCGTCCCAACCGGTCGGACAGCACTTGGCGGTAATGCAGAGCGATGGCGTCGCCGGGGGCGACGATGTCGCTGACATATTCCAGGTTCTTCAGGTATTGCTCCAGCTTGATCGGGTCGGTCTTGTTTTCCAGGCGCAGATAGTTGAGGTGGACCACCATATAGGCCCAGATGTCCTGCAAATCCTCGGCATCGGGCACCGCGTCGGCGGAATGGCGGCCGAATATGCCTTCGAAATCGCGCGCCAGAACGTCCTTGCCGCCGGCCGAGCGGGTGGCATTGCGGCCAAAGGTGCCGCCGGCATATTGGACGCCGACGAAATCGTCGGCCTTCACCAGCCCCTTCGCCGCCAGACTGTCGAACATCGGCGTGTTGGGCAGCGGCTGGAGCAGTTGGATCTGGTACCAATCCAAATCCATCTGGCGGGCGATGGAGATGGTGTCGGCGATCTGGGCGAAGGTCTCGTCGGGGAAGCCGATGATCAGGAAAACGCGGCTATAGATGGTGGGATGCCGGTGAAGAGCCTCGGCCGCCGACAGGAACTTTTCTACCGTGGACGGCTTGCGGATGCTGCGCAGGATTTCCGGATTGCCCGATTCCATGCCCAACGACATGCCGATGCAGCCCGCCGCCGCCGCCGCCGCGACCACCTCCTCGTCGCACGAGGTGGCGATGACGCCGTTGGTGCAGTCCCAGGTCAGCCCCACGTTGCGGCGGACCATTTCCTCGAACAGGGCCAGGGTGGCGGCGCGATTGTACAGAAAGTCGTCATCCAGCCACATGACATGGCCGACGCCGAATTCGTCGCGCAGATATTCCAACTCGTCCACCACCGACGCCGCGCTGCGGCGGCGGACCCCCATGCCGTTGAAGTTGCGCACGCTGCAGAACGTGCATTGGGCCCGGCAGCCGCGATTGCTGAGAACGGTGGCGAAGCGGGTGTCGGGGGAGCGCAGGTAGAAATACGCGCCCACCTTGCCCCAGCGGGACAGATCGTCCGGCCGCATCAGATCGTGGGCCGGCAGCACGTTCAGGCTTTCGGTTCCGGGCGGGCGGCGCCGGGTCAGATCCACCTCGGAATCGCCGACGCGCAGCAACAGCTGGGCCAGCCCGTCCGCCGCTTCGCGCTCGCCGTTGACCACGGCGATGAAATCGGGAAAGGCTTCGTCGCATTCATGGCGGAAGAACAGGGAGACCGGTGCCAGATCGTCCAGCAGGGCGGTGCGGGTCGCCGCATTGGCCAGGGCGTTGGTGACGTGGACGCCGCCGGCGGCGATGGGCAGGTCGGGATGCCGCGCGGCGACGTGCCGGCAGACGGCGGCCATGATGGGGTGGGTCTGGCTGAACATGCAGCTGACCCCGACCAGATCGGGACGGAAGTGATCCAGCGCCTCGTCCAGGGCGTCTTGCCAGATCGAATCGTAGTGGAAATCGGCCTCGTCGTCGGCCAGCCGGCCGGCCTTCAGGACCGCGTTGGCCAGATTGACGATATCGACGGCGATGCCGCCCGCCCGCAGACGCCCGGCCAGAACGCCCAATCCATAGGGTTCGTAATTGGTGTAGCGCCCGCGTTTGCAGACGGCGAAATTGAACGCGCCCGCTTCGACGTCCGGTGGCGCCACCAGCAGGACGCGGCGAACCGATCGCCCCTCGAAAAGCCGCTCGATCAGCTCCGAGGCGAGCGCCGACGTAGCGTCCGTGGGGCGGGTGTCTGCGTTCGGCATTAGGTTGGCCTTCCCAGGTAAACGGTCCGCCGATCTTTGATCGGCCTTACAATAGCGTGAACCAACTTCTGTCGGAAGACGAAACGATGTACCCATAGCCTCCGTCGGGGCAAAATCGTCCGTCAGAGGATTATTGGGTCAACGCTTCCGATTCGTTTTGCGACGGCGTGGGCGCACACCGCTTTTCTCCTGTTCGGTGTGGGCGTGCCCGGCCTTCGCCGGGCGCGCCCGTCCGGGCTCCTGCCAGGATTGCATGATATCGGGGGAGGCGGCGCGCACGGCGCTTCGCGGACGAGATGGATGTGCGGAAAATCTGCGGGCCGGTTATCGAGCGAACGCTTCGGACGCTGAGAGCCCGACCCGAAAATCGCCATGGCGGCCTGCAAATGGCGGTTTTCTGCGCATCCGCTGCTCACGTACATGAAGTACGCTCCGCTGCGGTTCTCGAAAACCGCCATTTTCGGCTCACCCTGCCGATTTTCGGGTCGGGCTCTGAATATCAGTCCGGGCGTCTGACGAAAGCGGCGCATTCGTCTTTCTTTTCTTGATTGAAGTGTGCCGGAATTTGCGTCGGCGTTCCGATCAAGGACACGTCTTCATAAGTTTCACCGGTCTTGCGAACGACCCAGAAGCCGAGATAGGCGGAGACGCGGCGGCCGAAAAACTCCCCCACGGCCAGAGAGACGCCGGGATGGTATCCGGGGCTCAGGAAATCAAGGCGCCGGTTGGCCCAGGCTTCGGCATGGTCGAATTCGCCCACCTGCCGCTCCAAATCGTCGCCGCACAGGATGCCGCCATCGGCCAGGATGCGGTCGCTGTTGCGGAGATCGGCAAGGCATTCGTCGTAATAATGGCAGCCGTCGACATAGATGAAATCGAACGAGTGCGATGCCAGCGTCGGCAATATGTCGGAGGCGGCGCCGCGAAGGGCCGTGATGGTCACGCCGGGCGGGGGATGCCGGGTGTTGTGGCGGAACAGTTCGAACGGCAGGCTGGTTTCGGCGATGGCGGCGGCGGAGGCGTAATACGCGTCCCTTTTCTGATCTTCGGGCGAGATGAAGGGTTGCCAGGGATCGACGCACAGGATGGAACCGCCCTTCGGCGAGAAGGCGCCGATGGCCTGGGCAAAGGTCAGGGCGCTGCAGCCGGTCCACGATCCAATTTCCAAAACGCGCAGCGGTTTGTCCGGATTGACGCCCCTGGCAATGGCGGACATCATGAAAATATGGCGGCGGACGTCACCCTGGAAACCATGGGTCGTGCCTTCAAAGAAGGGCTTGTCGCCGAACAGTATTTCTAAAAGCGCCGGAACGTCCATTCTGTGCTCGCCTCCACGGTAACGGTTGCCAGGGTACGACGCTCCACGCGCTCCTGATCCACGAGCGTTCATCATTCCGTGCGGAGGCCGATCTTCCGCATTCCCATTCAGGAACGGATGGGGCTTGCGCTGCGGACGCCCCCCTTCAGAGCCCGACCCGAAACTCGCCAGGGTGAGCCGAAAATGGCGGTTTTCGAGAACCGCAGCGGAGCGTACTTTATGTACGTGAGCAGCGGAAGCGCAGAAAACCGCCATTTGCAGGCCGCCACGGCGATTTTCGGGTCGGGCTCTCAGACCAGCCGCACCTTCACATACCGTCCCGGCGCGTCGTCCAGCGCCGGCAGTCCGCCTTCGCCGGGAATGCGGGCGGGGACCCGTTTGCCGCCGTGGCGGCTGACCCATTTGTGCCAGTCGGGCCACCACGATCCCGGCTGTTGTTTGGCGCCGGCCAGCCAGGTGTCCGGGTCCTTGACCTTGCGGCCGTTGGTCCAGAAACAATATTTCTCCGCCTCCGGCGGATTGATGACGCCGGCGATATGGCCCGAGGCGGCCAGCACATAGCGCACCGGCCCCGCCACCATGCGGGTCAGGGCGAAGGTGCTTTTCCACGGCGCGATGTGATCCTCGCGGGTGGACAGCATGTAAAGCGGGGTCTTGATGCGGGTGATATCGACGGGCTCGCCCTCCAGCACGATCCCCCCCGGCTCGATCAGGCGGTTTTCCAGATACATGTGGCGCAGATAATAGCCGTGCATGGCCGCCGGCATGCGGGTGGAATCGGAATTCCAGTACAGCAGGTCGAAGGGGAAGGGCTCCTTGCCCAGCAGGTAATTGTTGACCACGAACGACCAGATCAGATCGTTGGCCCGCAGCATGTTGAAGCTCATCGCCATGTCGCGGCCGTCGAGATAGCCGTGCTCGCCCATTTTTTTTTCGAGTTGGGCGAGCTGCTCCTCGTCGATATAGACCCCCAATTCCCCCGGCTCGGAAAAATCGGTCATGGTGGTGAACAGGGTGGCCGATAGGATGCGGTCGTCGCCTTTGGCCGCCATGATCGCCAGCAGGCTGACAAGCAGGGTGCCGCCCAGGCAATAGCCGATGGCGTTGACGTGGGTTTGCCCGGTGGCCCGGGCGATGGCGTCCAGCGCTGCCAGGGGACCTTCGGTCATGTAATCGCCGAAGCTTTTATCCGCCAATTCCCAGTCGGGATTGACCCAGGAGATGACGAACACCGTATGGCCCTGGGCCACCGCCCATTTGATGAAGGAATTCTTCGGCCGCAGATCGAGGATGTAATATTTGTTGATCCAGGGCGGCACGATCAGCAACGGCGCCTCCAGCACCGTGTCGGTGGCGGGCGCGTATTGGATCAGCTCCATCAGCGCGTTTCTGAAGATCACCTTGCCCGGAGTGACGGCGATGTTCCCGCCCACCCGGAACGCGTCCTCGTCGGTCATGCGGATGGCCAGCCGGCCCTTGCCCCGCTCCAGATCGTCCAGCAGATGGTCGAGGCCGCGCACCAGATTCTCGCCGCCGCTCTCGATGGTGGCGCGCAGCACCTCCGGATTGGTCATCACGAAATTGGACGGCGCCACGGCATCGACGAACTGGCGGGTGTAAAAGGCCACCTTCCGCTTCGCGTGCTCGTCCATGCCCGATACGCCGCCCACCAGATTCTGTATCCAATGGGCCGACAGCAGATAGGATTGTTTGACGAAATCGAAAATCTCGTTGTCCTGCCACAATTCGTCCTTGAAGCGGCGGTCGCCTTTTTCCGGTTCGGCCACCGGCGGCGGCGCTTCGCCCAACAGGCGCTGGGCGGTGTGCTGCCACAAGGTCATATAATCGTTCCACAGGCCGAGATTGGCCTCGACCAGCCGGGCGGGGTCGCTCATCATCCGTGCCGCCGTTTCCAGAAAGGCGGCGCCGACATGGAACGGATCGGGCGAGGCCACGGCGCCGCTTTCCGCGCCATGGCTCAGGAATTCGGCGAAGACGCGCTGGCTGCGTTCGGCGATGCGGGCCATGGCCCGGGACAATTCGGCCGCATCGATCGGCTCGGCTTGGGGGGCGTCGGCGCGGGCGTTGGTGCGGGTCGAATTCTCGGTCATGCTTCCTCGTCGGGGCTGCCGACCTACCCCCATCGGCGGGGCTGTAAAACCGGGGCGACCTTCTATAGACTTCGCCCAGCCAGGAATTACGCCGGAATAAGAGGTCGATGCGCTTGATGCCGCCCAGAATCGGAGTCCAATGTCCTTCCGTCAAGGGTGGCATTTCCACCCTCGCTCTTGCCGTGGCGATGACTGTCGCGCTGAGCGGATGCGCGCAAATCCCCGACGCCATCAATCCGGTGCAATGGTACAAGGGCGCGGCCAACGCCGTGACCGGCTACGGCTCGGATTCCGGCAGCGGCCGGACGTTGGTGGCCGATACCGCCCACGAGAATTACACGGCGCCGGTCCCCCGCGAGGTGGCGCCCAGCCGGCCTTATGTGAGCAAGCCGGCTCCGGCGCAGGCTCCGGCGGAGACATCGCAAGCGGATGCGCCGCCACCGCCGTCGGCGGTCGCGCCGCCGACAACGGTCTCGGAAAAACCGCTGCCGGCCGAAGCCCAGGCGGCTGAGAAGGCGGCCAAGGAAAAAGCGGCCAAGGCGAAGGCGGCGGCGCAGGCTGCGGCGGAGAAGGCTGCCCAGGAAAAGGCGGCGGCCGAGAAAGCGGCTCAGGCCAAAGCGGCGGCGGAGAAGGCCGCGGCGGAGAAGGCGGCCCAGGAAAAAGCGGCCCAGGCGAAGGCGGCGGCGGAAAAAGCCGCGGCCGCGAAGGCGGCTCAGGCCAAAGCGGCGGCGGAGAAGGCGGCGCAGGCCAAGGCCGCGGCCGCGAAGGCGGCCCAGGAAAAGGCCCTCGCCGAACGGGATGCGGCGATGAAAGCCGCTCGCCAAAAAGCGGCGGCGGAAAAAGCCGCCGAGGAAAGGGCGGAGGCGGCGAAAGCGGCGATCGCGGCTCGGGAAGCGGCGCAGGCCAAGGCCAATCCGGTGCCTGCGCCGGTCGCCGTGGCCAAGAAAGCGGTTGCGGCGCCGCCGGCGCCGCCCAATCCGGCCAATTTGTCCGGCACCCAGGCGGTGGACGCCTATTATCGCCAGGCCTTGGCCGAATCGGCGCCGAACGCGGCCCCAGTGAACGAACCGTCCGATGAGGACGCCTTGTCATCCTCGTCCGGCGGCGTGTCCTCCGGGCGGGCCATCCATCTGGTGCCGCCGCCGGGGATGGCCGCGACCGCCGGCGCTTCGGCCGGCCTGTCCACCTTCCGGGTGGCGGACGTCACTTTCGAGGGGGCCGGCGACCGCTTGAGCGCCCACGAGGTCCGGGCCCTGGCCCGCGTCGCCCGGCTTTACAAACAGACCGGCGGCACCGTCCGCATCGTCGGCCGCGCGTCCGAGGCCGCGATGGCCGGCGGCGGGGCCGATCCGATCACATTGGGCGTTCGTCGCGCCAATCAGGTGGCGCGGGTGCTTCACGGCGACGGCGTTCCCGCGTCCCACATCCAGGTGGGCGGGGTTCCCGGGGGCCGGTTCGCCGACGGCGGCACCGAAGGGGCGCGGGTCTACCTGATGTACTGACCCGGAACCCGCCATTCCCAATCGCGACAGGAGGTGACCCCCCATGCAATCCGGTCCACGCCAGATCGTTACGCCGTTCCGCCCCATACCCTTGACCGTCCCCGAGGGCATGAAGCCCAACGAGTTCTTCAACAGCACCGAGAACTTGAACGATCTGGCCAACAATAACGGCCTGCTGCGCAATCCCGAGGGATTGCTGCTCTATCGCAAGGCCCTGGGTCACAGCAATCTGTTCGACACCTCGATCATCTACGACACCTCGCAAAGCATTCTCGACCCGTTGGGGCGCCCGGTGCGCCGGACCCAGTTGCCGGAACAGGTCAAGGCGGTGTGGAACCGCATGAACCGCATCATCTTCGCCTATATGCTGGAGCGGTATCCCGACCCCGACGCCCATCTGGTGTTGATGGGCGAGGCCAGCCTGGACGCCACCTGGCCCCTGACCTCGCCCGGCGTGCCGTCCATCCGCATGCTGCACAACCATTTCATGGTGTTCGACAAGGTCGAGCTGGCGGCGGCGCCGTTCGCCGATCTCGACAATCCCAACCTGACCGACGGCGGCCAGCATTCCCTGTTCCAGGCCCATATGCGCGACGTCTATCGCCATTTCTTCGAGGGGCTGGACCTCAAGATCCTGAAGCCGTGCCGGGACGGGTCGTGCCGTCTGGCCCTGACCGGCTATCCGCAGGGCCTGCCGAGCTGGGAGGTGTCCGATGGCATCGAGGCGCTGAAGGACATCCGTTTCTGGGAGGAATACGACACCATCCTGAAAGGATTCCTCGATTTCTACCGGACCTTCTTCGGCCAGGTCTCGATCCGCAACGCGCCGCTGCCGCGCGGCATCCATTTCCCCGAGCTGGTCAAGGTCCGCCTGCAATATGACGACGACTTCCTGGCCACCGCCAAGATGGTGCGCGACCGCTGCGTGGGCGACGCCAAGTACGCCAACGCCATCCGCTGGCAGCCGGCCTTCAAGCAGCTCATCTACCGCAACGACAAGGGCAAGCTGATCGTCACCATCAGCCAGAATTCCATCGGCAACGCCATCACCGAATTGCTGGGGGTGGTGGTCGACCGCCGGCCCGACGCCGACGCCTACGGCAATGCCGAACCGGCGCTGCTGGAGCAATTGTTCGAAGTGCGCCGCCGTCTGGTCGAGGCCGACCTCGGCCACGGCATCGCCACGCCGTTCTGGGGCGAGGTGTGATTTTTGTTTAGCCTCAGGCGCCGGCGCTCGCGCTTGGCTTATCCTCACTCGCTTGCGCTCGCTCCGGCGCGCCGGTCTTGGTGCTCCGCTCCGCTACGGGCGCATAGTCGGAGCTCACGCTTAGTTTGTTGGTTGGGCCTCAGGCGCCGGCGCTCGCGCTTGGCTTATCCTCACTCGCTGCGCTCGCTCCGGCGCGCTCAACGCGCATAGTCGTCGCTGACGCTCCTCCGGGTGCCGGTGGTCGAGGGTTGAGGGAGCGGGAGCGGGTTTGCAGGCCTAGGCATAGCGCCAAAAAGGTATCGATTCTCGGACACGGGCGCGGTAAAGATGACCTCTTCGCCGCCCCGAGGGCGGTAGTCGTTATCGGTGTCGCGCTATCATGGACCAGGACTTCCACAGGATCAGACGGCTTCCCCCTTACGTGTTCGCCGAAGTGAACGCGATGAAGGCCCGCGCCCGGGCCGCCGGCGACGACATCATCGATTTCGGCATGGGCAATCCCGATCAGCCGACGCCGCCCCATATCGTCGAGAAACTGATCGAGGCGTCGCGCAACCCCCGCGCCCATCGCTATTCCATGTCGCGCGGCATTCCGGGCCTGAGGAAGGCGCTGGCCGCCTATTACCAGCGCCGCTTCAACGTCGATCTGGACCCCGAAGCCGAGGCGATCGTCACCCTGGGATCGAAGGAGGGCCTGGCCAATCTCGCCAACGCCATCACCTCGCCCGGCGACATCGTGCTGGTGCCCAATCCCAGCTATCCGATCCACCCTTACGGCTTCATCATCGCCGGCGGCTCGTGCCGCTACGTGCCGGTGACGCCGGATGCCGATTTCCTGGCCGCGCTCGACCGCGCCGTGCGTCATTCGGTGCCCAAGCCCATCGCCCTGGTGCTGAACTACCCCAGCAATCCCACCGCCCTGCTGGCCGATCTCGATTTTTACGGCCAGGTGGTGGATTTCTGCCGGCACCATAAGATCTGGGTGCTGTCCGATCTCGCCTATGCCGAGATCTTCTTCGACGGCAATCCGCCGCCCTCGATCCTTCAGGTTCCGGGCGCCAAGGACATCGCCGTCGAATTCACCTCGATGTCCAAGACCTACAACATGCCGGGCTGGCGCATCGGTTTCGCCGCCGGCAACCGCACCCTGGTCGGGGCGCTGGCGCGGATCAAAAGCTATCTCGATTACGGCGCCTTCACGCCGATCCAGGTGGCGGCCGCCCACGCGCTCAACGGGCCGCAGGAATGCGTGGGCGAAATCCGCGCCATGTACAAGACCCGGCGCGACGTGCTGATCGAGGGGCTGGAAGCGGCCGGCTGGTCGGTGCCGAGCCCGGCCGCGACCATGTTCGCCTGGGCGCCGATCCCGCCGGCCTTCGCCCATCTGGGATCGCTGGAATTCTCCAAATTGCTGATGCGCGAAGCCAAGGTGGCGGTGGCGCCGGGAATCGGCTTCGGTGAGTATGGCGACGGCCATGTGCGGATCGGTCTGGTGGAAAATCCCCACCGGACCCGCCAGGCGGTGCGCAGCATCAAGAGTTTCCTGGCCGGATACGACCGGGTATTGGAAGAATCGGAAAAGCAAAGGGCGGTGGCCGGCGGATGAGTAGGGAAAAGGACGCGAAGGCGGGCGCGGAGCCGCTTCGCATCGCCATTGCCGGTTTGGGGACCGTCGGCGGAGGAACGTTGCGGCTGTTGCGCGAGCAGGCCGGCCTGTTGGCCGCCCGCGCCGGGCGCCCGCTGGTGCCGGTGGCCTGTTCGGCCCTGGAACGGCCCGCCGACCAGTCGCTGGATGGCATCCGTTTCTATGACGACGCGCGGGTGATGGCCGCTGATGCCGATTACGACGTGCTGGTGGAATTGATCGGCGGGTCCGACGGCATCGCCCTCGATCTGGCCATCACGGCGATGGAGCGGGGCCGCCATGTGGTGACCGCCAACAAGGCGATGATCGCCCATCACGGCCTGCGTCTGGCCGCTCTCGCCGATCGGGCCGGGGTGGCGCTGGGCTACGAGGCGTCGGTCGGCGGCGGCATTCCCGTCATCAAGGCGATCCGCGAGGGATTGGCGGGCAACCGCATCAGCCGGGTGGCCGGCATCCTTAACGGCACCTGCAATTACATTTTGTCGACCATGCGCAAGGACGGGCGCGACTTCACCGACGTTCTGGCCGAAGCCCAACGGCTCGGCTATGCCGAGGCCGATCCGACCTTCGATATCGACGGCATCGACACGGCGCACAAGCTGGCGATTCTGGCCAGTCTCGCCTTCGCCGCGCCGGTGGGGATCGACAAGGTCGCCTGTGAAGGCATCCGCCATGTGTCGGCCCTGGACATCCGCTATGCCGAGGAATTGGGCTATCGCATCAAATTGCTGGGGGTGGCGACGCTGACCGGGGACGGGATCGAGGCCCGGGTCTATCCGGCGATGGTGCCCCTGTCCTTTCCGCTCGCCCATGTCGAAGGCGTCTTCAACGCGGTGGTGGCCGAGGGCGATTTCGTCGGCCGCACGGTGCTGGAGGGCCAGGGCGCCGGCGCCTATCCCACCGCCTCGGCGGTGGTGGCCGATCTCATGGATTTGGCCCGCGGCCGGGTCCTGCCGGTCTATGGCACGCCGGTGGCCGCGCTCGTCGAACAGCCCTTCTCGAATTCCGGCAATCATCTCAGCGCCTGTTACATCCGCCTGACGGTCAAGGACGAACCCGGCGTGATCGCCGACGTCGCCGCCGCCTTCCGCGACGAGAAGGTGTCGCTGGAGCAGATCATCCAACGGGGCCGGGCGCCTTCGGAATCGGTGCCGGTGGTGATGATCGCCCACGAGACCAACGAGGCGGCGACCCTGCGGGCGGTGGCGCGCATCGCCCGGATGCCGGCGATGCTGGAACCGCCGCGTCTGATCCGAATCGAATCGCGATAAGCGTCGAAAGACGATACCGTCGCAGACCGCGATGCTACCCAACGGTCGGGGGACGGGATGACCGATTTGTCCGAGATGATGCCGCCGGCGGCGGCGCTTGACCGCAACCTCGCTCTGGAAGTGGTGCGGGTCACCGAGGCCAGCGCCCTGGCGGCGGCGCGCTGGATCGGCCGCGGCGACGAAAAGGCCGCCGACGAGGCCGCCAGCCTCGCCATGCGCCGGGCCCTGAACGCATTGGCCATGGAAGGGACCATCGTCAACGGCGAAAGCGACGATCCCGAACGCCTGCTTCATACCGGCGAGCAGGTGGGCACGGGCCAGGGGCCGCAGGTCGATATCGTGCTGTTGGCGCTGGAAGGCCAGACCATTTGCGCCAAGGGCAGCCACAACGCCCTGTCGGTGGTGGCCCTGACCCAGGGGGGCGCCTTCCTCAAGGTGCCGGCCCGCGCCTATATGGACAAGATCGCCTCGGGGCCGGGCCTGCCCCCCGGCATTCTCGATCTCGATCTGCCGCCGGGCGAGGTGCTGGGCCGCGTCGCCCAGGCCAAGGGCGTGGCGGTGAGCGATCTCGATGTCTGCATTCTCGATCGTCCCCGCAATGCCGATCTCATCGGCCGGCTGTACGAAACCGGCGCGCGGGTGATCCTGATCGACGATGGCGACGTGTCGGGGGTGTTGGCGGCGGGGCTGCCCGATACCGGCATCGATCTGTACATGGGATCGGGCGGCGCGCCCGAAGGGGTGTTGGCGGCGGCCGGGCTGAAATGCCTGGGCGGGCAGATGCAATGCCGGTTCCTGGTGCGCAACGACGACGAACGGGCCGAATGCCGGCGTTTCGGCATCGAGGATTTCGACCGCAAATACGATGTCGAGGATCTGGTGGGCGGCGATGTGATGTTCGCCACCACGGGGATTACCGATGGGCCGGTATTGCAGGGGGTGCGTCTGGTGCCGCCCGACCGCGCCGTCAGCCATTCCCTGGTGATGCGCTCGGTCACCGGCACCTTGCGGCTGCTGACCGCCCATCACGATTTCGCCAAAAGCGCCACCCACCGGCCGCGGTGAGCGGGATGGACGGGGCCGACCGGGGCATGGACGAGGCGCTGCTGGGGGTCGAACGCTCGCTGACCGGCCGGCGCTGGCGGGAACGGCCCGGCGACGGGCGCCTGGCGGCGGCCCTGTCCCAGCGTTTCGATCTTCCCGATCTGGTGGGCCGGGTGCTGGCGGCGCGCGGCATCGGCCTGGATGACGCCGAAGCCTTTTTGTCGCCGACCTTGCGCGATCTGTTGCCCGATCCCGGCCATCTCAAGGATATGGACCGGGCGGTGGCGCGGCTGGCGGCGGCCATCCAGGCGGGCGAAACCGTCGGCGTGTTCGGCGATTACGACGTGGACGGCGCCACCTCATCGGCCCTGCTGGCGGGGCTGATCGAGGAGATGGGCGGTCGCGCCCTGGTCTATATTCCCGACCGTCTGGCCGAAGGCTACGGTCCCAACCTGCCGGCCTTGCTGAAGCTGAAGGAGCAGGGCTGCGGGGTGGTGGTCACGGTCGATTGCGGCACCACCGCCTTCGAGCCCCTGGCGGGGGCGGCTTCGGCGGGCATCGATGTCATCGTCGTCGATCACCACGAAGGCGAAACCCGCCTGCCGGATGCTTTCGCCGTGGTCAATCCCAACCGTGTGGACGAGGACAGCCCCCATGGCCATCTGGCGGCGGTGGGGGTGACCTTCCTGCTGGCGGTGGGGTTGAACCGGGCCTTGCGCGGGGCCGGCTGGTACGGGGCGGGACGGCCGGAACCCGATCTTTTGCGCCGGCTCGATCTGGTGGCCCTGGGCACGGTCTGCGACGTGGTGCCGCTGGTGGGCGTCAACCGCGCCCTGGTGGTCCAGGGGTTGAAGGTTCTGGCCCGGCGGGGCAATACCGGGCTGGCGGCCTTGGCCGACGTGGCCGGCGTCAGCGAGACGCCCGACGCCTATCATCTCGGTTACGTGCTGGGCCCCCGGGTCAATGCCGGCGGACGGGTGGGCGAAGCGGGGATGGGCGCGCGGCTGCTGGGCACCCACGACGCGGCCGAGGCGGCGGACCTGGCCGGGCGCCTCAACGGCTACAATCGCGACCGCCAGGAGATCGAGGCGGCCGTCCTGCTGGAGGCCATCGAGCAGGTGGAAACCCGGCCCGAGGACGAGGTGCCGCTGGTGATCGCGGCGGGGGACGGCTGGCATCCGGGGGTGATCGGCATCGTCGCCGGCCGGCTCAAGGAACGCTATGGCCGTCCGGCCTGCGTGGTGGCGTTCGAGGGCGGCGTCGGCAAGGGCTCGGGCCGTTCGGTGGCCGGCCTCGATCTGGGGGCGGCGGTGATCGCCGCCCGTCAGGCCGGTTTGCTGATGGCCGGCGGCGGCCACGCCATGGCGGCCGGTTTCACCGTTTCCCGCGACCGCCTGGAGGATTTCCGCGCCTTCGTCGGCGCCCGTCTGGCCGCCGAACAGAAGGGCGAGATGGTGGCCCTTCTCGATCTGGACGGCACCCTCGACGCGGCGGGGGCCACCGTCGATCTGGTGGAGACGGTGCGGCGGCTGGGGCCGTTCGGGTCGGGCAATGCCGAGCCGCGCTTCGCCGTGGTGGCGGCCAGGGTGGTGCGGGCCGACATTGTGGGGTCGGGCCATGTGCGCTGCATCCTGGCCGGGGCCGGCGGCCAGCGTTTGAAAGCCATCGCCTTCCGCTCCGCCGACGACGATCTCGGCCTCGCCTTGCTGAACGGCGTCGGGACCGTCTTTCATGTGGCGGGGACGCTCCGTCTCGACACCTGGCAGGGCCGCAACGACGTGCAATTGATCATCGACGACGCCGCGCCGGCGCGATGATGCGATAAAAGCCCTTTCCGCTCTTGATCTTGGGCGCGGCTTCCGTTATCTAAGCCCCCTCCGGTCGGTCCCCATCGTCTAGAGGCCTAGGACACCGCCCTTTCACGGCGGCGACACGAGTTCGAATCTCGTTGGGGACGCCAACCGAATCAATGGGTTAGCGAAAGCGCCCATTGCCAGTGTCCAGTCTGTATCCAGTTTGCGTCCTGAGACGTGTATGGACGACGGTGGACACAGCACCCCCAAAATGCCCAGCACCAGGGCCATGTTTGTCGGACAAACCGGGGCCACGATGGCGGCCGGCGATCCGCGAGCGTCAGCGCCCGAATCCCGTTTTGCGCCGCCAATCCCATGGAGGGGCCCGAAGCCGGCTGTTGATGCGCGTGACGGGCGGCACGAAAAAGCCCCGCCAGGACGAACCGGGCGGGGCTGGTGGTGAGCGGGTGGGTTAGACGGTGGGGTTGTCGCGGGTCATCTCTTCCTGCACGTCTTGCAGCCGGTCGGCCAGGTCATAGAGCGACCGAGACAGATACGCCATTCCTTCGCGCATGTTGTCGGGGCCGCCAGGGACGGATTTCAGGTTGCCCCCCAACTCGACCAACCCGGCGAGATTGACCGCAATCCCGGTCATCCCGATCATGATGTCCCAAATGATGTCGCTGTGGGTCTTGGGCTGTTCCGTACTCATGCGTTGGTCCTTTCCTGTTGCGAGGCCGCAGCATCGAGCAGACCGAAGCGCCGCATATCGCTCACCGTCAGCGCGGCCCATCTGCGATCTTCTTCGCACAACTCGTTTTCCATCCGGGCGCGGAGGGTCAGGAACTTCCAGGCCAGCACGTCGGCATTCGGGGCCGGCATGTTCATCACCGCATTTTCGGCGGCGATCTCGGCGTTAAACAGCGCATCCCACAGCGCCCTAAAGGCCAGACCGCTTTGCGAGTTCGGGTAGCTGTCGTTGATGAAATTGGACAAGCCCTTGAGCGTGTCGAGCGTCACGGCAAGCGGGACCGTGACGAGGACGGGGGCGGTTTCGTCGCTCATGCGTCGGCCCTCCCGCTGGTGGCAGCCTGCAGCGCGGCGGCTTCCAGCGCGTCGGCTTGCCTCTCCGCATCGATGATGCGCGTATGAAGCTCGTTCAGCGCCCACATCATGCCCTGGACGGGGCCATAGCCGAGACCTGTCCTCTCGGTCGCCGAATGGCAATTATTCGCGACCACCTCGGCCATGCCGTCCACGGCGTCGAATATCGCCGCGATGTGCGTAATCGTATCGACCAGATCGTGGATATCGGGCGTCTCGGTAACCGTGGGTTCGGCAATGTGGTCGCCCTCAGGCAAGCCGGTCCCGTTCCCGCCCGCGGCGGGTTTCTTCGTCTTCATGCTCAATCTCCCTTATCGACAGTAGGTGTAGTAATTGCCGTAGGACATCCGGGCGGCACCCCGTCGCGTTCCGGTCGTGGTCGGCCGGGCGCGAAACTCCGCGATGATCTTCTGGACTTCCTGCACCACCGGGTCCGCCTTGATCTCGGCCCAGGCGGCGCGTAGGGCGCTGGCGAGGTACTGGCGGGCCTTGCCTCCGAACACCAGGGCACCCTTACGGGCCATCCGCCACGCGTCGCGCATGGCGAGGCTGGCGTTGCGGGTGGCGAAGGTGGATTTCCGGGTGGTGGTCATTGGCGTTGTCCTTGTCGCTAACTATGGGTACACTGTACACATGAAAACGGATGATGTCAATGCCGTGTCAACGCGTATATGGACGGTGTACACATGATAACGAGGGAGCAGGTGAAGATGGCGCGCGCCGCGCTGGGGTGGGGAGTCCGCGATCTTGCGGAAAAGGCTGGGACGACGGCCAACACGGTGAGCCGTTTTGAGAACGGCGCCGACGCCCTCGGCGGCACGCTGTCCAAGATCGAGGCGACGTTGACCGCCGCCGGCATCGTGTTCATCCCGGCCGGGAGCTACCAGGGCGACGGCGGGCCTGGGGTGCGGCTGAGGGGAGCGGGCGAGGGCGGTTAATGCCTGGAAAACACCACGCGGAGGCCCGATATCGGGAATTGCGGGCGCTGGCCCACCGGAAGGCCGCTTCGCTGTTGCCGTCCGATCCTCACGTCCGGATTCGGGATATCGACTGCGGCGCCCTGGAGGCGTTCGCCGCGACATGGGCCGGACATCCGGTGCGGGCGGTCGCGTGGCCCTGGCCGGAAATCGCCCAGCGCTTCCGGCGCAACTACCCGGAGCGGTTCGAGGCGGCCATATGGTCGGGGGAGTGGCTGTGCGGGCTCGCCATCGGCCGGCCGAATAACGCGGGCGACATGGTGGCCCTGCACTTCCTGGAGGGATGTCCGGATGTCGGCCATCCCCTCAAAGGGTCCGTCCATCAGGCGGCGCTGGAAGCGCTGTTCGCCTATGCCCTGGCGATCAGCGCCACCCGCATCCGCATCAACGATCCGCTGCCCGGTGCCGTCCGGCTCTATGTCGCCTTGGGGTTTCGGCTTGAAATACCGAAGTCCGGCGGCTCATACTGCGAGAAGGAGATATGAGCATGCCCAGCAAGGCCCTGAACACGCATCGCAAGCCCGGATCGGTCGCCAAGCGGCAGCCCGAGGGCGGTGCTTTGCCCAGCGTCGAGGCGGCCACATTGCGCCTCAACGGCAGCAAGGGCTTGGTGGCCTCGTGCGATCCGGCTGCCGTCGCCGCGTTCCTGGATTATGACGGCCCGGTGCTGGCCGGCCCGCAGGAATACCGCAAGCCGGCGTAAGGCTGTACCCGCTCTGCTTCGGCATCGGGCATGGAAGACCGCTTCGGCGGCAGCCTCGGGATTTGGCGATGACAAGCTGCCCGAGGCTCAGATAGGCTCTACCGGCGACGGTGGGGCCTTTGTCATTGCGGCGCCTGGACAATCTGGGGGGCTGTGGTGATGGGCTGGTCTGGCCCTTGCCGATCCTCGCCGTAGTGTTGTCGATTGATTCGGAACACCACATATGGCAGTGTCGGCGGTGGCAATGTCCCTCTCGGCAATGTCGATTTACCCCCGTTTCCGCTGGCAGGCGGTGCGGGGGTTTCCATTTCTGGCCGCTCAATCCGTCTCGTCGGGGATGCCGAGGCGCCCAAGGTGGATGTCCTCGCCCACCAGGGCCATGGCGATGCGCTCGCCCACGATTTCGGCCACCCGGTCGGCCTTCTCGAACGCGGCGGCACCCAGGACCGATCGCGGCGGCTGGTGGATGGTACCGGCTTCGAAATAGACCATGGCCTGATCGTCGGACCCGACATTGGCTTTGCTGTCGCCGACCCGCCGGCCGATGGAATCGCGCATGGTGCCGTCGCGCAGGCCCGGCTCGTCCGCTGGATAGCCCTGCCGTTCCCGATCTGCTTGCGTTGATGGTGCCAGCGCGGCCCAGGCGGCGAACGGCCCCGCCGCGTCCTGATAGTCGCCGATCTTGGCCTTCGCTGTCTTCTCGACCAGCTTGGCGGCGCGGTCCAAGGCCACATGCTGGGCTTCGTGCTGGGCAACGGCAACTTCGGCCAGGTGAACGGCGAAATCGCCAAAGCTGGTGAAGGTTTTCACGGTCGATTCTCCTTGGATCGAGACGGGGGCACATGGCCCCCATCCCTACTTTCGCTCTCGCCAAGTCATCCGGCCCCAATCCCATTCGCCCCCATCCATCTGTCCGAAGATGATGCTGAAGGCCAGGACATCAGCCGGCGACAGGCTGAGCGCGACATCAAACGGGACACCGTTCTTGACCAGGTACAAGGCCCCGGTCAGCCCGGCGTCCATCACCCGTTTTTTACCGCGTCCGCGTCGATCTCGGCCGGCGCGAAGTGTTCGGCGATGCCCTTCGCAACGGCGGCAAGGCCGTCGTCGTCCAGCATCTGAATCATGGCCTCAAGCTGGCGGCGGGTGGTGGGGCGGCTGAACGCATCGCCATCGACGTTGACGACGTGGAAGGCCAGCGTCGCGTAGCCGAGAAAGGCTTCGTTCTTCGCATTATCACCCCCGATCACTTCGAACATGCGAAGGCGATCCAGGGCGTTCATGCGCTTGATGCCGATCATCCGGCCTTTGTCGTCGGTGACGGTGGCGGCCGTGTTCGCGGCGTTGACGATGGTGGCCGAAGGGGTTTCGGGGTTCAGGTTCAGCGTGGTCATACTTTGATCTCCGGGGCCGGGATTGGAACCCGCCGACAGGCCCGAGGCCGGCGGGGTATTGGATTCGGTGGTGGTGGTCATCAGCGGCCCACCGGAAGCTGTACAGGCGACAGAGCGGCGCGACCGTCATGCCAACCGGGGCCGGTCGGCGGCGAGGACGCGGCGTGCGCCTGGTGCCGGGTCACGATCTCGGCAACTTCGCGGCCGTCCATGTGATGGTGGGTGTGCACATGGATTTCGTGGGCGGCCGGAGGCGGCGGCATTGACCACCGCAGGCCGGGCATGCCGTCGGGCGTGGTGAAGGATTTCGCGGACGGTCCCGGATGGGCGGCCATCCATGCGGCGGCGGCGGGGGCGATAGCGGGGTGACCGGCGCCGGAGGACTTCAGGTAGGCGCTCAAGCCGCCATGGACGCCGTGGGCTTTCAGATACGTGTCCAAGCCGTGTTGTTCGCCCTTGTTGACCTTGGGCGCGTCGCCGATGGCGGCGGCGATTATTGCGAGGGGACCGAGGATCACGGAGAGGCGGCCAAGGCCGCTGGCCAGGACGCCGATGTTCGCCGCCGTGGTGCCGATCTCGGCGCCCGACAGAACGTCCATTGCGAGGGCCAGACCCTTGAAGGCTGTGGCGACGGCGAGGACCGTGCCACCGATGGCCATGGCCGCGCTCAGGCCGGCGAAACCGTCGATGAGCCATTCGAACCGGATGGGATGCCGCCGCGCCCACCGGGCGAGGTCCGACAGATCCGTGGTCAAATCCTGAATCCACGGAATGACGATCGGCAGCACCTGAAGGCCGATGACCGTCTCCAGCTTTTTCCATTGGGCGGCGGCAGCGGCGAATTGCGTCTCGGGATCGTGCGCGATGGTTTGCGCGTATGCCTTCCCATACGGCATCGCGGTTTTGATGTTATGCGCGTCCCGCAGGATCAGCGCGTGTTTGACGGCCATTTCACCCAGGAACGCGGCGCCCAACTGATTGCCGCGGGCGATCTGATTGATGATGGCAAGCACCTGGGATTCCGAGGCGTGCGGGTAGGCCTTCTTGATCGCCGGGACCAAGTATTTGCTCACCCAGGCGAACGGGTTTTCGGCGTAGAGGGAAGCGCCGCGCATCGGCGAAACGACCGTCCCTCTGGTCGTCGTCGGCAGGAATGAATTGGACTGCAACAGCCCGAGGTGTTCGAGCAGCGGCATCGATTTCTTGTTGATGAGCCCCTGCACCACCATCCGGTAGCCGGCGGCCAGCATCGGGCCGACGCCACGCGAGCCGCCGCCCCCGCCATGTTCACTGGCATATTCGAGCATGAAGCTGGGCAGGATGCGGTACTTGAATTCGTCCGACAGGCCGTAGCGGGCCTGACGGGAATATTGGAATACCTGCTGGAACATGGCCGGCGTCACCCGATTCTGGGTGGCCGCGATGACCTGGGACATCATCGATGCCTGTTTCGCGAACTCGGCGGGGGAGCGGGTGCCGCCGACGATGTCAATGGCCTTGGCAATCGCGAACGCCATATCCTCTGGGTGCTGGCGGATTGTCTTGTCGGTGGAGGCGGCCAGCACCGTGCCAAGCTT
The DNA here is from genome assembly GCA_021848545.1 of Pseudomonadota bacterium. Lineage (GTDB taxonomy): Bacteria > Pseudomonadota > Alphaproteobacteria > Rhodospirillales > Magnetospirillaceae > JAJZUL01. The sequence continues at coordinate 32,683 of JAJZUL010000005.1, forward strand.
CAAGATGGTCGGCAGAAACTGGATAGCTTCCTTCATGCTGCCCGGATGGCTTTTGCCGCCCATGGTGTTGCGGAGGTCGATCAGCGCGGCCAAATTGCCGGTGGGTGTGCTGGTGATGATGTCCCGCGAGGTTTTCCAGGCCGCCGCCGTCGCCTCGGCGATCTGGCGATGCGTCAGCCCCAGCATGACCATCTTGTTGAGGACATGCGCGTATTCGCGGGCGGCGCCGAGGGTGTGCTTCAGAGCGTCCAGCCCCGCGTATCCGGCAGCGCCCAAGGCGATGGCTGCGCCTCCCATGATCTTGATGTCGCGGAGGGTGCTCTTGAGCTTCTTGGCCTCCGCGTCCGTCCTCACGAAATCCACAGCGAGGCCGCGAAGGGCGCCCGAAACCTTGTTTTTCAGCGCGATTTCGATGCCGATTTTATACGCGTCCATCATTCAGCCTCCCCGCTACGGAAGCCCGGCCACGGGGCGGCGATGATGCGAGGCTTCGCTTGGCTGGCGGCCATGACGACGGGGAACAGCGCTTCGGCTCGCCGGATGGTTTCCGGTGACGGACACGGCAGGATCATCGCTGCAGCGGCTTGCTGCATTTCCGGAGTCGGGCGGCCCTTCGCGGCATCGAGAATCGGCATCAGCGCGGCCAGCGTCTCGCGGGCGGCCACGCGGGAGAGGATGCCGTTCGCCATCAGGGCAGCGGCGTTGCGGTCCAGGGTCGCGGTGCCAATGCCCCGCCAATCGCGCCCTGAGGCATGCCACGGCGTCGAAACGGGGTTGGGGGGCACCAGCATACCAGCCGAAGCCTTCCCGCCCTCAGCGGGCTTATTTTCGCTGTTTGTGCATGATTTGCTCATGGTCTGTTTCTTCCCTTCAATCCGTGATCCGGCCGCCGGCCTTGATGTGGGCCATGCGGGCATCCGTAGGCAGCCGGTCGAAGGCGGCACGGCTCAGGGTGTTGCTGTTGGCCGGTGCGCCTCCGGTCGGGCTGGTGGTGGTCGCGGTGCTGGCCTTGGCGTTCGCCAACCGGGCCGACAATTCGGGATGTCGGCTCGCCAGCATTTCCAGGGCTTCATCCGGCATCGCGTATTCGCCAGGGTGCTTCCGGCTGAACAGCGGGCGGCCGTCCGCGTCATGGGCGATCAGTGCACCCCGCTCGATTCGAAATGCGCTCCCGAAGGCGGCGTTCACCATATCGGCCGGTAAGCCCAACCGGGCGGTTACCGGGGATTGCGCGATGGCGATCGCGGCCGGAACGGCGGCCTCGGCCTTGGCAAGTCGGGCGGTCAGGTCGGCGGCGTCGAAGGTGACTTCCTTGCCGGCATCGGTCGTGTAGATCGGCATGCCATCGCGGAGGATGGCGTGGCCTTCGGTGTCGAGTTTCAAGCGCATTGGTCGGGTTCCTTTTCGGTGGGTTCGATGTCGGGCAGGAAAATCGCCAGGCGGATCGGGCCGGCCTGGTCGTTCAAGGTGGCGAGCATCCGTTCGCGGAAATCGGCTTCGGTTTCGTCGGCCTCACGGTGGAAGCGGTGTTGGCCAACCTCAGCGGTGGTGATGGGGGCGTCCTCGCCGACGGGGCGGATGGAAACCACCAAGCCGGTGGACGCCGCTTTGGCGATGGCTCGCTCGACCCGGAGGACGCGGTTCAGGACGGCTTTCATGGTCATTCGTGGGGTTCCTTCTGCGGGGCGGTGTCTTCGAGGGCGGCAAGGCGCGCTTCCAGTTCGACCGTCTCGATGGCGCGGCGCTGCGTCTCCAACAGACCGGCGACCACAGCGGCTTCATCCGGGCTCAAGGCCCCTTCGGCTGTTGCCGCGACCAGGGCGGCGATGGCTGCCACCAAGTCGGCAGGGGCCTCGATCTTCGGAATGTCAAACAAAACGGGCGATCCACGGCGAGGCGGCGCGATCCGGTCGAGGATCAACTTCGCGGCCTGCATGTCGCCGGCCTTGGCCTGTTCGATCACGGCCCGCACCACGTCGTCGGCGTCGTCCTGCATCAGCTTTTCAGCCAGGATCGTCACCCGCGACCGGGTGCCGGGCTTCTTGCCGGGGTTGCCCTTTTCGAACCGGCGGCCGACCGGCGTTTTTGCGGGGCGTTTGCGGGGCGCGTTGGTCATTGGCCGGCCCTCCCTGTGGGGATGGTCTGCCGGTCGAACGCCTGGGCATCGGCCAACCGCTCGAAGGCCAGCAGCAGGACCGCGCCGGCCTGAAGGCTGCTCGCCAAGGTCGGATCGGCGGTGATGCTGTCCAGGTCATGGCCGGCAAGGATGGGCACCAGGACGGACGCGGCGCCGGGCTGGAAGGCAGCGGCAATGTCGGCGGTGCCAATCGCCATCAGCGCGACCGGATCAAAGCCGCAGGCAGCACAGATGCCGGCAAGGGTCGTTGGCGGGATATGGGGAGTAACCCCGTCGCCCTGCACAGGGGCGGAGGGGTTATATCCCCGTAGGGGATATAGGGACACAGAGAGAGCAGACCTTTGTGCATGGTTTATCAATGGGTTATGGGAAACCCTTGGGCACTTTGTGCGCAGGCGGTTTTTGTGCAGCCCATTCGGGTGGTTTTGGGGTGGGGTGCGTTTGGTTTTAGCCATGGTCGCCCCCGCCGATTTCATCAGTGTTTTCATGCTGTTCCGTAGCCGTTACCGTGCGCCGTATCCCCATTTTCGGGGTCCGGTTGACGTAGTGCCCGACTTCGCCCACTTCGATGGTCCCAGCGGAGAAGTGGCGCTCCATGGCGCGTTCCAGGTCGTTGAGCTTGAATCCGGCGCACTGGGGCATTCGAAGGAAGGTCTTGGGGGCGTAGGCGCCGCCGTTTTTGGAGTGCGAGACGTGCCGCCCTTGGCGGGTGGCGGCATCGAGGGCGGCGAGGAAGGCGCTCTCGGCGCAGACCTTGGCGATAGCGGCGGGCACCGGCGAACCGTCGCCTTCGGGCAGCACCGGAACGAACCGGCCCTGGTCCCATTTGATGCGCAGTTCGTCGCCGTTCGGGCCGTAATTCGATTTCTTCCCGCGGAGGATCAGTGGCGAGTCGCGGTCCTCTTTGTCGCTCTTTTCCAAATAGAGCATGGCGCGGGCGGCGTTGCGGAAGGCCACGTTTCCGGACGTGCCGTCGCCCGATTCCATTCCGGATTTGCTGGGGTGCCACAAGACGACGATTGCGCAACCGCTGTCGTAGGCCAGTGACCGAAGCGTTCCCATGAAGTAACGGGCACTCGCCTGGTCAAGTTGGTTTCCAGGAAAGAAATCGTAGAGTGAGTCTAGAACCACCAGTCCTGGGGCTTCGTCTGTGATCCAGGCCGACATCTGGACCCAGAATTGACTCGGTTCCCAGCCCGCGCCGTATCCTTCCCCCCTGGCGATGACTGCGTTTTCTGCGCCGGTTCGGTCAAACAGTTCGAGGCCATCCAAATCGGCAAGGCCCCAGTCCTCGGCCTGGCAAATCGACGCCAGGCGCCGATGAAGCTCAGCGAGGTCATCTTCACAGCTCAAGTAAAACGCTTTCCCCGGCCGGGTGTCGCGGCCAAGCCATCGCTGGCCTAGGACACTTGCGCAGGCGAGTTGCAAAGCCAGGGTTGATTTCCCAGTGCCGCCATCGCCGCTGAACAGCGTGACCGCCCGGAATGGGACCAGACCATCTACTGCCCATTCCCGCGCCGGCACGGGCCTGTCCGCCAAGCTCGGCGCGTGTGTGGGCCGGTTCCAAGTGCGCCACGCATCGGCCGCGCCCTCGACGGAGGGCCGTTGCCGGGCTGCCCGTTCGGCCTGGTCGAGAGGGATAGCGCCGGCCATCACGCGGCCACCTCCGTCGTATCGGCGCGGACCAGAATACGGGCGGCCGGCAACTTTGGCGGCTGAAGTGCATTCTTGAGCCGGCGCCCGGTTAACAGATCGTCGGCGACAAATTCGGCATTGCCAACCAGGTGCCAGAGCGAGCCCCGCGCCTCGGCCCAATTGACGATCAGCACCCCATGGCCGCCCCGGCTGTCCTCGCCATCCCATTGCGCGGCAGCGGCCCACCGGCGTGGATCGGAGAAGACCCGGAGCGGTCGGCTTTCGCCCATGCAACGGCCGGCGATATGAATCGCCCACGCGCCGATCACGTCGGCCACCCCCAGGCGGGGGATCAATTGGCCGTTGCCCGGGGTCCATGCGATCACGTCGAGCAGATCGGCCCGCCGACCCGGCGCCGGACCATCCCAGGCCGGAATGAGTATGGCCGGCGTCCCGACGCCCTCACGGTCGGTCGGCTCGTAGGTGCCGTCGCCGGCGCATGCGATTCGCGCCACGCCGCCGCCCAAGCCTTGCAAGACCGCAACCCTGGGCCACCCCTGCCGCTCACGCCAAGCGCGGGCTTCCGGGGTCTGGGCGCGGCAGATCGCGGCGTCGTATTCGGCCAACAGATCTACGGGGCGGCTCATTGCGCACCCCCAAGACCGGCCAGTTCGACCACCACCCGAGCATGGGGTTCGGTCAGACGGTGACGCTCGGCGACCCGGCGGATGATGCGGGCGGTGACCAAATCGAGCCGTTGAAAACTGCCGATCTGGCCGTTATCTTCATCGGTGGTGATGATGTTTTCGGTTTCGGCTCTGGCGGTGGCGGCAACCACCCCAGGGCCTTTTCGTTTGTCTGGCGGCCGCATCATCAGGCGGCGTCCCGGTGCGCGGAAATGAAGCGGTCGAGGCTCTCGACAAGCACCAAGTGGCGCTTGCCGATACGGACCGTTTCAATATGGGGGATTACATCGCGGTAAAACGTCGCCCGGCTGAGGCTGAGATAAGCGGCAGCATCGGCGATCGATGTCAGGGCCGGGCGACGGGTGCCGACTTCGGGAGTGCTGGTGTCCATTTCCGTATCCAGTCGTCATGTGACGCTGAACAAAGGACATCACGCAGATGTTTTGCCGTCTATTTTGGCATTTTGGCTGCCAAAATATTCTTTTTGTCAGAATAGTTTGTCAAAACTCCTGCCAAAATTACCGGGGGCCTGTCCGCTGCGGTCCCAAAGTGGTGCGGCGCCATTCGGTGATGGTCTGCCGGGGGATGCCATTGGCCTGCCCCCACTCACGGTCCCCCTCTTCGCCGCCCTTGGTCGTCACGGCCGGGGGTGCCTTGCCGGTGCGTTCCATACAATCACGAACTCGGGACTGGTATTGCTGAAAGAGGTCATCTAGCGATTCACCGCCAATATCCTCATCCCGCTCATAGGTAACCTCGTCGTCGTCATGATCGGCTGGTCCGGCCTCATCCCGCGCCGGATCGGCAGCAGACGGCGCGGCCTCGGTCACAATTGCGGATGGGGTTATGAGTGATGGCCCCAATAGTGCCGGTGCTAGGGCGGCGGCTGCTTCATCCGCGTCGTTCCGGGGAAACTGGTGTGGGAACGTCCACCCGATGCGCTCGCCCCATTTCCGGAACTCGGCTAGAACCACACGCCACTTTCCCGCTTCGTAGGGTTTTTTCTCGAAGAGGCTGATGGGGTAGGCCTGCACCTCGTCCAATCGCAATTGTGCAATGGCAAGACGCTTTCTGAACTCATCATTGTCCTTCCAGTAACCCTCCGCCGGCTCGTGCTTATCGCGACAAGCCGCAATCGACCAGATATTGCAGGAAAGAGCGATGGCTTCCTCAAGGGAAAGCGTTGCTGCGTGGCGAAAGACGTCCCAATCGGGCGGGGTGAGCATGGTGGTCCAGTTGGCCCCACCGGCCCCGCGAGAACCGCCCCCCGAAGGTATGCCGTTATTTGCCATTCACGCCCTCCGCTGGGCTCCGCATGATGTCGGCAGGGAAGCGCGGTGCGGTGTCCGCGCTTGTCGGCTGGCCGGCCTACCCCCACCGATTCGAATTATTCCGCCGCCGGCAGATGCGGCCCGCTGGTTCCAGTCTTCCGCCGTCCTGCACCTCTGGGCGCCTTGGCCGGCGCCGATGCTGCGATGGTCATCTTGAGGCCCAGCGCACCCACGACCTTGCGGATGGTTTCGTGCCGGGGGTGCGCACCAGTCGCCAGGGCCTTGTAGAGGCTTTCCCGGCCCAGGCCCGAGGCTCGGGCAACCTCGGCCATGCCCTTGGCCTTCGCCACGTCGGCCAGCGCCGCGATGAACACGTCCGGGTTGGGGTCTTCCAGGCAGGCGGCGAGGTATTCGGCCATCATCTCTTCGCTGTCGAGATAATCCGCCGCGTCGAAGGGCGCGATCTTGCCTTGGGTCATGGTTCTTCCTTCCGCACGTCCTGCGCCAGGGTCTTGGCTCGCTCGATGTCCCGTTTCTGGCTGGATTTGTCGCCGCCGCACAGCAGGACATAGACGACCGATCCGATACGGGTGAAATAGACCCGGTAGCCGGGGCCGAAATGCACCCGCATTTCGCTCACGCCTTCACCCACCGGCTCGCAATCGCCGAAATTGCCGAGTTCCGCCGACTTGATCCGGGCCAGGATTCGCGCTTTGGCCTTCGCGTCCTTGAGGCGGCGAAACCATGTGTCGAAGGCGTCATGGCGAACGAAAGCGAACATGGGTAACTGTATCCGAGTAGATACGTGTGGTCAATGTCTGGGTCTTCGTCACCGCGTCCCCAGCCGCACCACGTTGGCCGGGGTGCTGTCGGTGTCCAGCATCCCAACCCGTGCCAGCGCGTCGGCGTGGTGGGCCAATTCCTTGCTGTAGTGCCGCTCGATCATGGCAACGCTGGTGTCATGCTGGACGGCAACGACGCGCACCGGGACACCGCGAAGGATGCCCCGGACGATGCTGGAATGCCGCAAGGCGTAGATCGTGATGTCGTCGATGGAGTAGGGGGCGATGTCTTCGGGCGCGAATCCCGCCGCCACCACGGCGCGGGCGAACGGCCGGGTATGGTCCGATTTCGCCCAGGGTGCGCCGCCGGGCTTCACGATCAAGGGCGCGTCTTTGCCGGCACCTCGGGCGGTGCCCGCAGCTTCCAGGCGCACGGCCAGCCCGGCGGGCAGCGGAACCGGATAGCGCGGCACCTTCTTCACGCCCTTGCCCTTCTTGCTGGCCGGCATCATCAGGCGCGGCTCGGCGCCGGCCTGTAGGTCGCCCACCGTCATGCGGGTGATTTGGGAATACCGGGCGCCAGTGACGGCGGCGATCTCGACCACCAACCCGAACGCATCCGAATGGCGGTATGCCGCCTCAATGATCCGCTTCACCGCGTCGTCGCTCAGGACGACGTTGCGGGCCTCTTCGGCATCCGGCAGACCCGCCAACCCATGCTTCCAGGCGGTGGTGTTGATGATCCGGTGGTTGTGCTTGGCAGCCAGCGACAGCGCCGCCCGGAGCGCATTGGCCGTCCTGTTGACCGTGGCTGGCGCCAGCTTCGACAACAGCCCATCACGCCAGCGCCGCAGATCGGGCGCGGTCAACTCGGCGACCACCATGCCGGCCAGCTTCTTCGACAGGTGGTAGCGGAGGCGCTGGACGTTGCCGAGGTCGCCCTTGCGGGCGGTCAGGTCGCGCTCATAGGCATCCACGGCTTCGGCGACGGTCAAGCGGCTGGCCGGCGACACGTCCGCCGCAGCCTCGGCAGCGACCAGTGCGCGTTGTTGCGCTTGCGACCAGGATAGGACGTGTTCTCCGTCCGGCTCGGCGTAGTCGTCGGCCTGCCCGATGACCCGCTGTGTCGAGCCACCCTTGCCGTCCGACTTGCGCACGATCCATGTGCCGGCGCTGGCGTTGCGGCGATACCCGACGCTCACGCCGTCGCCCAGGCTCTCAAAGATCGGCTTCTTCGAGACGGGCAGGGCGAGGCGGCTTTTCTTGACCGCGAGGACGGATGATTTGGCGCGGGCCATGGTGGCGAATCTCCGTTGCCGCTGTGTCAAAGCGGTATCGATTTGGGCGAGTGTCCAGTTTGTGTCCAGTCTACGTCCTGAGACAGTATGAGACAGCCATGGACGGTCCGGCAACAGAAATACGCTATTTCAATGGCTTATTCGGATGGCGTTGGGCGGATGTAGACGCCATGAGACGGATGCTTATGCCCTTTCACGGCGGCGACACGAGTTCGAATCTCGTTGGGGACGCCAACCGGCACGAATGACTTAAGAACCGCCTTCGGGCGGTTTTGTCGTTTTTGGCCAACTTTTGTCCAATCTACACCCCTGCACAGGGATGAACGGGGTTGGACAAAAGTGCTCCCGATTATCCCGTTGCAATCCTGGCCGTCCGGACTGTGGCCCTGTTCGTCCGACGAAATTGGTCTGCCAAGACTCACGGCTTGGCCCGAAGCGCCGTTTGCAGTTGGCTGTGCGCGGACACCCAATCAGCCGTGTGGGTGCAGCGATATCGAATGGCTTTGATTACATTGCTATGCTCTTTTGACAGATCCCGCTCAAAGATCGGTTCATAGTGAGCCACGCGATTGCGAAGACCCTTTATCTCCTGGAGAAGCGAGTGAAGCTCGCGCCTCTTACACGTTTTTGGGAAATTGGGGAAAATTCTGTGAAGCGACGTCTGCCAAAGAGGGCGGTCATACTTTCCGGTAAAGAGTCCCACCCAAAAATCGAAAGGGAGTCCGGCGACAATCCTGCCCGTCGTTACTGGGTGGCCGTCGCCAGTGACCCTTTTAGAAACCTTTCTGATGGCCTCTTCGGTTTTCTCTTCACGGTCTGGAACTAAACTGAGGAAGGTGGGTTCTTTGGGCCAGTCTGCACCGAATCTAATTGCAAGATATTCGTTTAAAGTATTTCGTATAGATACTTCGATTGTCTGAAAGGGTAAATGAAAAGACTGTGATACATATGAGTTCCACACATAAAGTTGAATTGCACGTTCTTTGTCGAATCCGGCGGCCTTTATATAAGTATTCAAGCGATCGGTTGATATTGTGCTTTCAAGGGCGGACAGCACAATAGGTTGATATTGAAATTGCGCTTGACCAAACGGCGTCTCCATGAGAGATTCCCAAAAGAAGCCGTGATGCCCCTCTGCTTCGGCACGCGCTCACGACAAAGTTAGAGCCCCAGGACAGGCAGCGATGCCCCTCCTGGGGTTTCGCTTTTTACGATTATAGCGGCTTTGGAGTATGTGAAAACCCCGCCAGGACGAACCCGGCGGGGCTGGGGGTGATTCTCGGTCATTCCTTGGTCCCCGCGTTGGCGGTATTCGCTTCGGCCTTGTGCTTGGCTCGGTAGGCGTCACGCTGGTCAGACAGCCTGCACGCCAGGAATCCAATTGCGAGCCATCAATGGCGTGACCGGGTGCCGCTTGGTCTTGCGCGTGTCCATCAATGGTGATCCGCCAAATCAACCCCTAACTGCGTCGGGTCACCCCAGCCGGACCACATTGGCCGGGGCGCCGGTATCCCGCATGCCCATGCGCGCCAGCCCCTTGGTGGCCTTCCCGATGTCCCGCTTCCTGCCGCGGGATCGGGCCGGTCACGCCGTATCGACGGCGTCCACCGTGTCCAGGGCCTTTCGCAGCCGGGCGGCGACCGGATGGTCGATGACCGCGAGGGCATCTTGCGCCCGCTGGGACAAATCCGTGCCCGCCCGCGCGATCCGCCCCAGCACGACGACGGCCTCCTCGTCGGCGATCTCGGCAATGGCGTCGACGGCTTCGGCGGTGGGCCTGTCGCGGAGCAGGCGCAGCAGCGATGGCCGCGCCTCCGTTTGGCCCATCCGCCCCAGGGCGAGCGCGGCCTGGTCGGCGACATCCTGGTGAAGGTCGCCCAGAAGATCGATCAGGATGGCGGCGATGTCCGGCCGGAAGCGGACGCAACGGCAGGCGTCGGCACGCGCCTGGGGGGCGGCGTGGCACAGCAGGGATAACGCCGCCTCGGGCGGCAGGACGACACCGAGGCGGGCGGCGGCGGCGACGGCGGCCGGCAAGGTCGGCCCCTGAACGACGCCTTTGGCGATGATTTGCGCCACCGCCCGCGCCGCCGCCTCGCCGCCAATTCCGGCAAGGGCGTCGAGGGCCGCCACCTGCTCTTTCACCGGCTGGGACAGACCGAAACCCGCGAAGCGTCGACACAGGCGTTCAAGGGCGGGAATTGCCGCCGTCAACCGGCGCCGGGTCGCCTCGGCGGCTAGGATGGTGGCATCGGTCATGTCCGCTTCCGGCAGGACGGCGATCAGGGTTTCGTCGTCGAAGGCCTCGGGTGCCAATGGTCGGGGGCCGTCCGGGGTGGATGACGGTGTGCCGCGGGGGCGGTCCACGGCGGCGAACAGGTCCAATTGCGTGTCGTTCCGTTTTCCCATCATCCAAGAATGGCGCAGACGGCGGCGGGGCTCAAGCCGCAAGGACCGGCCGATTGGTTCCCGCCATCCGTCATGATATTCGTATTCGCGATGGCCGTCGGAGAGGCGCCATGGATATTGATCCCGCCCGCCGCCATGAATGGCCGGTGCGGGTGTGGTTTTCCCCACGGTCATCCGACAGGGACGGGCAAAGACCGGCAGGGCTTATGGTGACGCTTTGCCGGATGTGGTGCGGTCGCCACGAACACGGGTCATGAGGTGAGAGCGATGAGCATGGAAGACTGGCAGCCGATTCACACCGCCCCGCGCGACGGGACGATCGTCGAGATCGTGGCGGACGCTGGCGAAGGTCCGGGCGAGGCTTGGCCGATGCGCTGGGTTGCCGGAAAGGGGGACGGCCAGACCCCCGGCTTCTGGACCGTCTCGGATGGGTCGTTCACCTGGCGCGAGGGCGATGGCGGGCCCACGCATTGGCGCCCGCGTCATAAGTAAGCCGTGATACGGGGCGGTATCGGGCGTCGGCTTGGGGGCCCGCGGTTCAGGCCGCCGTCAGCTTGCGGGGCAGGGGCATCGCGACCATGCGTCCGATATGCTCGACCACGGCGGGGCCGAACTTGCGCTCCACCATGGCCAGATAGCCGGGATCGGTGAAGCAGGTGTTCCAGGCCTGGTCGCGAAAGGCCAGGATTTCGGCGGACGACAAATGGGCGTTGGGAAGAGGGGTGCAGTCATAGGCATGCTGTGAATACTGGTGCCAGGATTCCGGCAGCGGCATGCCCTCGGCCAGGGCGGAGGCGTACAGCTTCGATCCCGGATACGGCATCGCCGAATACAGATTGGCGAATTCGCACTTCAGCTCCAGCGCCAGATCGAGCGTTTCCTGCATCTTCTCGTGGGTATCGTCGGGAAGACCGAAAATGTAGTTCCCGATGATGTTGATGTCGGCGGCCTGAATCATCCGAACCGTCGAAACGATATCCGCGCCCCGCAACTTCTTGCTGGCGCCGTCGCGCACCTCTTCGCTGGCGCTTTCTATCCCTAAGGCCAGCCAGGTGATGCCGGCCCGGCGCATGCGCTCCAGCATGTCCTCTTCGACGGTGTCGACGCGGGCATAGGCCCAGATGTTGAGATCGTAGCCGCGCTTCTCCAGCAGGTCGCAGATGCCCAAAACATGGGCGCGGTTGAGGACGAACATCTCGTCGACGATCTTGATGTGGCGGATTCCGTGGCGTTCGACGAGATAATCGATTTCGCCCACCACTTTTTCCGGGCTCCACATCCGGTAGGAGGATTTGCCGAAGGGCGCGTTGATGCAGCAGAAATTGCAGCTGTAGGGACAGCCCAAACTGGTGTGGATGGAGGCATAGGGGCTGCGGTTGCCGATGTCGTCGAAACAATGCCAGTTATGCGCCCGGTATTTGTCCATGGGCAGCAGGTCCCAGGCGATTCCGGGCATTTCGGCATCGAGATCGCGGATCAGGGGTTCGGCCGCCAGGGGGGCGGCGATGCGGCCCTCGTTCCGCCACCACAGGCTGGGGACGGCGCTGAAATCCCCGGCGGCCGCGTCCAGGGCCTCCAGGGTCTTGAGGATGGTCCAGGGGCCTTCGCGGTCGCAGACGAAATCGACGCTTTCCTCGCGCATGGTGCGCTCGGGCAGGGCCGCCGGATGGGTGCCGGTCATCAGGATGCGGGCGTCGGGGCGCGCCGCCTTGATCAGCCGGGCGATCTTGCCGCTCGATCCCATGTTCTGGGTGGAGGCCGAGGGCTGGAACCCGTAGACCGGAATGACGATCAGGGTCGCCCTGAAATCCTCGGTGGCGATGCGGGCCGCCTCCTCGGCGGTGATGCCCAGCGCCGGCACGTCGAGGATGGCGGCGGACCGCCCCTTTCCGCGCAGAAACGACGCGAACAGGCCGGCGAAGACCGGGGGCTCGATGGCGCTGAATTCGTCGCCCAGGGATTGATAGACCTGCCTGCGGTCTCCGGGATTGATGAACAGGGCGTCGATGCGCTCGGCCATAGTTTTCTCTCATCGATCGGATAAATCGCAATGAATGCCGGCGATTGGTCTGAACCCGACGCCAGCCGCGGCTGCCCTACCCTGATGATCGCGAAGGGAAGATGTCGTTATCGAGCGTGTCGGCCAAGCCGGCAAGCGCGACCCAGCGGTCCGCAAGCGTGTCGATGCCGGGAGGCGGAAGGCTTTCGCCATCCGCCAGAATGCCGATGACCGGAATGTCGCGATGCCGGGCCTGGTTCACCGCGCGTTCGGCGCAGGCGCGGCCGATATTCGTCGCCGTGTATATTGCCGGCACCAGGATAACCACCTGGGCCGGTGTGATCTGGAGATCGATCATTCCCAGCAACGTGGCCATTCCATCGGGCGAATTGGAACGCAAGACGGGGTCGTGCCACGGTGTGCCGAAATTGCGCCAATTCAGGCCCCAGGCCTGATCCAAATGGGTGAGAACCCTGTCGAATTCGGCTGTTCCATGCCACCGATGGGTGATGAAGACGTCGCGCATGGCCCCCCTCAGTGATGCAAAGTGCCTTGCCACCAATATGGTCGTCCCAGACTGCGGATAACGTCGTGCGTTCCCGGCGTATTGTCGAAGGCCAGGCTTTGGCCGCCATCGGTGAGAACGACGAACTGGTTCAGGGACCGTTTCGGCGGGGACGGCGGGGCGCTATCGGGAAGTCGGACCCGATCCGCCACATCGGGGGCCAGGGTCGGTTCCGTGGTCATCGCCCGATACTCCATATGGCCCAGCCCGGATTGTACGGCCTGAAAATTTTCGATGACCTCTCTTCCCAAGGGGACGCCCGCTTGGTTCAGACCCAGAACCATTCGGCGCATGTGATCGAAACGAACGGTCTTGTCCATGAAAGGATCGACACTGTACCATAAAGACTGGGGGACACCGAATCTGTATTTCTTGAAGATATCATCTTTGTTGCCGTAAAAATAGATCCCATGTTTTTCTGGAAAATGCCAATACACACTATTGTTAACCAATTCGCAGCAATTTATATTATTTATAATGTGGATAATATCCCGATGTTTCGCAATGAATGAAATTGAATTTGTTATATCATCGTCTGTTTCGCCTGGGGTCCCCGTAACGATGTTTGTGTCCGTACGAATTCCGGCGCGATGACAATCCGTGTAATTGCGAATCACCGTATCAAGAGTATAGCCCTTGTTTTGCCTGCGAATGGTGTTCTCGGTGAAGGCGTCGGCCCCGAAATTCAGGGCCTGTATGCCTGCTGCACGCATCAATTTAAAAAATTCATAATCGTATTCTTTATTGACCCGAATCTGCCCTGAGAAAGACAACTTCAGTCCGCGCCTTACGATTTCCTCGCAGACCTCATGAATGACGGAAGGCTGGCCGCCGAAGTCGCTGTCACTGGCGCTGAAGGCGCCATTTCGACCGCTGGCGAGTACGGCCTGGAGCTCGTCCACATATTTCTCGGGACTGCGCGAGCGGAAGGAGAAACGCTCGGCGCAGAACGAGCAGCGCGACCATACGCAGCCGCGGGTCAAGGGGATGGCTGTGGATTGCTGTCCATTCCATGATCGGTACAGGGCGTTGACGTCGGGGGTGGCGTCGTAATCGAGCCCGCCGACGATGTCGAGATTGTGGGGGGCCGGGCCGGGTATGAAAGGCTGTTCGGGCGCATCGAACTTCGACGCCACGCCCGGCATGTTGGTGGGGCGCTCTCCGCGCGCCAGCGCTTCCACCAGCGGACCCACGACCAAATCGGCTTCACCGACAACCATGTAATCATAGTCCGGGAAGGCGGCGGCCCCCGTTTCGCGGGTATAGCAACTGTGGCCGCCGATCAGGATCAGCGTATCGGGCCGATCGAGCTTGACCCGCCGGGCGACATGACGGGTAATCCACTCATTGCGCTGGTGGATCGACATGGCCAGGACTTTGGGCTTCGCGATCAGGATCTGCCGGACGATTTCATCAATATCTTCCGCGAAAAAATCCAGCAGGAATGGCCACAGGCGAGGATCGACCCAGGCTCGTTCATTGTACCCCCACGCATCGGCCGTCAGTGGGGCGCCGTTGCGCAGGGTCGGGTCGTGTCCCAGGTCGAACAGCCGGTGAATCTGGAAGCGGTGATAAAGGATGATGCCGGCATCGAAGGTCTGGAACCGCGCCGTGGATCGCTTCAGGGCTTTGTGGACATAGGCGACGCTGACGGGAATCTGAAGGCCGGCGGCGCTGGGGAGGTCCAGCAGCAGCACGTCGAGATCGGGGTCGAAGCGAATGTCGGGATAGGGAAAGGGGTATATGGTGGCTTCTTCGGGGATCCATGCCTGCTCCGGCACCATATCCGGAAGCGTGCGGGCGATGTCCGGCGAGATGATGGCGGCGCCCGGCGGGATGTTGCGTTCCAGCCGCCAGCGGGATGCGGTGGCGGCTTCACACACGAACACCACGCTTTCCGCCGGCAGGGCGGAAAAATCGGTGGCGCAGGGTATGTCCCGGTAGGTGCTTTCGGTCCAGTCCTCGTCAACGATCATGGTGACATGGGGGATCAGGAACGGAGCGTGATCAAGGATAAAATCAAGGAACCTGCCCATATGATAAAGTGTAACTGGGCGTCCTGACCGGGCCAATTCTTGGCAAATTCTATTTATCAGGGCAATTTCGCTGTCTTCACCGGTCAGTGGGAAGCATTTGTAGGGGCTAAATTTAAGTTTGTCCGCCGAATAACGGGTCTTCTCACCGGTGTCTGCATGGACGATAGTGACTTCTGCTCGCTGCATTGCATTCTCATCCTTTAAAAATGCCTGCCGCCGGAAGGCCTATTCGCCGTACACCCACTGATATTCGGCGATCCAGTCGCGCGAAATCACTTTCTGGGCGCGTTTCAGGGAGATTTCACCGAAACAGACCATTTTATGCAAACGCTTTTCCAGCCGGTCCTTGCGCCGCGCGTTCCAATGGCCGCCCGTGGGCTGGGGCCAGATATTGGCGGCGACGTTCGATCCGCCCAGGGCGACGGGAATCAAATGGTCCAGCGTGCAGGCCTTGCCCGAGGCGCAGGCATCCTTGGGCAGGCCGTAGGCCGCATAGACCTTGGCGCGCACGGCGGCCGGAATCGGGGGCGGCGAGCGGTCGTAGCCGGGCTTGCACACCGTAAGAGAGGTCACGCCGGCGGTGGTCGCGCCCGGCGTCACCAACGGATCGGGGAGACGCGCCGCCAAGGCGCGGCCGCCAAAGGAGAAGGTCGCAACAAAGGAGAGGGCCAGCCAGCCGGCGAATAAACCTGATTTCCGCATAGTTTCCCTTTCACGATACCCCGTCCGCGCTCCGGCCCGACTGTATCCGAAACGGAAAGGGGCGGCCATGCCCGCCGTCTCTTAAAATCAAAATGGAAAGGCCCGTCCAAATCGCCGGGCGAAAACGCAAACGCCCGGAACCGAAACGGTCCCGGGCGTCGCGACCAGCATCCCTTGGGGGGGGAGGGGCGGGATGCTGGCCAATGTCGTCGCGGTCCGAAGGCGGTTGCGATCACGCATGGCCGCGCTTCAGGACAAGCGAACCCGGGACGGCGCGAGCGCGCCATCGATACCGGCATTGCGTCTAAAATATTACGCAGCGCTTATATAAGGGGATTGTGATGGGAGGGCAAGAAGCTTTCCAAACGATAAAAGCGATTTCGCCGCCGGATCAGGTCCAGGAACTGCCGCTGCCGGAATCCCCGCCGCCGGAACCACCGCCCGAACCGGCATCAGTGCCGGAATCATTGCCGCCGAAACCGCCGCCGGACCCGGCATCATAGCCGCCGGAATTGTCCTGCTGGCCGGGATCATTGGCGCCGCTGCCGTCATCGCCGTAGTAGTTGTTGACGACCGTTTCCGGCTGGCCGCCCATTCCGCCGCCGAAACCGCCCATTCCGCCGCCGAATCCGCCGCGATGGCCGCCGAACAGGCTGGAAATGCTTTCAGCCACCAGCATGCCGCCGGCCACGCCGGCCGCGGTGGTCGCCGCGCTCCGCAGGAAACCGCCGGCGCCCGCCCCCCACGGGGAAGGGTGGGGTTGGGGCGCGGCCTGAGGCTGGGCGCCGTAGGAGGGTTGCTGCGGCGGCGCCTGTCCATAGGCCGGCCCGGCCGGAACCGAGGGAATGGCGCTGGGACCGCGGGGCGCGGGGCCGCCGGTCCAGGCGGCCGCTCCGCCGCCGAGAAAACCCCCGGCCGGCGCCGGCGCGCCCTGGGACAGGCGATGTTCCAGATCGGCGATGTGGGCGTGGGCCTGCTGGAGCGCCATTTCCTGGACCGCCACCGCCTGGACCAGGCCATAGCTGGCGTCGGGCAGATTGACCAGGTGCTGATTGATCAAGGCGACCGCTTCCGGGTCTTTGGGGGCGCCGGCCAACTGGGCCAGGCGGGAAAAGACGCTTTCGATCAGCGCGCGTTCCTGGGGATTCATGTCTCACCTGCTGCGACTGCGGGGTGAAGGGGTGTTCCGCCCGTCGGTCCAAATAAGGTAGGGGCGAAAGATGGAAAAGCTAGGGCAGGTTTACACCGCCCCGTCGACCCGCCGCAACAGGCGCCGCAACCCCCGGTCGGTGACCCCCAGGGCTTCGAGCTGGGCGAGGGTGGAAGCCAGATAATCGCGGGCGGCGCCGTTGGCGCCCCGTCCCTGACGGATCAACCTCACGGCGCCCTCGGCCGGCCCCCGCCAATATTGGGGGTGGTCGCGAATGACGACGAAGGCGTAGGCCGGCACCACCCGGCCGCCCTCCAGGCGGACCGGCAGGAACCGCGGATCATAGATTCCGGTGCGCAATTCCCGCGCGTGGAGGGCGGCGCGGACCCCGGCCCAATCGGCGGCGGCGACGCGAAACACCCGCCCGACGCAACTGCCGCCCCGGTCCAGGCCCAGCACCAGGCCCGGCCGCTCCGGCGAGCCCCGGTAATGGGTCGAAAGCACGCACAGGGCGCGATGCCAGCCATACAGGCGCGCCGGCCCGCTTCCCTGATGGGCGAAGTCCGGCCGCCACATCAGCGAACCATAGGCGAACACCCAAACCGCGTCCGGCCCTTGCGCGGACGCCATGGCGGGGTTACACGAAGAAGACGTCGATGAGCGCTTGGCCGTTTCCGAATCGGCGCTGTCCGTGGAGTTGCGATCCGGCATGTCGTCCCGTCTCACCTTCCGCTCCCGCTCCTCGCCATCGTTCCGGCGTCCCGCCGTCATCGTCCTGGTCCTGGCGCTGGTGGCCGCCGGCGGGTACGGAACCTATTGGTTCCATGCGGCGGGGGTTTTGCGCAAGGGTTTGAATAGCTGGATCGCCGCCCGCCGCGCGGCCGGCTGGCGCATCGCCTATGGCGATCTCGCCATCGGCGGCTTTCCCTGGCGCCTTTCGGTGCGGGTGACGGGATTGGCGGTGACCACGCCGCGCGGTCTGGGCTGGCGCTCCGACACGGTGACCGCCGCGGCCTGGCCCTGGAATTTCCGTCATATCCGCCTGTCCTCGCCGGGCCGCCACATGCTCGATCTGGGCGGCTGGACCATCCCCCTCGACAGCGGGCGCCTGCGCGCCGATCTGGTTCTGGGACCAACGGGCGGGTTCCAACGTCTCGCCGTTTCGGCCCGGAGCGTCGCCGTGCACGGTTTCGGGGCCAAGCCGGTGACCGCCGATTCCCTGTCCCTGTCGTTGGCCGCGCCCACCGCTCCGGCCGCCGTCACCGCCGGCCCCGATCTGCCGCCCAGCCTGTCCTTCGCCGCCACTTTCGCCGAATTGCGCCTGCCGGCCGTCGCCGACGCCACCCTGTCGCATGCCGACATCAGCGGCCGGGTGCTGGGGGCGGTGCCGCCGGGGCCGTTCCTGCCGGCGGTGGCCCGGTGGAGCGCCGCCGGCGGCACCATCGATATCGGCCATCTGGCCATGGATTGGGCGCCGGTGGCGATCGAGGCCAGCGGCACCCTGGCCCTGGACACCGCCTTGCAGCCGATCGTCGCCCTGTCGGCCCGGGTCGGCGGCTACGACCATCTGATCGACCGTCTACGCCGGGCCGGCACCATCGACGACGGCGCCGCCAACGCGGCCAAGACCATGCTGGGGGTGATGGCCAAATCCCAATCGCCCGCTCCCGATTCCCCGAACCGCGCGGTGGTGCCGGTTCCGGTGACGTTGGAGAACGGCGCCCTATGGCTGGGACCGGCGCGGGTCGCCACGGTGCCGGCCTGGCATTGGCCGGCCCATCCGTAAATCCATTCTGGCGAGGCGGGCGTTGGCGATGGCTTCGGCCCCCGACGGCAGCGGGCGCGACGGGTGATCGATCCACGACGCGATGTCATGCATCACCGTGCCCGCCTCCAGATCCCGAAGCAGCATGTGATAGCCCAGGGGATACAGGCCGATCACCTGGCCGTGGCCGAGATCGGGGAGGTGGCGGACCATGCGCCAGAACGCCTTCGCCGGCACGACGCGGTCGCGTTCGCCATACAGGATCAGGGCCGGAACCCGTAGATCGGGCGCGGCGGCGGCGGCCCTGCTCATCAGATCGACCAGACCGTTGATGGCGTCGACCCGGGTCCGTTTGATGATCAGCGGGTCGTGGGACAGGCGCCGCAGCATGGCGATGTTGTCCGACGGCCAGATGCCCAGCCCGCTTCCGCTGAACCGCAGACCGGGCGTGACGGTATCGGCGATCCACAGCAGGGCGCGTTCGGGAAAGGTCAGCTCGCCGCGGTCCCACACCGCCGGCGCCGCCAGGATCAGACCGGCAAGATGGGGGGGCGGCATCGTCTCCGCCGCCAGCATCGCCACCGCGCCGCCCATGCTTTCGCCCAGCAGATAAAGCGGCGTGTGCGGATAGCGGGCGGCCAGGACCAGGGCCGCCGCGTCGGCGTCGGCGACCAGGGTCCGGGTGCCCGCCCAATAGCCGTGATCGGGGGCGCGGCCGAAGCCGCGCTGGTCGTAGGCGTAAACGGCGAAACCGTCATCGGCGAAGGTGCGGCCGGGATCGTCGAAGGCTTCCGAATAATCGTTCATGCCGTGCAGCGCCAGAATCACCGCCCGCGGCTTTCCCGAGGGCAGCCATTCCCGCATCGGCAGACGGGCGCCGTCGGCGGCGATGAAGGCGTCGGGATGGGCTTCGGGACCGGCGAAATGGGGTTTGTCGATGGCGGGGCCGGCGGGACGGATCTGGGCGCAGGCCGACAGCAGCAAAGCCAGGGCCGCCAGGATCGGGCCGTATCGCGAGGGGCGGAGCATGGGGCAAGCCTAGCCTGAATCCGTGACGTTGCGTGATAGCCCTTCCGTCGAGGCCGGGGCAAGCCGGGTTGACCCCCCGGGACAGCGGTGTATAGTCGCCGTCGTTGTAATCAACGGACGGAACGGCATGGCATGAACGCGGGCGGATTCGTTTCGGTGGCGGTCGCCACCATCCTGCTTGCCGGCTGCGCCGTCTATCATACGGCCCCCCTGCCGAAGAGTCCCGATCTGGCTCCGGCTCTGCCGCGACAAACCCTGACCATGGCCCGGGCGACCCGATTCGCCCTGGCCCACAATCCCGATCTGGCGGTGGCCCGGCGTGCCGCCGCGCTTGCCGCCGCCCGGGCCGGATTGGCCGGCGATCTGCCCGATCCCACATTGTCGGCGGGCTTCGATCATCCCACCACCACGGATGTCGGTTACGTCAACGCCTACACCTTCGGTCTGGCCCAGGAACTGACCGCCCTGGCGACCCATCCGGCGGCGGCGGACCAGGCGCGGGCCGAGCGCGACCGCGCCGCCCTGGGGCTGGTCTGGAGCCAATGGCGCCTGGCGGCGGCGACCGCCGGCCTGTATGCGCGGGTCTGGTACGGGCAGCGGCAGACCGCCGCCCTGGGACGGACGGCGACCCTATTGGCGGCCCAGGCCCGCCATAGCGGCGCCGCCCTGGCCCGGCGCGACGTCACTTTGGCCCGCGTCGGGGCCGATCTGGTCGCCGCCCAGGATGCCGGCGATCGTCATGCGGGCGCGCTGCGCGCCCTGGCCGCCGACCGCGCCGCCCTGCGGGCGCTGCTGGGGGTGGCGCCGACGGCGCGGCTGCGTCTGGCCGATCCCGGCCTGCCGCCGCTTCTGCCGCGCGCCGTTCTGGTCGGCGCCCTGTCCCGGTTGCGCCGGGTCCGTCCCGATCTGCTGGCGCTTCAGGCCGGCTATCGGGCCAGGAATGCCGGTCTGCGCGCCGCCATCCTCGAACAATTCCCCGGCCTCGCCCTGGGCCTGAACCGGGCCGGCGACACCAGCGGCGTGCAGAGCGAGGGCCTGACCCTGGGGGTGACCCTGCCTCTGTTCGGCCGGGCGCAGGATCGGGTACGGGTGGCCCGCGCCGATCGCGCCCATCTGCGCGCCGTCTATCAGGCCCGCCTGGATCAGGCGACCAGCGAGTCCTGGCGTCTGTGGCGGGCCTCCGTCCGAATCGCAAAGCGCGTCGCCGGGCTGGAGGCGACCCTGCCGCGCCTGCGGCGCATGGCCCGCGCCGGTACGGCGGCCTATCGTTCCGGCGAATTGGCGCCGGCTCTGTATGTGGAATTGGCCGGGGATCTGGCCACGCGCCAAGAGGAGATCGCCCATTTGAAGACGGAGGCCTGGGCCGACGCCATCGCCCTGCGGCTGGTGCTGGCGGTGAAACCCCTGATACCCGCCACCATCGCCAAGGGGCGGGGATGATCCGGCCGCGCATCGGGATTGTGGCGGTTCTGGCCGGTTTCGCGCTGGCGGTTTCGGCCGGACCGGCGATGGCCGCGCCGCCCAGCGTGCTGGTGACGGAAACCGCGTTGACCGCCGGCAGCCTGCCCATGACGGTCACCGCTTTCGGGCGGGTGCGGGCTCCGTCGGTGCGGGTCCGCACCCTGACCGCGCCGGTGGCGGCGATGGTGGGGATGGTGGCGGTGCGGCCCGGCCAGCGGGTGGCGGCGGGGGCGCCCTTGCTGCGCCTGACCCCCGATCCCCAATCTTCGGCCGCCTTCACCCAGGCGCAAGCGGCGGTGACCGCCGCCGATGCCCTGGTGCGCCATACCGAACGGCTGGCGGTGCGCTTCCTCGCCACCCACCAGCAGGTGGTCGAGGCCGAACGCCGGCAAGCCGACGCCAGGGCCGCGTTGCATGCCCTGGTCCGGCAGGGCGCGGGCGGACCGCGTCCGGTGCGCGCGCCGGTCGCCGGCATCGTCACCGCCCTGGCGGTGGAACCCGGCGCCCATGTGACCGCCGGCTCGCGCCTGTTGACCCTGGCGCCCGGCGCCGGGCTGGTGCTGGGCGTCGGTCTGGTGCCGCATATGGCGCGGGCGGTGAAGCGGGGCGATTTCGTGCGGATCCGGCCGACCGGCGGCGGCGGGTCCGTTTCGGGGCGCGTGGTCTTTCGCGGCGCCCTGGTCGATGGCGACGGTCTGGTGCCGGTGGATATCGCCGTGCCGGCCGGCGCGCTGCTGCCCGGCCAGGCGGCGAAGGCCGCCATCGTCACCGGCATGGCGCGGGGCTATGTGGTGCCCCATGCGGCGCTGCTGATCGGCGATGACGGCCACCCTTACGTGGTCCAGGCGGTGGCGGGAATCGCCAAACGGGTGATGGTGTCGGTCCTGGCCTCCCGGGACGGGCGCGACGTTATCGCCGGCGACCTCGACCCGGCGGCGCCTTTGGTCCTGTCGGGGAATCATCAATTGGGTGACGGCATGCGGGTGCGGCTGGCGCCGGCCTCCGGCGGGCGCTGATGTTCGCCGCCCTGCTCAACCGCCATCGCCGGGCTTTGCTGGCGGTCGCTTTCGCCTTGGCTCTGGCCGGCCTGTTCGCCGGGATCAAGCTGCCGGTCGGCCTGTTCCCGGTCACCAGCTTTCCGCGCATCCGGGTCGAGGTGTCGGCCGGCTCGCGGCCGGCGCGGCGCATGCTGATCGACGTCACCCAAAAACTGGAGGAGGTGGCCCGCGCCGTGCCCGGCGCGGTGGATGTGTCGTCCACCACGTCGCGCGGGTCGGCGGAGATTTTCGTCGATTTCCCCTGGGGCTTCGACATGACCCGGGCGCTGCTGACGGTCGATGCCGCCTTCGCCCGCCAGATGCCCGACCTGCCCAAGGGGACCACCTACGACATCATCCAGATGAGCCCCAACGTGCTGATGCCGTTCGTGTCCTATGCCCTGGTGTCGAAGACCGAAAGCCCGGCGGCGCTGCGCCGTCTGGCCCGCACCCGCATCGTGCCGCTTCTGACCGGGCTCAAGGGCGTGCGCCGGGTGGGGGTGCTGGGCGGCAAGGACCCGGAGGTCGAGGTCGCCATCAGCCCGGCGTCGCTGCGCGCCCACGGCCTGACCCTGGCCGGTCTCGCCCATGATCTGGGCGCCGCCAATACGGTCAAGGCGGTGGGGCGGCTGGAGGATAACGATCTTCTTTATCTGGTGGTGGCCGACGATTCCTTCACCGCGCTGAAGAGCATCCGCGCTTTGCCGGTGCGCCTGCCCAAGGGCGGCGTCGTGCCCCTGTCGGACATCGCCAGCGTCGCCTGGGGCTCGGTGCCCAGTTGGATGCTGGTCAACGATGACGGCCGGCCGGCGGTGACCTTCGACGTCTATCAGCAGGACAGCGCCGATTCCCTGCATCTGGCGAAAGAGGTGGCGAAACGGCTGGCCACCTTCATGAAGACCCAGTCGCCGGACCTGCATCTGTACAAATGGTACGACCAGACCCGGCTGGTCCGTTCGTCCATCGGCGCGGTGATCGAGGCGATCCTGATCGGGCTGGCCTTCGCCGCCCTGGTGGTGCTGGGCTTCCTGCGCAATTGGCGGGCGGCGCTGGTGGCCATGACCATCGTGCCGCTGTCGGTGCTGACCACCGTTCTGCTGCTCGATCTGCTGGGCATGACCTTCAACATCATGACCCTGGGCGGCATCGCCGCGGCCATCGGCATCATGATCGACGACGCCATCGTCATGATCGAACATCTCGCGCGGCGCGCCGGCGCCGAGGATGCGGCGCGCGGCGATCTGGGGGTGTTCGAGGCGGCCCGCGAATTTCTGGCGCCCCTGTTCGGCTCCAGCCTCGCCACCGTGATCATCTTTCTGCCCTTGGCCTTTCTGTCGGGGGTGACCGGCGCCTTTTTCAGGTTTTTGTCCGTGACCATGGCGTCCTCCATCGTCATCTCCTTCATCCTGACCGCGCTGATCGTTCCCTTGCTGGCCCGCGCCCTGATCGATTTCGAGCGCTGGCATGATCCCCACGATACCCAGGGACGGTTGCCGCGCGCCCATGGCGCCCTGCTCGACCGCCTGTTCGCGCGC
Organism: Pseudomonadota bacterium; assembly: GCA_021848545.1. Lineage (GTDB taxonomy): Bacteria > Pseudomonadota > Alphaproteobacteria > Rhodospirillales > Magnetospirillaceae > JAJZUL01. The sequence goes on from JAJZUL010000005.1 coordinate 56,180, forward strand.
CCCTTATGGGCGGCGCTGGGCGTGGCGGTTTTGATCGGCGCCGGCTGGTTCGCCTATGGCCATGTCGGCACCGGCTTTCTGCCCAGGATGGACGAAGGCGGGTTCGTGCTGGATTACCAGGCCAAGCCCGGCACCTCGCTGGCCGAGACCAACCGCGAGCTGGAAGAGGTCGAGGCGATCCTGCGCAAGAACCCCTACGTCTATACCTATTCGCGGCGCACCGGCGCCGGGCTGGGCGGCGATCTCAACGAGACCTATCAGGGCGATTTCTTCGTCCGCCTGATTCCGGCCTCCAAACGGCCGTCGGTGTGGAAAATCATGGACCGTATCGGCCATGCCATCACCCAACGGGTGCCGGGCATTTCCATCGATCCCCACCAATTGCTGGGCGACATGATCGGCGACATGGTGGGACGCCGCCAGCCGGTGGTGATCGACCTTCAGGCCGTCGATCCCAAAATTCTGTTCTCGGTGGCGCCCAAGGTGGCGGCGGCGATCGCCAAGGTGCCGGGGATCGAACCGGCCTCCATCAATGACGGGGTGGTGCCGGCCGGCGACGCCCTGAACATCCGGGTCGATCGCGCCGCCGCGGCTTTGGCGGGGATCAGTCCGGCCGATATCCGGGCTCAGCTTCGCGCCTATCTCCACGGCACGGTGGTCACCCGCTTCGCCGGCGCCACCCGCGAGATCGGGGTGCGCCTGAGTCTGAAGACGGGACACCCTTCGCTTGCGCTCACCCGCGGCGAACTGGCCCGCCTGCCGATCCGCACGGCGAGCGGCCGTGTGGTGCCGCTGAGCCAGGTGGCGCGCATCCAATTCGTCGCCGGCCAGCCGGAGATCACCCGCGACAATCTCGCCCAGATCGTGGCGGTGACCGCCGAGATCGGCGGCGGCCATGATCTCGGCTCGACGGTGGCGGGGGTGAAAAAGGCGCTGGCCCGTCCCGGCCTGTTGCCGCCGGGGGTCACCTATTCCATCGGCGGCGCCTACAAGCAGCAGCAAATGGCGGCCGAGGGCATGACCAAGGTCTTCGCCGCCGCCGCCATCGCCGAATTCATCCTGCTGCTGTTCCTGTACGACCGCATCATGCTGGCGGTTCTGGTCATCGGCAGCGCCGTTCTGTCCAGCGGCGCGGTGTTCATCGGCCTGTGGATCGCCGGGGTGGAATTCAACATCACGGCGATGATGGGGATGGTGATGATCGTCGGCATCGCCACCGAAATGGCGATCTTCTTCGCGTCCGAGGCCCGTGCCCTGGAAGGAAGCCTGCCCCGGCGCGAAGCCCTGCGCCGGGCGGCGATCACCCGCCTGCGTCCCATCGTCATGAGCTCTCTCGCCATGATCCTGGCGCTGTTGCCCCTGGGCGCGGCCTTGAGCGGGTCGGGCGATCAGATGCTTCAGCCCCTGGCCATCGCCATCATCGCCGGCATCATCGTGCAATTGCCGCTGGTGCTGGTGGTGCTGCCGGTGGCGGTGGACCGGCTGACGCCTGGGCGGCGATAGAGGGCCTTACTTTACGGGCGCGCGGAACGCCGTTTCGGCATAGGCCGCCAGCTCCTCCACGCAGGATTCAGGCGTCCGACCCTCGGTCTCCACCCGCAATTCCGGCCGCAATGGCGGCTCGTAGGGGGCGGAAATGCCGGTGAAATCGGCGATGAGGCCGTCGCGCGCCCGCCGGTACAACCCCTTGGGGTCGCGGCGTTCGCATTCGGCCAGCGCGGTGGCGATGTGGATTTCGTGGAAGGCGGCCGGGTTGAGGGCGCGGATGAGGTCGCGGTCGGCCTGATAGGGTGAAATGAAGGCGGCGATCGCCACCATGCGGGCGCCGGCGAACAGATGGGCGACGCAGCCGGCGCGGCGGATGTTTTCGGCCCGGTCAGCGGGGCTGTAGCTCAGATCCCGGCACAGATTGCGGCGCAATTCGTCGCCGTCCAGGACCGCCGTCCGCCATCCCGCCGCCGACAGGCGCCGGTCCAGCAAGGTGGCCAGCGTCGATTTGCCGGCTCCCGACAGCCCGGTCAGCCACAGAATGCCACCCCGGTGGTCAACCGATTCCGTATCGCGCTCCATTCCGTGGAATCCCTGCCGAACATGAAACCGGCGCGGGGGCCGTGAAAACCCCCGCGCCGGTCGCAAAACAACCGTACCCGCAATAGCAGGATCAGTTTTTGGACTTGTCCACCAGCTTGTTCTTGGCGATCCAGGGCATCATCGCCCGCAGGGTTTCGCCCACCTGCTCGATCTGGTGTTCGGATTCGCGGCGGCGGGTGGCCTTGAAGCTCGGCTGGCCGGCCTTGCATTCCAGCATCCAATCGCGCACGAAACGACCCGACTGGATGTCTTCCAGAACCCGCTTCATCTCGGCCTTGGTCTCGGACGTGACCACGCGGGGGCCGGTGCGGTAATCGCCGTATTCGGCGGTGTTGGACACCGAATAGCGCATGTTGGCGATGCCGCCCTCATAGATCAGATCGACGATCAGCTTCACTTCGTGCAGGCATTCGAAATAGGCCATTTCCGGGGCATAGCCGGCTTCGACCAGGGTTTCGAACCCGCTTTTGATAAGCTGGGTGAGACCACCGCACAGCACCGCCTGTTCGCCGAACAGGTCGGTTTCGCATTCCTCGCGGAAGGTGGTCTCGATGATGCCCGACCGTCCGCCGCCGATGGCCGAGGCATAGGACAGGGCGATGTCGAGCGCGCTGCCGGTGGCGTCCTGGGCCACCGCCACCAGACAGGGAACGCCGCCGCCCTTCAGGTATTCGCCGCGCACGGTATGGCCGGGGCCCTTGGGGGCGATCATGAACACGTCGAGATCGGCGCGCGGCTCGATCAGGCTGAAATGGATGTTGAGCCCGTGGGCGAAGGCCAGCGCCGCGCCCTTGCGCAGATTGGGGGCCAGATCCTCGCGATAGATGTCGGCCTGCAATTCGTCGGGGGTCAGCATCATGACGATGTCGGCCCAGGCGGCGGCCTCGGCGGGGCTCATCACCTTGAGGCCCTCGGCCTCGGCCTTGGCCTTGGAGGCCGATCCGGCGCGGAGCGCCACCACCACCTGGGCGGCGCCGGAATCCCGCAGATTGAGGGCGTGGGCATGGCCCTGGCTGCCATAGCCGAGGATGACCACCTTCTTGCCCTTGACCAGATTGACGTCGGCATCCCGATCGTAATAGACGCGCATATCCGCTCCTTGATTCTGCCTTCCGCCCGCCACCTGCCGTGGCGGGATGTCTTTGGGCGTTTTCCTTAAAGGGGTTTGGCGCCGCGCGCAATGGCGGCGATTCCGGTGCGCGATACTTCGACCAGTCCCAACTCCTCCATCAGGCCGATGAAGGCATCGACCTTGTCGGTGGCGCCGACGACTTCGAAGACGAAGGATTGGGGCGTGGTGTCCACCGCGCGAGCGCGGAACACCTGGGCGATGCGCAGCGCCTCGTCGCGCTTGTCGCCGGCGCCGGCCACCTTGACCAGGGCCAGTTCGCGACCGACGAACGGCCCGTCCAGGGTCAGATCGGCGACCTGATGGACCGGCACCAGCCGGCGCAACTGGTTCTTGATCTGCTCGATGATCATCCGCGTGCCCGAGGTGACGATGGTGATGCGCGACAAGGTCTGGCTACGATCGACCTCGGCCACGGTCAGGCTTTCGATATTGTAGCCCCGGCCCGAAAACAGGCCGATGACCCGGGCCAGCACGCCCGATTCATTGTCCACCAGCACGGCGATGGTATGACGGTTGATGTCGTTGGAAACGGCTTCGGTCACGGTCTTGTTCTCCTTCGCGCGCCGGTCACACCAGCACCATGCCGTCCTTCTCCGAGCCCGGCGCGTCGCCGGACCGGTCCTCGGGGCCCAGCACCATTTCGTTATGGGGCTGGCCGGGCATGATCATCGGGAAGCAGTTTTCCGAGGCGTCCACCCGCATGTCGACGATGACCGGGCGGTCGATGGCGATCATTTCCTTGATCACCGCATCGACGTCGCCGGGTTTTTCGGCGCGCAGGCCCACGGCGCCGAAGGCTTCGGCCAGTTTGACGAAATCGGGATGACCGTCCATGTGGCTTTCGGCGTAGCGGCCGCCATGGATCAGCTCCTGCCACTGGCGCACCATGCCCATATACTGGTTGTTGAGGATGAAAACCTTCACCGGCAGCCGGTACTGGGCCAGGGTCGCCATTTCCTGGATGTTCATCTGGATCGAGGATTCGCCGGCGATGTCGATCACCAGCGCGTCGGGGTGGGCCACCTGCACGCCCATGGCCGCCGGCAGGCCGTAGCCCATGGTGCCGAGCCCGCCCGAGGTCATCCAATGCTTGGGCGATTCGAAGCGGAAATGCTGGGCCGCCCACATCTGATGCTGGCCGACCTCGGTGGTGATGTAGGTGTCGCGATCCCGGGTCAGCTCGTACAGGCGCCGGATGGCGTGCTGCGGCTTGATGATCTTGGTCGAGTTCTCGAAACGCAGGCAATCGCGGGCGCGCCATTCCTCGATCTGCGCCCACCAGGCCTTCAGCGCCGCTTCGTCGGGGCGGTGGTGGCCGTCCTTCCATTTGGCGATCAGCGCCTCCAGAACCCGGGTGCAATCGCCGACGATGGCCACGTCCACCATCACGTTCTTGTTGATGGAGCTGGGATCGATATCGATATGAATCTTCTTCGAGCCCGGCGAGAAGGCGCTGACCTTGCTGGTGACGCGGTCGTCGAAACGCGCGCCGATATTGATCATGACGTCGCAGCCATGCATGGCCAGATTGGCCTCGTAGGTGCCGTGCATGCCGGGCATGCCCAGATAGAGCGGGTCCGAGGCGGGAACCGCGCCCAATCCCATCAAGGTCAGGGTGACGGGAAAGCCGGTCATGCGGGCGAAGCGGGTCAGCAACTCGCACGCTTCCGGCCCGGAATTGATGACGCCGCCGCCGGCATACAGGATCGGCCGCTTGGCCTTGGCGATCAGTTCGATGGCGGCGTCGATGGAAGCCCCGTCGCCCTCGACGCGGGGCTGGTATTTGGGGGTCAGGGCCGTCGGCGGTTGGTAGGTCCCTTGGGCCTGGGCCACGTCCTTGGGCAGATCGACCACCACCGGGCCGGGCCGTCCCGAGCGGGCGACGTGGAACGCCTCGTGGATGGTGACGGCCAGCCGGTTGACGTCCTTGACCAGATAATTGTGCTTGGTGCAGGGCCGGGTGATACCGGTGATGTCGGCTTCCTGAAACGCGTCGTTGCCGATCAGGTGAGTGGGCACCTGGCCGGTGATGCAGACCAGCGGAATCGAATCCATCAGCGCGTCGGTCAGGCCGGTGATGGTATTGGTGGCGCCGGGGCCGGAGGTCACCAGCACGCAGCCGACCTTGCCGGTGGAGCGCGCATAGCCCTCGGCGGCATGGACGGCGGCCTGCTCGTGGCGCACCAGCACATGGCGCAGGCGGTTCTGCTTGAACAATTCGTCGTAGATCGGCAGTACGGCGCCGCCGGGATAGCCGAAAATCACCTCTACGCCCTGATCCATCAGAGCCTTCAAGAGGATTTCCGCCCCGTTCAACGGTGCGCCGTCGGCGGTGCCCGTTTTGGCCGTGCCTGTCTCTGCCATTGTTCTGGTCCTTTTCGAATCCTGTCGCCCCGGCAAGACCGGCATCATGCCGTCTTTGCCAAGGCGGCGCCACCCTAACGGCGGGTCATTGCGCGGTCAACAGGAAATCGCGAATTTTCGGCAACGTTTTGTGCGAAACACTTTCCGAAAATTGCTCATTTATGAAAACCGCGTCGCCCATCTGGTGACGGAACCATGTGACCTGGCGCTTGGCGTAGGCGCTTGTGTCGCGACAGGCGCGGTCGATGGCTGCGTCCAGGGTCAGCCGGCCTTCGAGATGATCGAGCAGCGGCGGCAGGCCCAGGGCCTTCATCATCGGCAATCCCCGGTCGAGGCCGCGGGCCAGCACGGCGCGGGCCTCGTCCAGGGCGCCGGCTGCGATCATGGCGTGAAAGCGCCCGTCGCAGGCGGCGAACAGCGCCTCGCGCTGCGGCAGCAGGACGAGAGACAGAAAGCGGGCGGATACGGCGCCCTCGCGGGGCAGAGTCTGCCAATCGGCCAGGGAGCGCCCGGTGGCTTCCAACACCTCCCAGGCGCGGACCACGCGCTGGCTGTTGCCCGGCGCCAGACGTCCGGCCATCACCGGATCGCGGGCGGCCAGGCGGGCGTGGAAATCGTCATTGCCGAGACGGGCGAGCAGGGCGCGGGCCTCGTCGCGGATGTCCGCCGGAATCTCGGGGATCGGCGACAGGCCGCGGGTCAGGGCGTCAATATAGAATCCGGTGCCGCCGGTGATGATCGGCACCCGGTTTTCGGCCCAGGCGGCTTCCATCTCCGCCTTGGCGCGGTCGCGCCACCATGCCGCCGAACAGGGCGCGTCCGGTTCGGCGATTCCGTACAGCCGGTGGGGAACGCGGGCCTCGTCGGCGGCGCAGGGCCGCGCGGTCAGAATGCGCAGGGGCGCATAGACCTGCATCGAATCGGCATTGATGACGGTGCCGCCGAAAGCCTCGGCCGCAATCAGGGCCAGGGCCGATTTGCCGGACGCGGTGGGGCCGGCGATGACGAGGGCGGGGGGCGGGGCTGGTGTCATCGGCGGCGGTGGGGCTCGTCGTTGGAGAGGGGGGTGAAAGACGTCCGGTCCGCGGATAATGGCGATATTTTCGCCACTCCCGCCAGTGCGATGGGCGGCGCGGGCGCCTTTTGACATTACAGCCTTTCGCCGGCCGCCGCGGGACGATACCTTTCGCGCAACGAGGACGGTATGACGGGGACCCCGTGGTAACGCAGGCGAAACGATGGCGCGGGTGGGCTGAATGCGTTACGGGGTCGGCCTCGTGACGGCGAGACCCATGGTCATCGCCGTGTTCGGCGCCGAGGGACAGGTCGGGCGGGAAATCCTCCGGCGGGCGCCATCCGGTCTCGACATCCGGGGGTTGTCCCGGACCGAGGCCGACATTACCGATGCCGGCCGGGTGGACGAGGCGATCGCCGGTCTGCGGCCGGATGTGGTCGTCAATGCCGCCGCTTTCACCGCCGTTGATGCCGCCGAGGGCGACGGCCGGGAGAGGGCCTGGGCGGTCAATGGCACGGGGGCGGGCCATCTCGCCGCCACCTGCGCCCGCCACGGCCGGCCCTTGATCCATTTGTCCACCGATTACGTGTTCGACGGCGAGGCGGACGCGCCCTATGACGAAGAGGCCCGGCCGAACCCGATTTCGGTCTATGGCGCCAGCAAGCTGGCGGGTGAGGAGGCGGTCCGCGACCGTCTGTCCGCCCATGTCATCCTGCGGACCGCCTGGGTGTTCGGTTTTCATGGGGCCAATTTCGTCAAGACCATGCTGCGGCTGGGGGGCGAGCGGCCGGAGATCGCTGTGGTCGATGATCAGCGGGGCGGTCCGACCTGGGCGGGCGCCATCGCCGACACGGTGCTGACCGTCGCCGCCCGCATCGGCGGCGCGCCGGTGACGGGGGCGGGTCCCTGGGGACTCTATCATTATTGCGGGGCGCCCACGGTTACCCGGTTCGACTTCGCCCGGGCCATCTATGACGAGGCGGTGCGGGCCGGTCTGTTGCCGGAGGCGCCCCGGCTGGTTCCCGTTTCCTCCGGCCATTTTCCGGTACCGGCCCGGCGCCCCGCCAATTCGGCCCTGGATTGCCGGCGCTTGGCCCAAACCTTCGGTATCCTCCAACCCGATTGGCGGGCCGGCCTGGCCGCGATGACCGACGAACTGGCCGCGGCGGCGCGGGCGAACGAGCGACAAGGAGAGCGGAGATGAAAGGGATCATCCTGGCCGGCGGGTCCGGCAGCCGTCTCTATCCGCTGACCCTGGCGGTCAGCAAGCAATTGATGCCGGTCTACGACAAACCGATGATCTATTATCCGTTGGCGGTGCTGATGCTGGCCGGCATCCGCGAAATCCTGATCATCTCCACCCCCGCCGACCTGCCCTCCTTTCGCCGTCTGCTCGGCGATGGCGGCCGATGGGGCATCGCCATCGATTATGCCGAACAGCCGAGTCCCGACGGATTGGCCCAGGCCTTTCTGATCGGTCGCGCCTTCATCGCCGGCGGTCCCTCGGCCCTGGTTCTGGGCGACAACATCTTTTACGGCCACGGATTGACCGGGCATTTGCGGACCGCGGCGTCCCGCGCGCACGGGGCGACGGTGTTCGGCTGCCGGGTGCGCGATCCCCAGCGTTATGGGGTGATCGGCTTCGATGCCCAGGGCCGGCCCGAGACCATCGAGGAGAAACCGGAGAAGCCCAAGTCGCAATGGGCGGTGACCGGCCTTTATTTCTACGATGGCGAGGTGGCGGACGTGGCCGCCGGGCTGCGGCCCAGCGCGCGGGGCGAGTTGGAGATCACCGACGTCAATCTCCATTATCTGCGGCGGGGGGAGCTCGAAATCGAACGGCTGGGCCGGGGCTTCGCCTGGTTCGACACCGGCACCCATGACAGTCTGCTCGATGCCGGCACCTTCGTGCAAAGTCTGGAGCGGCGCCAGGGGCAGAGAATCTGCGTGCCCGAGGAGATCGCCTTTCTCAACGGTTGGATCGACCGCGCGCAATTGGCGGTCCTCGGCGAGGGTCTGGCCAAGACCGGATACGGCCAGTATCTGTTGGAAGTCGCCCGGGACGGGTTGTAAAAGCGGTCGGCGTTTATGGGGCCGGCCGACAGGCTCCGTCCAGGACGGGAAAAGCGGGGGAACGATGCTGGAACAGATGCGCTGGATCGCGGCCTTGCTCGATAAGAGCGACCGGGCGCGCATGCGCGTTCTCGGCTTGATGCTGGCGGTGTCGGCGGTTCTGGAAACGGTGGCCGTCGGCGCGGTGGTGCCGTTCATCGATCTGATCAACGATCCCGGCCGGGTTCTGGCCCATCCCGCCATCCATGTCCTTTACGACCGTCTCGGTTTCACCCGGCCCCGAGAGTTCCTGATCGCCGCCAGCCTCGCCTGGGTCGTGCTGGTGGTGGTCAAGAACCTGTACAATCTCAAGGTCGTCGCGCTGCAAGAGGGGTTTCTCGGCCGCAAGACCGCCGAGATCGCCAGCCGCCTGTTCGTACGCTACGTCAAGGCCGATTGGAGCGAGCATCTGCGCCGCGACAGCGCCCACATGGTCAGCACCGCCGAACACGCCACCGGCTGGCCGCTGACCGCCACCTTCCTGGCGCTGTTCGCCCTGGCCAGCGAGGGCATGGTGGTGTTGTTCATCGCCGCCTTGTTGCTGGTGGCCGAGCCGGAGGTGACGGCGACGGTCGGTGCCATGCTCGGCCTGTGCTTCGCCGTGGCCTATTGGGTCATCAAACGCTGGGTCAACACCCTGAGCCCCCGCCGGGTCGAGGTCTATGACGCGCGGGTCAAGATCCTGCAGGAAGGGCTGGGGGCGTTGAAGGAGATCAAGGTGTTCGGCCGCGACCGGCCGTTCATCGAACGCTATCACGCCCAATGTCTGCGAACCGGCGATTTGTCGCGCTCCATTAACATCCTTCAGAACGCGCCGCGTCTGGTGGTCGAGGTGCTGGTGGTCGCGGCCATCGTCCTGGTGGTGGTGATGGTGCTCCATCAGGGACGCCCGGCCGGCCGGATCACGGTGGTCCTGGGCCTGTTTGCCCTGGGCGCCTTCCGGTTGATGCCGTCGATGAATCGCATCGTCGTCGCGCTGAGCAATCTTCGCTATTGCCGCGATACGGTGAAGGCGATCCATCACGATCTGGTCGAAACCCATCCGCCGCCGCCGCCGCCGGCCACCACCGCCATCCCGCCGCTGGCCCGCGACCTGACGGTGGAGGATGTGGGCTATGTCTACGATGAACGCGGCACGGCCGCCCTGGACGGCATCTCCTTCACCCTGGAGCGCGGCCGCGCCCTGGCGCTGATCGGCCGTTCGGGCTCGGGCAAGACCACGCTGGTCGATGTGATTCTGGGGCTGTTGCCGCCCGGGTCGGGCCGGGTGCTGGTGGACGGGGTGGATGTGGCGCTCAATATCGCCGCCTGGCAGCGGCAGATCGGCTACGTGCCGCAAAGCGTGTCGCTGATCGATGCCAGTCTGCGGGAGAATATCGCCTTCGGGGTGCCCCCCGCCGAGATCGACGAGGCGCGGTTGGCCGAAGTGGTGGCCCAGGCCAGCCTGACCGGCGTGGTGGAGCAAATGCCCCGCGGGCTGGATACCGCGCTGGGTGATCGCGGCGTGCGCCTGTCGGGGGGGCAGCGCCAGCGGGTGGGCATCGCCCGCGCCCTTTATCATCGTCCCGAAGTCCTGGTCTTCGACGAGGCGACCTCGGCCCTGGACATGGAGACCGAGCGCGAGGTGTCGTCGGCGATCGAGGGGCTGCACGGGATCTGCACGATGATCATCATCGCCCACCGTCTGTCGACCGTGCGTCATTGCGACCGGTTGCTGTTGCTGGCCGACGGGCGGGTGGCGGCCGCCGGCTCGTTCGACGAGATGCTGCGGGCCAGTCCCGACTTCCGCCGTATGGTCCAATTGGCGGAACTGGCGGCCGATGTCGAGGCCTGCGGGGTGTTGCGCTGAATTCCGCGTCAGCCGTCAGCGTAAGTGAAGGGCGTTTCGATCTCGCGGAACCGGGGCAGCCGCGCATCCTTGGGCGACAGGACGGCCCGATCCGCGGTGATCGGCCAGGGGATGGCGATATCCGGGTCGTTCCACTGGAATCCGGTATCGTGGGCGGGCGAATAAAAGGCGTCGACCTTGTACATCACCGTGGTGTCGGCGGCCAGCGTGCACAATCCATGGGCGAAGCCCGGCGGCAGGAACAGCTGCAATCCGTTTTCGGCGCTCAGTTCCACGGCGAAATGATGCCCGAAGGTCGGCGATCCCCGGCGGATATCGACGGCGACGTCGAGGATGGCGCCGGCCGGACAGCGCACCAGCTTGGCCTGGGTCTGGGGCGGAGTCTGGAAATGCAGGCCGCGCACCGTGCCGGCCTCGGCCGAAAAACTCTGGTTGTCCTGAACGAAGACGCTGGTGATCCCCAACTCGGCGAAATCGCGGGCATTATAGGTTTCCGAAAACCATCCGCGATCGTCGCCATGGCGACGCGGGCGCAGCAGGCGCAATCCTGGCAGGGGAGTCGGCAAAAGGTCCATGGTCGCTCCGTCGGTAAAGGGGGGCATGATGGCGGCAAACCCCGTTCCTGGTCCAGTCTTCACCCGTTTTCCGGACTGGTGGGATCGCCGGTTTGTCCTTATGGTGCCGGCGCCTCGGCGAGGCGTGGGCGAGACAGCGGGGGGTGACGGGCGGCGATGAGCGGTCGGACAGTGACCATGGCGGCCTTCACCGGCGGGCGGACGGTTCCGTCGGCCCGCTATCGTTTGCGTCAGTTCGTGCCGGCTCTGGCCTCCCATGGCATCAACGTGGCCGAATACTGGCCGCGCCTGGGCTGTTATCCGCCGCGCAACGCCCTGGCCCGGCCGGTCTGGGCGGCGGGAATCGTCGCCGAGCGTCTGGTGCAGGTGGCGGCGTCGCGGCGGGCCGACGTGGTCTTCCTGCAACGCGAAATGGTCTCGACCCTGGCCACCGTCGAGGGCCTGACCCGGCGTCCCCGGATCGTCGATATCGACGACGCCATCCATCTGTTGCGCGGCGGCCGCGCCGCCCGCCATCTCGCCGCCCTGGCGGACCGGGTGGTGGTGGGCAATGCCTGGCTGGCGGAAGTCTGGCGGGCCTGGAACCCGGCGGTGGAGATCGTTCCCACCGTGGTCGATCCCACCCTCTATCCCCTGGCGCCGCCGCCGGAACGGCCGGTATTGGGATGGATCGGCACCAGCGGCAATCTGGGGTCCCTGGAAGCCCTGGCCGAGCCTTTGGCTCTGGTCGCGCGGCGCTTTCCCGGTCTGACCCTGGCGGTGTGCTGCGACCGCGCACCCCGGCTCGCCGGCGTGCCGGTCCGCTTCGTGCCGTGGCGCCCGGACATCGAATATGATTTTCTGCAGGAAATATCGGTCGGACTGATGCCGCTGGAGGACACGCTTTGGGCGCGCGGCAAATGCAGTTTCAAGATGCTGCAATATCTGGCGGCGGGGCGCCCCTGCGTGGTGTCGCCGATCGGCATGAACGCCGACATTCTGGCTCAGGCCGAAGTGGGCCTGCCCGCCGCCACCCCGGACCAATGGGCCGAGGCGCTGTCGGCGCTGTTGGCCGACCCGGACGGCGCCCATCGTCTGGGTCGGCAGGGGCGGGAATTGGTGGACTCCTCGTACAGTCTTGACCGGTGGGCGCCCCATCTCGCGCGCATCGTTTCCGAACTGATCTGAATCGGCCGGAGCATCGCGGCCGCCGCCCCATCCCCGAGTAATACCAAATCCCGATGAGGGTGACTCATCGGGATTTGGTCATGGGGATAAGAGCCCGACCCGAAACTCGCAATGG
>JAJZUL010000005.1:68609-110456 GCA_021848545.1 Pseudomonadota bacterium
CGGCCTGCAAATGGCGGTTTTCTGCGCATCCGCTGCTCACGTACATGAAGTACGCTCCGCTGCGGGTCTCGAAAACCGCCATTTTCGGCTCACCCTGGCGATTTTCGGGTCGGGCTCTTAACGGAGCGGCGGAGATAGTGTATAGGGGCCTGTTGATGGATATAAGAAACATAACCTTGGCGACATAGTGTAGAGGGAACAGCGGACGTGTCAGTTAACGATGCATTTCAGGGGAAGCCGTCTCACGTCCGCTACCGTCCGGATATAGATGGATTAAGAGCTGTTGCGGTGCTTCTTGTTGTGGCGATGCATGCATTTCCGACGCTTGTTCCTGGCGGGTATATTGGCGTTGATATATTTTTTGTTATATCTGGATATCTTATTACTGCTAATATTTTAAATGATCACGCCTCAAATTCTTTCAGTTTTTGGGAGTTTTACGCCCGACGGGGACGCCGTATTTTTCCGGCACTGATTGTCGTTATGCTGACGATCTGGGTATTGGGATGGTTTGTTCTTCTGCCGTCGGAGTACCAGCGCCTTGGAAAGGAAATAGTATCCGGATCCCTGTTCTCCTTAAATATACAAATGGCATTTGAGAACGGGTATTTTCACGCCATTGCCCAGATGAAACCACTGCTTCATCTGTGGTCGCTCGGCGTCGAAGAGCAATATTATTTTATATGGCCCATTGTCATATTGGTCGCGCTGCGGTTGCGGTCACTGTACAAAATATCCGTAGTCTTGCTTATAGCCTCGTTCATCTTGAACGTCGTTTTGATCAGATGGCACAGCAATCTTACCTTCTACCTCATGCCGACCCGGTTTTGGGAACTGCTGCTGGGCGGCATGCTGTCCATTGCCGAGCAGCGCGGCTGGAATTGGGCAGCGATGACGGGGCGGCTGTCCCGTCCCCTGGGCGCGCTTGTGGGCGGCGGCGCGCTCGCAACGGTACTGGCGACCGCGGCCTTGCTGTCGGAACATGCCCCTTTCCCCGGCTGGTGGGCATTGATTCCGACGCTGACCGCCGTCGCGATCATCGCCGTTGGCCCCCATCATCCCGTTGCCGTGAAAGTTCTGGGTAACCGCCCGGCGGTTCTGATGGGGCGGATCAGCTATCCCCTCTATCTTTGGCACTGGCCGCTGCTGGCGCTGGCGGCCATGATCACCGGCGGGCATACGTCGCCTGTCGCGCGGATGGTTATCGTGGTGATCGCCATGATCCTGTCGTGGATGACGTGGCGCTGGGTTGAGCGTCCCGCGCAGGCCGGGTTGCCGCGCCTTGTCGGCAGCCGCAACCAGGTTCTTGCCGGTCTGGCCGCGTTGTGTCTGGTGGCGGGAATCGGCACCTGGACATGGGCGGCCCACGGCTACCCCTGGCGCGTCAAATCGACGGAGGCCTCCATTCCGCAGGCTCAGATCGCCCGGGATGTCGGCGATTCCATGTGGAACGCGTTGGGGGAATCCAACGATCAGGCCTGCGTGAAGTCGCGTTTCGCGGATGGCGCCGGCGTGGATTATTGTCGGCTGACGTCCCCCTCGCCGCGGATCGCCATCATCGGCGACAGCCACGCCAACCATCTTGTTCCCGGGTTGGTGGCGCTGCACGACCCCTTCCTCAGCCGCGTCGTCCAGATCAGCTTCGGCGGATGCGCTTCGTTCGGAGGAATGATCGAATATCAGCATAGTGCCCAGCCGGTGGCGAAAGCATGCTATCGCGCGAACAAAAGGTTCCTGGATGAAATTATTAAAGACAAGTCGATAACAACGGTCATGTTCTCGTATTATGTCTTAAATTACCTTAACAAAGGTCTTGGCTTGTACCCGGCACCGACCAAGGCGCTGTCGTTCGAGGGGCGCATCCGTCTGGTCGAGAAGACGTTGTCGAAAACAATCGCGCGGCTCCAGGCGGCCGGCAAGCATGTCGTCATCATCGTGGACGATCCCGGCATACTCAAGCCCCCACAGGATTGCATATACCGCCGCCGCTTTTCGCGCCTCCTTGGTGGGGATAGCGCGCACCATTGCCGGATGACCTATGCGACCGCCATGAGCATGGCGAAATATGAGCTGTGGACGATAGCGCGCCTGCGGGCCAAGAATCCGGGTTTGACGGTGGTCAATCTCCCCAAGCTTATCTGCGCCAAAGATGGGAAGTGTCCCTACATTATTGACGGAAAACTGATCTACAGGGACAGCAATCACCTGTCGTTGGACGGAAGCGTGATTGTCGCCAGAATGATCCGAAAGGATCTCGCGCCGGTCCTCGGAAAATTGTCGCGGTTGCGGGCCGTCGGACAGGCAACCGAGGCCGTTCGTTGATTCGCATCGGCCGACCGGCTGCGGATCATCCGGCCCGCAGCGAGGGGCGGTGGATACTCGTATTGCCTCTTGTCGTAGGGGGGGGACTGTTGTATCGAATGAACCGGCTGCGGAGGGGGCGCTCTGCTCCTGATGCGGGAGCAATCCATGGTGGTCATCGACGGAGGGTCGTGGCCGCCTCGGCCCCGCGACGTGGGCAGCTTGGTGCGGGGGTCGGATGAAGGCGGTCATATTGGCGGGGGGGCTGGGGACTCGCATCGCCGAAGAAACCCATTTAAAGCCTAAACCCATGATCGAGATTGGCGGGAAGCCGATCTTGTGGCATGTGATGAAGATTTATTCTTCACATGGGGTGAATGAGTTCATCGTGTGTCTTGGGTACAAAGGGTATATAATTAAAGAATATTTCGCTAATTATTTTCTGCACATGTCGAACGTCACTTTCGACATGCAGGCCAACCGCATGGAAGTTCACAGCAACCAGGCCGAGCCCTGGCGCGTGTCTCTGATCGATACCGGAGAGGCGACCATGACCGGCGGCCGGTTGCGGCGCGTGCGCGAGTTTCTGGGCGACGACGATTTCTGTTTCACCTATGGCGACGGCGTCGGCGACGTGGATATCACCGCGCAGATCGCCTTTCATCGGGCCGGCGGCCGGTTGGCCACGGTCACCGTCACCCGGCCGCCCGGCCGTTTCGGAGCCGTCCATCTGGCGGGCGACCGGGTCTCCTCCTTCCAGGAAAAGCCCGATGGCGACGGGTCGTGGATCAATGGCGGCTTTTTCGTGCTGTCGCCCAAGGTGATCGATTACATCGCCGGCGATGCCACCACCTGGGAAGCCGAGCCCATGCAGCGTCTGGCGGCCGAGGGCCAATTGGGCGCCTGGACCCATCGCGGATTCTGGCAGCCGATGGACACCCTGCGCGACAAGACCCACCTCGAGGATCTGTGGGCTGGCGGCAAGGCTCCCTGGAGGGTCTGGTGATCGATCGTGCCTTTTGGGCGGGCAAACGGGTCCTGCTGACCGGCCATACCGGATTCAAAGGCGGGTGGATGGCGCTGTGGCTCCAAGATATGGGGGCGCGGGTCGTCGGATTTTCCCTGGCCCCGCCCACCGATCCCAATCTGTTCGAGGTGGCGCGGGTGGCCGAAGGGATGGTTTCGATCATCGCCGACATCCGCGATCTGGCGGCGCTGTCGGCAATCATGGCCGAGCACCGGCCCGAGATCGTCGTCCATATGGCGGCGCAGCCCCTGGTCCGCCATTCCTACGACGAACCCATCGAGACGCTGGAGACCAACGTCATCGGCACCGCCAATGTTCTGGAGGCGGTGCGCCGGACGGGTGGCGTGCGCGCCGTGGTGGTGGTGACCAGCGACAAATGCTATGCCAATCGCGAATGGGTCTGGGGTTACCGGGAAAACGAGGCGATGGGCGGCTACGATCCCTATAGCGCCAGCAAGGGATGCGCCGAACTGGTGACCGATTCCTATCGGCAATCCTTTTTCAATCCGGCCGATTGGGAGCGGCATCGGGTCGGCGTGGCCTCGGGTCGGGCCGGCAACGTCATCGGCGGCGGCGATTGGGCCAAGGACCGGCTGATGACCGATCTGATCGCCGCCTTGACGGCAGGGCGCCCCGCGATCATCCGCAATCCCCTGGCGGTGCGGCCGTGGCAGCACGTGCTGGAGCCGGTTCGCGGCTATCTGATGCTGGCCGAACAATTGTGGCATCGGGCGCCGGAGGTGGCCGACGGCTGGAATTTCGGTCCCAACGAGGACAGCATCAAGCCGGTGGGGTGGATCGCCGATTGGCTGGTGGCCCATTGGGGGCGGGGCGCGCGGTGGGAACTGGACCAGGGCGCCAATCCCCACGAGGCCCGCCATCTCAAACTGGATTGTTCCAAGGCCAAGGCCGGGTTGGGCTGGGAGCCGGCCTGGTCCCTGGAGCAGGCGCTGGAGCGGATCGTGTCGTGGACCGAAGCTCTCGGCCGTGGCGACGACATGCGCGCGGTCTGTCTGCGGCAGATTTCGGACTATCTCGATGACGTCCACTGAGGCCAGGGCGTCCCGGCTTCCCAAAGGCGATCTCGAACGGATCGTCGCGGCGGCGGAGGGCGATCTCCGCGCATTCCGGGGGCAATCGATCTTCGTCACCGGCGGTACCGGGTTCATCGGCAGTTGGATGACCGATGCCTTCCTGTTCGCCGACGATATGCTGTCGCTGGGCCTGCGCCTGCGCCTGATAACGCGCAATCCGGACCGTTTTGCCGTCCTTTATCCGCATCTGGCCGGGGATTCCAGGGTGACGGTGGTGGCCGGCGACGTCCGCACCCTCGATCATGACGGAAATTCTTACGATACCGTCATCCACGGCGCCACCGACGCCAGCGCCCGGCTCAATGCCGAAAACCCGCTTTTGATGTCCGATACCATCGTCGAGGGTACGCGCCGCACCCTGGAGTTCGCCCGCCGGGCGGGGGCGTCGGGGGTTCTGATGATGAGTTCGGGCGGTGTCTATGGAAAATTCCGGGCCGGAATCACCCATATCCGCGAGGATGACGAGGGTGGGCCCGATCCGATGGACCCCTATTACACCTATTCCGAATCGAAACGGATGGCCGAACTGCTCTGCGCCATCCATGCCAAGCAATTCGGCATGCATGTGCCGGTCGCCCGTATTTTCGCCCTGGTCGGACCGCGTCTGCCCCTGGATGCCCATTTCGCCGCCGGCAATTTCATCCGCGACGCCCTGGCCGGCGGCCCCATCCGCGTCGCCGGCGACGGAACCGCCGTCCGCTCCTATTTGTACGCCGCCGATCTCGTCGTCTGGCTGCTTCGGGTTCTGGTCCGGGGCCGTTCGGGGCGGGCCTATAATGTCGGCTCGGACCACGCCGTTTCCATTCGGGCTTTGGCCGAAGCGGTCGCCGCGGCAAGCGGCGATTCTCCGGCGATCGAGATCGCCGGAAATCCTGGTGCATCCAATCCGGTTAACTATTATGTTCCCGACGTTTCGCGCGCGCGTGATGAGCTGGATCTCGATATCCTGACGCCGCTCGACGAAGCGTTGGCGCGCACCTTGGCCTGGAACCGTAGCGGGAAGCTCTGATAATGCCTGAGGTGAAAGTTTCCGATTACATCGCCGATTTCGTCGCTTCCGCTGGTATCTCCGATGTTTTCATGATTACCGGCGGTGGTGCCATGCACCTGGACGATTCGCTGGGCAAGCATCCTGGTCTGCGCAAAACCTTCTTCCATCACGAACAGGCCTGCGCCATCGCCGCCGACGGTTATTATCGTGTCTCCAACCGTTTGCCGCTGGTTTGCGTGACCTCGGGGCCGGGCGGGACCAACACCATCACCGGCGTTTACGGCGCTTTCGTCGATTCCATGGCGATGCTGGTGATCTCGGGTCAGGTGAAGTTCGAAACCACGGTCCGCAGCACCGACGTGCCGTTGCGGCAATTGGGCGATCAGGAACTCAACATCGTTCCCGTCGTCGCCCCGATCACGAAATATGCGGAGATGGTCACCGATCCCGAAAAGATCCGCTACCATCTGGAATGCGCGCTGTATCACGCCACCACCGGCCGTCCCGGCCCGGTCTGGCTGGACATCCCCCTGAACGTGCAGGGGGCCAAGATCGACCCGGACACGCTGGAAGGCTTCACCCCGCCGCCGGCCGTGGCCTATGAGACCGATCTCGACGCCGCCTGCGATGAAATCCTCGACCGGCTGGCCAAGGCCGAGCGGCCGGTGGTCTTGGCCGGGACCGGAGTCTGGCTGTCGGGGACCCACGGCAAATTCCTGGACCTGCTGGACAAGCTCAAGGTTCCGGTGGTCACCGCCTGGAATTCCAACGATCTGGTTCCCGACGACAATCCCTGGTATGCCGGTCGTCCCGGCACCATCGGCGACCGTCCCGGCAATTTCGCGGTGCAGAATTCCGATTTCCTGCTGGTGCTGGGCAGCCGCCTGAACATCCGCATGGTCAGCTACAATTGGAACGCCTTCGCCCGCGCGGCCTTCAAGGTCATCGTCGATATCGACGCCAACGAGCTGAAGAAGCCTACGGTGAGGCCGGATTTGCCCGTTCATGCCGATCTGCGCGATCTGGTCCCGGCCTTGCTGAAGCGCGATTACACCCCCCAGAACCGCCATGAGGGGTGGGTGGAATGGTGCCGCGAGCGGCGGCGGCGCTATCCCACCGTTCTTCCCGAATATTGGGACAGCCCGGCGGTCAATAATTACTGTTTCGTCCAGGCCCTGACCAACGCGATGGAGGAAGGCGACATCCTCGTCTGCGCCAACGGCTCGGCGGTGGTGGTTACCATGCAGGCGGCGGTGGTCAAGGCCGGGCAGCGCGTGTTCCATAATTCCGGCTGCGCCACCATGGGATTCGATCTGCCTGCCGCCATCGGCGCCTGGCGCGCCACCGACGCCAAGCGGATCGTCTGCATCGCCGGCGACGGCAGCATCCAGATGAATCTTCAGGAATTGCAGACGATCATCGGCTATGAGGTGCCGCTGAAGTTGTTCATCCTGAACAATAACGGCTATTTGTCGATGAAGCAGACCCAGGCGAATTTCTTCAATGGACGGGTTCTCGGCTGCGGTCCCGAAAGCGGTGTGTCCTTTCCCGATTTCGGCAAGCTTTTGACCGCGTACGGGTTCGATTATCATCCCTGTCGCACCCACGCGGAGATGCCCGATGCGATCCGCGCCACCCTCGCCGGTGCGGGTGCCCAGGCGTGCGAACTGTTTCTCGACCTCACCCAGGGGTTCGCGCCGAAGCTGGCGTCGCGGCAGCTTCCCGACGGCCGCATCGTCAGCCCGCCGCCGGAAGACATGGCGCCGTTCCTGTCTCGCGAGGAATTGGCGGAGAACATGTTGATTCCTTGCGTGGAATATTAATTACACGAAAATAACGAGAATTCACGTCTCGAATGGAGAGGGAAAATGAATAGTCGTGAACGTAAGATGCTCGATATCCTCAAAAAGGGACGTGAGGAATACGGCTATCTTGCCGTCAAGGCGGAGTTCGAGGCCGAAGGAACCCGGGTCGACGAACTGCTCCGGCTGATGGAAATCGCCCGTAAGGCCGGCGTGCTCATGGGCCTCAAGATCGGCGGCTGCGAGGCGATCCGCGATCTGTTGGAAAGCAAGCAGCTCGGCGTCGAATACGTCATCGCGCCGATGATCGAGACTCCCTACGCGCTGTCCAAGTATATCGAGGCCAAGAACAAGGTTTATACGGCCGAGGAGCAGGAAAACACCGACTTCCTGTTCAACCTCGAAACCATCACCGGTTATGGCTATCTGGACGAATTGGTCGACATCGCCAGCCGGCCCGGCGGGCTCAAGGGCGTCGTCTTCGGCCGGGTCGATTTCACCCTGTCCTGCGGCCTGACCCGCAACGAGATCGGCAGCGACCAGATCACCGAAAAGGTGATCGCCACCGCCGAGAAGTGCAGGGCCAAGGGGCTGGATCTGGTTTGCGGTGGCGGCGTCGGTCTTGAGACCCTGCCGGCGCTGAAGGAAATCGCCACCCACCACCTGACCCGCTTCGAGACCCGCAAGGTGATCTTCTCCGGGCCGGCCCTGCGCGAGGGCAAGATGGATATCAACGAGGGCCTGCTGCAAGCTGTCCAGTTCGAGTTGCTGTGGCTGCAGAACAAGCGGGAATATTACGGCCTGATCGAGCGTGAGGATGACAAGCGGATCGCCATGCTGGAAAACCGCTGGAACGTTCTGAACCGCTGATCCGGAGGGGGGGGATGAGCCAGGACACGGTGATCGTATTCGGCGGAACGGGTGCGATCGGGAGTGCAATTTGCCGGCATTTCGTCGCTTCCGGATGGAAGGTGGTGGCGGTCGGTCGCACTCGCCCCACCCAAGGGACGGACGGCGTGTCATGGTTGACCTATGATCCCGAGATCGGGCGGGCGGACGAGGCGTTCGCCCAATTGCCCCATCCGGTCGGGGCTGCGGTCTGGGCCCAGGGCCGCAACCTCAATGACGATATTTATTCCTTGGATTTCGAGGCGCATCGCGACCTCTACCGGGCGAATGTCTTCTACATTCTGGAAACCATGCAGGCGCTGCTGAACGGGGATAAGCTGGCCAAGCCCGCCCGGTTCTGCATCATCAGTTCGATTTGGCAGGCCATCGCCCGCCAGAACAAGCTGTCCTATTGCGTCACCAAGGCGGCGTTGCATGGCTTGGTGCAGTCGGCGGCGATCGATCTCGGCCGTGATGGCCATCTGATCAACGCCGTCCTTCCCGGGGCGCTGGATACACCCATGACCAGGGCCAATCTATCGGCCGAGCAGATCGGCCGTCTCGAAGGGGAAACGCCGACCGGCCGTTTGCCGACGCTGGATGATGTCTGCCGGACGACGAGCTTCTTGTGTTCGTCGGACAATGCTGGCATCACAGGCCAGTTCATCGCCGTGGACGGGGGGTTCTCCTATGCCCGCAAACTGTGACAGCTTCACCGTCGCTTCCTCCGTCGGCGATTACGAAGTCCGTCTGGGCCGCGGTCTTCTGTCCGATATGGCGGAGCGCCATCCCGACCTGATCGTCGTCGCCGACGATTTTTTCCGCGACCGTCTGCCGGTGGCGGCGGAGCGGGTTATCTACGTTCCGGCCACCGAGGACGACAAGAGCCTGGAACGGATGGCGCCCTTGATCGGTCGCATGCACGCGCTGGGCGTCAATCGCGGCTCTCATCTGCTGGCGGTGGGTGGTGGCGTTGTCCAGGATGTCGCCACCTTTCTCGCCTCGATCTATATGCGCGGAATCGGCTGGACCTATGTGCCGTCAACCCTGTTGGCGATGACCGATTCCTGTATCGGCGGCAAGTCGTCGATCAATGTGGACGGTCTGAAGAATCTGGTGGGCAACTTTTATCCGCCGCGTGAGGTCGCGGTCGATCTCGATTTCCTGCATACCCTGGATGCGGTGCAGATCGTCGACGGATTGTGCGAGGCGGCGAAGATCTGTTACGCCAAGGGTGATTTCGCCGGCTATCTGGCGGACGGGCCGACGGTTTCGAGCGAACCCGAGGCGGCGCGCGCCGTTGTCGCCCGCGCTCTTCATTCCAAGCGTTGGTTCATCGAAACCGATGAATTCGACCGCGCCGAGCGCCTGTTGCTGAATTTCGGCCATACCTTCGGCCACGCCATCGAATCGGGCAGCAATTTCGCCATCAGCCATGGCGTGGCGGTCGGCATCGGCACCATCATCGCCACCAGCTTTTCCCTACAGAACGGCCTGTTGACGAAAGCCGGTGAAGAGGCGACCGCCGCCTTAACGGGCCATATGGTGGATCTTTTGGCCCATGTGCCCGGTCTGTCGGACAAGGTGGCGGCGTTGGACAGGAAGGCCATCGTGGGCCGTTTCGACAGCGACAAGAAACATCGGGCGGATATGTACCGTATCGTCGTTCCCGTCGGCGACGGGGCTTTGGAATTGCGGGGCGTTCCGCGAACCGAGGACGGCCGCGCGTTGGTGGCCGCGGCGTTCGCCGCCGGCCTGGATCGCGTTCAAAACGACGTGCGATAATGTTTCGGTAGGGTAATGGGCTATGGCCGACAGATCTAAGCGTCTTATCTCCATCATCATTCCCGCCTATAACGAGCGCGACAACGTCGATGAACTGGCGCGCCGTTTGCGGGGCGTGTTCGATGCCAATCCCAAATACGATTTCGAGACGATCATCATCGAGAACGGTTCCGAAGATGATTCTTTCGACAAATTGATGGCGGTGCATCAGGCCGATTCGCGTTTCAAGATCATCCAGTTGGCCCGCAATTTCCGCATGGACGGCGGTCTGACCGCGGGATTGCACTATGCCGACGGTGACGCGGCGGTGATCATGACCGCCGATCTTCAGGACCCGCCGGAACTGATCAGCCAATTCATCGCCAAATGGGAAGAAGGCTACGAGAACGTCTATGGCATCGTCACCCGGCGGGTGGGGACCAGCGCGATCCGGCGGATGAATTCGCAACTGTTCTATTACGTCGCCAATAAGCTGACCGGCGGCATGATCCCGCGCAATGTCAGCGATTTCCGCCTGATCGATCGCAAGGTCTACAAGACGATCAACGTCATGGACGAACGCAACCGCTTTCTTCGCGGCCTGTTCGCCTGGGTCGGGTTCAAATCCATCGGCATTCCCCACGAACGGCCGCCCCGGGTGGCGGGCGTGTCGGGCGCCCATACCTTGAAGGTGCTGGAACTGGCGCTGAAGGGGATTTTCGCCCATTCCTATGTGCCGCTGAAGCTGATCAGCACCACTGGAATCGGCCTGTCGGTTCTGTCCGTGCTGGCCTTTATCGGCTTGGTGATCCGCACCCTGGTCTGGGGTGTGCCCTTCCCCGGTTTCGGCACCATCGTCGCCTTGATCCTGCTGATGTTCGGCATTCTGTTCACCATGCTGGGGATTCTGGCCGAATATGTCGGTTTGATTTACGAAGAGGTGAAGCGGCGTCCCAATTTCGTCGTCCGCAATTTGGTCGGATTGGAGAAGACGGCCGGGGACGGGGCGCAGAGCGCCGAGGCGTCCCGATGAAACTGTTGAAGAGCCAGCAGCAGCGGTTCCTACTTGCCGGTGGCTTCAATACGGCCATGGGGCTGTTTCTTTTTCCTGTCGCGCAAACGATATTGGGGCCGCTCGGCGTAAGCTATATGGTCACTCTGGTTGCGTGTACATTTTATGTAATATTGCAAGCCTATGCGTTAGGGCGTTGGTTTGTATTCAATTCCCGCCAGAAGCCGTTTCGGGAATTCATTTTTTTCTCGGCGTTTCAATGGGGGTATTTCGCGTTCAATCTTGTGGCGCTGCCGGCCATCGTTACGGTTTGGAAACTTGACCCCCGGATCGTCCAGTTTTGCATTTCCTGTATTGCGACCGTGTGCAGCTATTTTTGGCAATCCCGAGTTGTCTTCCGGGTCAGCGCATCGTGATGCTTACTGTCAATGCGCGGACAGGTATGAAATTGAACTGGAAAAATATCGTATGGCGAGGGAGGGGGCTGTTCTGCCGTCTTTTGGGGCGTTGAGATGAAAATTCGACTTAAAGATATACTTCTACTGCATTACGCAATTATAGCCGCACCGGTTTACACGCTATCTGAGTTTATCGCCCGCTGGCTGTGGAAAGAGGTTTTATTTTTTTCTGGACCCGATGTGCGGGAATCTTCTTTTATAATAAGCTGGGCGTACATCCCGAAAAATCCAAAAATAGAGGATATTTTATTTTACGCCATATCATTCTCTATTTTCTCGCTAGCGCTGTATTTTTACATAATCGTTGGGCGCCTTGCCGTTCGCCACATCACTGTGCGGTGGTGGAAGATTGCTCTATATTTATTATCGGAGTCCGTATTTGTTTACGCCTTTTCGCTAAAAGGTGGAGAGCATATCGCCCCGTTTTTTGCCGTGATGTGTCTCTTTGTGCCGTTTATCATTTATAGAATTGGTCGAGGACTCTCCGATGCCAGGGCGGTTCGTTGGGCCTTGCCTGTCGCCGCGGTGGCGGCCGTCATCGAGATTGGACTCACGGTCTCGTTGTATGTTCCTCCGCATCTTCGAGTTCTTAACGAGTATGCTGATTTGCCCGATTATACGCGGATGGCTGACGGGCGTCTGATCGAGAACGCACGATATGCCGCCGCCCATGATATCCGGCATTATTGGTACGAAAATCCCTGCCTGATTCAGCCGGGCGCTCAGACGGCACAGGCTGCCTGCATCGCTTTGCCCCGCAGTGTATTCCACTCACCTCTTGACGCTCTGTCCCTGTTTCCGCCTCAAAGCGGTTTGGAATATCGATGGGATAGCCAAACGCTGATCGCCTATATTCAGCCGTCCCGCGATCAAATGTCCAAGATACAAGCGTTGTGGCATCTCTCGAATGCCGATCCCCGCCTATCCCGCTGGACGCGTGATCTGAAGGTTTTGCGACTGTATGGGAAGGGGGGGTACGCTGATAAACCCTTTGCGACCGGAGTGTCGGCGCAGAAAACGTTGTCGGAATTTATAGATAAAAATTCCGCATATATGTCCGATCAGAATCAACTTGGGATGTCGTTTTATAATTATGCCTATGTGTATCTGCCGTCATTGGAGATAGACAGTAACCATAAGAATGCAATACTGCCAAGTCAATACGGGTACGGAAGTTCATATATATATTCTTGGGTTATGAGTCACGTTACGGGTGTGACGTTTCAGGGATTTTCAAAAATATATTGGTATGAGTTTGTTATATATTGCGCATTGTTATTGGCGGCATCCGCTTATATCGGGGGGTGGTGGGGCGCAATTATTGGGGGAGTTGTATGTGAAATCGGCCTTCTCTTGACGGGTGGGTATGCCCTCCAATTTGCCCCTGGCTATAATCCGGCACGGCATCTTCCGGAGATCTTCGCATTCGTCTTCCTGTATCTGGACTATCGCTATCACCGACGCTGGACATTTGTTTTGCGGGTGGCGGCAATCGCTCTGTTCCTGTGGTGGAACAAGCAGTTCGGGTTATTTTTCTTCGCCGGAAGTATCGCGTGGCGCCTGGTCTTGATCGCCGTAGGGGAACGTCTGCGGTGGCGGGACGTGGTGGAACTGGTCGCGGAAGTCGCCGTCGGGGGCATGGTTTTGTTCTGGCTGCCGGCCTCCGAAGGTAACGGTCTCCAATATTATACGCTGATGGGGCTGAGCGTTGCGCCCGTGTCCGGGGGCGTTCTGGCCGCCTGGTTGGCCGTGTGGAGTATTTTGTTGGTTGCTCCGCTGCGGCGCCTGGCGATGCCGGCGGAAGGGGGGGCTGCTGGAGGGCCGCTCCGGGATGCGCGGCTGAATATGGCCGGTGCCGGTTTTCTTTATTGCGCCATGGCCAGTCTATACGCCATTTGGAATCCGTCTCCGGAACATGTGGCCGCGGTGATCCTGTGCGCGACGTTGCCATTGGTGGCTCTGGTCACCACCGCCATGGGATCGGTTGCCAAGGAGGCGACCGCATTCATCGTGCTCGCTCTGGCGCCGGCGCTCGTTCCAATGGCGCAATCACATTCAGCGCTGCAACGCGTTTTTCATGACCATGAGCTGTTCGAATGGTCGTTCCCCGGATTTCACGGCAAGGTGACCGCCGATCCGGCGCCGGTGGCGGCAAGCCTTGCTCTGATCGACAAGGTCCAGCCTGCTGGCCGGCTCTATCTGCTGTCCCGCTTTGACGGGATGCTCGACATCGTCGGCAACCGGTTGCCGGCCTTACCCTATATCGATTTGAAAAGCGCCGTGGTCAGCCATCAGATGGTCGACAGGGTCGTCGCCGAAATTGAGGCGGCGAAGCCGCCGGTGATCTTTGTTGACCGGGACCTGTGGGCGCCGCGCGCCGACGAGATCGTGTGGTCGACATCGGCAAATTCCAAAACGGAGACTAAGCCCGACTCCACCATGCTGATGCGCGTTGGCCAGTTGACCGCCCTCGGCATGGTGGGCCACGAGCTGGCGGCATGTTATACGCCGGGGCGGGCGCAGGGATTGTTGCGGGTCTGGCGCCGCACTTGCGGAGAAGGCGGATGACGACGCCATCGGAAACGCGGTTTCTACCGGGGTCGGTGGCGGCGCGGTGGACATTCGCCGCTCTGGTCGCCCCGTTCATGGCATTGATCCTGGCCATCGGCGAGATCGCGGCGCGGTATCTCGCGCATTGGGATCACGGGGTGTTCGCGTGGCTGGACCCCCACCCGCTTCCCAAGATCATACCCATGGCCGTGTATTCGGCGGCGTTCTTTGTCGTTTTCGCGGCGGCGCTGGCGAGCGTGATCTCGTTTCGCCATCCCCGTCCGTTCGACCGTTATTTGCCCCCGGTGGCGCCGCTCCTGTTTTTTTCGGCGGCGGTTTCGGCGGTGCTGCTGTCGGTGTTGTCGGGGCTTCTGCTTCGCGACAAACACTTTCATGTCGGCGAAGCGGCCGATGTCGCTGCCGTCGCCGTGTTGGGCGTGCCCTGGCTGCATGGGTTGGCGGTCCGGTACCGGAACCGGCATATTTCCGTGGCGTGGGGATGGGCGGTCCTTGCGTTCGCGGTCTTGCCCATGGTGCTGGCGCTGGGGGTAACCCCTTTCCATATCGGCAACGAGTTTCTGTCGCTGAGCGAACAGACCGACAAGACGGGCGGGCGTCACGTCGACAATGTCCGGTTCATCAATCGGACTCACCTCGAAGGTCTGCAAATTCCGGATCCGCGGAATCCGGCCCTGAAACCCGGGGGGGATACGGTCGCGATCAAAGCTGGAAATGCAGCGGCGGCGCGTATCGCGTGGGGGCTGGTCAAGAGCGCGCAGCAAAATTACTGGTATAATCCGAACACAAACGATCTAACGATATTTGGCGGAGTCGGTCTGACCGATTATTTTTTGCTGAAGACGGCCGTCATTTCAAAAGATATGGATAAACTTCAGGACATAATGATATCCGGTGTCCGGCGAAAAATAGCGGGAGATAGTAGATTTTACAACTCGACGGAAAAGGAGTTCCTTCGCCTGAATTCAATTGAGCTTGGCCGCCAGCTCGTTCTCGGGAAATTTTTCTATGCACAGTATTATTTGTTTCCTCAGGCGGTCGCGCAGCTTGGCTCCGGGCGCGTTCATCACTGGTCCCAATATGGCCGCGGCCTAACGGATAGCATTGCCGCACTCCTCCGTATGGTCCCGGAGCGGAGCTGGTTCAATACGTACCTGAAATTTATTTATGCAGGATATCCGATATATCTATTGTATGCGCTTGGCATGGCGATGTTGATTGGAATTCGCCGATGGGAGTTGGTGTTTGTCGGTGCGGTAATCGTAGGGACCTATCTGATTCCCAGCCTTGAAACGATTCGTCTGGGCGATGACCTTTCGCCGTGGCGTCACGGATTCGATTTCCTGGCCTTGTTCGTGTTGTATCGGACTATTGCCCGTCCCCGGTGGTGGGCCATGGCGGCTCTCGCGGCCCTTATTCCCGCGGCCTGTTTCTGGTCGAGAGAGACCGGACTGTTTTTGGGCGTGGCGATGGCATTCGGACTGGCCGTTGCCGCGCCGCTCGTGTCCCTCCGGCGGAACGTCCGTTATGCGTGGGGCGGCGCGGCGGTTATGGCGGCGGGGTTGGCCGCATACGGCTATCATATGGGCAATCCCCATGCCCAGACGGTCTTTCTGGCGTTTCTCTATGGGGTCGATACGCCGCAGATTCCCCAGGGAATGGTCTCTGGGCTGGCCGCGCTTTTTGCGGCCGTTATGGCTGGGTGGTGGCTGCTGCGTCCGCGCCCGGCGGATGATGGCGCACGCCGCGCGGACTGGGTCGTGGCGGGCGCCGCCATCGTCTACTCCGCCTGCGGCGCGACCTATTTTATCTGGTTTCCGATGCCTCACCACCTCGCCTTGATGGCGCCAACGGTCGGCGTACCCCTGGTGCTGATGTTCAAGAGGATTCCGGGGACGTGGCCGGACAAAAAGGCGGTCGCCACCATCGCTGTTGTTTACGCATTGACTGGGTGTGCGTTGCTCGGCGTACAGAGGCTGCGGCAATTCCATGGGGAAATACGACTTTTCAACACCCACAAGGTTTATGACTGGCGAATGCCCGCCGGCCATCTGCGGACGACGGCCGCCCCCCAACTGGTCAGCCGGACGGTTAAGCAGATCGTGCGCTACAATCCGGGGATAAGGGTCAATATTTTGTCGCCGTGGGAGGTGCTGGTGGTGCCGCTGGCCGGAAAGGCAAAGGCGGGGCCATTCGTTACGACGGAAGATTCGTTGCTGACCACGAATGATCAGGAAAAACTAATCAAATTTCTTTTGTCGTCTAAAAATAAGATTCTGTTTGTTGATAGCAGAATTATGAACGGGATTTATGAGACTCCTATGGCGCCGTGGGCGCAATTGCAGCAATATGTAAAACCGGACAATGATCGAGTCGCTGCTGCCGCAGGGTTGCGATTCGTATATAACGCTGTCGCGCCATGCTACGCGTTGGTGAATCGGGGGCCGTTGCTGTCGGTCTATCGCCGCAAGGCCGGCGTCGGTCCAGGGGCGTCCTGCGTGCGTATGGAATGGATACATCCGGCAACGGGGGGCGGTATCCGGATCGCTCGCGGTAAACCAACCGGACACTGACATGACGCGCGCCGTCTCCGCCCTGCACCCCCCACCCGGCCGCCACCCCTATTATATTGTCGCGCCTCCCTATACGCGGTTTTCGGCGGGAGCCAGGGTGCTCCATCTGCTGTGCCACGCCTTGAACTCTGTGGGGCAGACGGCCTTTCTCGTGGACAAGGACGGCTGTCCGCCGGGAACGCCCTTCGTTCATCCCGATCTTCTGACCCCCAGGCTGTCGGCGGAGGTTGTCGACTACCATTTCGCGGCGGGGCTCACTCCCGTCACCGTTTATCCCGAGGTGGTTGAGGGGAATCCTTTCAGTGCACCGCTGGTGGTGCGCTATGTCCTTAATTTCCCCGGCCTTCTTGGTGGAGACAGCATCTATCCCCCGTCCGAACTGTGTTACGGCTATTCACGGTCGCTGGCGGAAAGTGCCGGAGCCCCGGACAACATCCTGTTCATCCCGGCATCGGATACCGCCGTGTTTCATCCGCCGCAGCAGCCGGTCAGGCGACAGGGGAGCTGCTTTTACGCCGTGAAATACCGGAGCCAGAATGTCGGTCCGTTGCTGCCGCGGACCGCGGGCGCCGTCGAAATCACGCGGGATATGTCGCAGCAGGATATGGCCGCTTTGTTCCAACGGTCGGAATGGTTGTTTTGCTATGAAAATACGGCGGCGGCCTTGGAAGCGACGTTGTGCGGGTGTCCGGCGGTGTTTCTGCCCAACGCCCATCTCACCGAGCGGATCGGCGACGATGTCGTCGGTTGGGACGGCTACGCCTGGGGTGACGGCCCCGACGAACTGGAGCGCGCGGCGCGGACGGTCGGGGCGGCCTGGGACAATTATTTGAAGTCTATCGAAGGGTTCTGGTCTCAACTGGATCTTTTCATCGCCCGAACCCAGGCGCGCGCCGTGGCGACGCCGTATGGCGCCGTCATGCGGGTGCCGTTGCCGAGGCCTGGCCGCTGGCGGCAAGAAGGGGTTTTGTGGTGGAACGCTATTCGATATGTTCTCCGTCGCGAGGGCGTGCGGGGACTCGCTTGCCGCGTGTCGCGGCGATTGTGGTCGGGCAAGCGGTCGAAAGAGTCGGTGGTTGGGGGAAAGGCCTGGCGGTCTTCCGCAGAGGGGAAAAGATGTGATTAGACTATTCGTGGTGCTGCTGGCGGCAATCGCCGTCCTCATTCCCGGTCTGACGGCGGGAACGGCGACCCGGACGTTTCCCGCCGTCACCTATAATCACCCGCCGGGCCGGCCCATTTGGAGCGGGAATCATTCCGTCACCGCTTTTTCCATGCGCTTCGATGCGTCGCTGAAGGTCGCCGGCTACGGAAACTTCTTTCAGACGGCGTCCGGTAAAGACGGGTTGCGGCTGGAAATTCAGCCGGGAAACCACCTGATTCTATTTGAGGGCGACTACCCCCAGGGGCAGACGACCCTTGACTGGAAGGGCGGCGGTTGGCACCGTTTCGACATTGCCGGAACGCCCTCTGGCCCCGTCGATGTGCGTATCGACGGGCGGCAGGTGATCCGAAGCGGCGATGGCGGCCGGGCAATTCCGATCGGGTTCACCAAGGTCGTCGCCGGCTGCGGGTTCGGGTTGACCCGCTGTGTCGGCGGAACGATCCGCGATTTCGTTTTCTCCGAGACCTCTCCCTCTTATCCGTGGATCTTTAACGCCTATGGGTTCGCCGCGGCGGCGTTGGCTTTCGGACTGATTTATTCGGCGCTGTTCGTTTGGACCCGCGGCCGGCGGCCGATCCTGTGGACGACGTGGGGCGGGCCGGCCAATCCCGGCGTCGCGGCGCTGCTGCTAACGGTTCTGGCGTGGCTGATCGAGCCGGGGATGATGCCGTCGATAATGGGGTTGACCCTTCCCGTGGCGTCGTTCGCCGCCTTTCTTGTCGCGGCGGTTCTGTTGGCCCGGGTCGATCGACTGCCGCGCCGTCAATGGGGGTGGCCTCTGCTGGCCGGCGTGGTATTGATCGCCGTCGTCGTGGCCGCGGGGCATTGGCCGGCTGGCGGCTCTGGGGTGTCGGGACCGGCAAGCGTCGCCCGTTGGCTATGGGCCGTGGGTGTTCCCCTGCTGGTGGCGATGTGGGTGCCGCTCTTGTTTCCCGAGGACGCCTCCGACCGCCGTGCCGTTCTGGCGATTCCCGTGGCCGCCCTGGGCGTGACCGCGGTATCGGCCGGCGCCATGGCGGCGCTTCTTGCCGGTCCCGCCGATCCCCTCTATCTGGCGCTGGCGTTGACCTTGATCGCGCCCTTGCCGGGTTGATTCCGATGCCGGCGGGACAAGGAGGGGAGGGGGCTGTGCCAAAGGGCGGAGTCTATCTGGCGCTACAAAAACTTTATGTCGTCGCAGGATTAGTTTTTTTAATAGGGACTGTCGTGTATGGCGTAAAAACCGGTGATATCTGGCGGGGAATATACGGATCGGTCGCGTCTTCCGTCGTTGTTTTGTTTGGGTATTACACGGTTTATATTCGTCGTAAGAGCAATAGTGCCTATGATGCGCTGTCCCATATTTTTTATTTCAACTTAGTCGTCGTAATTTTATCTTATTACGCGGGTCTCGAATGGGGGCTTCCCGCTACGGAGTTCCGGATCGGATTCTCTTTTGGGAATTTCTCCGATTTTTTCTTTAATTTAATTGCTGTCACTGATCGGTTTTCAAATGCTTGGTATGTAAAATTCGGAATTAGTGGGGGCGCCTTTCCGTTCAGTTACGCCATCGCCAATATTTTCGCGACGCTGATGGGGTGGTCGGCTGGAATCACCAGTATCGATCCGGCGAAGATCGACGGGGTGTCCAAGGCTCTGTACGCCGTCTATCTGGTGATCTTTTCGGTGCCGATCGTGTTCGTCGTCCTGCGCTCCTTGCGGAGGGCGGCGTGGCGTTTTTCCGCGCTGCTGTTCCTGGCGATCAGCTATCCGGTCATGTTCGAGGTCGAACGCGGAAATTTCGTTCTGGTGTCGGCGGCATTGTTGTCACTGGCTCTTTATGCGTTCTTGCATGAACGTAAAAATACGGCCGCGACCCTGTTCGGGGTGTTGATGGCTGTGAAATTATTAAACATCATCTTCGTTTTCTTTATCGTAAGAAATCTCTGGAGGAAATTACCGTATGCGGCTGGGTCGTTCATTGTTGTTACAATCGGTTCCCTGATATATTTATATGGTTTCCACTTGCAGAATTGGGAGATATTCTTGAAGGCGGCATATGCCATCTTCGGAGGTGATCATACGCCACATTTGACCGATGCTGACAAGATGGCCGGCGGCGTCGTGGGGATAGAGGGCTACCTGGTACTGGTTCATTCCTTGTTTATGGGGCTGACTCATAACATCGTCTCTCAATCCCATATATTCGATCTAATAACTATGGCGATTGGCGCGGCGTGTCTTGTTCTGTTCTACGTTACGGCGCGAAATCCGCGGATCGGTGTTGCGGATTGGGCGGACGAGATCATGGTTCTTTTGGTCGTTCCAATTCTGTTTCATCCGGCGGCGGCGGCCTATGACCTTGTTTTGTTGATCCCGCCGCTGGCGATCATGGCGGGTAGGCCTTTTGGCGAATACGAAAATGTATTGTATCGTTATTCCGGATTATTTTTCCTGCTTTCCGAAGGAATAGTCATCGGGAATGTTATTAACTATCCGAACAGGCCGCTTATTACGAGCATTACGCCGATGAGTTTTGTGGTTCCATTCTCTTTGATCGGAATGCTGGTGACCATTCTGTCGCGCGGGAAATTTCAGGACGGACGGCTGGCCGGATGGCATGGTGCAACCGTATCGGCAACGGATAGTCCTCATCACCATAACGGGACCTGATCGGCCGCGAGCGAGGAAATCGATAGGATGAACACCGTATCACTCATTCTTCAGTCCGCCATTACCGCGGCTGGTCTCGCCGGTTTGTGCGGATTGGTGGGGCTGGCGTTTCCCGACCGCTGGCTGCTGCCCCGGGCGTCGCCGTTGGTGCAACGGGCGCTTCTTGGCTTCGCCGTTATCATCATCGTCATGACGTTTCCCTATCGCAACCAGGCGCCAGTCTATATTGGCCCCATTATGGTGGGGGCGCTGGCAATTTACGGCGCTGCGGCCGCAGTATGGCGGCAGTCGGCCGGCATGACGCCAGCACGTTCGTGGCCCGTTTCCCTGTTCATCCGTGAGGGGGCGTTCTGGGCGCTCGCTACGTTACCACTGCTGGTCCTGGTCTACGTGCCGTTGCTAACGCACCACGCCCTCTTCTTCGAGACCAGAGGGCCGGATTTATTCGGTGATCTCATGACCACCGGCTATCTCGCGGACGGCCATCAATGGGCCGATCTGATGGGGGCGATCCATCAGGTTTCCGGCAACTATAAATGGTGGGATGTGGGCAACCAGCGTTGGTTTCTGCCCAATTTCCGTGAGGCCGTTGCCATTGACTTCTTTCCGCGCGCAATTCGATGGGGGCATGCTGTTGTCAGCATTCTGATCTCGCGGGTCACCGGAGAACCGATCTGGATCGCTTTTTTCTCTTTGACCGTGTTTTGTGCCGGCCTTTTCCCATCGGTGATTGTTGATGCCGCTCGGTCCCGAGGCATAAAGCCGCTCCATGCAATCTTGTTGGCCATTGCGATTACCGGAGCCCAGACCTATGTACTGATGCTGGATGAGGGCATTGTCGTCCAATTCATCGCGATGGCGATGCTGTTGTTCCTGTTGTTCAATGTTCATCATGTTATGACGGAGACGACGTCGACCGGACAAAAAATCGTCATAGCCCTATTGTTGATTGGGCTGACGCTTACCTTCGGCGAAGGGACCCAAATTGTAATAATTTATGCGACATTTCTAGCGGTGTTTGTCGCATTTCAGTCTCGCTTTCGCCGCCCTGCCCTGGCCAGAATGGCCAGTGCGGTTCTAGGGATTGGTGGGTTGTTTGTGGTTCTCAATCCCGTGGCCGCCTCTGATTTCATTTGGTGGTCGCTGTTGCGTCTTCATGAAGATTTTATCGGCGGCGCCCTTCCCTTCCACTGGTCCATTTTATCGATCATTTTATCTCTCCCCTATGCGGCACTGGCGCCACGTGTCGGCCCTCATCTCATTTCAAACGATTGGCTTGGACGAGCGATAGAAGCGGGGGTTCTTGTGGCCATGGGTGTCGTTGTGGCCCGGCGGCGACAGGAGAATGGTCCCCAGTTTCTTGCTGCTGCGGCGACTGTAGCCCTTTTTGTCGCCATCAACCTGCTCTACCCGGTCTGGAAAATATCGTCAATTATGCAGCCATTAATAATTGTCGGTGGTGTATCGGTCCTGCCGGAACGCCTGGGCAGCGTACGCAAAGGCGCTGCACTTGCTGTCTATGCCGCATTCGTTCTGTTCGGTGGCGGCCGTCTTATGGCGCAATATGTTCACCACGCATTACCGATCCGACCAGACCAGTTCGTGATCGACGAAAACGCTGTCAAGGGACAGAAGCTGGTTCTGGTCACACCGTCGATGTCGGCGGTCTATCTGACTTTGGGGGCGTCCCAGCCCCTGTATCTGTTGCGGGGGTGGCATCCCGGCAACATCGCCCCGGATTTCCGGATCGGTGGTGTCGACAGGCGCCGGATCGGCATCTATTACGATTGTGATGCCGAAGGGCGCCGGCGGTGCGCGATCATCCGGCGAAAGACGGGCTTGCCGCCACGGGTCGTCCGCCCGCTGGATGTCCGCTTGTCGGCGCTGGAGGATCGGCCCGGTCATATCAGTAATGCCAAACTGGACGCCTTTATTCAAAACACCTTCGGCGTGGCGCCCGAGGGAGGCCAGATTCATGTCGATCATCCGGCGAAGCGGTGATTCCCTCGCCGGGCGTTTCTCCGGGATGGGGCATGCCTTGAGATTGGAACCGCCATGTGCGGCATAGCGGGGGAATTGTCCTGGTCGCGCCCAGCGCGCACCGGAATCGTCCGGGAAATGACGATGGCCATGCGGCATCGGGGGCCGGATGCCCAGGCCGCCGAAGGATATGGCGCGGCGGCGTTGGGCCATGCCCGGCTGTCGATCATCGATCTGGATCGGCGCGCCAACCAGCCGATGCGGGACGGTGACGATCGTTACGTGATCGTGTTCAACGGCGAGATCTATAATTTCCACGACATTCGTTGTGAACTGGAAGAACGGGGCGCCCGCTTCCGCACCCAAAGCGATACCGAGATCATTCTGGAGGCCTACAAGGCCTGGGGCGTGGACTGCCTGTCCCGCTTCAACGGCATGTTCGCTTTCGCCCTGTGGGACAGGGATCGCCGGGAACTGTTCCTGGCCCGGGACCGTTTCGGCAAGAAACCCCTCTATTATTTCCGGACCGGGGATGGCGGCATCGCCTTCGCCTCGGAACTGAAGGCCCTGCGTCGCCATCCCGATTGCCCCCGCTCGGTCGATCCGGGGGCGGTTCGCCAGTATCTCGCCCTCAATTACACTCTGACTTCGCGCTGTATCCTGGCGGGGGTCGAAAAACTGCCGCCCGCTCATTGGCTGATGGTGCGCCCCGGCGGGGAGGACGGGCCGGTGCGGTATTGGGATTACGCCGCCGCCTTTCGGACCAAGGCCCGCTACCGCGACGAGGGAGAGGCGGTGGACGCCCTGGACGCTCTGCTGTCCGACGCGGTGCGGTTGCGCATGATCAGCGACGTGCCGCTGGGGGCGTTCCTGTCCGGCGGCGTCGATTCCGCCACGGTGACGGCACTGATGCGCCGCCATGCCGCCGGCACCGTCAACACCTACAGCATCGGCTTTCGCGAGGCGGCGTTCGACGAATCGCCCTTCGCCCGGCGGGTCGCCACCCATCTGGGCCTCGCCCATCACGATCAGATGGTGGACGAGGAGCATTGGCAGCTCTTTCCCCAGCTCGCCGGCATCGCCGACGAACCCTTCGCCGATACCTCGTTGCTTCCGACCTGGGAGCTCTCGCGCTATGCCCGCGAGGGGGTGACCGTCTGCCTGTCGGGCGACGGCGGCGACGAGATCTTCGGCGGGTACGAGACCTATGCCGCCGACCGCCTTTTCCAATGGTTGCGCTGGGTTCCGCCGGCGCTGCCGCCGATGGCGGCGGCCCTGGCCGATCGGCTGCTGCCGGCGGCCTCGGGCAAGGTGTCGCCTGCGGAAAAGGCGCGCCGCTTCCTGGGGGGGCTCGGTCACGGCTTTCGGCGGGCCCATTATTCCTGGCGGATCATCTTCCGGGACGAGGAATTGCGCGGCTTGCTCCACCCCGATCTCGCCGGCCTGGTCGGCGACGCCGATCCGTTCGAGGATTTCGCCGGCTTCTTCGCCGAGGCCGGGGATCTGCATTACCTCGACCAGGCCATGTATGTCGATGCCAAGACCTGGTTGCCGGACGATATCCTGGTCAAGGTGGACCGCGCCTCCATGGCCCATGGTCTTGAAGTGCGGGCGCCGTTGCTCGATTACCGGCTGGCGGAATTCGCCGCCTCACTGCCGGTGGAAATGAAGATTAGGGGATTGAAGAAGAAGTATATTCTTTTGAAGGAACATGCCCGTTATCTTCCTGCCGTATTGACCCCGCCGAAAAAATTGGGGTTTAATGCCCCCGTCTCCCAATGGATGAGCGGACAATTCAAGGATTTTTCCAGGGAGGCACTCCGGCACCCCGCCATGGCCCCCTGGGTTCGTCCCGGACATGTCGACCAAATATGGGATGAGCATTTGAGCGGAAGGCTGGATAACGGACTGAAGCTTTTGGGCCTTTTGGGCCTAAGCCTGTGGCTTCAGGCCGATATCGCCCCCGTCATGTCCGACAGCGAAGAGGTGTGATCGGTGATTTCCGTCGTTATTCCCGCCTATAACGAAGAAGGCGCCATCGCCGCCACGGTCGCGACCGTACGCTCCACTTTGGAGGGGGCGGGGCTGGTACCGTATGAGATAGTGGTGGTGGATGACGGGTCGACGGATCATACCGCCGACCGGGCCGAGGAGGCGGGCGCGATCCTCATCCGAAAGGTGCAGAATCTGGGATATGGTCATTCCCTCAAGGCCGGCATCCAGGCTGCCGGTTTCGACACGATCGTCATCACCGATGCCGATGGCACCTATCCCATTGAGGCCATCCCGGATCTTGTCGCCGAATATCGTCGCGGCTTCGCCATGGTGGTGGGCGAGCGTCAGGGGGAGCATTACCGGGAAAGCTGGTTCAAGCAGCCGATGCGGAAATTATTGAAGTCCCTGGTCGAATTCGCCGCCGCGCGGGCGATTCCCGATCCCAATTCCGGTCTTCGGGTCTTTTCCAGAGCCGAGGCGATGACACTCTTTTCCCATCTGTGCGACCGCTTCAGCTTCACCACCTCGATGACCTTGGCCTATATGATGCAAAGCCGGCCGGTTCTTTACGTGCCTATCGCTTATCACAAGCGGATCGGCGCCACCAAGGTGCGGCTGTTCAAGGACAGCCTGCTGACGTTGCAATACATCGTTCAGGCCATCACCTACTACAACCCGATCAAGATATTTCTGGTGTTGAGTGGTATGACCGGCCTGATCGGCCTGTTCTGCCTAGTGGCCGGCCTCGTCTTCAAGCTGACCACCGTCATCGAACTCGGGGTTGGATCGCTGCTGGTGACGGCGCTCGTTTTCGCTCTGGGGCTGATCGCCGATCTGCTCCGCCAGATTCTGGCCGGCGCGCCGCCGGCGGCCGCCAGCTTCTCGGCCGCGCCGCCGGTCTCGACCGGCGACGATTTACGAGCCAACTGATAGCGAGACACGGCCAGAGAATTTCGGTCAGTTTTGTTCATAGCTGCAGGATATGAAGTGATTGGCGCATTCTCGTCCCTATTTTGGTGGCGATCATGCACCGCGCCGACGCTCACTCCTGAGAGTTTGTGAAAGAATGCCCATCCGGCGTGAAATCGACGGAAAAACGCCAGCGTTTCCAATGGGCGTTCTTTTGCAAGTTCGATTGATTTACAAGCTCTGATATCCGCGCGACCACTCTCCGTCAGGTTGCGCTTGGGCGCGATGCCTCGCCGCGCCACCGCGGCCTTGCCGGAGACGGGTGACAGGCCGGGGAGCGGTAGCGTAGGATGGCCTCCGGGAGCGGCGGGATCAGGCTCCAGCAACCAAATCCTACGTCCGATCAACGAGTTACGCTGCACCTGCCAGGCGCCATGAATTTTTTAGGCCAGCTCACAT
This sequence comes from Pseudomonadota bacterium, assembly GCA_021848545.1. Lineage (GTDB taxonomy): Bacteria > Pseudomonadota > Alphaproteobacteria > Rhodospirillales > Magnetospirillaceae > JAJZUL01. The sequence goes on from JAJZUL010000005.1 coordinate 94,248, forward strand.
TTCGTTTTCCTAACAGGATGCTTTGCAATGCATATTTGTTTGGTCCGTCCACCATCGGTCATCAGCGCATTGTCGTATATCGGATCCCTGACGCCCCCGATTGGTTTGGCCTATCTGGCGGCATCGTTACGGGCGAAGGGCCATAAGGTTACGATAGTCGATGGCATAGGAGGGGCGCCGATGCAGGCGACCCCTCTTGCGGATGACAGTGTCCTGTTGGCTCGCGGGATGACGTTTGAAGAGATTTGCGCCAGCATTCCCGCTGATTGCGATTTGATCGGCATTTCGGTCATGTTTTCCTCTGAATGGCCGAGTATTCGGCCTCTGGTATCGATGGTTGGTCAACATTTTCCGGGCCGCTTCTATGTTGGGGGTGGGGAACATTTCACTGCGGCGGCCGAACTGAGTCTTTCCGCTTGCCCAGAACTGAATGCGGTGGTTATTGGCGAAGGCGAGGAGACTCTGGTTGAGTTGGTGGAGGCGGTTTCGGAAAAGCGCCCTCTGGATGCGGTCGCCGGTCTTGTTCTGCGCGATTCCGAAGGCGGATTTATCCGGACTCAGCCCCGCACGCGTATCCGAGCTATCGATGACATTCCAGAGCCCGCCTGGGATATCGTGCCTCTGGAAAATTATTTGTCGAATAACCTGACCTATGGGGTTTTCCGGGGGCGCTCTATGCCTATGTTGGCGTCACGGGGCTGCCCCTATCAATGTACTTTCTGTTCTAACCCGACCATGTGGGGAACCCGTTGGATTGCTCGCAACCCTGCCAGTCTCGTCAATGAAATTGAGGGGTACAAGAGGCTCTACAATATTTCAAATGTTGATTTCTATGATTTAACGGCTATCGTAAAGCGTGAGTGGATACTCGAATTTTGTAAAATTCTGGTCGAACGCAACGTTAATATCACATGGCAGTTGCCAAGTGGAACGCGGTCGGAAGCAATTGACCGCGAAGTCGCGCATTGGTTGTTTAAGGCGGGCTGCCGTAATATGAATTACGCACCTGAAAGCGGGTCGATGCGGACGTTGACGGCGATCCGTAAGAAAGTGAGCCTGGACAAGCTGATTGATTCTCTTAAGGGGTGTGTTGCCGAGGGTCTTAACATCAAGATCAATATCATTCTCGGGCTTCCAGACGAAACAATAAAAGACGTATTTTTAACCCTTCTGTTTCTTGTTCGGTTGTCATGGCATGGGGCGAATGATGTTTCGGTTGGTGCCTTTGCGCCGTATCCTGGATCTGAGCTCTACGAACAATTGGTCAAGGAAGGTGTGATCGAGCATTCAGATGACTATTTTCGCCGTTTATCCTATGTTGATATATCTGAAGTTCAGTCGTACTGCCGTAATATTTCGAAAAAAACTTTAAAGCGTTGTGTTTGGGCTGCATTTGCCGTCTTTTATGGTTCGAATTACCTGTTTCGGCCTTGGCGTCTGGTGCGGACCATGAGAAATATTGCCACCAATCGTCATGAATCCCGTGGTGAAATGGCGCTGGCACAGGTGCTCTCACGGTTGCGTTTGCTTTCTACGCGGTCGTGAGCGGGGGGGCTTCTTCAGTGCTGTTTGTAAGTCCATTTAACCTCTGTTTCCCCAATAAGTTGGTGGGCCGATTCACCAAACGCTTGGGAATCAGGCGTTTGGATCGGACCAATAGCGCATAGTGCCGATGGTGTCGTCCCATCCCTGGCGTTTGGGCGATGATCCGCCGGCGGAATCCCAACCAGTCGGCGCCCGCCGTTTCTGTGATTACGGCGGGCGCCGCGCTGGAAAAGTGTCCTGGAACTGGTCGCTGCCGAACGTCAACTCATGCGTAAGCGTCCGCTGACGGCTGCCTTGTTCTCGACGCGATTGGATATAGGGCCGCTGTCACGACATAGGACAAAGCCACGACGAATTTGCGTGGTAAATGGCGCAGTATCATCTTTCGCATTGGTTCCACCAGGAAACGGACCAATTCGTTCCCCTCGGCGCTATAGGTCCAGATGATGATCAGTCCGCCCGGTTTGCAATGGCGGTAAGAGCCTGACCCGAAACTCGCCATGGCGGCCTGCAAATGGCGGTTTTCTGCGCTTCCGCTGCTCACGTACATAAAGTACGCTCCGCTGCGGTTCTCGAAACCCGCCATTTTCGGCTCACCCTGGCGACTTTCGGGTCGGGCTCTAAAGGTTGGCAAAGGTCGCCGTCGGATCGTCGGTGTGGTGAATGACCCCGATGCAGACCACAACATCGAATTGACGGCCGAGATCCATGCTGGTGATATCGGCTTCGATGAGTGTGGCGTTGTCGCGGTGGGCCACTCTTTGACGTGCCACCTCGACGGTGTTCAGATCGACCGCGGTTATGGACTTCGCCACTCCGGCCATGAACAGCGTATGGTTCGCCCCCCCGCAGCCGCATTCCAACACGTCCTTGTCCCGAAAGTCAGCGACGGTAGCGGGTTTGATCCAATCCTCGAACAAGAACAACTGATCGTCTTCGAATGTATTCCATTGAAAAATCCATTCATTGCATTGATTGTTGACCATCACATTGTCTCTCGTTTATTGATTGTGGAATTGGTCGCGCTTTGACATTTACGGGTTAACTACGATGCATTCGGCCAGAGGATGCATCTTGATCGGAATCGAGTTCCGGCCGCCGATGACGCCAATTTTGAACATGGCGCCAAGGTCACATGTAAAGTTGCGCTTACTATTATTGATCCGGTCATGGCAATTTGCGTTGCGGGAATTTCAGATATCGGATTGGGGCGATGACGGAAAGCGAAATTTCAACCGCAAGGTCGGGACCTGACGGGATGGTGGCTGGGCCGCGTCTGGTCATCACCGGTGCCGCCGGCTATATCGGCGCGGCCCTGGCCGCCGCCGCCCGGCGGGACGGGTGGCGGGTTGTCGCGCTTGGCCGATCCCCCGATCCGACGGTGCCGTCCCATCCCTGGCGTTTGGGCGAGGACCCGCCGGCGGAGGCCCTGGCCGGCGCGGATGCGGTGATCCATCTCGCCCACCAATGGGCGGCGCCCGGCGCCCAGGGGGAGGACCCCAACATTCCGGGGACCGAACGCCTGTTGGAGGCGACGCGGCGTCATGGGGTCAGGCGGGTGGTGTTCGCGTCGAGCATTTCCGCCCGCGAGGATGCCCTGAACGCCTATGGCCGTCTCAAATGGCGGGTCGAACAGACGCTGCGGGCGCCGGTCGAATTGTCGGCCCGTATCGGGCTGGTCTATGGCGGGGCCGATGCCGGATTGTGGGGTCTGTTGTGCAAGCTGGTGCGCCTGACTCCGATCCTGCCCATGGTCGGGGGCGGACGGCCGATCCAGCCGATCCGCATGGACGAACTGTGCGACGGTCTGTTGCGCCTGGCCCGGATGCCGGCGCCGACCCGCGCGGTCTACGGATTGGCGAGCCCGACGACCATCTCTTTTTCCGCCTTTTTGCGGACGGTCGCCCGCCTGCGCTTTCACCGCCCGCTTATGGTGATTTCCTTGCCCCTGGGCCCGGTTCTGGCGGCGGTCGATCTGGTGTCGCGGGTGGTGCCGGCGATCAACCGCGAACGGGTTCTGGGACTGGCGGGGTTGCCGGTTATCGACAATGCCGCCGACATTGCCGAACTGGGTCTGGAGATACGCTCGGTGGTGGACGGTCTGGCGCCGTTCGCCCGGCGCAAAGCGATCCTGCGCGAGGGCCGCGCTCTGCTGCGGTATGTTCTGGGTGTTTCACCGCCCATGGGAATGCTGCGGCACTATGTGACCGGGATCGAAAGCTATGGGGGCGGCCGGCCCTTGGATCTGCCGGCGCCGCTTCTGACCGTGCCGGGCCTGCTGCGTCTGGCGGAGCCGGTCGGCGGCAAGGGCGAGGGGCGTCATACCCTGGTTGAACGGTTGGAGATGGCGATGATCCTGGCGGAATCCCAACCGGTCGGCGCCCGCCGTCTCTATGATTACGGCGGGACGCCGCGCTGGAAAAGTGTCCTGGGACTGGTCGGAATCGGCGCGATCGAAGCCCTGTTGCTGCCGGTGAGAATGGTTTTGGGGCGCCGTTACCGATGAGCGATGCGCGTCCCGTGGTGGTGGTCGGCAGCGGGCCGGCAGGCGTCAGCGTCGCCTGGCCGCTGGTCGAGGCGGGGCTGCCGGTCCTCATGCTCGATGCCGGCGCCGAGGCCGGTCCGTCGCGGGTCGCCGCCGACCGGTCCAGCCTGGCCAGCCTGCGGACCGACTTCGGCACGGGGCGATCCTGGCGCCACCTCATCGGTCCAACCCTGTCCGGTTTACGCAATGTCGGCTACGCGTCGCCCAAATTGCGGACCAGCGCCGCTCCCGGCTTCGGCGAGGATTACGCCGTCGCCCTCGGCCTGGACGCGTCGGGGTTCAGGGCGGTGGGCGCTTTTTCGCCGGGCGGGCTCAGCGCCGTCTGGGGGGCGGTGGTCTGCGCCTTCCAGGGCGAGGAACTGGACCCCCGGATCGATGCCGGGGCGCTGGACGAGTCCTATCGCCGGGTGGCGGCCCGGATCGGCATCAATGGCAGCGACGACGATCCCCTGGCGGACTATCTCGGGCGGGGATTGCCGTTGCAACCGCCGCTGCCGGTATCGTCCGCCGCCGCCGCCTTGCTGGCGAAAAAAGGTCCGGGAGGCGACGGATTGACGGTGGGGCGCCTGCGCACCGCGATTCTGACCCGCGATCTCGGCGACCGGAATGCCTGCGATCTCGGGCGCGCCTGCATGTGGGGGTGTGGGGTCGGCGCCATCTACAATTCCGCCGACGAATTGCCGGCGTTGTGGGGCCGGGACAATTTCACTCTGCGATGGCGGGCCGAGGTGGTGGCGGTCGAAAGCGACGGTAGCGGTCCGGTCCTGCGCCTTCGCGACGGGGAAAAAGTGGCGGCCCGGGCGGTGATTCTCGCCGCCGGCGTTCTGTCCACCACCCGGTTGGTGCTGGCGGCGCGGGGGGGCGGGCAGAGTGTTCCGCTTTTGAACAACCCGGCGGTTTCCTTCGCCCTGCTGTCGCCGTCGCGGCTGGGTCGACCGTTGGCGGCCGTCGGACATGGGGCGGCGCAACTGGGGTTCCGCCAGATCGTGGCGGGAAAGGGCGAACTGTTCGGGATGTTGTACGACGCCGATACCATGTCGGCGGTCGATATCATGTCCCATATGCCGTTCTCCCGGCCCGGCGCGGCCGCCGTGGCCCGGCGCCTGCTGCCGGCCGTGATGCTGGGATTGGGCTACCTTCCCGGCGCCTATTCCCGCAATCGCGTCACCCTGGCCGCCGATGGCGGGCTTAAAATCGAGGGAGAGACCAGCGCCGACTGCGCCGCGACCATGGCGGCAGCCGGAAAGGCCTTGCGCCGTTCCATGGCCCGTCTGGGCGCCCATATGCTGCCGGGATCGTTCCGGCCCTATCCGCCGGGGGCCGAGGTTCATTACGCCGGGACCTTGGCCCGCCCCGAAGACAGCACCGCCGATGGCGCGATCGTCGGCCTGCCCGGCGTGGTGGTCGCCGACGCCTCGGTCATCGGGCGCCTGCCGGCCAAGACTCACACCTTCACCGCCATGGCCAATGCCGATCGGATCGGTCGCCTGTGGGCCGCCCGTCTGTCAGGCGTCTGAGAGCGGATAGCTGACCAGCCCGTCGGCCAGCTTGGGTTCGAACCAGGTGGATTTGGGCGGCATCACCTGACCGGCTTCGGCCACCGCCACCAGATCGGTCATGGCGGTGGGGAACAGGGCGAAGGCCGCCGCCATCTCGCCCGAATCGACCCGGCGTTCCAACTCGCCCAAACCGCGCTTGCCGCCGACGAAATCGATGCGCTTGTCCTTGCGCAGATCGGTGATGCCGAGCACAGGCCCCAGCAACCGGTCGGACAGGATGCTGACGTCGAGGCGGGCCACCGGCTCGCTTTCCGGGGGGCGCGGCCGGGTCGGGACCAGATGGTACCATTGGCCGGGCAAATACAGGCCGTATTCGCCGGCCGCCGCCGGGCGGCACGGGGAAGCGGCCGGCGTGACGGTGAAGTCGGCCGCCAGAGCTTTCAGGAAGCGGTCCCGATCCATGCCGTTCAGGTCGCGGACCACCCGGTTGTAATCGAAGATCTTCATCTCGCCGATGGGGAAGGTCACCACCAGAAAGGATTCGTGCGGGGCGTCGCCGGCCGCGCCCGCCTTGCGGCGGGCCTGGGCGACGCGGGCGGCGGCGGCGGAACGGTGGTGGCCGTCGGCGATATAGACCGCCGGCATGGAATCGAAGGCGGCGGTCACCGAAGCGATCAACGACTCGCTCTCCATGACCCAGATCGTGTGGCGGATGCCGTCGGCGGCGGTCACGGAATAGGCCGGCGCGGCGGCGACCGTCGCGGCGATGGCGGCGGCCACGTCCGGATGGTCGGGGTGGGCCAGCAGCACCGGGCCGGTCTGGGCGTCGCAGGCCTCGATCTGGCGGACGCGGTCGTCCTCCTTGTCGGGGCGGGTGAATTCGTGCTTGCGGATGCGGTTGGCCTCGTAGGCTGCCACCGAACCGCCGCCGACCAGCCCGGTCTGGACGTGATCGCCCATTTCCAGGCGGTAGACGTAGTAACAGGGTTTGGCGTCCCGGCGCAGAACGCCGTCGGCCACCATCCGGTCCAGGTTTTCCCGCGCCTTGGCATAAACGGCGGGGTCGGTGGAATCGGTGCCCGGCGGCAGGTCGATCTCGGCCTTGGAAATGTGCAGAAAGCTCAACGGGTGACCCGCGGCCAGTTGGCGGGCCTCGTCGCTGGACAGCACGTCATACGGCGGGGCCGCGACCTCGGCCGCATGGTCCGGACTGGGGCGCAGCCCGGCGAAGGGGCGAAGCAGGGGAACGGGCACGGGATGGACTTTCCACAGATGGCGGGACGGACAGGCGGACCTTAGATCGGGCGGATCGAAAAGAAAAGACCAAGGTCGCCGGAGCCCAGGGGAATCGGGTGACCCCGCTTCCCCTGCATTATGTCTATTTCCCTCAATCGCCGGGCGGGCGCGTCCGCGCCCTTGGCTATCCTCGCTTGCGCTCCGAGGCCCCGATGGAGCCTCTCCGCACGCTGCGGCGGCCTCAACGGCCTAGTCGCTCCGCTCCAACGCGCCTTCACCCGATTACCCTGCGCCGGAGCCCCTCACCACCGGCGGCGCCAGGCTTGCAGCATCAGCACCGTCCACAGCGGATATTGCCAATTGCGCCGGCCGGACAGATGTTCGGCCCAGCGGGCCCGGATCGGGGCGGGGTCGAGCAGGCCATCGGCGCGCATCGCCGTTTCGTCCAGCAGATCCTCGGCCCAGTCGCGCAGCGGCCCGCGCAGCCACGACCCGATGGGGATGCCGAACCCCATCTTGGGACGGTCGAGCAGGGATTTCGGCACATGGCGGTACAGCACCCGCCGCAGCAGCCATTTGCTTTCGCCGTCGCGCATCTTCATGCGGTGGGGCAGCGACCAGGCGAACGCGACGACACGGTGGTCGAGCAACGGCACCCGCGCCTCCAGCGACACCGCCATGCTGGCCCGGTCCACCTTGGTCAGGATGTCGTCGGGCAGATAGGTGAGAGTATCGAGCAACTGCATCCGGTCGAGAGGATCGGGGAAATCCCGGCGCAGACCGGGATCGGTCAGCGGACCGATCGGTTCGGTCCCGCCGATGGCCAGTTTTTCGGGCTCGTTCCACTGGCTGACCAGCCGGCGGTACACGGTATCGGGCGTCTCGGTCAGCAACCCGGCCAGCTTGTGTACCTTGTCGCCGGGCTGGGGCGGGCGCAGGCGGCCGGGAACCAGCCCGAACAGACGGTCCCAGGCCGCCACCGGCATGGCGGTCAGACCGCCGGCGGCGACGCGGCCGAGCGGCGCCGGCAGGGCCGACAGGACGCGGCCCAGGGAACGGGCCAGACGATAGCGGTTGTAGCCGGCGAACAATTCGTCGCCCCCATCCCCCGACAAGGCGACGGTGACCTTGGCGCGGGTCATCTCCGACACCAGAAAGGTGGGAATCTGCGACGAATCGGCGAAGGGTTCGTCGTACCACTCGGCCAGCCGCGGCACGATCTCCAGGGCATGGGCCGGTTCGACATAGAGTTCGGTGTGGTCGGTGCCGATATGCCGGGCGATGGCGGCGGCATGGGCGGCCTCGTCATAGCCGGCCTCGTTGAAGCCGATGGAAAAGGTCCGCACCGGCCGCCGGCTGTGCTTTTGCATCAGGGCGACCACCGTGCTGGAATCGATGCCGCCCGACAGAAAGGCGCCCAGCGGCACGTCCGAGACCATGTGCCGGTTCACCGCGTCCCCCAGAAGATCCTCCAACCGGTCGGTGGCTTCCGTATCGGACAGGGGCCAGTCGGTGCGGGCGCCGATTCCGGCGCGGGCGACGTCGGCCGCCGACCAATAAATGTCGGTGTTCCGTCCGCCATCGGCGCCGATGGTCAGGATGGTGCCCGGTTCCAGCTTGAACACGTCCCGCCAGATCGACCGCGGCGCGGGCACATAGGCGAAGCGCAGATAGGCGGCGAGCGCGTCGCGGTCGATCCGCCGCTCCCAGCCGGGATGGGCGGCCAGCGCCTTCAGTTCCGAGCCGAACAGCACCAGATCGCCGAACACGCCCCAGTAAAGCGGTTTGATTCCCAGCCGGTCGCGGACCAGATGGAGCCGGCGCTCCTTCCGGTCCCACAGGGCGATGGCGAACATCCCCCACAGACGGCGGACGGTTTCGGCCACGCCCCAGAGCGCGCAGCCCTCGACGATCACCTCGGTATCGGACTGGCCGCGAAAGGACCGTCCCGCCTGTTCCAATTCGGCGCGGAGTTCGGAGAAATTGTAGATTTCACCGTTGAAGGCGATCACCCAGCGCCCGCAGGACGAGACCATGGGTTGATGGCCCAAGGGCGAAAGATCGACGATCGACAGCCGGCGATGGGCCAGGGCGATACCGGCGGCGGGGTCGCTCCACACGCCGCGATCGTCGGGACCGCGAAGGGCCAGCGCGTCGCCCATCCGTCCCGCCAGATCAGCCGCTTCGTCGCCCGCCGTTCCGCCTCGCCGCCAAAGCCCCGCCAGTCCGCACACGTTTTCCTATCCTCACCCGTCTCGTTCGTCGGTTTTCGGTTACCGGATCGCGCCCAGGCCGCGCCGTTGGCGGGCGCCGCCGCCGCAGGCGGCGCACCAATCGGGATTGTCGAGATACCAGCGCACCGTGCGGGCCAGTCCGCTGGTGAAGGTTTCCGTCGGACGCCAACCGAGATCGGCGGTCAGACGGGAAAAATCGGCGCCATAGCGGCGGTCATGGCCGGGACGGTCGGCGACCGGCGCGATCAGGCGCGCATGGGGGCGGTGGGGCGAATCCGGCAAGGCCTCGTCGAGTTGGGCGCAGATGGCGCGGGCGACCTCTTCATTGGTGCGCTCGGCGTCGCCGCCGATCATGTAATGGCTGCCCGGCAGGGCGCGGGCGGCGACGAGCGCCAACGCCCGGGCGTGGTCGTCCACATACAGCCAGTCGCGGACATTGAGGCCGTCGCCGTAAAGCGGCAGGCTCAGCCCCGCCGCCCCGTTGAGGATGAACAGCGGGATGAATTTTTCCGGGAACTGCCGGGGGCCGTAATTGTTGGTGCAATTGGTCACGATCACCGGCAGGCCGTAGGTCGCATGCCACGCCGCCGCCAGATGGTCGGCCGACGCCTTGCTGGCCGCATAGGGCGAATTGGGCGCGTAGGGGCTGGTCTCGCTGAACAGCCCGTCCGAACCCAGGGACCCGTACACCTCGTCGGTGGAGACATGGACCAGGCGAAAGGCCTCGCGGCGCGGCCCGGCCAGGCCCTCCCAATAGGTCCGCGCCGCCTCCAGCAGACGGAATGTCCCTTCGATATTGGTGCGGATGAAGTCGGCCGGCGCGTCGATGGACCGGTCGACATGGGATTCGGCCGCCAGATGGATGACCCGATCCGGCCGATGGCGCTCGAACAGGGCCGCCAGGGCGCCGCCCTCGGCGATATCCACCTGTTCCAGCACATGCCGGGGGTGGTCGGACAATTCGGCCATGGTGAGGGGATTGGCGGCATAGGTCAGTTTGTCCACCGTGACCACCCGGCAATCGGATTCGTCGAGAAGGTGGCGGACCAATGCCGAACCGATGAAACCGGCGCCGCCGGTCACCAGAACATCCAAATCGCTCTCCTTTGTCGCCGGGGGGCGCGCTCCCGCACGCTTCGGTGGTTGAGGGTTCCGGGGGCCTGAAAATGGCGCCCGAGACTACCATCGGCTCCGTCATCCCGAAAGCTACTTCGCCTGCCGTCTCGCGCGTGCGTTGTCTTTGACGGATTCCAGGTCTACCCTGTTCCCCGATGCGCACTTCGGCGCTCTAAAACTAAGGGGAGACTTCATGAAAGCCTTGTCGGTGGCGGATATCGCCCTGGTCGGACTGGGAGAGGTCGGCGGGCGGTTTCTGGCGGAAATGCTGAAATTACGGGACCGGGGCATCAATATCGTCTGCGCGGCCGAACCGAACGACACACCCGGTCGCCGTCAGGCCGAGGTGGCGCGGATTCCGCTGAAAAGCCTGGAAGAGATCGTCGCCATGGGGACGTCCGTGGACGTGATCTTCGATCTGACCGGCGTGCCGGGGGTGCGTAAGGCCTTGCGGGAGCAGATGCAGCTCAGCAACAACCGCCATACCATCGTCGCGCCGGAAACCATGGCGCGGCTGCTGTGGGCGGTGGTCAGCAACGAACACCTGCACGGCCACGCCAACCAGGGATACTGATGAAGGTGTGAGAGGACAGGCCGGCCTGAAAGCCGGCTTGTTTCACGCCGTCGGGCGCTGGTGGAAACCGCGCATCGGCCGTTCTGCCCAGGGTTCGGGCGTGACATTGGTCACGTCGGCGGCCGGCGGTCCCTGGCGGCAGGCCTTGACCATGCCGGCGACATTGGCGGGCGGCCCGGAAAAGACCGCCTCGACGCTGCCGTCGGCGCGGTTGCGCACCCAGCCGTCCAGCCCGTGGGCGGCGGCTTCGGACACCGCCCAGCCGCGGAACCAGACTCCCTGGACCCGGCCTTCGATCACCACCCGCACGGTCGTGATATCGTTTTCCTCATCCCCTCTCCGGTCGATCCCTCTATGGTCGATCATCGTCGTCTCCCGTCGTTTCTCGCCCATTGCATGCAGTATAGACCCGCCGGGGGCCGAACGGGACCGATCTTGACGAATGGCTGACGGCAAACGGTGCGGCGGCGCGCGGATGTCGTTATGATGCCGCCCATGTCTGATCCCAAAGCCACCGCTTCCGCTTTCCCCGACTCCACCGATCCGTTCGCCCTCGACGAGCCTGCGCCGCCGTCCCCCGCCGCCGCGCCCGAAGCGCCGTGGCTGGCCGGGCTCAATCCCGAACAGCGCGCCGCGGTCACCACCACCGAGGGGCCGGTGCTGGTGCTGTCGGGGGCGGGGACCGGCAAGACCCGGGTGCTGACCGCCCGGCTGGCGCAGATTCTGGGGGGGCGTCTGGCCCAGCCCTGGCAAATTCTGGCGGTGACCTTCACCAACCGGGCGGCCCGCGAAATGCGCGAACGGGTGGCGGCCCTGATCGGCCCGCCGGCGGAAAGCGTCTGGCTGGGCACCTTTCACGCCATCGCCGTGCGCATCCTGCGGCGCCATGCCGAACTGGTGGGGCTGAAATCCAATTTCACCATTCTCGATACCGATGACCAGATGCGCCTGTTGAAGCAGGTGATGGAGGGCGAGCGGGTCGATACCAAGACCTGGCCGGCCCAGGCGCTGATGGCCGCCATCCAGCACTGGAAGGATCGCGGGATCACCCCCGACAAGGTGGGAAGCGACGGGGAAGGCGGAAATGAGGGGGACGGCGGCAAGCCGGCGACGATCTACCGCCTGTATCAGGAGCGCCTGCTGACGCTGAACGCCTGCGATTTCGGCGATCTGCTGCTGCACACCCTGACCCTGTTCCTGACCCATCCCGAGGTGCTGGCCCGCTATCAGGACCAGTTCCATTACATCCTGGTGGACGAGTACCAGGACACCAATCTGGCCCAGTATCTGTGGCTGCGCCTGCTGGCCCAGGGGCGGCGCAACATCTGCTGCGTTGGTGACGACGACCAGTCGATCTATTCCTGGCGCGGCGCCGAGATCGGCAACATCCTTAAATTCGAGAGCGACTTTCCCGGCGCTCGGGTCATCCGCCTGGAAAGCAATTACCGCTCCACCCCCCATATCCTGGCCGCCGCCAGCCACCTCATCGCCCACAATGCCGGGCGTCTGGGCAAGACCCTGCGGCCCGGCCTGGCTAATGCGGATCAGGGCCGCGCGATTCAGATTCACGGCGTCCGGGATGGCGAGGCCGAGGCCCGGCTGGTGGTGGGCGAGATCGAAAAACGGGTGGCGCTGGGCGAAAAACTGGCGTCGATGGCGGTGCTGGTGCGGGCCGGCTTCCAGACCCGCGAATTCGAGGAACGCCTCATCACCACCGCCATTCCCTATCGGGTGGTGGGCGGCCCGCGCTTTTACGAACGGGCCGAAATCCGCGACGCGCTGGCTTATTTGCGGCTGGTCTCCTCGCCCGATAACGGGCTGGCTTTCGAACGCATCATCAATCTGCCGCGCCGGGGCCTGGGCGAGGCCACCCTGCACGTCATTCACGGCGCGGCGCGGGCCGGCAATGTGTCTTTGTTCGAAGCGGCGCGGCAACTGACCGTCACCGACGAGCTGAAACCGCGGGCGCGGTCGGCCCTGGGCCGGTTCGTCGCCGATGTCGATCGCTGGCGGTCGATGCTGGGCGGCGTCGATCATCGGGATCTGGCGACCACCATCCTCGACGAATCCGGCTATGTGGATATGTGGCGCAACGACAAATCGCCCGAGGCGCCGGGCCGGGTGGAAAATCTGCGGGAATTGGTGGCGGGACTGGAGGAATTCGACGATCTCGACAGCTTCCTCGACCATGTCGCCCTGGTGATGGAAAACGACGCCCAGGCCGGCGGCGACCGCGTCGTGCTGATGACGCTCCACGGCGCCAAGGGGCTGGAATTCGACACGGTGTTTCTGCCCGGCTGGGAGGAAGGCGTGTTTCCCCATGCCCGCGCCCTGGACCAGTCGGGGGAAAGCGGCCTGGAGGAGGAACGGCGTCTGGCCTATGTCGGCCTGACCCGGGCGCGCCGCCGGGTGACCATTACCTTTGCCGCCAATCGCCGCATTTACGGCCAATGGCAGAACGCCTTGCCCTCGCGTTTTCTCGACGAACTGCCCGAGGACAATGTCGAGCGCCACAACGAAACCGGCCTGTATGCCGGTGGTGCCGCCGAATGGGGCGGGAGCGGGCGCTGGGACGAGGAGGCGGTCTGGCGCCGCCCCGCCGCCGAACGCCAGACGGCGCCCGCCGCCACGTCCTGGAAGGCGGCCGCGCGTCCCGGCGCCGCGGTGAAGGCCGGCGATCGCATCCATCACGACAAGTTCGGCCCCGGCACGGTGCATATGGTGGATGGCGACAAATTGGTGATCGCCTTCGACCATGCCGGGGTCAAGAAGGTGCTGGCCGGCTTCGTCACGCCGGCCTGATCGCGTCCGGCTCGGTGGTTTTGCGGCACCGCATATCAAGAGCCATGCCTATTCGGTATACCACACCCAAAAGAACGGAAATTGTTGTGTCGGGCACAACCGTCTAGGTTGCGGCGCAGCATCTCATGAGGAACGATCGTTTCCGTGACCGCTTTCGCGTAGGCAGCGGGGTGCTCATGCCGGTCACGCGGGTCGTCCCTCCGACACTGCTCGATCTCCATATCCCGCCAGCATCGTTTGGCGGCAAGGGCGGCTTTTTGCCGAAAGCGAACATGTGTCCGAATCGGAGATGCGCTCAAGTGGCGCGGTTTCCCGCCACTTCCGTCAGGGGTCCTAACTGATTGGAGATGGGGTTTAAGGATATGGGCATGTCTGATGAAGGCCGGGCGGCTGAAGTTCGCGAACTGCTCCAGCAACTGAACGCCACCAAGCGCTACGATCCGCCGCCGGCCGATGAAGCCGATGCGTGGGAATGGAGCATCCATGACGAGGAAGACGACGATACCGGTCTGCTTCTCTCCTATGGATATTCCGTGTGGTACCGCAAGGATTTGTTCAAGGAATGGCAGCGTCTGAGCACCGCCGACGAGTCCGTCTGGTACCGTAAGCACCACCTCCACCACGGCTGATCCGCGCCGCGCATCGGTCGCGGTCTGATTTCGTTGCGATGGATTTGAACTTCCTGCGATTTTTTCCGCCAGGAACCCGCAGGAACTTTAAGTTCGTGAAAATCGTTGGACGTATTCTATTTCCAGGGTGCGCTGCGATATCATCGTGGCGCACCCTGGCGTTTTTGTCGTCTGCTGGCGATCCCCTCCCCCCATAGCTATCCCTTTTGGCCGGCGCCGTTCTTCGTCATGGCACGTTGTACCGCGTCTCCCTGCCGCTGCCGGTCATAGGGTGCGTTCCGATCGAACGAAGCAGCGTTGGATTGTTCCCGAATTGGGAATTTGATAGGGTGGCGCATGCAGGTCATAGCCCTCCGCACGCTACGTCAATTCTGGGGGCGGCACCCACAGGCCGAGACGCCGATCAAGGTATGGTACGCCGCCGCGTCAAAGGCGGAATGGGTATCTCCCGCCGACATCAAGAGGCAGTTCGGCGGCTCGGTCGATTTCGTGGGTGACAACCGGGTGATTTTCGACCTGTCCGGCAACAAGTACCGGCTGATCGTTCACATTTCTTATCGTTACAAGCGGGCCTTGGTGAAGTTCATCGGGACGCACGCCGAATACGACAGGATCGACGCGGAGACCATATGATGGATGTTCGCCCTGTGCATTCCGAAGCCGAATACGATGCCGCGCTTGACGATATCGGCCGGTATTTCGAGCATGAACCTGAACCGGGCACGCCCGAGGCGGACCGCTTCGAACTGCTCGCCCTGGTCATCGCCGACTATGAGGCCCGGCACTGGCCCATCGACCCGCCAGACCCTGTCGAGGCCATCCGCTATCGGATGGAACAGGCGGGGTATGGCCAGCAGGATCTGGCCGACCTGCTGGGGTCGCGCTCGCGGGCATCGGAAATCTTGTCCCGCAAGCGCCCGCTGACCATGGAAATGGCCTGGAAGTTGAACCGTGAATGGGGGATTCCGGCGGAAAGCCTGATCCGGCCCTATGATCTTCGGCGGGCCTGAATAGAGCAGCGTGCCTTAACAGGCTGCGGAAAAACGGAGCTTTGCGGCCCCTTTCCCCCTCGGGCAAGGCGTTGGAACGGCCTTGGCGCGGGGTTACGGGCCGCTTTTGCGACCATTTTCACCGGACTCTGCCGATTTGAGGCAGAGTCCGGGTGTCGTCAGGCCGCAGCCATCAGCTTGGGCAGCCTGACGAGGTTGTAGGCGGCAGCGGTCAGGGTAAAGACCCAGTCGACGCGGTCTGTGCCCTTGTGACGGGTCTTGCGCAGGCCGCCGGTGGTCTTGGCCCATCCGAACACCTCCTCGATGCGCTTGCGGATACGCAAGGAGATGGCATAGCCGGGATGGCTGGTGGTGCGGCCATCGACGGCACTGCGGCGCCGCAGGGAGCCAGTTTCGGTCACCTGCTCGTTGCGGGCGATGTGGGGCGTAACTTTGCGAGCACGCAAATCCCGGACGAATTCGCGCGCATCGTAGCCCTTGTCGGCGCCCAACGTGATGCGGCCTTTGGCGCCCAGGCCATCGATCAAGGCCAGCGCCGCCTCGCGTTCGGCGGTGCCGGTCGCCTGGGTTACCATGGCGCCCACGACCAAGCCATTGCGGTTCTCCATCAGCACGTGGCCCATGAAGGCCATGCGCGACGACTGACCATTGGCCTTTCGGTACAGCTTCGCCTCGGGATCGGTGGTGGAGGCGTGGGTCTGGTTGGAGCGCTTCTCGCCGCGAAAGTCGCGCTCACCATTGCGCCCCGGTGCCGGAGGCTCGTCGCCGCCATCCTTGGGGCGGAAACTTTTCATCGACGCCCAGGCGTCGATCAGCGTGCCGTCCACCGAGAAATGCTCGTCCGACAGCAGGTTGCGCCCGCGTGCCTGCGCCACCACCGCCGCCAGGAACTTGGTCGCTACGTCGCCTTCCAGCAGCCGGTCGCGGTTCTTGGTGAACACCGTCACGTCCCAGACGGCCGCGTCCATCGACAGGCCGACGAACCAGCGGAACAGCAGATTGTAGCCGATCTAGATCGG
>JAJZUL010000044.1 GCA_021848545.1 Pseudomonadota bacterium
ATCTGGCCTCGGGCCAGGGATTGGAAAACGTCCTGGGCCACGCGGCGGTGGGCTGCGCCGCCGGCATGGCCTCGGGCGGAAGCTGCGGTTCCAACGCGGCGGCAGCGGCGCTGTCCGACGCGGCCTCCCCGCTGACCATCGACGTCGGTTTCGCCGGCGGCACCGCCCTGTCCGCCGGCATCGGCGCCGGCACCAGCGCGATCACCGGCGGCAGCGCCGCCATCGGCGCCATAACCAGTGTTGAAGGGTATTTGTATAACTCTCGGGCCGGACGGATTGCCGGGCGGATTATCGGAGGACGCATCGGCAAATACCTTGGAGGTTTCCTTGGCCTCGACGCTGATGGGATTCTCGCAATTCCTGGTGCCATTGCGGGAGAAAAACTTGGCCAGAGCATTGGTGGGACTATCGGAGATCTCGCAACCGGCTCCGACACTCCGACTGCTCCGCCGGTCGATGGCGCGACGCCCCCCCCCACTCAAAACACAACTGAGCCGACACCTGCCTCCAACGGCGGCGCATTCGCGACACCTCCTGCTCCGAACGTAGAGGGGGGTACCGGTACTGATATAACAGTAGCAAACTTCTTAGAGCCCGACCCGAAAGTCGGCAGGGTGAGCCGAAAATGGCGGTTTTCGAGAACCGCAGCGGAACGTACTTCGTGTACGTGAGCAGCGGAAGCGCAGAAAACCCCCATTTGCAGGCCGCCATGGCGACTTTCGGGTCGGGCTCTTAGACGGCCTAACGGATAGTGCAACATATCCAACGTCCACATACGACACATCAATCACCGCGCCAGGAAGCAAATACGTTAACGTAGAAACAAATGTAACAGCGGATCAATTTCAGTCGACTTTAATTGAAAATGGATTTAATATCACGAGCCAAGGAGAGGCAAGCAATGGAGAATTTACAGTGTTGAGCAATGGAACATCAAAATATACGATGTATACGAGGACGAGCACCGGAAACTCTGGCGCTCAGTATTTTGGCGTAAATGGCGCTTCAATTAAGTTTTCACTACATGGAAAATAAAATATGATTAAACATTCAATTCACGATAAAATCGAGAGTGCGCTTATAAACGCAACGCTGTCATGCGTTGACACAAATAAAATTTTACCGGAGATGGTATTTGTTGGGAATTGGCACAAATTTTTATTTTGTGAGTCTGATCACGTTTTTAGCGCAGATTTTTCGGATACACTATCAAAACTTCTCGATGCCGATAAATCTGATGCTGTTGGCATGGTTAACATAGGGATGCTGTATGATGAAAAATTAAAAAATAAATCATCTGCATACATTGCGAGAAACACCATAAACCACGATTATTCAAAAACATTAAACAACAAAAATGATAATGATGAATGGATATATAGAATGGATAGATACATTTTGTCACCTAGTAGCGGCAATTGGTGCATTTATTGCGAGAGGATTAACGAAATATGCATCATATCAGTCAAAGAAGGTTACGATTTTATTTTTGAAAAAATTCAAGATGGGGGCATATGGCTGGGTGACATAAAAGATCTTATTGCTGGAGGGGGAACATATTTGTTTCCATTTAACAAATTAATTCCTGAATGGAGGTCATCATTAATAAAAAACTATAGTTAATTGAAATATATAATGTGGATTACGGTGAAATTACGGCGACACTTTACTAAATTAATTTAGCCCCCTCACCGTAACATCGGTACCGCCGATCGCGGCGGCGGCCCTGGCGCCGACGGCGTTCCCCGACACGATGACGACGTTGAACACGGCGCTGAGCCATACGGTCACAGTGCACTTAACTGCGGTGTCTGCTTTCGGGAACTGGCGCCACCCCACTGGTCGTCCCCCATGGGCGCAAACCAGACGGGCATCGCCCCCCACCAATCCCTTTCCGGGATCGAAGGGCCTTTCGGCCCTTCGCGGAGAGCGTCGAGAGGCGGAGCCTTTCGACTTGCCCCCTGCCCCCCTTGGGCTCAAGCAACCTTGTCCGGTGGACTTTAGCGCGAAACCCCGAATTCCGCCCGGCAGAAGGCGATTCGGGACTCGAGGTCCGGCAGCAGATGATGGTGCTCCTGCACGCGCCGCAGGCGCGGCAGGAGGCCGGCGCGGTTGGCGATTTGGATGTTCAGGCCGGGACGGGCGTTGATTTCCAGCATCATCGGGCCGCGGCCCCGGTCCAGCACCAGATCGACGCCCTGATAGCCGAGACCGGTCATGTCGTGGCAGCGCGCGGCGATCTCCAGCATTCGGGGCCAGTGCGGGATCAGGACATCGCTGACCGGGTTGCCGGTGTCGGGATGTTCGGTGATGACCTCGTTGCGCCAGACGGCGGTCAGGGTTCGGCCGCTGGCCATATCGATTCCCGCCCCGATGGCGCCCTGGTGCAGGTTGGCCTTGCCGTCCGAGGCGCTGCTGGGCAGCCTGACCATCGCCATCACCGGAACCCCCAGAAACACGATGATGCGGATGTCCGGCACCCCCTGGTAGCTGATGGCTTCGAACACCGGATCGAATTCCACGCGATATTCCATCAACGCCTTGTCCGGGTAGCCCCCCAGGCTGAAGATGCCCCCCAGGATGTTGGAAACGTGATGTTCGATCTGGTCTCGGCGCAGCAGGGCGCCGTTGACCTTGCGGTACATGCCACGGGACCGTCCGGTGATGACCACGATCCCGTCGCCCCCGCTGCCGCGGGCGGGTTTGATGACGAAATCGGGATGGGGCGACAGCACCTCGTGCAGATCGCGCACCTGATGTTCGATTTCCACCATTGCATACAGTTCGGGCACCGGGATGCCGGCCTTCTCGGCCAATCGCTTGGTCAGCAGCTTGTCGTCGACCAGGGGCAGCAGGCGGCGGGGATTGTAGGGCAGCGTGAATTCGGCGTTGCGGCGATTGATGCCCAGGACCCCCGCTTCCCGCAGACGGCGCCACCCGGAAACGAACATCACCGCCCGTCCTTGGACAGGGCTTTGAAACGATACAGTTCCGACAGGCGATAGCCGGAATACCGTCCCATCAGCATGACGGCGGCAAGCACCAGCAGCAGAAGTTCGGGAAACACGAAGACAAGATGCTGCAACCACGGCAGATTCATGACCAGATAGGCCAGCGACGCCGCCGCCAGACTTCCCGCCCCTTCCTGAATCGCCTCGCCGGCGCCGCGTTCCTCCCACACGATGGACATGCGCTCGATGGTCATGGTCAGGATGACCATCGGGAACAGCGCCACGGAAAGCCCCTGGGGCAGCCCCCAGAGATGGCTGACCACGCTCATGGCCGCCATCAGCAACACCACGATGATCAGCACCGCCGCCAGACGCGGAACCAGCAGCAGCTTGAGCCGTTCCAGGTAGAATCGCGCCAGCAGGCCCAACGCGACCAGCACGCTGAACAGGACCAGCCCCCAAACCAGCTCGGTCTGCCGGAACGCCAGCGCGATCAGCACCGGCATGAAGGTCCCGAAGGTCTTGAGCCCCACCAGATTGCGCAGCAGGACCAGAACGAAGACGCCGATGGGCACCACCAGGATCACCCGATAGACCAGCTGCATGTCGATGGGCAAGCTGAACAGGGACAAGGCGAACAGGCGGGGAGCGATCCGCCGGCCGCGTTCGGTGGCGCCGCCAAGCGCCGTTTCCTCGGTGCGGATCAGGGCCAGACTGGTTTTCACGCGGCCGGCTCCGCTGACCGTCACCAGCGGGTCCGCCCCGGACCACCAGGGCAGAAAATTGCGGGGCTGCCCCATCGCGCCCGATCGGGCGTTGAACCACTGCCACCCCTTGCCGTCCTGGACCCGCAGCCACTCCACCGGAGCCGCGTCGCGCTCCTGCTGTTTCAGAAGGAGTCCATGCACGATCGCGGTCGGGTGTCCGGCCAGGGTCAGAAGCCGGGCGGCGATATCGGCGCGCTTCCGGGCGGTGGGATTGCTGCCCAGCAAAACCCGCGCCCGCCCATCCTGACGATCGTGAAGCCGACGGAGAAGCTGGGGGACGAAAGTCTCCAAATCGGCCGAACGGGCCTGGGCGGCTTTGATCAGCGATTGGGCGGCGGCGAGCTTGGCTTCCGAAAAACCGGGTTGTTCCGGCACGGACGGCGCCGGTTCCCTGCGGCTTGCCGCGATCGGCAATTGGCGGACCACGGCGCGGTAATAAAGGATCTGCTGGCCGGAGGCCTTGCGCACCGACCACAGCGCCTGGCGATTACCGCCGGAGGTGTTGATGGTCAGCCCGAAATTGTGGGAGATGAAGGCCTCGTCATGGACCACGAAAGCGGCGCTGTCCGAGGGGAGGCGCAACACCACCTTGACCGGCTGTCCCCGGGCGGCGAGGACGATCTTCGCTTCCACGTCCCAGCTCTCGGCGCCGGGTTTCACCCGCAGGGGAAAGCCGAGCGCCAGGACCTTGAACGCGAAAACGCCGATGGCCACGGCCACCAGCAGGATGACGATATTTCTGAGCTGCCTGCTACTGGCGTCCGGGCGCATCGGCGCATCTCGGGCTGCCCAGAAAGCTCCGCGTCGGATCGACGAGGAAACCCTCCAGAAGATTGCGGCCGATCAACATCTGGTAATTGAATCCGGTGCGGTCGGTCAAATTGACCTCGGCCGTTCGATAATGCCCGGCCAGGCACACGCCCAGCCGGATCACCGGCCGTTGCTGCGCGTTTCTGTCGTGGCGCTTTATGCCCACCATGCGCACCACGCGATGCTCCACCACGATGGTCTTGCCCTTGGTGTTGGTGATTGGGCAGCGCACCCATTCCCGGCCATCGCGGGTGAATCGCTCCATGTTCCGGCAATTGAGCGACGCCGTTTTGGCGCCGGTATCGATCCTGGCCCGGATCACCAGATTTCCCGGATAGATCGCCACGCGTTCCACCCGGCCGATGACCGGCCTGTCCGGTCCGGCATGGCCCTGCGCCGCGCCCAGCACCAGCGCCGACAGCACCGTCGCCACCCGCCAGCCGTAATTTACGAACGAACGGTCCATTGACCCCTCCCGCAAGAGAAGAGTGGCACGATTCAGGCGCGGCCGGAAGAGGACGCGATAAAACGGATCACAGTTCCTCCAATTGATCGATCATGCCGGAAATCACGTCCAGCCCCCGGGTCCAGAAGGCGGGATCGCCGGCATCGAGGCCGAAGGGCGCCAGCAATTCGCGATGCCGAAGCGTGCCGCCGGCCCGCAGCATGTCGAGATAGCGGCCCTCGAACCCCGGCGCCGCGTTCCGGTAGACCGAATAGAGAGAATTCACCAGGCAATCGCCGAAGGCATAGGCGTAGACGTAGAAGGGCGAATGGATGAAATGGGGAATATAGGTCCAGAACGCCCGGTATTCGGGATGCAGCCGCACCGCCGGCCCCAGGGAATCCGACTGGACCCCCATCCACAATTCGCCGATCCGATCGGGCGCCAGCTCGCCGGCGCGCCGTTCGGTATGAACCAGACGCTCGAACTCGAAAAAGGCGGTCTGGCGGACCACCGTATTCAGCATGTCCTCGACCTTGCCGGCCAGCAGGGCGCGGCGGCGCACCGGGTCGCTTTCGTCGGCCAGCATCGCCTGAAAGGTCAGCATCTCGCCGAACACGCTGGCGGTCTCGGCCAGGGTCAGGGGGGTGTCGGCCAGCAGATAGCCCTGGGCGCCGGCCAGCACCTGATGGACCCCGTGCCCCAGTTCATGGGCCAGGGTCATGACGTCGCGGGTCTTGCCCTGGAAATTGACCAGCAGATAGGGATGGGCCGAGGGCACGGTGGGATGGGCGAAGGCGCCCGGCGATTTGCCGGGGCGCACCGGCGCGTCGATCCAGGGCTTGTCGAAAAACTGCCGGCCCACCGCCGCCATGTCGGGCGAAAAGCGGCCATAGGCGCCCAGCACGATGTCGCGCGCCTCATCCCAGCCATAGGAACGGTCGGCATCGTCGGGCAGCGGCGCGTTGCGGTCCCAGTAATCCAGGGCCTCCTTGCCGAACCACCGGGCCTTCAGCCGGTAATAGCGGTGGGACAGGCGGAGATAGGAGTCCCGCACCGCCTGGACCAGGGCATCGACCACCGTGTCCTCGACCTGATTGGACAGGTTGCGCGCCGACCAGGGATGGGCGTAGCCGCGCCATTCGTCCTCGATTTCCTTGTCCTTGGCCAGGGTATTGGTGATCAGCGCGAACACCGGCACCGACCCGGCCAGCACCTCGCCCAGGGATTCCGCCGCCGCCTTGCGCCTGGCGCCGTCGGGATCGGAGAGCAGATGCAGAATCTCGGCCGAGGTCAGGTCGCGTCCCTCGAAGGGAAAGCGCAGCCGGGCCATGGTCTCGTCGAACAGGCGCATCCACATGGCCCCGCCCGCCACCGATTTCTGATGGATGAACCGCTCCAGCTCGTCGGACAATTGATAGGGTCGGAACACCCGAAGGTCGCGCAGCCACGGCGCGTAACGCGCCGCCGCCGGGTCCGTCAGCTTGGCGTCGAGAACGGAATCGTCCAGGCGGTTGATGTCGAGATGAAAGAACAGGGTCAGGGCGGAAATGGTGGTGCAGCGTTCCTGCACCGACTGATGGAAACGGCCGCGTTCGGGGTCGGAAACGTCGCCGGCATACCAGAGCTGGGCATAGGACAGAATGCGGCCCATCGTCTCGGACAGGCGCTCGTACTCGGCCAGGGCGGCGCCGAAGGCCGCGCCCGACAGATCGGCGATCCGGCCTTCATAGGCGGTCTTGAACGCCTGGGACTCCGACTCCAGGCGATCCAGATCCTGGGCCAGCACGGGCGAATCGGGCGCCGGGTAAAGATCGGACAGGTCCCAAACGGGAAGCGCGCCGGGATTTTCCGCCTCGACCGAATTCGTCATTGCCATGGTTCTGCTCCTGGAGTGCGATGGCGTTAGAGTGACGCATGAATGCCGGGATGGCACGCGATTCCGGCCGATGGCAATTGAGAAATTGGGCTGATCGAGCGGCGCGTCAATCCATGACCGTCGCGCCGCCGAGGGGGGGAATGACGATGAACGAGCAGTCCTGGCGGACCGTGCCCGAGATGTTTTTCGCCCAGGCCGACAGGCTGGGGGAGCGTCCCCTGGTCTGGTCCCGCCAGCCCCACGGATGGACGGCGCTGACCTGGGCGGAGGCGGCCCGGCAGGTCCGGGCGCTGGCCGCCAGTCTGGCGGCGCGGGGTCTGCGCCCCGGCGACCGGGTGATGCTGCTGGCGGAAAACCGGCCGGAATGGGCCGTGGCCGATCTGGCGATCATGGCCGCCGGCGGCGTCAGCGTTCCCGCCTATACCGCCTATACCGAAGCCGATCTGGTCCATATCCTCACCCATTCCGAAGCGCGTTTCGCCATCGTGTCGCGACCGCCTTTTTCGGGGCGCCTGCTGGCCGCTTCCGTCCGGGTCGAACCGCCGCCCGTGATCATCGCCATGGATGGCGTGACCCTGCGCCAGGCGAGCGGCGCCCCGGTCCTGGCCTGGGCCGACATGCTGGCCGAGGGCGAAGATCCCGGATTCGCCCGCGAACGCGATGCCCGTCTGGCCGCGGCCAAACGGACCGACATCGCCTGCCTGATCTATACCTCGGGGACCGGCGGCATGCCCAAGGGGGTGATGCTGTCCCACGGCGCCCTTCTCGCCAATTGCGAGGGCACCCTGGCCCTGCTGCGCGACCTGCCCATCGGCGACGAGGTGTTCCTGTCCTTCCTGCCCCTGTCCCATTCCTATGAACATACCGCCGGGCTGATCTTCCCCATCGCCATCGGCGCGCAAATTTATTACGCCGAGGGAGTCGAGCAATTGGCCGCCAACATGGCCGAGGTACGGCCGACGGTGATGATCGCGGTGCCGCGCCTGTACGAGGTCATGCGGCGGAAGATCCTGCATGCCGCACCGGAAGGGGGATGGCGGGCGCGGCTGCTGGAGCTGACGGTGCGCCTGGGCCGGCGCCGCGCCAGCGGCCAGCGCCTGGGATTGGCGAAACCGGTCGATCTCGCCCTCGATCTGGTGGTCCGTCGCGCCATCCGCGCCCGTTTCGGCGGCCGGTTGAAAGCGATGGTTTCGGGCGGCGCGCCCCTCGATCCCGAATTGGGCCTGTTCCTGGCCGCCCTCGGCCTGCCGGTGCTGCAAGGCTACGGCCAGACCGAAACCGCGCCGGTGGTGAGCTGCAATCCGCCCCGGCGGCCGCGTATGGACACGGTGGGGGTGGCGCTGGGCAATATCGAGGTTCGCATCGCCGAGGACGGCGAATTGTGGGTCAAGGGCGAATCGACCATGCGGGGCTACTGGAAGGACGGCGAGGCCACCAGCCGCGCCATGCCCGACGGCCACTGGGTCCAGACCGGCGACATCGCCACCATCGACGCGGACGGCTATATCCGCATCACCGACCGCAAGAAGGACATCATCGTCACCTCCGGCGGCGACACCCTGTCCCCGCAGCGGATCGAGGGACGCCTGACCCTTCAGCCGGAAATCGCCCAGGCCTTCGTTTTCGGCGACCGCCATCCCCATCTGGTGGCGCTGATCGTGCCCGCCGACGATGGGACGGAAGACCCGCGCGAGGCGGTCGATCGGGCGGTGGCGCGGGTCAACGGATCACTGGCCGGAATCGAGCGAATCCGGCGGTTCGCCCTGTGCCCCCAGCCCTTCACCATCGAAAACGGCATGTTGACCCCCACCCTGAAAATCCGCCGCCACGTCATCCGCGCCACCTACGGCGAAACACTGGCGGGTCTGTACGACGCCGACGCCCCCGTCTCGCCGACAAAGCCGCCGATAAAGGGTGGCGGGGCCGACGGCGCCGTCGCATCATGATTTCGTCGGAGCATGGAAGGGAAGTGCCATGACCAGAACCGTCCCTGGCGCCGGCCGGCGCCGTTGGCTGGGTATCTTCGCGTTCCTCGCCCTTGCCGCCGCGTTGATGGCACGCCCGGCCCAGGCTCTCGATCCGGCCACCACGGGCGTGGTGGTGATGCATGGCAAATGGGGAAACACCGACAGCATCTGGCCGCTGGCCCAGACCCTGCGGCGGGCCGGTTTCCTGGTGGCGACCCCCAACATGCCGTGGTCCGGCAGCCGGCGGTACGATCACGGGTTCACCGAGGCGATGGGCGAAATCGATGCCGCCGCCGCCCACCTGAAAGCCGAAGGCGCGCGACGCATCGTCGTGGCCGGCCACAGCCTGGGCGCCAACGCCGCCCTGCATTACGCCTCGCTCGGACGTCCCTTGGCGGCGGCCGTTCTGATCGCCCCCGGACAATTTCCCGATGGCGCGGTCATGCGGGGAAAAGATGCCGACGACCTCGCCACGGCGAAAGCCATGGTCGCCGCCGGCAAAGGCAACGAAACCCGCTGGTTCACCGATTACAACAATGGCGGTCGCAGCCGCTCCATCCGCATGCGCGCATCGGTCTATCTGTCCTATTACGCGCCCCGCGGCCCCGCGGCGATGAGCGTGTCAGCCGCCCGAATCGGCGCCACGCCGATCCTGTGGGTCGCGCCCACTGCCGACCACCTGACCGACGTTTTCGCCCGTCTGGTGCGTCCCCATTTTCCGGCGACCGCCCATGTCGAACGCATCGACGTGGTCGCCGACCATTTGGGGGCCCCGACCGCCGCCCGCACGCGGATCGTGAACTGGCTCAAGGCCCTGCCCGCCCCGGCGGCGCGATAACGTCGCACGCCGGATGCGGTCAGGTTCCGGCGTCAATGACAGCCGAGTTTCCGCTTATTCACGTCGGCGGCCCGACGGATGCGGCTGGGCATGCCCGGATGCTCCTGGAAAAGCAGGCTGAGCGAGGTGCAGGCCTGCTTGTTCATCCCCAACCGGGCGAAGGATTCGCTCAATTTATAGAGCATCTCCGGCGCCCTGGAACTTTGCGGATAATGCTTGTAGGCCTCGGCGAAAAGGCCCGCGGATTGCCGGAAATCCTTCTGAACATAGGCCATTTCCGCCTGCCAGTAGCGGGCGTTGGCAGTCAGACGGTTATGCGGATATTTGGCGACAAAGGCTTTGAACGCATCGGCGGCGGCCGGGTAATTGCCGTGCTGGACCAAACCGTAAGCGGCCTCGTAGGCGGCGACGGGACCGACCGGTTTCGGCGCGGCCGCGGCCTGTTGGGTCTTTTCAGGCGCCGGTTCCGTCGCTTCCTGCCGTTTCAGATCCTTTTCCGGAATGGTGCCGAGTATTTGCGGTCCCGGCGCCAGTCCGGTTCCCGATCCTTGCGACGGCCCTGCCGGCCCCGCGCCGGCCAGCGGAGTCGGCCCGTTGCCTCCCACAGTGGCGGCGGGCGCGGCGGCGGCCGTCGGCGGCTGCGCGGCGGTCATCGGAGGCTGCTGGGCGGCGGCCATCGGAGGCTGGGCGGAGGACCCCGTCGTCGCGCCGACGGCGGGTGTACCCGCCGAATTCAGTTGCTGGAAACGCAGATCGACATCGGCCTGCATCCGCTTGATGGCGGCGGCATTGACCTGCGCCTGATGGGTGGCCACCTGGACCTGCCCGGTCAATTCCTGGACCTGCTCCTGAAGCTGCTGAATCTCGCTGCTCAGCTGGCCGGCTATGCTTTGGGGAACAACCGGCGTGCCGCTGCCGTTGGAATTGGTGGTGGTCGTCCCGCCGCCCAAAGCCGGCGAGGTGATCACCATCGAACCGCCATTGGCCCCGTTCGCCGTCTGGGCGCGCGCTCCCGGCGCCAATACCAGCAAGGGCCCCGCCGCCGCCACGACAAGGCGAAGCATGGACCGGCTTTTCACGATTTTGCACCCGTTCACAGCCTTGCACCCTTTACGTTTGATCGGTTCCCAATCTTCGCCCCCGACGGCCGCGCAGGCAATGGCGGATGGAACCAAACGGCGCCCCCCGGCCGGCCGCGCGAAAAACGGGGCGGCGACTACCATCGGGAATCAACCCGGGCCATCTGCCCAGGGACTTTATTCACGGCGGACGAGGTAACACCGCAAACCGGCAAAATTATGACACCCGGCCCCCGTCCCCACAAGAAATGCCACAACCCCCGACCCGGCGGCAGGCCGAGCGGGGGCTGGAAGACACAGCCGAAACCGACACGGCCGGCGGGAGAATCCCCCCGCCGGACCTGGACGATTACTTGCTGATGACGGTCACGTCGCGGCGATTCTCGGCCCAGCACTTTTCAGTGGAGGCCACGCACACCGGACGCTCCTTCCCGAAGGAGATGGTGCTGATCCGGCTGGCGGCGATCCCGTTGGTGACCATGTACTTCTTGGCCGAATTGGCGCGGCGCGCGCCGAGGGCCAGGTTGTACTCGCGGGTGCCCCGCTCGTCACAATTCCCCTGGATGGTGATCTTGTACGCGGGATACTGCTTCAGCCACGCGACCTGCTTGGCGAGAACAGCCTGGGCATCGGGGCGAAGATTCGACTTGTCGAAGTCGAAATAGACGGTATTGCCGACGTTGCTGACGAAATCGGCGGGTGACCCGGCCACCGGGCCCTTCGTCGGCGCCGGCTGCGCAGCCACCTGACCGGCACCGGCCTTGGTGGCGGTGCTCTGGGGGGCCTGGGCGCACGCCGCAAGCATGGCAACAGCAGCAAAGACGCTGAAAACACGCAGTTTCATGATCAAAACTCCCCCTTGGAGTGGAGCGCATAATTAGGGAAAACGGGTTGGATCGTGGGAACCCGTACCGCTCCGAACTGGTTTGGTATGGCCTACCGACAACACCGACCGCCAAACGGCACGGCACCATCGGTAGTTCCCCGGATCGGGGCGGACTATACTAAGACAACTATAGCGAATCAAGGGGCAAACTGGATTAGCACACAAAAAACCCCCATTTTGACCTTTTCGCCATCTTGTTTTACCCCAAGCGACGCCAATGGACGGCAGTCGAAATGCCATGACGACATTTCGGCACACGCCATCACATGGGTAATACCAAACCGCGACGAGCATGACTCGTCGCGGTTTGGGCGCCACGCGGCCGATGCCACGAAACCGGGGATTTCGGAGAAACCCGCCCGGCGACGGGCTCCATGCCTTGGCTCATTCCCACCTGGAGTATCCGGCCACGACGCGTTTTTCCGCCATCAACCGCCGGGAAGCAACGGCGACCAGGCCGGGTCGGAGGCGTTGGTGGGCGTGATCAATTCGCGTTCATTGGTTCCGGTCAGGTCGATGGTATAGATTTTACTTGAATAACCTTTGCCTTCGGCATTGGACGGCGTCTCTTTGAAAAAGGCCAGAACCCGGCCGTTGGGGGCCCAGGTCGGCCCTTCCACCAGCCAGCCTTTGGCCAATTCCCGCTCGCCGCTGCCATCGGGATGCATCACGCCGATATAGAACTCGCCACCCAGCATCTTGGTAAAGGCGATCAGGTCGCCGCGCGGCGACCATACCGGCGTCGCGTAACGGCCTTCGCCAAAGGAAATCCGATGGACGTCGGACCCGTCGGCGTTCATCACGTAAAGCTGCTGCGACCCGCCCCGATCCGAGTTGAAGACGATCTGCTTGCCGTCCGGCGAATAGCAGGGCGAGGTATCGATGAACGGCGTGTGGGTGAGCTGCCGCGTGCGATGGGTGAGCAGGTTCATCGTATAGATGTCCGACGCCCCGTTCAGCGACATCGAGAAAATGACCTTGTTGCCGCTCGGCGAAAAGCGCGGCGCGAACGTCATCCCCGGGAAATCGCCCAGCATTTCCCGCCGCCCGGTATCGATCTGCAGGATATAGACGCGCGGCGTGTCGTGATAATACGACATATAGACGATTTCACGGGCGGTCGGTGAAAAGCGAGGCGTCAGCACCAGATCCGCGCCATTGGTCAGGAAGCGGTTGTTTTCCCCATCCTGGTCGATGATCGCCAAACGCTTGCGCATATGGGTTCTGGGGCCCGTTTGCGAGACATAGACGATCTGGGTGTCGAAATATCCCTTCTCGCCGGTCATGCGCTTGTAAATGGCGTCGGCGATGATGTGCGCGATGCGGCGCCACCCTTCCGGCTCGGCGGTATAGGCTTCGCCGACCATCTGTTCCTGGGCATAGACGTCCCACAGACGGAAATCGACCTTGATGCGGCCGTCGGGCTGCACCGCCACATCGCCCTGGACCAGGGCCTGGGCATTGATCTGCTTCCAGTCGGGAAAGGCCACGCCGTTATGCAGGCTGGCGCCGGTCTGAATGAAAGCGCGGTGATCGATCGGCTGGAACAGGCCCGAACTTTCCAGATCGTTGGAAATGACGCCGGCGATGTTGTGGCCGTACTGGGTTTCCTGGGGCGTGTTCCCATAGAAACTGGGAATGGCGATCGGCATCGGCTTCATGACGCCGCGATCGATATTGATGACCAGATTGGACGACGCGGATTGAGCCCGGGCCGCGGACGGCACCAAAGCGCCGATCACGACGCCGATCAATACGGGCACGATGCGGGCGAACAGACGGAGGCGAGATACGGCGATCATTGTCCCAGCATGTCCTTTGGGTTGAAAACGAGGGTCATGTCCTTCCACAGCGCATATTTGTCCGCCGGCATCTTCAGCGGGCTGCACAGCAGAACCGCCCGGCGCGCACTGTCGGCCGCCGCCCGATAGTAGGGGTTGGATTCGCGCGCGGTATCGACGATCTGGGCGCTCAGCACCGTTCCGTCCCGCGCCATCCGCACATGGATCGGCACCACCAGATCGGCCGCGTTCTTGGCGCCGGCGGGAACGTTCCAGCACTTGTAGATCTGAGCCTTGATCATGTCGATTTCGGTCATCGACAACGGCTCCAGGGGATTGGCCGAATTCGACCCCTGCACCCGCCGCTGCTGCGACCGGGCCTTGGTGTCCTCGGACTGAACCTTCTGGGCCGTTTCCAGCAACTGGTCGAGCGCGTTCGGCTTGGGCTTGGCCTTTGCCTTGGGCTTCGTCTTCGGGGCCGGTTTCATCTGCTCCACCGAATGCAGCAGGGACTCCAATTCCCGATTCTGCGGCAACGGCTTCCGATGCCGCACCTCCGGCTTGTGTTCGACCTTTTTCGGCTTCGGCTTGGGTTTGACCTTCGGCTTGGGCACGGTTTCGGGCACCGGCCGCGGCGCGGGAACCGGCGGCGGCGGCGGTGGCGGCGGCGGTGGCGGTGGCGGCACCGGTTTCGGTTTCGGCGCCGGTTTCGGTTTCGGCGTCGGCTTGGGCGTCGGCTTCGGCGCGGGTTTCGGCTTCGGCGCGGGGGGGAGCGGCTTGGGATGGGTGGCGTGGACACGCTCCTTGCGGGAACGGTTGTCCTGAAGCGGCGGCGGGTTGGTCTTGTTGCCCAACGCCACGATATCGACCACCACGGGTTGATTGTCCGGGATAGGCGGCCGCATCAAGAACGGCACGCCGAATATCGCCAGCACCACGACCGCGATGTGCAGGATAGCGGAAAAGACGTAGCTGCGCCGATGCATCGAGAATGCTAGCGTCCTCTTGTCCCGTGCGAGGCGTGTCCCGCCCCGACGTTGGATTGGGTAACCAGGGCCACCTTGCTGAAGCCGGCCGCCGACAACGCGCCCATCACCTGCATGACCTTGCCGTAGGGGATGGTTTTGTCGCCGCGAATGAAGATGCGGGTATCGGGCTTCTGGGCGGTGATGGCCCGCAGCTTGGGCACCAGATCGTCCAGGGTGATGGCCGTGTTCTGTATCCAGATGCCGCCCTGGGAATCGATGGTGATGGAAATCGGCTCGTCATCGCCCTTGATCGCGGCGGCCGAGGTCTTGGGCAGATTGACCCGCACCCCCGTCGTCAACAGCGGCGCGGTCACCATGAAGATGATCAACAGCACCAGCATCACGTCCACCATGGGCGTGACGTTGATGTCGGACATGGTGCGGAAGCGCCGGTTGCGCCCTCCGCCGCGCGGCCCCATGGCCATCGCCATCACATCTTCTCCTCAAGCTGGCGCGACAGGATCGCCGAGAACTCGCCCGAGAAATTTTCCAGGCGCTTGGCGTAACGCTCCAGATCGTTGGAAATCTTGTTGTAGGCGATCACCGCCGGAATGGCCGCGACCAGCCCCAGCGCGGTGGCGAACAGGGCTTCGGCGATGCCCGGCGCGACCACCGCGAGCGAGGTGTTCTTGGTGGCGGCGATGGATTGGAAGCTGTTCATGATGCCCCAGACGGTGCCGAACAGTCCGACGAAGGGCGCCGTCGATCCCACCGAGGCCAGCACCCCGATATTGCGTTCCAGCGCATCCATCTCGCGCCCCAGGGTCACCGTCATCACCCGATCGATGCGGGCCGGCAGGCCGGCCCTGATCTGCTCACGGTCGGCCAGGCCTTTGGCCGCCGACCGGCGCCATTCGCGCATGGCGGCCACGAAGATGGCGGTCATCGGGTCCAGGGGACGGGCGCCGACCCGGTCGTACAATTCCTCGAGCGACCCCCCCGACCAGAAGGTTTCCTCGAATTGTTCGGCCCGGGCGTAAAGTTGGCGCAGGCGCATGACCTTTTCGAAAATGATCGCCCAGCACCAGAAGGAAGCCCCCATCAGCGCCAACATCACGAACTTCACGAGCAGATCGGCCTGCATGAACAGGCCGAAGATCGACAAGTCGTGCGGCACCACGCTTCCCGCCAGCGCTACCGATTGAACCGGTTCCATCGTCAGTCTCGCCTTTCGCTTACGCGCTCATGAAAAAATCGCCTGATATCGGCCGGAATACGCGCCGGCCTGCCGCCTTCGAGGGCGATGAACCCGAGGCGGATGTTCAGACGCACCAGTTCTGCGCCGTCGTCAAGTCGTTTGATGAGTTGCCCCATATCCACCGAGGCGCCGCCGGCCCACAACACCCGGCTTTCGATCTCCAGCAAATCGTCCAGACGGGCCGGTTTCAGGAAATCCACTTCCGCGCGGGCCACGGCGAAGGCATGGCCCCGCCCGCCCGCGGCCATATCCCGCTGGCCGTATCCGGCGTCGCGCAGATATTCGGTCCGGGCGCGTTCGGCAAAGGCCAGATAATTGGCGTGATAGACGATGCCACCGGCATCGGTGTCTTCCCAATAGACCCTGACCGGGAAACGGTGACAGGTCACGCCTCGTCCTCCGGCAGGGCCGACAACAGATCGAGTTGGGCCATGACGGCCTGGGGCGCCTCCAGGCCGATCTGACGGAACCCGGCCGCCGACAACATGCGCCCGCGGGGCGTGCGCTGGATCAACCCCTGCTGGAGCAGATAGGGCTCGACCACCTCCTCCAACGTATCGCGGGATTCGGACAGCGCCGCCGCCAGGGTTTCCACGCCCACCGGACCGCCGCCGTAATGGGTGGCGATGCACGACAGATAGCGCCGGTCCATGGCGTCCAGGCCCTTCTCGTCCACCTCCAGCCGGCGCAGGGCGGCATCGGCGATGGCCGCGTCGACGGGGCTCTGGCCGGCCACCGCGGCGACGTCGCGCACCCGGCGCAACAGGCGCCCGGCCACCCGGGGCGTGCCCCGCGCCCGGCGCGCCACCTCGGCCGCGCCGTCGGCGGTCAGTTCCATGCCCAGCACCCGCGCCCCGCGGGCGACGATCCGTTCCAGCTCTTCCGGCGCATAGAAATTCATTCGGCAGGGAATCCCGAACCGCTCGCGCAACGGCGTGGTCAGCAGCCCCGCCCTGGTGGTGGCCCCCACCAGGGTAAAGGGGGGCAACCCGATGCGGACAGAACGGGCCGCCGGCCCCTCGCCGATAATAAGATCCAACTGGAAGTCTTCCATTGCCGGATAGAGCACTTCCTCTATGGCGGGATTAAGGCGATGGATTTCGTCGATGAACAGGACGTCGCGTTCCTCGAGATTGGTCAGCACCGCGGCCAGATCGCCGGCCTTGGCGATGACCGGACCCGAGGTCGCGCGGAACCCCACCCCCAATTCGCGGGCGACGATCTGGGCAAGCGTGGTCTTGCCCAAACCGGGCGGCCCGTGGAACAGGACGTGATCCAGGGCCTCGCCGCGCGCCTTGGCCGCCTCGATGAAGATCTTGAGGTTTTCGCGCACCTGGGCCTGGCCGGTGAAATCGGCCAGAACCTGGGGCCGCAACGCCGCCTCGCCGTCGCCGGGCAGGGAATCGGGTTGGACGATCCGCTCCTCGCTCATCGCCCGCTCCCCAGCAGGTCGCGGCCGAGACGCTGAAGCGCGGCCCGGATCAGCCGGGCCGTATCACCCTCCCCCTCGCCGGCGGCCCGCGCCGCCGCCACCGCCTCGAACGCCTCCAGACGGCGATAGCCGAGATTGACCAGGGCCGAAACCGCGTCCTCGCCGGCGCCGCCCACATCGGCGACGCCGCCGCCGGGAGCGCCGGCGACGTCGGCGCCCGTCGGCGTCAACGCCGCCACCGCCACCGCCTTGTCCTTCAACTCGGCCAGAATGCGCGCCGCCAGCCGGGGACCGACCCCGGACGCCCGCTGCAACGGCGCCCGGTCCTGGGCGGCGATGGTGCGCAAAATCTGATCGGGGGGAATCACCGACAGGATCGCCAGCGCCACCCTGGCGCCCACCCCCTGGACCGTGGTCAATAGCCGAAACCAGTCGCGTTCCGCCGGCTCGGCGAAACCGAAAAGCTGGATGGCATCCTCGCGTACCCAGGTTTCCACCGCCAGCACGGCCGGGCGGCCGACCTCCAGCCGGGCCAGGGTGCGCCCCGAACAGGACACCAGATAGCCGACCCCGGCCACATCCACGATCACCCAATCCTCGCCCAGCGAATCGATCAGGCCCTTCAGCTTGGCGATCATCGGACGGCCCTCCCCGCTCCCGCCCCGGCCAGACGGGATATGGCGGTCGCCGTGGCGCGGTGGTGAATATGGCAAATGGCGATCGCCAGGGCGTCGGCGGCATCGGCATTGGCCACCAGACAGCCCGGCAACAGGGTCCGTACCATCATGCCCACCTGATCCTTGGCGGCCCGGCCGGTTCCCACCACCGCCTGCTTGATCTGGGTCGGCGCGTATTCCGCCACCGGCAAGCCGGCCAGGGCGGGCGCCAGCAGCACCACGCCGCGGGCCTGGCCCAGCTTCAGGGTCGATTCGGGATTGCGGTTGACGAAGGTTCGCTCGACCGCCGCCTCGTCGGGGCGCCATTCGTCCAGCACCGCGCGGACGCTCCGGTGCAACTGCGCCAAACGCTCGGCCAGGGGCAGATCGCCGTCGGAGCGCACCACCCCGGCGGCAAGGTGGCGCAGCCGGTTCCCCTCGGCTTCGACCATTCCCCACCCGGTGCAGCGCAGGCCCGGATCGAGCCCCAGCACCTTCATGATGAAACCCTCCGGGTTTTGTTCAGCCTCAGACGCCGGCGCTCGCGCTTGGCTTATCCTCGCGCCCTCCGATGGCTCCGCCATCTCCGGGTCGCTCCGGCGCGCTGGATTTGGTGCTCCGCTCCGCTTCGGGCGCGAGTCTTTAGTCGCTCAGGCGCTCCATGATGTCGTCCGGTATTTCGAAATTGGCCTGAACCCGCTGGACGTCGTCATTGTCGTCCAGGATGTCCAGCAGCTTCAGCAGGGTCTTCGCCGTATCCTCGCTGGCGACCGGCACCAGGGTCTGGGGGTGCCAATCGAGGCGGGCGTGATCCGGGGTGCCGAATTTGCCTTCCAGCACTTCGCGCACCGCGCCCAGATCGTCGGGGGCGCAAGTGATTTCGTGGCCGTCCTCCGAGGATTCCACATTCTCCGCGCCGGCTTCCAGCGCCGCCTCGAACATGGTTTCGGCATCGGCCGCCCCGGCGCCATAGCGGATGGAGCCGATGCGATCGAACATGAACGACACCGAATTGGTCTCGCCCAGGGCGCCGCCATTCTTGGAAAAGGCCGACCGCACTTCGGAAGCGGTGCGGTTGCGGTTGTCGGTCAGGGCCTCGACGATGATCGCCACCGATCCCGGACCGTACCCCTCGTACCGGACTTCCTCGTAATTGGCGCCATCCTCGCCGCCGGCGCCGCGCTTGATGGCGCGGTCGATGGTGTCGCGCGGCATGTTGCCCGCCCGCGCCGCCTGGATCGCCGCCCGCAAACGGGGATTGGCGGCGGGATCGGGCATCCCCGACCGGGCCGCCACCGTCAGTTCGCGGATCAGCTTGGTGAAAACCTTGGCCCGCTTGGCGTCCTGGGCGCCCTTGCGGTGCATGATATTCTTGAACTGGGAATGTCCGGCCATACGAAACGGGTTCCTGCCTTCCGATAACAAAGCCACAAGGGCGCCCGACTATGGCAATATTTTTGCCATGACGCCACCCCTCGTACCTATCCCGGCAGGGTAATCGGGTGAAGGCGCGTTGGAGCGGAGCGACCAGGCCGTTGAGGCCGCCGCAGCGTGCGGAGAGGCTCCATCGGGGCCCCGGAGCGCAAGCGAAGATAACCCAGAGATCGCGCAAGCGAGGATAGCCAAGGGCGCGGACGCGACCGCCCGGCGATTGAGGGAAATATACATAATGCAGGGGAAGCGGGGGCACCCGATTCCCCTGGTACGACATCACCGTTGTGTTGAATCGCTCTCGGGTGCATTGTGCGACAAGGCGGCGTGAGCGCACATTTCAATCAGGGAACGGCTGCCGCAGCGGACAGTGACATGCGTCTTCGTACTTTCATCATGGGCGCCTCGGCCGTCGTGTCGATCGCCTTTTTTGGCGTCTCCTTTCTTGCCGTAGACCGCATTACCGCCCATACCATCCGGCAGAACGCCAGGGTTTCCGCCGCCGCCACCGCCAAGGTGACGTTCGCCGGCATGTACCAGTTGATGAGTACGGGCTGGACCCACAAGCAGGCCGAAAAATTCATCGCCTCCATCCATTCGGCCGCCGCCGCCGACGGCATGACGGTGCAGATTTATCGCGGCCCGGTGGTCGAACGGAATTTCGGCCCCATCGCCCAGCCGCCGATGACCCCCGATTTGCGCCGGGTGTTGAAGACCGGCAAGCCGCTCAGCATCGAGCATAACGGCACCAGCCGCTATCTGATGCCGCTGGTGGCCGATCACCGCTGCGTGGCCTGCCATACCCTGGCCAAGCCGGGCGACACCATGGGGGTGATCGAAGTCGTTCAGAACGGCAACCTTCTGATCCGGCGCGCCCGCTACCATTTCCTGCTGTGGATGGCCCTGTTGGCGCCGGCGGCGATGCTGATGGCAGCCTTCGTGGTGTGGATCGTCAATCGCCGGATCGAACAATCCATCGCCGCCGTCGACGACGCGATCGTCCATGTCGGCGCGGTTTCGGATCTGGCCGATGTGGAATTTTCAGGCCGCGATCTCGGCTTCACCGAACTGAGCGACCTGTTGAATCATTTCGGGTCCCTGGTGGAAAAGCTGCGTTCCATCGCCGTGGACAAGGGCGTCCTCCAGTTCGAGATCGGCCTTCTGGAAAAATTCGTCATCACCTCGGACGTGGTGCGCGATTGGAGCGAGTATGTCAGCCAGCTGATGATCGAGATCAACCGGATCATGAGCATCCAGGTCCTGTTCTCGCTGTTTCGCGTCGGCGACGACGCCTTCGACCTGGAAATCTTCTGGCTGTCCCCGCCGTCCGCGGAATCGGCGCAACTGATGGAAACCTACATCGCCCGTCTGGTTTCCGAGGATGAGCGGTTCGCCGGCTACACCGATCTGCGCACCTCCCATCATTATGCGAAAAGCGGCGACCTGCCGCCCCTGGAGCTGGACGACAGCGCCCTGGCGCTGCACACCAAATCCCTGATCCTGGACAAGCCGAAAGTCGGCGGCATCGTCGGCATCGGCATCAACGCCGACCAGATCGGCGACGACACCATGCGGCTGGTCATGGACAGCGTGCTGTCGACCATGCTCAACGTCATCGGCTCGGTCAAAGCCATCCACAAATACACCAGCGAAATGGAATATTTCGCCACCCGCGATCCGCTGACCGATCTGTACAATCGGCGGGTCTTCTGGGAGCTGCTGGAATACGAAATTCCGCGGGCCAAACGCCACGGCTACGAGTTCGGGCTTCTGGTCATCGACCTCGACAATTTCAAACTGGTCAATGACAGCCACGGCCACGCGATCGGCGACCGCTATCTTCAGATGATCGCCAACGCCATGCGGCAAACCCTGCGGCCGGGCGACATCCTGGGGCGCTATGGCGGGGACGAATTCGTTCTGCTGCTGCCTGAAAGCGGACTGGAGGCGACCAACACCGTCGCCCGGCGCATCCTGGAGTGCATATCGGCCCAGGTCCTTGATCTCGGCGACGGTGGCAAGGTTTCGGGCAGCGTGTCCATCGGCATGGCGATCTATCCGCTGCATGCCGAAACCCCCCACGACCTGTTCCTGTTCGCCGACAACATGATGTACAAGGCCAAAGAGGGCGGAAAGAACGAGATCGGCGTCCCCTCGGAGGACGAGGTGGCCGAAGTCTTCCGCGACGTCGCCCACACCACGTCGCTGGTGGTCAGCGCAGTGAATGACGGGCGGATCATCCCCTATTTCCAGCCGATCATGGACCTGAAGGAAAACAGCATCGTCGCTTTCGAGGTTCTGAGCCGCATGGTCCTCGACGAGGAACGGGTGGAAGCCGGCCGTTTCATCGAATATGCGGAAAAAGCGGGGGTGATCCACAGGCTGGACACCATCGTTCTGGAAAAGGCCCTGGCGGAAATGGCGGCCCGCGATTTCAAGGGTCTGCTGTTCGTCAACCTGTCGCCGCGAGCGCTGGTGGTGGCCGATTTCGTGCGCACCCTGAAACGGTTGGTCAGCGAATACGGCATCGACCGCAGCCAGGTCGTGTTCGAAATCACCGAACGGGACACGGTGCGCAGCATCACCGTGCTGGAAGGGTTGATCCGCGAATTGAAGATGGACGGGTTCAAACTGGCCATCGACGATTTCGGCTCCGGCTTTTCGTCCTTCCAGTATCTGCGGCGCTTCCCGGTGGATTTCCTCAAGATCGAGGGCGATTTCATCGCCCACATGCTCGAAAGCGACAAGGACCGGGCCTTTGTTCAGACCATCGGCCGGCTCGCCGCCGATCTCGGCATCAAGGTGGTGGCCGAATATGTGGAATCCGAGGAGGTGCTCACCGCGTTGCAGGAGATGGGGATCGATTTGGGGCAAGGCTATTTCATCGGCCGCCCCAAGGCCGCCATCGCCGACAACAGCCTGCGCTGGCCGGTGATTTGACCCCGGTGCCGTATTCACCGCCCACAGCGTCGCCGCGATGGTTTGACCGAAACGCCATGGCTTTCGCACCATGGACGACGGTATCCTGTCCCTGTTCATCAAGCCTTGGGCGGCCGCGATGGTTTTTTCCATAGAAACGCCCGATTTCCGTGCGCTTCTGGAAAGCGCCCCCGATCCCTATCTGATCCTGGACCGGGATTTCATCATCATCGGCGCGACGGATGCCTATCTCCGCGCGACCATGACCCGGCGCGAGGGCATTCTGGGCCTTAGCGTTTTCGATGTCTTTCCCGACAATCCCGACGATCGCCAGGCCGACGGCGCGGTGCGCTACCTCATTCACCGCGTGGAGGACGTCACCGAATTCATCCGGCTGAAGCACCAGGGCGTCGCGCAAGGCCGCCTGACCGAACGCATGACGACCCGCCCGCCCGGCGGGAAAATTATCGAAGCCGGCGAGCCCGAGGCCGTTCGCCGCGAAACGGACGCCCCCGACAACGTGAGGTTGAAAGAAACCCTTTACCGTTCAGCCATCGAAACGACGTCCGAAGGGTTTCTCGAAGGAAATCAGGACGGCCGCATCATGGACGTCAATGAAGCCCTCACCAAACTGACGGGATATTCGCGCGAAGAATTGCTGACCATGGAGATCGCGATGCTGGACGCCGTCGAATCTCCCGAGCAGACCACGGAACATCTTAAAAAGATATTGGAGCGGGGCCAGGACCGGTTCGAAACGCTTCTTCGCCGCAAGGACGGCCGGACCGTTCCGGTGGAAGTCTCGGTAAGTTTTCGCCGGGACACCGGCCTTCTATTCGGCTTCATACGCGACGTCACCGAGCACAAGCGCGATGCCCAAATCATCGCCGACTATGTCCGGCAGCTTGAATCCATGATGGATGAGACGCTGATTGCGGTCTCGCACATGGTGGAGAAGCGCGACCCCTATACCGCCGGCCACGAGCGGCGGGTCGCGGCCATCGCCCGCGACATTTCCCGCGAAATGGGCTATGAGGCGCAGGAGAGCAAACGGCTGCATTACGCCGGACTGGTTCACGATGTCGGCAAGATCGCCATTCCCTCGGACATTTTGAGCAAACCGGGGACGCTCAGCCCGATCGAATATGCTCTGGTCAAGGAACACGCCAACGAGGGCTACGAAATCCTCAAAGACGTTCGCTTTCCCTTTCCGCTGGCGGAGATCATTCGCCAGCATCACGAGCGCATCGACGGAAGCGGTTATCCACGCGGGTTGAAGGACGGCGAAATCCTGCCGGAAGCGAAAATTCTCGCAGTGGCCGACGTCGTGGAATCGATCTCGTCGCACCGCCCCTACCGCCCCGCCTTGGGTCTGGGCGCGGCGGTCGCGGAACTGAGGGCGCAACGGGGCGTTCTGTACGATACCGCCGTGGTCGACGCCTTCATCGGCATGGTGACGGAAAAAGGGTATCAGATATCGGAATGATCCGGCCAGGTCTCGGCCAGACGCGGCCCCAGCCGCAACGCCGCCACCCGCGTCGCCAAACCGGTTCCGTCGTCGGTTTCGGCCATCACCCCGCAAACGGTGCCCGGCCCGTCGGCCGGGGACAGGCGCTCGCCGGGAATTTTGCGGACATATTTGAACATGGCCGCATCCTTCTTCATGCCGATGACCGAATCGTAATCGCCGCACATGCCGGCATCGGTCTGATAGGCGGTCCCACCCGGCAAAATCTGGGCGTCGCCGGTGGGAATATGGGAATGGCTGCCGGCCACCAGACTGACCCGTCCGTCCAGGAAATGACCGACGGCCATCTTCTCGCTGCTGGCCTCGGCATGAACGTCGACGAAAATGGCGTCGGCGCCACCGCCCAGACGCACCCGCGCCATTTCCCGTTCAAGGGCGGCGAAGGGATCGTCCAGGGGGTCCATGAACAGACGCCCCATCACCTGCGCCACCATCACCTTGCGTCCGCGGGGCGCCGGAAACACGCCGACTCCCCGTCCCGGCGTCCCCGCCGGATAATTGAGCGGTCGCAGCAGACGGGGTTCGGTGTCGATATAGGGCATGATCTCGCGCTGATCCCAGGCGTGATTGCCCAACGTCAGCACATCGGCGCCGGCGGCGAAGAAATCCTCGCAAATTTTGGGAGTGATGCCGAACCCGTGGGCGGCGTTCTCGGCATTCACCACCACGAAATCGAGAGCCAGACGCGACCGGATTTCCGGCAGGCGCGTCACCACCGCGTCGCGGCCGGAACGGCCCACCACATCGCCCAGAAACAGCACTCTCATCCTTCGCCCTTTTCTCCAATCAGCCCGCGTTCCGTCAGCATCCCGTCGAGCCGGGCATCGAAACCGTCCCGGGGCACGGCCGCGACCTCCTGGGCGGCATAGGCCAGCCCGATGGCCCGTACCCCCTGGGGACCGCGCCGCAAACGATCCAGGGTGCGGTCGTAATAGCCGCCGCCATAGCCGAGACGATACAGGTCCCGATCGAAAGCCAGCAGCGGCACCAGCACCAGGCCCGGCCGCACCAACGAAGCATCGGCGGGTGGTTCGCGGGTCCCATGGGCGCCGGCGACCAGCGTGCCGCCGGGCGCCCAGGCGCGAAACGCCAAAGGCTGGTCGGGAGCGACGACCGCGGGAAGCGCCAGGGGACAGCCGAGACCGGCGAGCGCCGCCAGCAGGGGGCGGCAATCGATCTCATCGCCGATCGGCCAGTATCCGGCCACCGGCCCCCATGACGACAGGGATTTGGCGGCGGCGGCGAGAGCGGCGGCTGCGGACCGGGCATCGATGGCGGCGGCGCGCCGCGCCGCCCGCGCCTTGACGCGGGCCTCGGCCTTCAAGACCGCGACGTCGGAAGGGTCCCGAGGGCCTGGAATCGAAATACCGAAAACCTCTCAGGTGACGGAATGGCATCCATGAAAGCAAGGGAACATGAAAGCAAGGGAAGCGGAGCCGCCTCGGCCGGTGGCGTTGCAAGTCCTCTGTGGCCTGCCTTAAGCAGGTGGGTGGCCATATGCCGGGACCACGATCCCGGCAGAGACAGCCCCCAAGAGGATCGGTATTGGCCCCAGGGACGTTGGCTGCCTGTCGCACCGCGCAGCAAGCCGCTTCTTGCCAGTAATTTAGGCGTGTTCCAGCCGTTCGGCAATGGCCTCGATCCGCCGCGCGAAAGCGACCAGCCCATCGGCCAGACCGCTATCCTTGTGGGTCACCGAGCCCAGGCGCGCCCTGGCCTCCTGGAGTTCGGCCTTGGCCTCGGCCAGTTCGTCGGCCAGCATCAGGCCGATCATCACCAAAATCCGCGCCTCGGGCTGAACGCCCAACTGGCCCAGCAGAATCTGGGCGCGCTCGTCGAGAACGCCGGCCAGATGGCGCACCTTGTCGACCTGGCTGTCGTCGCACGCCACCTCGTAAAGACGGCCGTTGACGGTCACGCTGACCACCGCCATCGCCTTATTCCTCCAGCAGGTCGCGCAACCGCGCCATGGTGGTGTCGAGACGGGTGGCCGCCACCCGGGAGGCATCGTCCAGACGCGCGTAATCGTCGCGCAGATCGCGTAATTCCCCGGCCAGAAGCAGATCGCCGGACGCGGCGTGGGACGCCGCCGATTCCAGCCGTTCGACCGCATTGGCCAAGCGTTGCAACGCCCTGGCGGTCGCATCCGGGGGTGTCGTTTCCGCCCCGCTCACCGCGTCGTCCTTGAACAGTGGCGTATTGCCAGGCCCACTCATCCCGTTGCCCCTTAAGACCAATCCGCCCGCAAATGCGGCCGTCAGGCAGGGGAATCGGGTGAACCCGCTTCCCCTGCATTATGTCTATTTCCCTCAATCGCCGGGCGGGCGCGTCCGCGCCCTTGGCTATCCTCGCTTGCGCTCCGAGGCCCCGATGGAGCCTCT
>JAJZUL010000072.1 GCA_021848545.1 Pseudomonadota bacterium
GTGAGCGTCAGGGTCGCCGGCTTCAGCCCCTGCTCCAGCACCGCGGTGCGCCCGGTGTTGGCCAGCCCGGCGAACAGGTCTTCCCAGTCCTGCTTGATGCGGCGTGCCGCCTCCGGGGTCAGCTTGCCGTCGGTGGTCAGCACCACCGACGGCCGCGCGCCGTTGCCGATCCAGCGGCCAGCCTGCTGTTCCTGCCCCAGGGTCAGCCCCACTGCCTCGGCGGCGAAGCCGATGCGGCTGGTACCCAGCAGCATGTTAAAGCCGAGCTCGTGCAGGTGGAACACATGCTCGGCCGGAACCCGGAAGCCCTCATAGGCCTGGCGCAGGCTGTCGAAGATGGACAGCTCGAACAGGCCGGTAGGGGCGAACTGGTAGAAGATCGACCCGTCGGCCGCCTCCAGCACGATGACCTTGTCGGGGTTGAACGGCAGCAATTCGGTGGGCGTGCCGGAGCGGTCGCGCAGCACCAGGGCATAGGCGTTGGATTTGAGGCCGATGGAGCGTTCCATCATGCCGGCGAACTGGTACCAGTCCTGCACCCGGTTGGGGCGCCGGAACAGCCGGGCCAGCGGGTGGTCGGTCACCTCCTCGCGCCCGCCCAGCAGCACCCGGCCATCCTCGGTCTGGCGGTCGGGCAGCCGGCGATAGAGCCGGGGAGACGAGCGGGCGACGTCCTCGGCGGGAATGGTGATGCAGCCGAACACCGCCGCGCAGCGCATGGCGGTGGCCTGGTTGATGGCGATGCCGGTGGCCGAGCGCACCGAGCCCAGGAACGGCAGCCAGCCGGCGGCTCCCGAGTCCAAGGTGGCCCCTCGACGCCGCGGCGCCACCATCGCCCCGAACAGCCCGCGCATCAGCCGTCACCGTCGGCGGCGGGCGGTGGGGCATCCTGCCGTGCCGTCAGCAGGACTCCGGCCAGCACCAGGGCGCCGCCGACCATGAACCCGGCCGGCGGCCAAGCCAGCCAGGCACCGAAACTGATGGCGGCGACGGCGGCGAGGCCGGCGAGGTCGCGCAGGAATTTCGGCGCCACGCGGGCAGCCGCGCGCAAACCCCTATGGAGGTGCATCCTGTCGATCCTTGCAGAAAGAGGACCCAGCGATTGGACTCGCCCAGGGCCTCGGCTAATGTTGCGCCCGGGTGCAATGGGGCAACGGGGCAGGTGCGATGTGACCGGCAGTTCGAAGGGCGACATCTCCAACGCGGAATACACCGACCCGGTTCGCCGGCTTCTGGCCATTGGCGACAGCGGTAGCATCGATCCCGAAGAATGGCCCGACTATGCCGCCGAATTCGGTTTCGAACCGGCGCATGTTCCCGAACTGATCCGTCTCGCCTGCGACACGGACCTGAGCTTTGGCACCCACGCTGACGACCGGGTCATGTGGGCATCGATGCACGCGTGGCGGGCGCTGGGGCAGATGCGGGCCGAGGAGGTGGTTGTGCCGTTGCTGGCCGTGTCGAAGACGATGATCGGCGATGAGCCGGCGGTGGAAGAGATTCCGCAGGTGCTCGGCATGATCGGGCCACCGGCCATTCCGCACATCGCGGCCTATCTCGGCGACTCCTCGAACATGAAGGTACATGAATCTGCGGCGATCGACGGTATCAGGCACATCGTCCAGCGCCATCCACAGTGCCGTAGCGAATGCATCGACATTCTGGTCGGGATGCTCAAATGCAATTCCACGGAGAGACGTCTGGCGAACGGCTTTGCCGTTTCGGTCTTGATCGACCTCAGGGCCGTTGAGACCATCGACATCATTCGTGATGCCTTCCAACGGGACGTCATCGACATCTCGATCGCCGGTGATATCGAGGATGTCGAAATCGACCTTGGCCTGAGGACCGGACGCTCGACACCCAAACCGAAATACTTTTCCAGCCCCTTCGCGTTTGATGGTCTTGTCGGCCGCAGCCCCGACGCGACTGCGAAGCCGACGAAGATCGGACGAAACGATCCCTGTCCCTGCGGCAGCGGGAAGAAGTACAAAAAGTGCTGCCTGCGGTAGCCGCCCCGTTTGTGGCGGGCTTTCAGAACACCAGGAACCCGCGTTCCTCATAGACCGAGCGCTCGGCCTCGCCGCGAACCATGGCGCGGCCCAGCGCGTTGATCAGCGCCGAGATGCCGTCGATGCGCTCGGTCGAGCGTTCCTTGTCCGGCTTGATGTTGCCGCCGGGTCCTGGCGCACGGCGACATTGGAGGCGTTCCAGCGCAGCACCGGGTGGCCACCGTGCCACAGGGCGCGCGACACCGACAGGCGTTCCAGTTCGGCGGTCGGCGCCGCCATGCTGAGGAAGCCCTGGCCGAACTCCACCAGGGTCAGCCCCTCGTCCTGCAGGTTCTGGACGATCTCCCCGGCGAAGGTGCGGTCGAAGGCGACCTCGCGCAGGTCGTAAATCCCGGCGAGGTCGAGGATCTCCTGCTCGATGAAGGCGAAGTCGGTGGTGTTGCCGGGGGTGGCCACCAGCCAGCCCTGTTCGCGCCACAGATCGTAGGGCACCCGGT
Source organism: Pseudomonadota bacterium (assembly GCA_021848545.1). Lineage (GTDB taxonomy): Bacteria > Pseudomonadota > Alphaproteobacteria > Rhodospirillales > Magnetospirillaceae > JAJZUL01. The sequence goes on from JAJZUL010000072.1 coordinate 2,510, forward strand.
CACGGCGGGCGCGGCGCAGGATGTCCTCCTCCGGCACCCAGAAGCGGCACAGGGTGATCCAGCGTTCGCCCGGGATGGTAGGCGGGAACAGCAGCACGAAGGCCGACAGGTCGTTGACCCGGGCGAGGTCGAGCCCACCATAGCACAGCCGCCCGGCCAGCCGCTCGGTCAGGGCGTCCATCTCGGCCTTGACGGCCGCCGGGGTGGTGGCTTTCGACGGGCCACCCTCGTCCCACACCGCCATGTCGAGCCAGCGGGTGACCTGCTCGGTCCATTCGTTGAGGCGCAGCCGCCGGATGGCGTTCTGCTGCGCCGGCATCTCGCGGGCCTCCTCGACCTGGCGCTTCAGGTCCGCCACCTTGACGGTAACGCCGAGGCTGGGATTGGCCTTGATCCACACCGCCGGATCGGTCCAGTCGTCGCCGGCATCAATGGTGGCGATGTAAGCGAACCAGCTGTCGGTGGCCTCGGCCGGGATGCTGCCCTCCAGCGCCTTGACCGAGAATTCGTGGTGCTGCCAGCACACCGAATGGCGGTCGTGGCCAGCCGTGGTGATCTCGAAGATCAGCGGCTGGCGCCGCGCCCCCGTGGCGGTGTTGAGCTTCTGGACGATCTCCGGGTTCGGGTGCTCATGCACTTCATCGACTGCGGCGAAATGCACGTTGAGGCCGTCCATCTTCGAGGCGTCGGCCGATAGCGGCCGGAACCACGACGAGGTAGCGAGCACTGCGAGATTGTTGACTGTGCGGGTCACGCGCGCCCGCAAGGGCGGGCTGGCCTCGACCATCCGCTCGGCCTCGCCGAAGACGATGCGCGCCTGGTCGCGGGTGGTCGCCGCGGCGTAAACATGGCTGCCCGGCTCGCCGTCGGCGACCAGGGCGTAAAGGGCGGTACCGGCCAGCATCACCGACTTGCCGTTCTTCCGGGCCACCTCGACATAGGCGGTGCGGAAGCGGCGCAGCCCATCGGCCCGCTTCCAGCCGAACAGCGAGCCGATGACGAACGCCTGCCACGGCTGGAGATCGAACGGGTGGTTGGCCCATTCGCCGGTGGAATGGCGCAGATGGCCGAAGAACTCAGTGGCGTGGCGGGCGGCGACCCCGTCCCAGGCCAGCCCCCGCGCCTCGCCCTGCACCAGGTCGTCGAGATGGCGTCGGCAGGCGAGTTGGACCAGCCGGCCGGCGACCACCTTTCCGTCGACCACGGCGCGGGCGTAAGCCTCGACGGCGCAGGGCGGCGCCTTGGGCTTACGCGGGGTCCTTGCCACGGTTGAGGTACTCCTCGAATGGGTCGATGGTCGCGGCCGGTTCGGCCATGCGGATGCGCGAGCGCGACGACGGCGTCAGGCCGAACTCGCTTTCCAGTTGGGCCATCTGGAGGAGGCATTTGTTGGCCACCGCCAGGAACGGGTTCTGGATGACATTGCCGGCCTCGGTCTTGACCACCGGCCCGCGCCGCTTAATCTCGGCCTCGGCATCGACCCAGCGGCACCACACCACCACGTAGCGGGCGAGCGCCCCGGCATCGAGTTCGGTCATCACCCCGTGCCGGGCCAGCATCTCCGCCATGGCGGCGAACTTGGCGCCGGCCCGCTCGTCGAGATGGGCCGGCGGCTCGGGCACGGCGACGGTCGGCTTGGGCTCGGCCTTGTTGAGCCGATGCGGACGGGCGGTACCCTTGACCAGCTTGAGGTGGGTGGGCAGCGGCTTGCGGCCCGCCATGGCACGTCTCCTCCGACGCCCGATCGGCGAATTCGCCGATCCCGGCGCGGCGATTAATAAAGCAATGAAATGATGGTGTTGATCGCTTGGCTCCGGCGTGGAACAGCGCCTTCATGAAGGCGTGATCAAGCTTTGGAGACGACCATGCGCAAGCCCACCGACAGCCGCCAAGCGCTCGACGCATTCATTGCCAAAAAGGTGGAATTCGATGCGACGATCGAGCGGCTGCGGACTCTCAGCGCCGATCATTTCAACTGGACGCCGGAGGAGATCACCTGGGGCCATGTCGGCACCCTGGGCCACTACGCCGAGCTGCTGAAACGCATCACCGACAGCGCCTTCAAGGAAGGCGAGTTCGCCGAGTAGCCGAACCGCTTTCCCACCGCCCCCCGCCTTCGCTGGGGTAGGCTCCGACCGGGTCCAGCCCGGCGGGGCTTGGGGTGGTACAGGGATGCGGATCGTCCGCGCCCGCCACCTGAGGGCAACACCATGACCAAACTTTCCGATACCCAGCTCGTGATCCTGACCGCCGCCTGCCAGCGCCCGGGTCGCTTCGTCCTTCCCTTGCCGGCCCATCTGAAGGGCGGCGCCGCCGACAAGGTGATCGGCAGCCTCACCGCCAAGGGACTGATCAAAGAGGAACCCGCCATGCCGGGTGATCCGGTCTGGCGCGGCGACGAGACCCTGGTCGCCACCGACGCGGCCTTCACCGCC
>JAJZUL010000073.1 GCA_021848545.1 Pseudomonadota bacterium
AGGCTCCATCGGGGCCTCGGAGCGCAAGCGAGGATAGCCAAGGGCGCGGACGCGCCCGCCCGGCGATTGAGGGAAATATACATAATGCAGGGGAAGCGGGTTTACCCGATTCCCCTGGGGTAGCCGCCGTCCTCCTTGAGCCAACCCTGAAAAGCCGCTAAACACCCGCCCATGCGCGATCTCGACCACAGGGTTGGGCTAATCCTCGACGAATTGGCGGCGGGCCACCGTTTGCGGCGGCTGCGGCCGGCGGAGCCGTTGGATGGCGGACGGGTGCGGCTGGACGGCCGCATCCTGGTCAATTTCTCGTCCAACGATTATCTCGGCCTCGCCCGCCATCCGCTGCTGATCGAACGCGCCCGCGATTGGGCCGCCCGTTATGGCGCCGGGAGCGGCGCCTCGCGGCTGGTGACCGGACATCTCGACGCCTTGGCGCGGGTGGAGGCGCGGATCGCCGCGGCCAAGGGGACCGAGGCCGCTTTGGTCTTCGCCAGCGGCTGGCAATGCAACGCCTCGGTGCTGCCGGCTTTGCTCGACCGGGCGCTGTGGGGGGGCGAGCCGGTGCTGTTCACCGATCGCCTCAACCATGCCAGCCTGCATGCCGGCTGCCAGATCGCCGGTATTCGTCAGCATCGCTTCCGCCACAACGATCTCGGCCATCTCGGGCGATTGCTCGCCGCGCATGCGGGCCGCCCGGCGCTGGTGGTCACCGAAAGCGTGTTCAGCATGGACGGGGATTTGCCGGACCTGTCCGCCCTGGCCGATCTGGTCGCCGCCCATGACGGCCTGCTTTATGTGGACGAGGCCCATGCCACCGGGGTGATGGGCAAAGACGGGTTCGGCCTGACCGGCGGGCTGGCGGTGGATGTGGCCATGGGCACCTTCTCCAAGGCGCTGGGCGGGTTCGGCGCCTATATCGCCTGTTCGCGGGCGGTACGCGATTATCTGGTCAATCGCGCCTCGGGCCTGATCTACGCCACGGCGCCGCCGCCGGCGGTGCTGGGGGCCATCGACGCCGCCCTCGATCTGGTTCCGACCATGGCGGCCGAGCGTCGCAGGCTGGCGGAAGCGGGCGATTATGTGCGGGGGCGCTGGCGCGCGGCGGGGCTGGAATGCGGCGCCTCGGCCAGCCAGATCGTGCCGGTGATCCTGGGCGAGGAGGCGCGGGTGCTGAAAGTGGCGGCGGCGCTGGAGGAAAAAGGCATGCTGGGGGTGGCGATCCGGCCGCCCACCGTGCCCAACGGCACCGCGCGCATCCGTTTCGCCCTGTCGGCCGCCCATAAGGATGCCGATATAGAGGCTTTGGCCGACACGATGATCGCGGTGACCCGATGAGTCCGATTCTCCTGATCCATGGCTGGGGCCTGAACGCCCGATTATGGGACCCGGTGCGCGAAAGACTGGGCGAGGCGGCCGAGAGCGCCCTCGATTTCGGTTTTTACGGCAAACCCCGTTTTCGGGCCGCCAGCCGGCCGCTGGTGGTGGGGCATTCCCTGGGCTTCGCCTGGGCGCTCGCCAATATTCCCCGTCCCTGGGCCGGCGCCATGGCGATCAACGGCTTCGCCCGTTTCACCCATGCTCCCGATTTTCCCGAGGGCGTGCCGCAGCGGGTGGTGGGACGGATGCTGGCCCGTTTCGCCACCGCGCCGGAAGAGGTGGTCAGCGACTTTCTCGATCGCTGCGGCATGACCGGGCCGATCGAGACCCTGGGTCTGGTCCATGAGCCGTTGCGGGCGTCGCTGTCCTGGCTGGCCTTGTGCGATGAACGCCCGACCCTGGCCGAACTGGATTGCCCGGTTTCGGCCCTGGCCGGGGACGTCGATCCCATCGTCTCGGCGGCGATGAGCCGGGTCGCCTTCGCCGGTCACGCCCTCGATCTGGTGGAGGGGGGCGGCCATCTTTTGCCCCTGACCCATGCCGACCGGGTGGCCGCTTCCATCGCCGCCTTTCACGAGTCCTGCCGGTGATCGCGGGGGCGGTCATCGACAAGGCGCGGGTGACCGCCAGCTTCGCGGCGGCGGCCGACCATTATGAAAACGCCGCCGCCGCCCAGGACGCCGCCGCCGCGATGTTGGCCGAGCGCGTTCTGAGCGAACCGCCGCCGCCGGGGGCGCGCATTCTGGAAATCGGCTGCGGCACCGGCCTGCTGACCCGCCGTCTGCTGCCCCGTCTGAAGGGGGCGTGGCAGGTCACCGACATCGCGCCGGCGATGGTGGCGAAGGCGGCGGAAACGGTGGGCGAGGGGGCGGTTTTCCGGGTGATGGATGGCGAGGCGCCCGATATCGCGCCCGCCAGCCTCGATCTGATCGTGTCCAATCTGGCGGTGCAGTGGTTCGCCGATCTGTCGGCGGGATTGCGGGGACTGGCGCGGTGTCTGGCGCCGGACGGGCGCATGGTGCTGACCCTGCCGGGGCGCAACAGCTTCGTCGAATGGCGCCACGCCCTGGCGGCGGTGGGCGCGCCCTGCGGCATGCCGGTTCAGCCGAATGCGGCGGAGGTGGAACAGGTCTTGTCGGGACACGGCCGGGCGCGGGTGGTTGCCGAACCCATCGTCTTGCGTTATGCCGACGGTCGCGCCTTTCTGCGCGGCCTGAAGACCATCGGCGCGGCGATTCCCGTTGCCGATCATCGCCCGGCGCATGCGGGCGCGGTGCGACGGGCGCTGGCGGCGATGGGAAGCCCGTGCGCCGTCACCCATGAAATCCTGACGGTGGATTACAGGACGGGACCAGGATGATCGAGTCTTTGGACGGGGTGTTCGTGACCGGAACCGATACCGATGTCGGCAAGACGGTGGTATCGGCCTGGCTGGCGACGCGCTGGGGGTGGGGATATTGGAAACCGGTCCAGAGCGGCACCGTCGAGGGTAGTGACAGCGCCGAAATCGCCCGGCTGGTTCCGGGATGCCGGATTTATCCGCCGGCCTATGCTTTCCGGGCGCCGCTGGCGCCTCATTTCGCCGCCCGCCGCGAGGGGGGGCATGTGGATCTGGCCGCCTGCCTGCGGCCCGAGACGTCCGGTCCGCTGGTGGTGGAAGGGGCCGGCGGCGTGCTGGTGCCGTTGAACGGCGTGGCCACCATCATCGATCTGATGGGGCTGCTGCGCCTGCCGGCGGTGGTGGTGGCCCGCACCCGGCTGGGGACCATCAATCACACCCTGTTGACCCTGGAAGCCCTGCGCCGCCGCCATATTCCGATCCTGGGCGTGGTGTTGAACGGCCGGCCCGATCCTGAGAACCGCGAAGCCATCGAACGGTTCGGCGCGGTGGCGATCCTGGGCGAACTGACGCCGCTCGACAAGGTGACGCCCGAGACCATGGCGGTTTGGCCCGATCCCCGTCTGCCGCAAACGGTGGCGTCATGAGCGGGGACGATATCATCGGGCTGGACGCCCGCCATATCTGGCATCCCTTCACCCAGGCGGAAACGGCGCCGCCGGTGGCGGCCATCGTGCGTGGGCAGGGCGCCCGCCTGTGGGACCAGACGGGGAAGGAGTATCTCGATCTGGTCTCGTCCTGGTGGGTGACCCTGCATGGACACGGGCACCCCGCCATCGCCCGCGCGGTGGCGGAGCAGGCGGGGCGGCTGGAACAGGTGATCTTCGCCGATTTCACCCACGAACCGGCGGCGCGGCTGGCGGCGGAGGTGACGGCGCTGCTGCCCGACGGGCTGGAGCGGGTGTTCTATTCCGACGACGGGTCCACCGCGATCGAGGTCGCCCTCAAGATCGCCTATCAATATTGGCGCAATCTCGGCCGCGAGCGGCGCGGATTCGTCGCCTTCGAGGGCGGCTATCACGGCGATACCCTGGGCGCCATGTCCGCCGGCCGCTCGTCGGGATTCTTCACCGCCTGGGACGATCTTCTGTTTCCGGTCTCGACCGTTCCCTTTCCCGCCACCTGGGACGGCGACGAGGCGGTGGCGGACAGGGAGGAACAAAGTCTGGCGGCCCTGGCCCGGCTGCTGGAAGGGCAGCCGGCGGCGGTGATCGTCGAACCGCTGGTCCAGGGCGCCGCCGGCATGCGGATGTGCCGCCCCGAATTCCTGCGCCGTCTGGCCGCCATGGTGCGGGAAGCCGGATCGTTGCTGATCCTGGACGAGGTGATGACCGGGTTCGGGCGCACCGGCGCGATCTTCGCCTGCGTCAAGGCCGCCATCCGGCCGGACATGGTCTGTCTGTCCAAGGGCCTGACCGGCGGTTTTCTGCCCCTGTCCATGACCGTGGCCACCGACGACATCTGGCGCGCGTTTCTCGGGCAGAGCATCGACCGGGCCTTTCTGCACGGCCATTCCTTTACCGCCAATCCGTTGGGTTGCGCCGCCGGGCTGGCGTCGTTGGCGTTGTTGCGCTCAACCGACTGCCAGACCCGCATCGCCGCCATCGAGGCGGTGAACCGGACCCGACTCGCCGATCTGGCCCGTCGCCCTCCGTCGCGGGGGGCTGTGATCGCCCGGCCCCGGATTTGCGGCACCATCGCCGCGTTCGACGTGGCGGGGCAGGGGGATGCCGGCTATGGCGCGGCCGTCGGCGCGGTTTTGAAAAAGGCCTTCATGGCGCGGGGCCTGCTGTTGCGGCCGTTGGGCGACGTGCTGTATCTGCTGCCGCCCTATTGCGTCAGCGACGGCGATCTCCATCGCGCCTGGGACGCCATCGGTGACGTGTTGCAAAGCCTGCCGTGAATGGAGCGGGGATCAATGGCGGCGCCCGCGATCCCGTTTCAGAGCCCGACCCGAAAATCGCCATGGCGGCCTGCAAATGGCGGTTTTCTGCGCATCCGCTGCTCACGTACATGAAGTACGCTCCGCTGCGGGTCTCGAAAACCGCCATTTTC
>JAJZUL010000074.1 GCA_021848545.1 Pseudomonadota bacterium
GTCCGAGGCGGCGATGCGGGTGAAATCGCGGAAGCCCGAGGCTGAGAACTTGATGACCTCCCGGGCCAGATCGTCTTCGAGATCGGCGGCGGTGCCCACGATGGTGTAGGCGATCAGGTGGGGCAGATGCGAGGTGATGGCCAGCACCGTGTCGTGGTGCTGGGGGTCCATGGTTTCCACCATCGAGCCCACACCGCGCCACAGCGCCTCGACGCGGGCCACGGCGCCGGCATCGGTGCCCGGCGGCGGCGTCAAAAGATACCAGCGTCCCTCGAACAGCTCGGCGAATCCGTGTTCGGGGCCGGAATGCTCGGTGCCGGCGATGGGGTGGCCGGGCACGAAATGGACGCCGTCGGGGATCAGCGGCCCCAGATCGCGGATCACCGCGGTTTTGACCGAGCCGACATCGGTGACGATGGCCCCACGCTTAAGATGGGGGGCGATGGCCCGGCCGACCGCTTCCATGGCGCCCACCGGCACCGCCACCACCACCAGATCGGCGCCGGCGACCAGGGCCGGATCGGCGCCGGCCTCGTCGACGATGCCGAGATCGAGGGCGGTTCGGCAATGCCCGGCATCGGCGTCGACGGTGACGATGCGTCCGGCCAGCCCGTGCTTGCGCATGGCCCGCGCCAGGGACGAGCCGATCAGGCCGATGCCGATGATGCAGGCCGAGGGAAAAAGCGGGCCTTCGACCATGGCCTATCCGCCCTCGGCGACGAAGGCGGTCAAGGCCTCGATCACCGCCTTGTTTTCGTCGGCGGCGCCCACGGTGATGCGCAGCCATTCGCCCAGCCCGTAGCTTGCGACCATGCGGGCGATGATGCCGCGGGCTTTCAGCGCTTCATCGGCGGCGGCGGCGTCGCGGCCCGGCGCGTCGGGAAAGCGCACCAGCACGAAATTGCACACCGATGGCGTCACCTCCAGCCCCAGGGCCTTGATCTGCTCCAGCAGCCAGGGCAGCCAGTAATCGTTATGGGCGCGGCACAGATCGAAAAAGGCGGTGTCCTCGAACGCGGCCAGGCCGGCGGCCAGGGCCGGAGCGGCGACGTTGAAGGGATTGCGCATCCGGTTCAGCACCTGGGCGACGGGCTCCGGGCAATAGGCCCAGCCCAGACGCAGACCGCCCAAACCGTAAATCTTGGAGAAGGTGCGGGTGACCACGGTGTTGGCGCTTGGGCTCTCCACCAGTTCCAGCCCGGCGCTGTAATCGTTGCGGCCGACGAATTCGGCATAGGCCGCGTCCAGCACCAGCAGCACATGGTCGGGCAGGCCCCGGCGCAGCCGCGCCACTTCCGTCGCCGGCAGATAGGTGCCGGTGGGGTTGTTGGGGTTGGCCAGGAACACGATCTTCGTCGCCGGCGTGACCGCGGCCAGCAGATTGTCCACCGAGGCGGTGAGACCGTCCTCGGCGGCCATCACCGGGGTGGCCCCGGCGCTTTTGGCGGCGATGGGATAGATCAGGAAGCCGTGGCGGCTATACAGCACCTCGTCGCCCGGCCCGGCATAGGCGCGCGTCAGCAAGGTCAGCAATTCGTCCGATCCGGCGCCGCAGACGATGCGCGTCGCATCCAGGCCGTAGCGCCGGGCGATGGCCTCGCGCAGGGGGCGATGGCCGCCATCGGGATAGCGGTGGATGGTCTCGGTGACGGCGCGGTAGGCCGCCATCGCCTTGGGACTGGGGCCCAGCGCGCCCTCGTTCGAGGACAGCTTGATCACGCGGCCCTGGCCGGGCAACGCCGATTCGCCGCCGACATAGGCCTTGATGTCCATGATTCCCGGACGGGGGGTCGGTGCGCTCACCGCTTAGGTCTCCACCTTGGATGCTTTCGGCCCCGTTCACGGGGCCAGGGGAACCGCGTAGCCGCCGATGACGTTGGCATGGCGGACCGGGTCGCGCAACAGGCTGGCGAAACGGGCGTCGCCGGGTCCGACCCAGCCTTCCACCACCACCAGATGGACCTGGCTGTCCTCCGTGGAGCGCGAGGCCATAATGTCCACCGCGTCGAACCCGGCCGCGCCCATCAGGGCGCGGGCGCGGTCGCGGCTGGCGTCGCCGGCGGTCTCCAGGACGATCAGGGTCCGGTCGTGTTCGGTGCGGTCCTGGTTCATGCGTTCAAGCGGGCGCTTGGCCACCACCAGCGCTTCCAGAGGATCGCCGCCGGAATTGGAATCGTGGGGATAGACGGGCAGGCGGGCGATGACGCGGGGGATGTCGGGACGGTCCGAGGCCAGGGTCGTCCACCAGGCTTCGGCTTCCGACGGCGTCTGGCCGGGCAGGGGCACCACGCCGACGGTGGCCTGATCCTCGGCCACCATGCGGACCACCTGGCCGGGGCTGGGGGTGGTGCGGATCGGCCAGACCACGCCGAAATGGTCGCGGGCCAGTTCGATGAAGCCGGCGCCGCGTTCGGGTTGGGCCACCGCCATGGTCATGGGTTTCTGCACGCCCACCAGGGCGCCGACGATTTCCCGCCAGATGCGCACCAGGGCGGCCTTGGGGAAAGCCCCGATATGGCGCCCGGTCAGCCGGCGCAGGATGGCGACCTCGCGGCCGGGACGAAGGGCGTCGGCATCGCCGGTCTTCAACGCGCCGATCCGTTCGACCAAAGCGCACCGTTCCATCAGCAGATCATGAATCCGGTCGTCGATATCGTCGATCTGTTGGCGTAACGAGTCGATGGTCGGGTCTGGCTGGGTCATGGCTGTGAAAATCGTCGGTCAGGGCCGCATAGGTGTAGTTCGGCGGCGATCCGAAATCAAAGAAAACATTGACACCGGCCACGGTGGCCCATAGCTATCACTTTCCCGTCACCCGCTGTCGAAGCCGGCGGACGGGCCACCGCACCGCGATCCGAGTGTAGTCCGCCCTTCAGGTAAGGTCCGTGCCGGTCAAGTCCGGCGACCGATGCGACCGTTTCGGGTGTTTTACCGTTTCCGGTATTTTTCGACGGCGATGACGCATAGCGACTCCATTCCCTCCCCGTCCGACGGCGACCCCAGAGGCCACAGCATCGAATTGGGACGCGACCGCCCCATCCGGCTGGATTGCGGCGCCAGTCTCGAATCCGTCACCGTGGCCTATCAGACCTATGGCGCGCTCAATGCCGAGCGTTCCAACGCCATTCTCATCTGCCATGCGCTGACCGGCGATCAGAACGTCGCCTCGCCCCATCCCATCACCGGCAAGCCGGGATGGTGGAACGATCTGGTGGGACCGGGCCGCGTGTTCGACACCGACCGCTTCTTTCTGATCTGCAGCAACGTCCTGGGCGGCTGCATGGGCACCACCGGCCCCCGCGACGTCAATCCCGCCACCGGCGAACCCTGGGGGCTGGGCTTTCCGGTCATCACCATCGGCGACATGGTCCGGGTGCAGGCCCGATTGCTGGACGCGCTGGGCATCGACCAGTTGTTCGCGGTGGTCGGCGGGTCCATGGGCGGGATGCAGGTGCTGGAATGGTGCGCGAGCTTTCCCGAACGGGTGTTTTCGGCGATTCCCATCGCCACCGCGCCGCGCCATTCCGCCCAGAACATCGCCTTCAACGAAGTCGGCCGCCAGGCCATCGTTTCCGACCCCGACTGGTGCGGCGGCGACTATATCCGCCAGGGGCGGACGCCCAAGCGCGGTCTGGCGGTGGCGCGGATGGCCGCTCACATCACCTATCTCTCGGAACCGGCCCTGCACCGCAAATTCGGTCGCAACCTGCAGGAACGCGACGCCCTTTCCTATGGGTTCGAGGCCGATTTCCAGGTGGAGAGCTATCTGCGCCATCAGGCTTCGACCTTCGTCGAGCGCTTCGACGCCAATTCCTATCTCTACATCACCCGGGCGGTGGATTATTTCGATCTGGCCGCCCGTCACGGCGGCGTGCTGGCCAACGCCTTTCAGGGCATCCGCACCCGCTTTTGCGTGGTGTCCTTTTCCAGCGACTGGCTGTACCCCACCCGCGAAAGCCGCGCCATCGTCCATGCCCTGAACGCGGTGGCGGCCAATGTCAGTTTCGTCGAAGTCCAGTCGGACAAGGGCCATGACGCCTTTCTGCTGGACGAGCCCGAATTCCACGCCACCCTGACCGGGTTTCTGAACGGCGCCGCCCAGCGGCGCGGCCTGCCTCCCGGACGAAAATGAGGCGGTGATGAACGTCGTGAACGGAAATCTGCGCGTCGATCTCAAGCTGATCGCCGAAATGGTCACGCCCGGCGCGCGGGTGCTGGATGTCGGGTGCGGCGAAGGGGCGCTGCTGGGCTGGCTGGACCGGCATCGGGGCGTGGACGGGCGCGGCATCGAACTCAGCATGGCGGGGGTGTCGGCGGCGGTCGCCCATGGCCTGTCGGTGATCCAGGGCGACGCCGATACCGATCTCGATGATTATCCCGACGGCGCCTTCGATTACGTCATCCTCAGCCAGACCCTGCAGGCGACCCACGAACCCAAGACCGTGCTCAACAACATGTTGCGCATCGGCCGCCACGCCATCGTCTCCTTTCCCAATTTCGGCCATTGGCGGGTGCGTCTGCACCTGCTGACCCGCGGCCGCATGCCGGTGAACGAGACCCTGGCCTATGAATGGTACGAGACTCCCAACATCCATTTCTGCACCATCCGCGATTTCCTGGTGCTGTGCCGCGATCTCGGCATCGTCGTCGAACGCAGCGTTCCGCTTGATCGCAACGGGCGCGAATTGTCCATGGCCGGGCGCGGCGGCACCGCCAATCTGCTGGCGGC
>JAJZUL010000006.1 GCA_021848545.1 Pseudomonadota bacterium
GGCGCGTCCGCGCCCTTGGCTATCCTCGCTTGCGCTCCGAGGCCCCGATGGAGCCTCTCCGCACGCTGCGGCGGCCTCAACGGCCTAGTCGCTCCGCTCCAACGCGCCTTCACCCGATTACCCTGGCGGCTACCCTGTCCCGAATACGAGGGCTATCACCTTTATTACCCTCCGGAAGCCGCACACGCCGGCATTTTCGGCCTTCGTCGAGGCGATGCGCTTCAAAGGATGATAGGAATGAAGGGGGGAGATTTTTTCAGGAGGCGGTCCATGAGCATCTCCCAATCCCTGGCGGCGTTGAAAAATCGCTTCGAAGCCTCCGGGCGCATGCCGGTGGTGTTCCTCGGCCACGGCAACCCGATGGCCGTGATCGAGGACAATCCCTATTCCCCCGTCTGGGCCGCGCTTGGGCGCGCTTTGCCGCGCCCGCAAGCCATCCTGGCGGTATCCGCCCACTGGATGACGCGGGGCGGCACTTTGGTCGATGTCTCGGCCAGACCGCGAACGATCCATGATTTCCACGGTTTCCCGCCCGAACTGTACGCCCAGGATTACCCCGCCCCCGGCGCCCCCGAAATCGCACGGGACGTCGTCGCGCTATTGGCGGATGACCAGACGAGAGGCGACGAAAGCTGGGGGCTCGATCACGGCGCCTGGGCGGTGCTGAAATCCCTGTACCCCGCCGCCGATATCCCGGTCTTCCAGCTGTCCATCGACATGACGAAAGACCTCGATCACCATTTCGAAATCGGCCGCGCCCTGTCCGATCTGCGCCGCCGCGGCATCCTCATCCTCGGCTCCGGCAACATCGTCCATAATCTGCACCTCATGCGCCCCGACATTCCTCCCTATGATTGGGCGGAGGAATTCGACGCCCTGTTCACTGAGCGGCTTCAGGCCCGCGATTTCAAAACGATCACCGACCGCCAAAAATTGGGTCGGCTGCTGACCCTGGCCCACCCGACCCTCGACCACTATTTTCCCGCGCTCACCATCGCCGGCGCCTCAGACGATACCGACGAATTGCTGTTCATCACCGAAACCATCGACCTTGCCGCCATCGCCATGCGCGGTTTCATCTATTCCTGACGAGCCGACGCGCGCCCCTCACCCGTTCGCCGCCACGAACTCCCCCATGAAACCGGCCAGATCCTCGACCTCCGCCAGGGTCACCGCGTTGTACAGGCTGGCCCGGCACCCGCCCCATTTGCGATGCCCGCCCAAGCCCACGATGCCGGCCTGTTCGGCTTCAGCGACGAAGCGTTTTTCCAGGTCGGGATTGGGCAGGTAGAAGACGGCGTTCATCATCGAGCGCGAGCCCGCCTCCACCGGCGCGTGGTAGAAATTGGAGCCGTCGATGAGATCGTAGATTCGCGCCGCCTTGGCGCGGTTGATCCGTTCCATGGCCTCGATTCCGCCGATCTCACCCTCCAGCCAGTCCAGCATCAGGCGGACCACATAAATGGCGAAGACCGGCGGCGTGTTGTAGTTGGAGCGCGCCTTGACGTGGGTGCGGTAATCGAGCATCGCCGCCATGGGGTCCCGGATGCGGTCCAGCAGATCCCGGCGCAGGGCGACGATGGTGACCCCGGCGGCGCCGAAGGATTTCTGGGTATGGGCGTAGATCAGACCGAATTTGCCGTGATCGATCCGCCGGCTGAGCAGATCGGAACTCATATCGGCCATGATGACAGGCCCGCCCCGGGGCAGGGCGTCGATCATGGCGGAGGAAAATTGGGTGCCGACGATGGTGTTGTTGGTGCACAGATGCAGATAACGGGCGTCGGAAACCGTCTCCCAATCGGCGGGTATGCGGCGATGATCGGGGGCGCTGGACGCCACCACCCGCACGTCGCGGCCCAGCAGCCGAGCCTCCTCCATCGCCTTTTTCGCCCACAGGCCGCTATCGACATAGGCCACGATTTCGCCCGGCCCTGAAAAATTCATCGGCATCATGGCGAATTGCAAGGAGGACCCGCCCTGGAGCAGAAGCACCTCGTATTCGTCGCCCAATCCCATCAGCCGCTTCAGACCGCCGGTGGTTTCCTCGATCAGATCGACCACCGGTGCGGCGCGATGACTGATCTCCATCACCGACATGCCGGTCCCGCGAAAATCCAGCATCTCGTCCTGAATGCGCCGCAGCACCGACAACGGCAGGGCGCAAGGGCCGGCATAGAAATTCCTGATCGGTCGCATCGTCACCTTTCCCAACGCTTGCCGTCCGCCATGGTAGCGCGCCAGGCGGGCGTCGTCGCCTGCCCTGTTGCCAAGGCGAAGGAGGGCGCACTACTCTCCCCCCCAATTCGGAAAGGGAGAACACGGCGGTGAATGCGGTGACGACGGCGGAAAGCGGGCGGAACGATCTGCGCCACGATTGGCGCCGGGACGAGGTCGAGGCCCTGCTCGCCACCCCGCTGATGGATTTGCTGTTCCAGGCGCAGAGCGTCCATCGCGCCCATTTCGACCCCAACCGCATCCAGATCAGCCGCCTGTTGTCGATCAAGACCGGCGGCTGCCCCGAGGATTGCAAATATTGTCCGCAATCGGCCCATTACGCCACCGGCCTCGACAAGGAAAAGCTGATGGCGGTGGAGGCGGTGATCGCCGCCGCCGCCGAGGCCAAGGCCGAGGGCGCCAGCCGCTTCTGCATGGGCGCCGCCTGGCGCGGCCCCGCCGGCGCCGATTTCGAGGTCGCCCTGGCCATGGTCGAAGGGGTGAAAGCGTTGGGGCTGGAAACCTGCGCCAGTTTCGGCCTGCTGTCGGGGGAACAGGCCCGGCGCCTGAAACAGGCCGGTCTCGATTACTACAACCACAATATCGATACCGGCAGCGATCATTACGGCGCCATCATCTCGACGCGCACCCACCAGGACCGGCTGGACACCCTGTCCCATGTGCGCGAAGCCGGCCTGCACGTCTGTTCCGGGGGCATCGTCGGCATGGGCGAGGGCGAAGGTGACCGCGCCGACATGCTGGCGATCCTGGCCAACCTGCCCCAGCATCCCGAAAGCGTGCCGATCAACCTGCTGATCCCCATCACCGGGACGCCCCTGGCCGACGCGCCCGCCACCGATCCCTTCGATTTCATCCGCACCATCGCCGCGGCCCGCATCATGATGCCCCGGTCCTTCGTCCGCCTGTCGGCGGGCCGTCACGCCATGAGCGACGAGATGCAGGCGCTGTGCTTCTTCGCGGGCGCCAATTCCATCTTTTGCGGCGACAAGTTGCTGACCGCGGCCAATGCCTCGCCCAGCGGCGACCGGGCCTTGTTCGATCGGTTGGGACTGGCGCCGCTGTGATGTAAGAGACCGCACATGGCAGGTACCGCCTCCATTTTCCGCAGCCTGTCGCCCGAGGATTTCGACAAGATCACCGGCCTGGGACAGCGTTTGTCCTTCGCCGCCGGCGACGTGATCTTCACCGAGGGCGACGAGCCCGATTACCTGTATCTGGTCGATACCGGGCAGGTGTCGATCGCCATCCAGCGTTTCGACCGCCACGAGGAGCTGAGCCTGCTGGGACCGGGCGATTGCTTCGGCGAAATGGCGATCCTGCAGAACGCCAAACGTTCCACCACCGCCCGGGCGGTGACCGATACCGAGCTGCTGCGGGTGGACAAGGACACCTTCCTGTCCCTGCTCAACGCCGACCCCGACCTCGCCCGACGCATCGATGCGGTCATCGCCGAACGCAGCGCCGAATTGGGGATCAAGGAGGCCCTGCTGGCCGGATGCTCCATCCAGGGCCGCAACATGCAGATCAGCATCAAGGGCGATCCCTCGCTACGGGAATCCGCCTTCACTCGCGATCGCCACGAAAGCGTGGTGGACGAGGTGCTGGACCGGCTGTGCCCGCCCATCGAGGAATTGCTGATCCAGCGCTGCGCGACCGAAGTGGCGATCCATTTCAACAGCGGCGAAATCCGCATCTTCTCGATTTTCGACCCGTTCAACGCCGAGGTCCACCCGCCCAACAAGCTGCTGGAACGGGGCTATCTCGACCGTCACTTTCCCTTGATCGGCTATCGGCGCAAGGTGGAGATGATCCGCCGCCTGTACCGCTTCATCGCCGAGGATGAATGCACCCGTTCGGTACCGGCCCATATCCAGCGGCTTTACGCCGCCGCCCACGACGAATGGACGCCGATTCCGGCCGAGGAATTGTCGGCGGCCATCGCCCGCTTGCCGCGCTTGCGGCGCATTCCCAATTTCTATCTGCGCAACGTGGCGCTGGGGATCACGCGGGACGCCATTCGCATGCAATTCAATTGCGACGGCACCCATATCGTCGATATCAAGGATTTCGGCCGGTTTTTCGAAGAAAACATCGCCTGACGGCGGCTGTCGCGACACGGGACTGACGGGAGGTCTGATGACCAGCTGGGATTACGATTTGGTGGTGTTGGGCGCGGGCTCGGGCGGTATCCGCGCGGCCCGATTGGCGGCGCAGGCCGGCCAGCGGGTCGCCGTGGTCGAGGAGCAACGGGTCGGCGGCACCTGCGTGTTGCGCGGATGCGTGCCCAAGAAGCTGCTGGTGATGGGCGCCCATTACGCCGAAGATCTGGAGGACATGCGGGGCTACGGCTGGGACGTGGACGGCGCCCGTTTCGACTGGGGCCGGCTGATCGCCGCCAAGAACGCCGAATTGCAGCGCCTGGAAAGCCTCTATAACCGCATCCTCAACGACAACAACGTCACCCTGTTGCCGGGACGGGGCCGGCTGGCCGATCCCCATACGGTGGAAACCGGCGCGCGCACGGTCACCGCCGAACGCATCCTGATCGCCACCGGCGGTCGGCCGGTCATGCCGCCGGTGCCTGGCATCGAGCACGCCATCACCTCCAACGAGGCGCTCGACCTGATGCACCTGCCGCGGCGGGCGGCGATCGTCGGCGGCGGCTATATCGCCGTCGAATTCGCCGGCCTGTTCAACGCCCTGGGCGTCCAGGTCACCGAGATTCTGCGCGGCGACACCGTGCTGCGCGGCTTCGATACCGACGTGCGCGCCAGCCTGGCCGAGGAAATGACCCGCAAGGGCATCGATCTGCGCTGCGAATCGGTGGTGCGCAGCATCGCCAAGACCGAAACCGGCTTTTCCCTGCTGCTGGGCGACGACGAGACGGTGGAAACCGACATCGTGCTGTATGCCACTGGACGCCGCCCCAATACCGACGGGCTGGGGCTGGAGGAAGCCGGGGTGAAGCTGGACGCCAACGGCGCGGTGGTGGTGGACCCGTTCTCGGCCACCAGCGTGCCTTCGATCTTCGCCGTCGGCGACGTCACCGACCGCATGAATCTGACCCCGGTGGCCCTGGCCGAGGCGCGCGCCCTGATCGACACCCTGTATCGGGGCCGGCCCACCGCCATGACCTACGACAACATCGCCACCGCCGTCTTCAGCATGCCGCCGGTGGCCACGGTGGGATTGACCGAGGTCGAGGCCCGCGACCGCTTCGGCGCGGTCCATGTCTACATGTCCCGTTTCCGGCCCATGCGCCACACCTTGTCCGGGCGCGAGGAACGGACCATGATGAAGATGCTGGTCGATCCGGTGACCGACCGGGTGCTGGGCATCCACATGATGGGGGCCGACGCGCCCGAGATCATCCAGGGATTCGCCGTGGCGCTGACCTGCGGCGCGACCAAGGCGCAGGTGGACGCCACCCTGGGCATCCATCCCACCGCCGCCGAGGAGCTGGTGACCATGCGCGACCGCCGTCCCGACCCCACCCCGGAAGCCGAGGATTGACATGAACTCTCCCCGCCACGCCGCCGGTTTGACCTGGTCCCTTGTGGAAAACGACGAATGGCGGGCCGAGGACGACGTCGGCGTCTATACCCTGGTGGAATGGGCTCCGGGCCAGTGGATGGAGCGGTTCCAGCCCCATGACGAAAGCTGCGGCTGCGGCATCCCTCCGGCCGGCGGCGGCGACTGGCCCGATTTCGAAAGCGCGGCGGCGGCGGCCGTCGCCCTGGGCCGGCGGTAGCATCGTCACTCAAGCGCCGTGCGGGAATCGCCATAACCATTCACGACGTGCGGAAATACCCTTGCTCCGATCGTCATGGCGCGGCAGAAACCAGGGACGGCCGCCGGCGCCGGCGGGACGCCAATTCGCATCCGACGCAAGGAATCGATGAATGAGCGACGAGACGCTGCCCTGGGACGAAGACGCCCTGCAACGCCTGGAGAAAATTCCCTCTTTCGTGCGCAAAATAGCCAAGGCCAAAATCGAAAAGGTCGCCAGGGAGGCCGGCGAAACCAGGGTCAGCGCCGCCTTCATGGAAGCCAACAGGGCGAAGTTGATGCGTTGAGGCGGATTCAGCGATCAGATCGAATTCGGCCGTAGGCGCTGCGTAGACGCCTCATAAATTCCGCCCCGAAAACTCGTATGGATTCTTTACGCCCTTCGGCGCGAAGGTCTGGCCAGAACGCCGAACCTCAACCGGGGGGCAATCATGCTCGACGCCGTATTTCTCGCCGCCACCATCGCCCTGTTCGCCGCCTGCGCCTTGCTGGTGCGCGGCTGCGAACACATGTGAGCGAGGCGGACATGACCGGAATGGTCGACCCCGTCGGTCTCGCCCTCGGCGGCGCGCTGGTGGTGGGGTTGTTCGCCTACCTGCTGGCGGTCCTGATCCACCCCGAGCGGTTTTAGGGAGGCGGAGGTGAACGCCCGCGGCATCCTGCTGATCATCCTGTTCGTCGCCGTCATCGTGGCGCTGACGCCGGTCCTTGGCGGTTACATGGCGCGCCTTTACGAAGGCCGTATGAACTGGCTGGGGCCGGTGGAGCGCCGCATCTACCGGCTGTGCGGCATCGATCCCGCCCGCGAGCAGCACTGGACCGGCTACGCCATGGCGCTGCTGGCTTTCCACATGCTGGGCGCGCTGGTGCTGTATGGGCTGATGCGGCTGCAAGCGCATTTGCCGTTCAATCCGGCGCATCACGTCGCGGTGGCGCCCGCCCTCGCCTTCAACACCGCCATCAGCTTCGCGACCAACACCGACTGGCAGAATTACGGTGGCGAAAGCACGTTGGGCAATCTGGTCCAGATGGCGGGGCTGACCGTGCAGAATTTCTTGTCGGCGGCCACGGGGATCGCCGTGGCGGCGGCGGTGATCCGGGGCTTTTCCCGCCGTTCGGCCCGCACCATCGGCAATTTTTATGTGGACCTCACCCGCTCCGTGCTCTACCTGCTGCTGCCGCTGTGCCTGGCCGGCGCGCTGGTGCTGGTGTGGCAGGGGGTTCCGCAAACCCTTGCGGCCTCGGCGACCGCCACCACCCTGGAGGGCGCCCGCCAGGTCATCGCTTTGGGGCCGGTGGCGAGCCAGACCATCATCGAACACCTCGGCACCAACGGCGGCGGTTTCTTCAACGCCAACGCCGCCCATCCCTTCGAGAATCCCACCTGGCTGCTCAATTTCCTCTACATGGTGGCCATCGTCGCCATCGGCGCCGGGCTTACCAACACCTTCGGCCGCATGGTCGGCGACACCCGCCAGGGCTGGGCGCTGCTGGCGGCCATGGGGGTGTTGCTGGTGGCCGGCGCCTTCGCCTGCTACTGGGCCGAGGCCCAGGGCAATCCGGCCTTGCACGGCCTCGCCAACATGGAGGGAAAGGAGGCGCGGTTCGGCATCGCCGCTTCCACTCTGTTCTCGACCGTGACCACGGCCACCTCCTGCGGCTCCGTCAACGCCATGCTCGACTCGTTCCTGCCGCTGGCGGGGATGGTGCCGTTGGTCAACATCCTGCTGGGCGAGGTGGTGATCGGCGGCGTCGGCTCCGGCCTCTACGGCATGCTGGTGTTTGTTCTGATCACCGTGTTCATCGCCGGCCTGATGGTGGGCCGCACCCCCGAATACCTGGGCAAGAAGATCGAGGCGCGTGAGATCAAGCTGGCGGTCATCGCCATCCTCGTCGTACCGGCGGCGGTGCTCGGCCTGGGGGCGGTGGCGATCGTCACCGGCGCCGGCCAGGCTGGAATCGCGGCGCCGGGACCGCACGGCTTGACCGAGCTTCTCTACGCCTTCGCTTCGGCCGCCAACAACAATGGCTCGGCCTTCGCCGGACTCAACGGGAATACCCCGTTCTACAACGTGACCCTGGCGGTGGCGATGGTGTTCGGCCGCTTCTTCACCGCAATTCCGGTACTGGCCATCGCCGGCAGCGTCGCCGCCAAGAAGATGGTGCCGCCATCGGCCGGCACCTTCCCCACCCATTCCTGGCTGTTCGTCGTGCTGCTGGTGGGCATTGTCCTGGTGGTGGGGGGGCTCACCTACTTCCCTGTCCTTGCCCTCGGCCCGGTGGTCGAGCATCTGGCCCTTTCCGCCGGCACCTTGTTCTGAGGAGGCGCGTGTGAGTGTTCATCGTCCGCAAAGCCTCTCGCTGTTCGACCGCGCCATCCTGGGGCAGGCGACCCGCGACGCGATACGCAAGCTTGATCCCCGTTCGCTGGTGCGCAATCCCATCATCTTCGCCACCGCCCTGGTTTCGGTATTGGCCACGGTGCTGACCGTGCGGCAGGGACTGGCGGGAGGACACGGGATCGGCGTTCCCGCTCAGATTACCGTGTGGCTGTGGTTCACCGTCCTGTTCGCCAATTTCGCCGAAGCCGTCGCCGAAGGCCGCGGCAAGGCCCAGGCCGATTCGCTCCGGCGCACCAAATCCGAAGCGGCGGCGCGCAAGGTTTCCGGCATGGACGGCGCCGATCCGACGCAAATTCCCGCCGCCATGCTCAAGGCCGGTGACCTCGTGATATGCGAGACCGGCGACATCGTTCCCGGTGATGGCGACGTGGTGGCCGGCATCGCCACCGTGGACGAGAGCGCCATCACCGGCGAAAGCGCCCCGGTCATCCGCGAGTCCGGCGGCGACCGTTCGGCCGTCACCGGCGGCACCCGCGTGGTGTCCGACCGCATCGTCGTGCGCATCACCGCCAACCCCGGCGAGACCTTCCTCGACCGCATGATCGCCCTGGTCGAGGGCGCCAAGCGCCAGAAGACCCCCAACGAGATCGCGCTGAGCATCCTGCTGGTGGGCATGACCCTGATCTTCCTGATCGTCGTGGCGACCTTGCCGGCCTGGGCGTCGCGGTCGGGCGCCCGCATTCCGGTGGTATTCCTGGCGGCTCTGTTCATCACCCTGATTCCCACCACCATCGGCGGCCTGATGTCGGCCATCGGCATCGCCGGCATGGACCGGCTGGTGAGGTTCAACGTCATCGCCAAGTCGGGTCGGGCGGTGGAGGCGGCGGGCGACATCGACGTGCTGCTGCTGGACAAGACCGGCACCATCACCCTGGGCGCGCGCCAGGCCGCGGAGTTCCTGCCGCTGGCCGGGACCAGCGAACGCGATCTGGCCGAAGCCGCCTTCCTGTCGTCCCTGGCCGACGAGACCCCCGAGGGCAAATCCATCGTCGCCCTGGCCCGCAACCGCTTCCGTCTGGCCGATCCCGACCATGCGGAGCTTCGTTTCGTCCCCTTCACCGCCCAGACCCGCATGAGCGGCGTGGACCTTGGCGGCGGGCATCAGATCCGCAAGGGGGCCGCCGACGCCATTGCCGCCCGCACCGACGCCCATCCCGGTCGCGACCTGACCGGGATGGTGGAACGGGTGGCCAAGTCCGGTGGCACGCCGCTGGTGGTTGCGCGCGACGACCGGCCGCTCGGCGTAATCCATCTCAAGGACATCATCAAACCCGGCATCCGCGAACGTTTCGCCACGCTGCGGGCGATGGGCATACGCACGGTGATGATCACCGGCGACAACCCGCTGACCGCCGCCGCCATCGCCGCCGAGGCCGGGGTGGACGATTACCTGGCCGAGGCCACGCCGGAGAAAAAGCTGGAACTGATCCGCGAGTACCAGCAGGGCGGGCGGCTGGTGGCCATGTGCGGCGACGGTTCGAACGACGCTCCCGCCCTGGCCCAGGCGGATGTCGGCGTGGCGATGAACACCGGCACCCAGGCGGCGCGCGAAGCCGGCAACATGGTGGACCTGGAGAGCGATCCCACCAAGCTGATCGAGATCGTGATGATCGGCAAGCAATTGCTGATGAGCCGGGGCGCGTTGACAACCTTCTCCATCGCCAACGACGTCGCCAAGTACTTCGCCATCATCCCGGCGCTGTTCCTGGCCTCCTACCCGCAATTGCAGGCGCTCAACATCATGCATCTGACCAGCCCGCGGAGCGCCATCCTGTCGGCCATCATCTTCAACGCCCTGGTCATCGTCGCCCTGATCCCGCTGGCGCTGAAGGGCGTCGAATACAAACCCGCCGCGGCCGAAGTGCTGCTGAAGCGCAATCTGCTGGTCTACGGCCTGGGCGGACTGGTGGTGCCGTTTCTCGGCATCAAACTGATCGACATGGCCATCACCGCCCTCGGCCTGGCCTGAGGAGACCCGTACATGCTCAAGGAATTGCGTCCCGCCTTGTCGCTGCTGGCTGTGATGACCGTGCTGACCGGATTGGCCTATCCCTTGGCGGTGACCGGTCTGGCCCAGGCTTTGTTTCCGCGTCAGGCCGACGGCAGCCTGATCGAGAGGGGCGGGCATGTCGTCGGCTCGGCCCTGATCGGCCAGTCCTTCACGCGCCCCCAATATTTCTGGAGCCGGCCGTCGGCGACCACGCCGCCCTATAATGCCGCCGCCTCGGGCGGCAGCAACCTCGCCCCCAGCGCCAAGGCCCTGGTGAACGCCGTCAAAAGCCGCGAGAAGATGCTGATGGCCGCCGACCCGGATGCCGAAGGACCGCCGCCGGCCGATCTGGTGATGTCCTCGGCTTCGGGCCTGGACCCCGACATCTCGCCGGCCGCCGCCGAGTGGCAGGTGGCCCGCGTGGCTGCCGCCCGTCGGATTCCACCCCGGACCCTTCGTCGCCTGGTGGCCGCCCACACCACCGGTCGGTTCCTTGGAGTGCTGGGACCACGGGTGGTCAATGTGCTCAAGCTCAATCTGGCGCTGGACGCCCGCTGGCCGATGCGGTGAAGTGAAAGCGTGCGGTTGAACGAGGATCGGATGGTGTGAGCGACGCGGACGAGCCCCGCCCGTCTCCCGACGCCCTGCTCGCCGAGGCGGGCCGGGAGGGGCGCGGCCGTCTCAAGGTGTTCCTCGGCGCCGCCCCCGGCGTCGGCAAGACCTACGCCATGCTGGAGACGGCGCACGAGCACCGGCGCGAGGGCGCCGACGTCATCATCGGCATCGTCGAGACCCACGGCCGCGCCGAAACCGAGAAGTTGCTGGCGGGCATGGAATTGATGCCGCGGCGCGAGGTGGAGTACCGGGGCCACCCGTTCCACGAGATGGACCTTGACCGTCTGTTGGAGCGTCGGCCCCAGATCGCCGTGGTGGACGAATTCGCCCACACCAACGTCCCGGGTTCACGCCATCTCAAACGCTGGCAGGATGTCGAGGAACTGCTGTCGGCCGGCATCGACGTCTATACCACGCTGAACATCCAGCACATCGAAGGACTTAACGACGTCGTCGAACAGATTACCGGGGTCAGGGTGCGCGAGACCGTCCCCGACGGCGCGCTGGCCATGGCCGACGAGATCGAACTGATCGACCTTCCGCCGGAGGATTTGATCAAGCGCCTGCGCGAGGGCAAGGTCTACCTGCCTGAGCAGGCCGGACGCGCCGTCAACAACTTCTTCTCGCCCGGAACGCTCACGGCGTTGCGCGAGATGGCGTTGCGCCACGCCGCCGAGCGGGTGGACCGGCAGATGGTCGATTACATGCGCGCCCACGCCATCGCCGGGCCGTGGCCGACGCGCGAGCGGGTGCTGGTCTGCATCGACGAACGGGTGGATGGCCCGCGTCTGGTACGGGTGGCCAAGCGTTCGGCGGAACGGCGCGGCGCCGCCTGGGTGGCGGTGACCGTGGAGACGGCCCGCGCCCTCGCCCTGACCGAAACCGAGAAAGACCGGATTGCCGAGGCCATGCGGCTGGCGGCGCAACTGGGTGGCGAGACGGTTACGCTCCAAGGCGAGGAGGTGGTCGCCACGGTGCTGGCCTACGCTCACGAGCGCAACGCGACCATGGTGGTGGCGGGCCGGCCGCGACGGGGCCGGCTGGCGCTGGGCAGATCGGTGACCGACCGGCTGATCGCCGCGGCCGGGGATATCAACGTGCTGGTGGTGGGGGCGGGCGAGGGTGGCTCCACGGCACCGGCGTGGCGCCAGCCCATCGCTCGGCCCGATTGGCTCGGCGCCCTGTTCGCCATGGCGGCGAGCGGAGCCGCGACGGTGGTCGCCTTCGCCATCGATTGGACACACTTGGCCATCGCCAACATCTCGGTGACCTACCTGCTGGCGGTGCTGGTGGTGGCGATCAAGGCGGGACTGCGGCCAGCCATCCTGGCCTCGGTGGCGAGCTTCCTCACCTTCAATTTCTTTTTCACCGCGCCCCGCTATACCCTCACCATCACCGACCCCCAGAACATGCTGACCGTCGGCTTCTTCCTGGTGGCGGCGGTGATCGTCAGCAATCTCGCCGCCCGCCTGCGCGCCCAGGTGCGGGCGGCGCGGGAGAGCGCCCGGCGCACCACCAACCTGTACGATTTCGGCCGCAAGATCAGCGCCGCCGCCACTCTGGACGATGTGTTATGGGCGGTGGTGCATCATGTCGCCGATACCATCCGCGGCAAGTCGGTGATTCTGCTGCCGGCCGACCAACGCCTTGCCGTCGCCGCCGGTTATCCGCCCGAGGACCAGCTTGACGACAAATCGGCGGCTGCGGCCGACTGGGCGTGGAACCACGGCCGCATCGCCGGGCGCGGTTCGGCCACCTTGCCGGCGGCGCTGTGGCTGTTCATTCCGCTGAAGACCGTCCGCTCATCCGTCGGTGTGCTGGGGGTGCAGATGCAGGAAGACGCCGACATTCCCACGCCCGACCAGATGCGCCTGCTGGAGACCCTGGCCGATCAGGCCGCCGTGGCGGTCGAACGCACCACCCTGGTGGCCGACATCGAAACGGCCCGCGTCGCCACCGAGCGCGAAAGGCTGCGTTCCGCCCTGCTGTCGTCCCTGTCCCACGATCTGCGCACGCCGTTGGTATCGATCCTGGGCGCGGCCTCCAGTCTGATCAACGACGAGAACGCATTGGACGATGCCGCCCGCCGCGATCTGGCTCAGACCATCCAGGACGAGGCCGAGCGTCTCAACCGCTTCGTCCAGAACCTGCTGGACATGACCAGACTGGGGGCGGGCGCGCTCAAGCCGCGGGTGGACTGGGTCGATCTGCACGACATCGTCAGGGCCGCGGTGGAGCGTGCCGGAAGACTGGCCCGCGCCCATTCCATCAAGGTCGAGATCGCCGACGACATGCCGCTGCTCTGCGTCGATCCCGTACTGATGGAACAGGTGGTGTTCAATCTGCTCGACAACGCCTGCAAGTACAGCCCCGCCGGCACGACTGTGAAGGTGTGGGCCATCCGCACGCCGGAGCATATCGCCGTCGAGGTGGCCGATCACGGCCGCGGCATTCCGCCGGAGGACCGCGAGCGGGTCTTCGACATGTTCTACCGGGTCGACCAGGCCGACGCCCAGTCGGGCACCGGCCTGGGGCTGGCCATCTGTCGCGGCATCGTCGAGGCCCACGGCGGCACCATCCGCGCCGAATCCGGCCTGCACGGCGAAGGCACCTGCATCCTGATCCACCTGCCGCTGCCGCCCGCGCCGCCCTTGCCGGACAAGGAGACGGTGCCGTGACCGCCCGCATTCTGGTGGTGGACGACGAGCCGCAAATTCGCCGGTTCCTGCGCATCTCGCTCGCCGCCAACGGCTACGAGGTGATCGAAGCCGAGACCGCTTCCCAGGGTATCGCCGCCGCCCTTGAGGCCGCGCCCGATCTGGTCATCCTCGACCTCGGCCTGCCCGACATGGACGGCCAGGAGGTGATCACCACCCTGCGTCGGACCATGGATCAGCCCATCATCGTGCTGTCGGTGCGCGCCCAGGAACTGGACAAGATCGAAGCCTTGGACCGCGGCGCCAACGATTATGTGGTCAAGCCCTTCGGCGTCGGTGAACTGATGGCCCGCATCCGCGCGTCCCTGCGCCCACGACAGGCCGAAGATGTTGCCGAGGTGGTGGAGAGCGGCAGCGTCCGCATCGACCTGGGCCGCCGCGTCGTCACATGTGCGGGCGAGGAAGCGCGCCTGTCCCGCCGGGAATGGGACATCCTGGCGGCCCTGGCCCGCCATCCGGACCACGTCCTGACCCATCGCGCCCTGCTCAAGGAGGTGTGGGGGCCGGCCCATGTGGAAGATACGGCCTATTTGCGAGTCTATATCGGTCAACTCCGGCAGAAGCTGGAGGATGACCCGGCAAAGCCGAAACTGATCGTGACCGACCCTGGCGTCGGGTACCGATTGAAGGTGGAATGACGGGACCGCGGCTTCCAGGGGAATCGGGTGAACCCGCTTCCCCTGCATTATGTATATTTCCCTCAATCGCCGGGCGGGCGCGTCCGCGCCCTTGGCTATCCTCGCTTGCGCGATCTCTGGGTTATCTTCGCTTGCGCGATCTCTGGGCTATCCTCGCTTGCGCTCCGAGGCCCCGATGGAGCCTCTCCGCACGCTGCGGCGGCCTCAACGGCCTAGTCGCTCCGCTCCAACGCGCCTTCACCCGATGACCCTGCGCGGCTTCGCCCTTATATGTCCACAGGCCCTAGAACAGGTGATTATAGGTGCTTCCCGGCCGCGCGTCGCCCCGGATCACCCGCTGGGAATGTTCGTACTGCATCACGCCGTGCAGCACGTCGCGCAGAAACACCGGCGGATGCGTACCGCCGTCCCCCACTTCCGAAATCGCGTGGAAGGCGTTGGCCAGGCGGTTGAGAAAAGCGTTGTTGGCGGGATCGGCCTTGGCCCGGCGACGGGCGTTGGCATCGATATTGGCCTGATCGTCATAAACCAGCGAATGATCGCCGACACCGATCTGGGTGGTGAAACCCGCCATTTCGACGGCGATCGGGTTCTCCGTGGCCACGCCGCGCCCGCCCGACGCCGGACGGGCCGTCGCCGCCGCGCTACCGCTGCCAAAACCCGGTATCTTGGTTGCGCCCAAAGCCACGGATAAAGCAATCCCATGCTACGATTCGCGTCAATATAACAGGTATCCCAATTCTTTGACAGATAAAATGGAAGAGCCCGAAACCGCGCGGCCGCGGAAATCAATGCGCACAAAAAGCAGAGATCAATCCACACCGAATACACAGAACAACACTTAGTATTTATCTTCTTACGCATCATCATGCGCAAAATTTCGCCCAATAACGCCGACAGGCGCATCGCTTTATATTTTTTTACCATATTGCATGCTGCAATTTTTGGGCGTACCGTCTTGCGTGCACACCAAGGCGCTCTACCTTTGTGCGGCGCAATATGCCCCGGCTCTTAGAGACCGACCCGAAACTCGCCAGGGTGAGCCGAAAATGGCGGTTTTCGAGAACCGCGGCGGAGCGCAGAAAATCGCCATTTGCAGGCCGCCATGGCGACTTTCGAATCAGCCTCTTATATTGGGCCGACATCCTTCGGCGGCAACATCGGCATGGCATCGGCGTCCGGCGGCGCTTCGTCACGCACCGTTTCACCGGCTTCGATGGCGGTCCGAACCACCAGCGGCTGGTCCACCGCCTCGGGAAAACCGTCCAACGCCCCTATGGTGATCACCGCCCCCACCAGCCAGACCCGCATCATCGTCCGCCACATGGAAAGACCTCGATCCAGTTGAGCGCGGGCGCCACAGTGGCTGGAGAATGGGGCGACGACATGGCGAAAACTGGCGGATTACGGGGCAGATTGTATCCGCGACGAGGCACGGAAAGTATCCTTTAACCTTTCCCCGACCATAGTTGCACATTGCGCAAATAAGGGGATTGGCATGGCCGACGACGAAACCCAGGTGGGGTCGGACGGAACCGATAAAAGCCAAAAGGCCGTCTATGACGTTTCGGTCGAGGTCTATGCGGTTCTGGGCACGGCCACCTTGCCCATCGCCCAGCTTTTGAAGCTGGGCCGCGGCGCCGTCGTCGAACTGGACCGCAAGGTCAACGATCCGGTGGATCTGTTCGTCAATCAGCGCCGCATCGCCAAGGCCGACGTGGTGGTCGTCGAGGACCACCTTGCCATCAACATCACCGAAGTCCTGAAGCGGACCGGCGATTATTGAACCGTGACGCGGAACGCCCGCGTCACGGTTTGATTTTATATCACCAGTGATATTCGGCGCCGGCCTCGAACTCGTTCTGAGACATGCGCAACGTGATGGTCTGGCTGGGATCGCCGATATAGGGGCCGGTGAAGGATTTGGCGAAGGCGTGGACATAGGCGCCACTGACCGTCCAGTTCTTGTTCAAGGCATAGGCCAGACCGGCGGTGACATGGTCCTTGACCGTCGCCGGCGCCAGAATGTTGAACAGCAGCTGGTTGTTGTCGGTGAAGTCGGTGGCGTGGCTGAATCCGGCCCGCAAGGTCAAGGCCGGCAAGGCCTGCCACTGGGCGCCGACGCGCAAGACGTTCATGTTCTTCCATCCGAACCCGGCCCCCTGAGCGCCGCCCAATTGCCAGGCCGTCTTGGTCAGCGGAAGCGCCCCGCTATGGGCCAGCGCCGGGATCATGCCGTAGAAGATGATCTGATGTTCGAAGCTGAGCGCCAGGCTTTTGACCGGCCATACGGTCACGCCCTCGGTCAGGGTCGGCGGCACGTTGAACGACCCGTGATCGGCCAGCAGACCGGCATAGCGATGGAAACGCGTCATAAACATTTCCGACTGGTAGCTGATGCCGAAATTGAGCCAGGAATTGGCGCGCCACAGGGCCCCCACCTTCAGGCCGCCGCCATAGGAATAGGAATAGCCGTTATTGGTGACGTGGGTGGGATCCTCGGAAAAATTCTGGAACGGCTGCAGGCCATAGGCCGACATGCGCTGGAACACGAAAACCGGGGCCACGCCGACGGTCAGACCATGGCCGATGGAGCGCGCGATGTTGAAATCGAAAAACGCCTGCTGCAGCGCCACGCCCACCGGCGTCGACGCGGCGCCGAAACCGGGGCTGAACATATTGCTGCCGTAGCGGGTATCCATGCCGCCGTTGGCGTACAGGCTGAACCCCACCGCCGTGCGGGCATTGATGCGGCGATTCATGCCGAAGCAGGGCACGGCGAAATAATGGTCGCCGCTGGTGAAATCATTGTCCTGAAGATGCCCGTTGCCGCTGGTGCCGATATTGGTGTCGCTGCGATAGGGCACGAACAGGTCGAGACAGCCGCCGGCCAGGTTGCCGGCCTCGACACCGTCGGCCGGATTGGCGGCGATGGCGCCGGGACCGTTGGGGTCGTCGGAGACGCCGATCCCGGCCATGGCCTTGGTTTGTGGATCGGTACCGATGGTGAAATAGCCGTTGGTGGCGTGGGCGGAACCGGCCCCGGCAAGGCATCCAATCGTCGCCAGACCAAGCATGCCGGCAGCCAGGGCCGCACGCCGTAAAATCGTCGCGGACATATGTTTCCCTCTCCCTCGACCCCGGAGCGCGATGACGTCGAATCGGCGTTTCCTTGTTATCGGAACCGCGCTCTCATTGGTTGATTCGAGACAGAGTCCGCCCCCTGCCCGTATCGCCTCGCATACGGGTTGGACAAATTCCGGCTCTATGGCTGGGGCCGTTCGGCGGCGACTATACGGACATAGACACCGTAGAGGCGGGGTAACATTATACTGCGGTGACGAAATATTCATGTACTACGGCGGCATTTTCGCTTGACGCGGATGCAGTACCCCGTTACCGCGCGGAAAACGCCATTAACGCGCGCACGACTTCAGGCGGAAGCGCCGATCCCGCGCACCCCACCTTGGCCGCTCCCCAGCGCGCGCCCTCGGCCAGAGCCGCCGCCATCAGCGCCGGATCACCGGCCCGCGCCGCGGCGACATCGCCGGAAAGAACGTGACACAGGCCGGCGGCGAAGGAGTCGCCGGCGCCGGTGGTATCGACGACACGCTCCACCGCCGCCGCCGGCACGCGCAGAAGCTGGCCGCCGGCCGCGACCGCGTCGCTACCGCCTGCGCCGCGGGTCACCACCACCCAGCGCAAATGCCGGCCGGCGACCGATTGCGCCATCGGCAAAGGATCGGACGCGATTGCGCCATCGAGATCGGATGCGGAGCCCAAAACGACCTGAGCGGGCCGCCCCCCGGCCGCCAGCGGCGGCACATGGGCCACCACCATGGTCGCCTCCGCCACCCGCGACAGCAGCGCCCCCAGACCGGCGACGCGGCTGCGCACATAAACGAGATCGGCGCCAAGGCCGGACAGCCGTTCCGGCGCTTCGCTTTCCTGAATACGGGTAAGATTGACGATGGTGCGCTCGCCATCGGGA
Organism: Pseudomonadota bacterium; assembly: GCA_021848545.1. GTDB lineage: Bacteria > Pseudomonadota > Alphaproteobacteria > Rhodospirillales > Magnetospirillaceae > JAJZUL01. The sequence continues at coordinate 18,381 of JAJZUL010000006.1, forward strand.
TCGATCAGCAGCAACGAACGGGTGCTGGCGCCGGGCAGGCGAACCATGGCGGAGACGTCGATTCCGGCATCGCGAAGACACCGTATTTGCCAAGCGCCGGCTTCGTCCGCGCCGACGGCCCCCACCAGGACGACGTCGTGGCCGGCGGCGGCCAGGGCCACCGCCGTATTGGCGCCGCCGCCGCCCAGACGCGGGCCGACGGCCCGACCGTCGAAATGGCCACCTTCACGCAAGGGCTCGGACAGAAGGATGATCTCGTCCGAGGCGACGCTGCCGACCACCGCGATCCTGGCCATCCCCCGCCCCCTTTCCGGTCCGTCAGCCGCCTTCTTCGTCGCTGCCCTTGATACGTTGGGCCAGGGCCGCGGCCATGAAGCGGTCGAGATCGCCGTCGAGCACCCCCTGGGTGTCCGACGTTTCGACGTCGGTGCGCAGATCCTTGACCATCTGGTAGGGCTGCAACACATAGGAGCGGATCTGATGGCCCCAACCGATATCGGTCTTGGTATCCTCCAGGGCCTGGGCGGCGGCCTCGCGCTTGCGCAATTCCGCTTCGTACATGCGGGCCCGCAGCATCTCCCAGGCCCGCGCCCGGTTCTGATGCTGCGACCGCTCGGTCTGGCAGGCGACGACGATGCCGGTGGGCAGATGGGTGATGCGGACCGCCGAATCGGTCTTGTTGATGTGCTGCCCGCCAGCGCCCGACGCCCGATAGGTGTCGATGCGGCAGTCGCCCTCGTTGATCTGAATGTCGATGGTGTCGTCCACCACCGGATAGACCCAGACCGAGGAAAAGCTGGTATGGCGCCGCGCCTGACTGTCGAAGGGTGAAATCCGCACCAGACGGTGAACGCCGCTTTCGGTCTTCAGCCAGCCATAGGCGTTGTGACCGAGAATGCGCACCGTGCCCGATTTGATGCCCGCCCCTTCGCCGGCGCTTTCTTCGATGCCTTCGACCTTGTAGCCATGCTGCTCGGCCCAGCGCGTATACATGCGCAGCAGCATTTCCGTCCAATCCTGGGCCTCGGTGCCGCCGGCCCCGGCATTGACTTCGAGATAGCAATCGTTGGAATCGGCCTCGCCCGCCAGCAGGGTTTCCAGCTCCATGGTGGCGGCGCGGCTTTTGAGCGCGCGCAGCTGCGCCTCGGCATCGGCGGCCACGTCCGCGTCGCCTTCGGCGTCGGCCAGCTCGATCAGCTCCAGAAGCTCGCCCATCTCCTGCTCCAGCGCGCGGGTGCCCGCCACCGCCGTCTCCAACTGGGTGCGTTCGCGCATGAGCTTTTGCGCCGCGGTCGCGTCGTTCCACAGATCCGGGTTTTCGGACATGGCGTTGAGCTCGTCGAGACGGCGAAGAGCCTGATCCCAATCGAGATGACGCTTGAGCAGCGACACGGACCCGCGAATATCCTGGGCCAGCGCCTCGATCTCGGCGCGCATGATCATCCTTTCAGTCGAAGCGGAAATCTTTATTAAAGGATGACGGCCTTCGGGGCAATCGCCCGAACGCGATCAGTAAACGCCGCCGGCCACCGGCATGCGGCGTTCGACCTGCGGCGCCTGGGGCGTCGTCGCCGCCGGCGGCTGGGGCAGCCGGCTGCCATCCGGCAGGGTCGCGCCCCCCAACACCGGCGAGACCGGGACGGCATGATCGACGGTGTCGTTGGCCAGGGGCGTAAAGCTGAAATCGGCTTGAATGCCCTGGCCCCGCAGAACCGGCTCGTCGGCGGTGGGCAGGGTGTCGGTGGCCCGGAACGCCTGCCAGATGGCGTGGGGGTCCTTGGCGCTGCAGGGCAGGCCGGTCTTCAGATCGACCCGCACCATCCGCACGCCGGGCGGCATCTGGAACGGAACCGGCGGCTTGCCTTTCAGGGCCTCCTCCATGAAATCGCGGAAGATCGGCGCCGCCACCCGGCCGCCGGTCTCGTTGGGGCCCAGGGTGCGGGGCTGGTCGAAACCGACGAACACCCCCAAAGCGAGATTGGGCGAGAAGCCGACGAACCAGGCGTCGCGTTCATGGTTGGTGGTGCCGGTCTTGCCGGCCATGGGCTTGCCCACTTCCGACACCACCCGGCCGGTGCCGCGCAGCACCACGCCTTCCATCATGTGGATGATCTGGTAATCCGACACCGGATCGGCGAGGCGCGGCCGAATATCGGGCAGATGCGGCATGTCCGGACTGGTGAATTGTTCCGGCCAGCACCCGTCGCAGAACCGCTTGTCATGGGTATAGATGGTCTTGCCGAACCGGTTCTGGATGTAATCGATCAACGTCGGAGTGATCTTCCTGCCGCCATTGTCCAGCATGGCGTAGGCCGCCGTCAGCTTGAGCACGGTGGTCGCACCGGCCCCCAGCGCAAAGGACAATTCGTTGGGCAGGCTTTGATAAATACCGAACGCCTTGGCGGTCTTGGCGATGGTCGGCATGCCGAGGGCCTGGGCCAGACGAATGGTCATCAGGTTGCGCGACAATTCCAGACCGACCTGCAGGGTCGCCGGCCCCAGATAATTATCTTCGTAATTATGCGGACGCCATAACGGCAGACCCGGCCCCTGGGGCAGAACGATCGGCGCGTCCAGCACCAGCGAGGAGGGCGTATAGCCGTGCTCCAGGGCGGTCAGATAGATGAAGGGCTTGAAGGCCGAGCCCGGTTGGCGCATGGCCTGGGTGGCGCGGTTGAACTGGCTGCGCTTATAGGACCAGCCCCCCACCATCGCCAGCACCCGGCCGGTCTGGGGGGCGATCGCCACCAGGGCGCCCTGGACGTTGGGAATCTGCCGCAGCGCGTAGGTGCGGGGCGGATAGCGGCGGCCTTTCTTGTTTTTGACCATCGCCTTGACCAGCACCACGTCGCCGGGATGCAGAATCTGATCGGCCCGGCGCGGCGGATAGCCGACCCTCTGATGGGGAAGACAGGGCCGCGCCCAGGACATTTCGCTCCAGGGAATGGTGCCGGTGTCCCCACCTTTAAGGCCGATGGTCACCGAACGGTACTGGTCGCGCAGCACCACCGCCAGCACCCAGGGCTTCACCCCCGCCGGCCGGGGCACCGCGTCCAGACGCTGCTGCCAGCCGTCGCCGGCGGCGATCCGGGTGACCGGCCCGCGCCAGCCGTGACGGCGGTCATAGACGTCCAGCCCATGGCGGAAGACGCGCCGGGCGATGCGCTGAAGCCGGGCGTTGATGGTCGAATGGACCACCAGCCCGCCGGTATACAGCGCCTTCGCCCCGTACCGCGCCACCAATTCGCGGCGTACGTCCGAGGCGAAATAATCGGCGCCGGAAACCATCTGGGTGGGGGGACGCTTGATCAGCACCAGGGGCGTGGCCACCGCCTGCTCGTACTGGGCGCGGGTGATCATGCCGTCGGCATACATGCGGCCCAACACCCAATCGCGACGCGCCTTCGCCGCCTTGGGATGGATGTACGCGTCGTAACCGTTGGGCGCCTTGGGCAGACCGCCCAGAAAGGCGGCCTCCGGCAAGGTCAGTTCGTCCAAGCCCTTGTTGAAATAGGTCAGCGCCGCCGCCCCCACCCCATAGGCGCCGGCGCCCAGATAAATCTGGTTCAGATACAATTCCAGAATGCGATTCTTGCTGAAGGCCCGCTCGATACGGAAGGACAGGATCGCTTCCTTGATCTTGCGGACGATACTCACCCTGTCATTCAGGAAGAAGTTTTTCGCCACCTGTTGGGTGATGGTCGAGGCGCCGATCGGACGCCGGTGACTGCCGTCCAGGCGATTGCGCAGATCGATGAAGGCGGCGCGGATGATGCCCACCGGATCGACGCCGCCGTGGTAGTAGAAATCCTTGTCCTCGGCGGCGAGAAAGGCGTTCCTGACCAGGTCCGGCACATCGGCGATGGGCACGAACACCCGATTCTGGGTGGCATATTGCGCCACCAGACGGCCATCGCTGCCATAGACCCGGCTGGTTACCGGCGGTTCGTAATGGGCAAGCTCGTGATAATCCGGCAGGTCGCGCCCGTACTTCCAGAAAATGTACACGCCCGCGCCCGCGGTCGCGACGGCCGCCAGGAACAAAAGGCTGAGGGTCATAGCCAGAAAACGGAGCATGCCTACCGGAAATCTCTGTCGAACGGCCGCCGGTCACGGGGCGCGCCACTGCCGGTCCTAAACCCCCCGCACTCGCCCGTCAAGCGCCGCTCGCTCATGACCGGGCCGAACGTCTCGCGCGCGCCGGCGCGACCACGGCCTTTCACGACCGCGCCTGATCGCCGGATTTGTCGAAGAACATATTGATTGCCCGAACGATGGCGCTGTCCAGTTTGCGGCGATACGAGGGTTCGCACAGATGATGCTCCTCGGTCGGATTGGACAGATATCCCATTTCGATCAGGACCGAGGGCACGTCCAACGCCTTCAGCACGGCGAAATCGGCGGACCGGTGGGTCCGCTGCAACAGCGGCACCGTCCGGCCCAACTGGTTGACGATATCCTGGGCGAAGGCGTCGGACTGGTTCATGGTCGCGCGCCGCGCCAGATCGATCAGGATATGGGCGACATCCGTGGATTGGTGGGTCAGATCGACGCCGGAAATCACGTCCGAGCGGTCCAGCCGGTCGGCCCGGTTCTCGCTGTTGGCGGCGGCCCGGGCCACGGCGTCCGACGCATGATTGGACAGGGTATAGACCGACAGGCCGTGGATCGAGGGATCGTCGATTTCGTTGGCGTGCAGCGAAATGAACAAATCGGCGCCGTAATGGCGCGCCAGCGCCACCCGCTGGGATAGGGAGACGTAATAATCGCCGGTCCGGGTCATGCGCACCCGGTAACGGCCGGTGCGCAGCAACAGGCGCCGCAATTCCTTGGCCGCCGCCAGGGTAATCACCTTTTCATGAATACCGCCGATGCCGGTGGTGCCGGGATCGATACCGCCATGACCGGGATCGATGACCACCATCGGCCGCAGATGGCGGGGCCGCGGGGTCGGGTGCGGCACCGGAACGGGCATGGCCGCCTGAAGCAACGGCGGCCGCGGTGGCGGTGGCGGTGGTGGCGGAACGGCGAGCGTGGCCGCCACCCGGGTCACCGCCATCGGACGCGGACGCGGCGGCGGTGGCATCGGCTCCGACAGAACCGGCCCGCCGCCCCGATGGGAAAGGAACGACGGACGGGCGGCGACCCGCGGCGACGACAGGACGATGGTCCCCGGTCCGCCCTCGCCCCCCACCCCCTCCATGCGGCCGTTTTCCGACCCCGCGCCGGCGGCGGTGAAGGTCTGCCGGCTCACATTTTCGAGATCGACGACGAAACGCCAGCCATCCCCTCCGCGGGGACTGAGCATGAATGCCTGGCGCACGATGGCCGGGCGGCGCAAATACAGCACTACGCGGCCATTGTCGCCGAAATGTCGGTAACCGAGCCTGGCGACCGATCCCACCGCGCGAGACAGGAATGGCGGCGTTTCCCAGGCCAGGGGCGGCGTGTCGATCACCACCCGATCAGGGGCGGCCAGCAGCCGGGTCCGGAACAACATACTGTCGGACACGCCCAGCACCACCCGCGTCACCCCCTCGGAATGGATGCCCACACGCAGGGCATCGACGACGGTGCGCGCCCGACCGGTCCCGGGAAGCAGGACCAGAACGGCAATCAAGAAGACAAAACTGACGATCCGTCGATACATGGCATTCGCAGTCACGACATGACGCCTATTGTCCCGCAACTTCAGCCGGGGCCGTACGCGACGATCCCGAATAGCGCGCATGACCCTCAAGGCGATGCCACCACCATATACCGCCGCAAGCGCTTGAACATCAACCTGAAACCGATTGATTCCACAGACTCTTCCCCATTTCTTCGCGAACTCGGAGACGGCTTTGCATAAGATCGTTGTCGTTGCCCTCGCCCAAGCGTATTGTATTGCCCCAAGAGCTTGAGAAATGTGGATAGTCCGAATTAAGGGAAGGTCCGCTCTTCGGCGGCTCGGCTTGCGACGGATGGGGCGTCTTACACGTCCGCCCCGCGAATGAGCGTTGGCCCGGCAAATTGGCGGAATTTCGCGGATTGTTGGCCTTGCGTGAATTTGTAACGCGTCGTGCCGACCCTCGGTGTTCCGCATCTCGGTTCTTCATCAGACCTTGTCGAAGCCTCGGATTTTCTTGAAGCCCCGCCATGATTGCGACGATTCCGACCGCAACGGCCCAGACCGTACCGACACGGGAATCGCCCGCGGGCGTAGCCGGCTTCACCCCCCTTCCTTTCCGCCCCGGACAACGGCCGCCTTCGGGCGCGCGACCGTCGCGGGCGGCGTCACGGAGAAATCGGATTTATGGTAAAGCGTATGTTGATCGACGCCACGCATCCCGAAGAAACGCGGGTTGTCGTGATCAATGGAACCCGTCTTGAAGAACTGGATGTCGAAACAAGCACGAGAAAACAGCTTAAAGGCAACATCTATCTCGCCAAAGTCGTTCGCGTAGAGCCGTCCCTGCAGGCCGCTTTTGTCGATTACGGCGGCAATCGTCATGGGTTCTTGGCTTTTGGCGAAATTCACCCGGATTATTTCCAGATTCCGGTTGCCGATCGCCAGGCGTTGCTGGCGGCGCAAAACGCCGACCATTTCCGCGATTCCACTGAGAACGGCGATGGCACGGACAATCACGACGGCGATGCGGCGGCCGAACCCGGAACCGGGGATGAGTCCGCCGAGACGGCGACCGAATCCAACGCGTCCGCGACCGGGTCCGGCGAAGAGGAGACTTCGGTCGCCGCCGGCGAAACCCTGCCGATTCCGGCCGAGCCCCATCCCGTCGAGCATGTGGGCGGCGACGACCCCACCGAACAGGAACTGGCGCGCCGCCGCGCCCGGCTGCTGCGCGACTACAAGATCCAGGAAGTGATCAAGCGCCGGCAGATCATGCTGGTGCAGGTGGTCAAGGAGGAGCGCGGCAACAAGGGCGCGGCGCTGACCACCTACCTGTCCCTGGCCGGCCGCTATTGCGTGCTGATGCCCAACACCGCCCGCGGTGGCGGCGTGTCGCGCAAGATCATCAATGCCACCGACCGCAAGCGGCTGAAATCCATCGCCCAGGAGATGGACATTCCGGACGGCATGGCGGTCATCATCCGCACCGCCGGTTCGGAACGCTCGAAACTGGAGATCAAGCGGGACTACGAATATCTGCTGCGCATGTGGGACACGGTCCGCGAACTGACCCTGAAATCCACCGCGCCGACCCTGGTCTACGAGGAAGCCAGCCTGATCAAGCGCTCGATCCGCGACCTGTATTCGCGCGACATCGACGAAGTGCTGGTGGATGGCGACGAGGGTTACCGGCTGGCCAAGGATTTCATGCGCATGCTGACCCCCAGCCATGCCAAGAAGGTCCAGCCCTATCGCGACGCGGCCATGCCCATGTTCCACCGCTATCAGGTGGAAAGCCAACTCGACATCATGCACAGCCCGGTGGTGCAATTGCGCTCGGGCGGCTACATCGTTCTCAGCCAGACCGAGGCGTTGGTGGCCATCGACGTCAATTCCGGACGCTCCACCCGCGAGCGTCATATCGAGGAAACGGCGCTGAAGACCAATCTGGAAGCGGCCGACGAGGTTGCCCGCCAATTGCGGCTGCGCGATCTGGCCGGGTTGGTGGTGATCGATTTCATCGACATGGAGGAAAGCCGCAACAATCACGCGGTGGAACGCCGGCTGAAAGAAGCGCTGAAATCCGATCGCGCCCGCATCCAGGTGGGCCGCATCAGCCCCTTCGGCCTGTTGGAATTGTCGCGCCAGCGCCTGCGTCCGTCGTTGCAGGAAACCATTTTCTCCCCCTGCCCCCATTGCGGCGGCACCGGCCTGATCCGGTCGGTGGAATCGGCGGCCGTGCATGTGCTGCGCGCCATCGAGGAGGAAGGCATCCGCCGCCGGTCGTCGGAAATCACGGTGACCGTGCCCAACGCGGTGGCGTTGTATATCCTCAACCAGAAGCGTCAGGCCCTGGCGGCCATCGAGGCCCGCTATCAATTCAGCGTGCTGCTGGATGGCGATGACAGCCTGATCACGCCGGCCTATCGCCTCGAACGTTTGAAGGGCGAGCCCCGGCCCGAAGAGGCGCGGCCGGCCCTGCCGGCGCCGGTCGCCGAGGTGGAGGAACCGGAACAGGAGGAAGAGGAGGAGGAACACGAGGCCGCCGAAGGTGGCGATACCGGCGAGGGCGGCAGCGAGGGCAGCCGCCGCCGCCGCCGCCGCCGCCGCCGCAACCGCACCGACCAGCCCTCTCAACTGGACCTGGCCGCCGGCGCCGAGGATCAGGCGGAAGCGGAACCCGCAGGCGATGAAGAGGGCGAAGCCGAGAGCGACGGCGAGCCGCGAACTGCCGCCGAAGCGGGCGAGGATGACGAGGACCATCCCCGCAAGCGTCGTCGCGGTCGTCGCGGTGGACGCCGTCGGCGCCGTACCCGCGATGAACGGCCGCAGATGGCCGAAGGACCGGAAACACTCACGCCCGACGCCGTCGCCGACGTGTTCGAGGCCGCCGAAGCGGCCGAGGAAGCGGCTTTGGCCGCTCGCCGCGCCGCTCCCCCGGTTGTCGATGTCGAGGCGGAGATTGTGACGGTCGAGACGGACGAACGGATCGAGGCGACCGAAGAGGTCGCTTCGGCGGCGGAGGTCATTGCCGAAACGCCGGCAACGGAGACGGAGACGGAGACGGAGACCGGCGAGCCGGAAGCGCCGGTGGAAAAGCCCAAGCGCAAACGCGCCGCGCCGCGCAAGAAGGCTGAAAAGACCGAGGCTCCCACGGAAACCGCCGAGCCGGAGGAAAAGCCCAAGCGCAAGCGCGCCGCGCCACGCAAGAAGGCTGAAAAGACCGAGACCTCCACGGAAGAAGCGGTCACTGACGGCGCCGAAGCCTCGCCGCCGGTGACGGAGGAGCCCGAGCCCGCCCTGGTTGCCACCGAGGAAGCCGCGGCGCCGGCCGAAAGCGAACCTTCGGGTCCGCCCCGGCGTGGCTGGTGGAATCGTCTGACGTCCTAAAGCGCGATGGCATGAGATAGACGCGCCTTCGCGTCGATCTCATGGCCGGACCACGCTCGACTTTACCGAATCAGAGCCGCGACAGCCCGCCGATCCCACAAGGGTCGGCGGGCTGTGCGAATTTGTCGGATTAGCCGCCTGCGCGAGCTTGTCGGATTAGCCGCCTGCGCGAGCTTGTCGGATTAGCCGCCTGCGCGGCTGGCGACAATCGCCGCCTGTGTCCGGTTTTCCACGCCCAGGGCGCGGAGGATCGCCGTCACATGCAGTTTGACGGTGATCTCGGCCAGATCGAGATCGCGCGCGATTTCCTTGTTGCTTTTGCCCTGACGCAGTTTCACCAGAACGTCGCGCTGACGCGGGGTCAGCGCGCCATTCCAGATGTCCGTCGCCGGCGACAGGTCCATCCACGGAGAAATGACGGTTTCGCCGGCCAGAACCCGACAGATGCCGTCCACCATCGCCACGCCGGGGGAGCTTTTGCCGATGAACCCGCTGGCCCCGGCCGCCAGGACGCGACGGACATCCGCCTCGCTTTCCGAAGCCGAGACCACGATCAGATGGAAGGCGGGCGCCACCTGTTTCATCGCCTCCAATCCGGCGACCCCCTCCATGCCCGGCATGTCGAGATCAACCAGTCCCACCTCGAAGTCGGGATCGGCCTTAAGACGGGCCAACGCCTCGGGGAAATCCCCCACCTCGGCGATGATGGTGTCGGGGGCCACCGCCTGTTCCAGAACCAGACGAACGCCTTCCCGAAACAGAATATGGTCGTCGGCCAGAAGGATTTTCATCGCCCCCTCCCCTGCGGCCCAGAGCCGATGTCATCCGGCTTTACATCAGTAAACCAGAGAGCGATTCGGACATCGAACCGACGCATTCATGCGTGGATCTGATGTCATCGCGCTCCCCGACCACCATGGAACTATACACAATCGACAAAAACAACCGGCGGATTACAAAGAGGATGGGGCGCACTCTGATACCGTCGCTCAGGCGCCGCGCGGGCTTGAACCTTATCCCGATGAGTCACCCTCATCGGGATTTGGTATGAACGGCGTACCGGACTTGCCCGATGCCCGGTTTCGCCCTCGTCACCCCGATCCCGAATTTCATCCTCTCATAATGGGGGCGCAACTATCTCATACTGTTTCCGTTAAATTCCGATCTCCAACGCAAAACGCGCCCCCCGATGGGAGGCGCGCTTCAATGAAACACCGATGTGAAAACCGCCCTACTTGGCGCGGGCCTTCAAGACATCGGTGGGAATGAGGTGCTGATGGAGCGCCGCATCCTTGTTGGGGTCCATGCCGAAGGACAGAGCGAAAAGCTGGCTGTAGAACACCACCGGAATGTTGAAGTGGGTGCCGAACTTCTCGTTGATCATGCCCTGATACATTTCGACATTGGTCTGGCACAGCGGGCACGGCGTGGCGATGACGTCGGCGCCGTTATCGGCCGCTTCCTGAACGATGTCGCGGATCAGATGCAGGGTCTTGTCCGGGCTCATCACGCTGACCGAACCGCCGCAGCAGCTGGTCTTCTTCTTGTACGGAACGGCGGTGGCGCCGGTGGCCGAAATGAAGTCGTCCAGAAAGTGCGGCTCGTCATAGGTTTCCCAATTGCCGCCCCGCTCGGTCTTGGCGAAGGGCCGCACCGTCTGGCAACCGATATAGCCCGCGACCTTGATCCCGCCCAGCGGGTTCTTGACCTGGGCCTTCACCGCGTCCATGCCCACATCCTTGGCGATCACTTCGCAGATGTGGCGAACCTTCATCGATCCGTCATAGGACTTGCCGACCGCGCCCAACGCCTCGTTGACGTCGTTGCGGACATGCTCGTCGTTGATGATCTTCTCGTTGGTGTAGTGGCTGTTAAGGTAACACGCGGCGCAAGGCGTGACGAAATCCGTGGTTCCGTCCTCCTTGGCGTTGGCCAGGTTGCGCCCCGACAGGGCGGCGACCGGCACATGCCCGCCGGCGATGTGACCGACCGAGGCGCCACAGCAATTCCAGTCGCGGACTTCCTTGAGTTCGACGCCGAGCTTGGGCATCACCGCCTTGAGGCTGGTGTCCAAATGAGCGCCGGACGCCTGGGAACTGCACCCCGGATAATAGGAAATGATCTTGGTGCTGATTTTGGTGGTCATGGCAATCCTGCTCCTCCCTGGGCACCCCGCGTTTCACATCGCGGTCGGGATGCGCCAGATGATCCTGTCCCGGTAGGAGGGGAGCGGTCACCGGACAGGCCGTTTCCGCTCCCTCTTCTCCCTCACTCCAACGGGCTTTTGCCTTATTTGTTGTTGTTGCGCGCCTCGATCTCGGCCGCCTTGGCCAGGATCTTGTGCAACTCGCTGGTTTCCTTGACCTTGTGCGGCATGCCGATATGCATCCGCTTGGTGCGAACCATGCCCAGCGCGATCTTCATATTGGCCATGCCACGCTTGTACCCCTCGCTCATTCCGAAAGCGAAGTAGTACTTGGCCGTGACCAGACGCTCGTCGGTCCGTCCATATTTGGTGGCGGACCACCAGAACGCCTTGGCGAACAGGGCATTGTCGGAGTGGGTCGCTTCGGCATAGCCCTCGCGGACTGCCAACGTCGCCAGGTCATGCAGAATATATGTGACCGGCACCTTGCGAGGACAACGGACCACGCAATTATAGCAGGACACGCAGTTCCACAAGGTGTTGGAGGTCAGCACCTTCTCCTTGAGGCCGGCGCGGATCATCATGAACAGCTTGCGCGGGCCGTAATCCATCTGAGTACCGATGGGGCAGCTTCCCGAACAGGTGCCGCACTGCATGCACAGCGCCATGCGGTCGCCGCCATCGACGTTCTCATAGACCCAACGGGCGAAGTTGAGATCGTACTTCTGCTTCGGGGTGGGGGAGGCAGCTTGGCTCATGGATCAGAACCCCTTCATCGGATTGAAGCCGATGGCCATGATCTGCTCGACGAAGCCGTCGATGACCTTGGGCAGACGATCGGCGTCGGCGATCGACGCCTCCACCTGAACCACCCGTTCCGGCTCCAGCATCATGCTTTTCAGCGTCTCGCCGATCTTGCCCAGACGTTCGGCCGCCATGGCCGACCCCTTGACGAAATGGCACTGGTAGTCGTCGCCGGCCTTGCAGCCCATCAGCATCACGCCGTCATAGCCGCCCAGAAGGGCTTCGGACACGCACAGCAGGCTGACCGAACCCAGGCAGCGCACCGGCAGGACCCGGACGAAGGCCGACCAGTTGTTATGCTTGATGCCCGCCATGTCGAGCGCGGGAACCGCGTCGTTTTCGCAGGCGATCAGCAGCAGCCGCGGCTTGCCGGAGAACTCGTCGGGGATGTTGACCGACTTGATCTGGGTGACCAGCGATTCGACCGAGTAATTATCGAACGAGATGGTCCGCACCGGGCAGGCGCCCATGCAGGTGCCGCAACGCCGACACCGGGTCGAATTGACGCTGGGGAAGCCCTCTTCGGTCTCATCAATGGCGCCGAACGGACATTCCACCGTGCAACGGCGGCATTTGGTGCACTGGTTCAGCCCGATCTTGGGGTAGGACAGATCGCCCACCCGCGGATGCAGGGCGGCGCCGGCCGCGGCCGAACGGACCGCCTGAACCGCCTTCATCACCGCGCCCTGCGCGTCCTCTTCCGCCTCGGCCCAATCCATCGGCCGGCGCACCGGACCGCAGGTATAGATGCCCGAACGGCGGGTTTCGTAGGGGAAGCAGATGTAGTGGGAATCGGCGAAACCGTCGTGAAGCACCGGCAGATGCGGGCCTTGGCGGTATTGCAGATTGAGCAGGGACGCCCCCTCGTACACCACCTGTTCGCGGCGTTCGTGGGCGGGCGGCGCCTCGCCGGCATAGCCCGCCACCTTGATGGGGGCTTCCGGATCGACGTCGCCGTGCAGCTGCGGGTTTTCGCCGGCCTCGGAGGGCAGCATGGTGTTGGTGGAATTGGGCACCATGCCGGTGGCCAGCACCACCATGTCCAGACCCTGGAGCGGAATTTCCTCCTGCACCAGTTCGTCGGCGACGGTCACGGTGAGATCCGAGCCCACCGCCTTGACCTTGCCCTTGATGAAGATGACGCCCGCCGACTGGGCGGTGCGATACAGCTCCTCGGCGGTGCCGGGAGTGCGCATTTCTTCATAGATGACGAAGCAATTGGTGGTGGGATCGGTTTCGATCAGTTCCAAAGCCTGCTTCAGCGACGTGGCGCAGCAGGTGTTGGAGCAGTAGGGCAGATGCGCGGGATCGCGCGATCCGGCGCATTGCACGAAAGCCACCGATTTCAGCGCCTTGCCGTCGGATTTGCGGGTCGGACGCCCCTCCTTCAGCATGGCCTCGAACTGAACGTTGGTCACCACGTCCGGCGAAGCGCCGTAACCGAGATGCCCCAGCTTCTCGGCCTCGTAGGGCCGCCAGCCGGTGGCGATGACGATCGCGCCCACATCCTCGACCGCGCCGTCGGACAGGGTCACCGCGAACTTGCCCGGCATGCCGGCGGTGCGGGTGACGGTCACGCCCATCCGCACGGTGATCTTGCCTTCGCCCTGCACCTTCGCCACCAGATCGGCGATGTTGTTTTCTTCAGGCTGGGCATAGGGCGGACGGTGGGGCAGACGCTTCGACGCGTCCACCGCCCAGCCGCCCAGGCGGTCGGAGCGCTCGATCAGCAGCACGTCATGACCGACGGCGGCCGCTTCCAGGGCCGCGTTCAGACCGGTGACGCCGCCGCCCAGAACGCAGATGCGCTGGGAATATTCGCCCTCGATCCAGGGCGTCGGCGGATTGATCTTCGGCGCCGAGGCCAGGGCCATGCGCAGATAATCCTCGGCCAGCATCTGGGTGTCCTCGTCACCGGCCGGATGGCTCCAGATCACCTTTTCGCGCAGGTCGGCGCGGATCAGGGTGTTGGGCTCGAAGGCGAAGCGGTCGGTCATCACCCGCGCCGAACAGGCGGCGACGATGACCTGATTGACCCCACCCTCGATGTCGGAGCGGATCATCCCCACCCCTTCGTCACTGCACAGACAGGCGTGGCTCTTCGGTTCCAGCTTGTATTCGCTCTTGGAAACCTTCTCCAGCGCATCCATGTTCAGCGCCTCGCCGATGCCGCAGCCGCTGCACAGGTAGACGCCGGTATTCCTCTCACTCATTTTCGTCTCTCCTAAACGGCCCTGCGATCACGCCATCGTCGCGCGAATGGCTTTCAGCGCGGCAGCGGTGGCGGATTGCACCGACATCGACACGTCGAGCGGCCCCGCTGCCACGCCGGCCGAGATCGTCTCGCCTTCGGGGAAGATGAAGCCGTAATCGTCGAGATCGCCGTCGAAGGCGGGCATGTCGCCCTCGGCCGTCGACGGCTGCATGCCGGTGGCCAGAACCACGAGATCGTAAGGTTCGGCATAGACCTCGCGGGTCAGCGTGTTCTCGCCGCACAGGATGGGGTTGTCGCCAGCGCCGGGGTCGATGCGGGCGGGCTTGGATTTCACGAAGCGGACCTGGGGGTCGTCCTTCACCCGCAGCAGGAAGGATTCCAGCTTATCGTGGGCGCGCAGGTCGATGTAATAGACGTCCACCACCGCGTCGGCCAGTTGTTCGCGGACATAGGCCGCATGCTTCATCGAAGCCAGGCAGCAAATGCGCGAGCAATAGGCCAGATGGTTCAGGTCACGCGACCCGGCGCACTGGATCAGGGCGATTTTCTTCGGCGCCTGACCGTCGGAGGGACGCAGGATCTTGCCCTTGGTCGGCCCGTCCGGCGACGCCAGACGCTCCATTTCCACGTTGGTGATGACGTTGGGCAGGTCGTAGCGATAGGCGGTCAGTTTCTCCGCCGGATAGGGACGCCAGCCGGTGGCCCAGACCACGGCGCCGACCTCGACGTCGAAGGTCTCTTCCTTCTCGTCCAGATCGACGGCGCCGATCTTGCACGCGGCCTTGATCGCCTCGCCCTCGGGCGTGCCCGCCACCGAGCCGTCGATCACATAGCGCATGGGGAAGGCCATGGTGTGGGGCAGATAGGCCGCCTTCACCTTGTCCATATTGTAATTGAACGGGTTGGCGATCTCGGAGGTCGCAGCCCGCCCGCAATCGCCGCAGGCGGTGCAATTGGGCTTCACATGGCGGGGCGACGTCTTCACCGTCACCGTATAGCCGCCGGCGCCACCTTTCACCGCGGCCACGGTGGCCATGGTGAACACTTTGATGCGCCGCGACTTCTTGATCCGCTGGAAATTGATCTCGAGGCCGCAGGTGGGATGGCACAGCTTCGGGAAATACCGATTCAATTGGGCTACCCGGCCACCCAGGGTCGGCGACTTTTCGACCAGCACCACGTCATGACCAGCTTCGGCGGCCTCGACGGCGGTGGTGATGCCGCTGATACCGCCGCCAACCACCAGAATGGTGCGGCTGCGGGTTGTCGACTCCATCATGCTCCCCTCTCTTGAACGTCACCGTCTCAAACAGGCGGACTTGAAATAACGGACGGATAAGGTTGGGTGGGGTTCCTCTATCGGCGAGGAACCCCGTCCCGACCTCACTTATTGAGGCTGGCGTAGTACTTCTGCAGGATCGCCACCACTTCCGGGCGGCTGAATTCCGGCGGAATCGGCTCGCCCTTCGACAGCATCTCACGCTGCTTGGTGCCGGAGATGTTGACCTGATCCTCCTTGCCGTGGGGGCAGGTCTTGGCGGTCGCCATGCCGTAGCACTTCTTGCAATAGAACGTGATGTCGATCTTCAGCGGCTGGGTTTCCAGCGCGCCCGGCCACAGCGTATCGAAGATATGCTGGGCGTCGAACGGGCCGTAATAATCGCCGACGCCGGCATGGTCGCGGCCGACGATCAGATGCGAGCAGCCGAAATTCTGACGGATCAGGGCGTGGATCAGGGCCTCGCGCGGGCCGGCATAGCGCATCTCGATGGGATAGCCGGCCTGGATCACGGTGCCCGGCACGAAGTAATTGTCGATCATGGCGCCGATCGCCTCGGTGCGGACCTCGGCCGGAATATCGCCCGGCTTCAGCTTGCCCAGCACCTGGTGGATGAACACGCCGTCCAGAACCTCGACCGCGATCTTGGCCAGATGTTCATGGCTGCGGTGCATGGGGTTGCGGGTCTGGAAGGCGGCGACCTTGGACCAGCCCTTTTCGGCGAAAATGGCGCGGCTTTCGGCCGGGCGCAGATACAGGCCCTTGTACTTGGCCGGATATTCGCCTTCGGACAAGCACAGCACCCGACCGGCCAGATTGACCGGCCCCTGAGCGTTCACCTTCTGCACGCCCGGATGGGCGGTGTCGGTGGTGCGATAGACGTGCTGGTTTTCGAAAGCCTTGTCGATGGCGTACTTCTCGGTGACTTCCATCACGGCCATGATTTCGCCGGTCTCGCCGTCGACCAGCGCCACTTCCTCGTCCAGGCCGATGGAATCGGCCAGTTCGGTGGTGGTCGACAGGGTGATGGGAATCGGCCAGAACAGACCGTTCTTCATGCGCATATCGGCGCACACGCCTTCCCAATCAGCCTTGCCCATGAAACCGTCGAGCGGCGTATAGGCGCCCATGGCGAACATGATGACGTCGGAGGTTTCGCGGCTCGTCATCGGCACCTTCTTCAAGGTGGCGGCGCGCTTGAGAACTTCCTTGCGTTCGACTTCAGGCAAAAGCAGCGGCTTGAGCGAGCCACCGCCGTGAGGCTGGACCAGCTTGGACATCATTCCCTCTCCATCCACAATCTTTATCGTCCGGTGCGCATGAACATCCGGGGCGTTTAGCCGTCCCTCGGCGGCGCATCATGAATCCCTAATTTTCCACGAGATGCCAGCGAAATCTCCCGTTTCACTCCAATTCATTGTATTTCAAAGCTTTGCCATGTACCTTGGAAACCGGATAACGACTATGGTTAAGGTCGATCTTGCTTTTGGCGGCTTCCCCCAGATCGATCCCCGCATGTTCGCACAGCAGCAACAAATAGAGCAGGACATCGGCGCATTCCTCGCCCAGGCGGCGGCGCATGTCGGGATCGCCCAGCGCCGTCTCGAACTCGTCGTCGCTTTTCCACTGGGCCAGCTCCTGGATCTCGGCCGCCTCCAGCGCCAGGGACAGCATCAGATTCTTGGCGCTGTGGAAACGCTTCCAGTCGCGGGCGTCACGGAATTCGATCAGGCGCCGGGTCAGCGTCGCCAACACGTCCTTGTCCGCGGCCGCGTCATCCGTCTGCGCCATGCCATTCCTCCCCCCGTTGGCCTCGTCATCAAACCGTCTTTGCGCCGGTGGTACGTCGGCGATTGCAAATATGTCAAACGCGTAATATGAATGGGCCATAGCTGTAGCCCGAGAACGAGCGCACCGGCACCTGCTGGTGTGCGCGTTTCAGTGCTGCGACGTTCGAGGGAGACCCGCCAGAGACAGGTCGCCGGGAGGCGATTTGTCGCAAGGCTCCATTGGGGAGGTTTTTATGCCCACGTTTGTCCATACTCAGAAGTGCGACGGCTGCAAGGGTGGTGAAGTCACCGCTTGCATGTACATTTGCCCCAACGACCTGATGAAGCTCGATACCACCCGGATGAAGGCGTTCAATCAGGAACCCGACCAGTGCTGGGAATGCCAGTGCTGCGTCAAGGCTTGCCCCCAGCAGGCCATTGAAGTCCGTGCCTATCAGGATTTCGTGCCCATGGGCGGCGCCGTCATCCCGATGCGTACCGATAGCGCGATCATGTGGACCATCAAGTTCCGCGACGGCGAAGTGAAGCGGTTCAAGTTCCCCGTGCGCAACACCCCGGTCGGTTCGATCGACCCCTACGGCAACAAGCCCGCGCCCGGCGATCTGGACAGCCCGCTGTTCTTCACGGAAGCCGGCAAGACCCTGCCGACCATCTGACCCCGGTCCAAAGCGCACTTCGCAGGAAGGAAAAAAAATATGTCCGAATACTCTTTCGGCAACCCGGAAATTATTGAAATCGATACCGATGTCCTGATCATCGGCGGCGGCATGTCCGCTTGCGGCGCGGCTTACGAAGCCAAGCGCTGGGCCGGCAACGACCTCAAGATCACCCTGGTTGACAAGGCCGCCCTTGACCGCTCCGGCGCCGTCGCCATGGGCCTGTCGGCCATCAACACCTATCTCGGCCCGGATCGGGATCCCAAGGATTACTGCCGGATGGTTTCGGCCGACCTGATGGGCATCACCCGCGACGACCTGGTCTATGACGTCGGCCGTCACGTGGACGATTCGGTGCATCTGTTCGAAGAATGGGGCCTGCCCGTTTGGAAGGACAAGGGCTCCGAGGGCGTTGCTCTGAAGGACGGCGGCAAGCCGGTCCGTTCGGGCAAGTGGCAGATCATGATCAACGGCGAAAGCTACAAGCCGATCGTCGCCGAAGCCGCCAAGAAGGCCCTGGGCATCGAGAACATCATCGAGCGCTGCTTCATCGTGAAGATGCTGCTCGACGAGAACGAGCCGAACCGGATCGCCGGCGCCGTCGGCCTGTCGGTTCGCGAGCACAAGCTGTACGTCTTCCGCGCCAACGCCGTTCTGGATGCTTGCGGCGGCGCCGTGAACATCTTCCGTCCGCGGTCCACCGGTGAAGGCAACGGCCGCACCTGGTACCCGGTGTGGAACGCCGGTTCGACCTACGCCATGGCGGCGGAAGTCGGCGCCGAGCTGACCATGATGGAAAACCGCTTCGTTCCCGCCCGCTTCAAGGACGGTTACGGCCCGGTCGGCGCCTGGTTCCTGCTGTTCAAGTCGCAGGCCACCAACGCCTACGGCGAAAACTACGTCGTCAAGAACGCCGACATGCTGGCCGAGTTCGCCCCGTACGACAAGGCGACCGTGGTCCCGACCTGTCTGCGTAACCACGCCATGCTGAAGGAAATGAAGGAAGGCCGCGGCCCGATCTTCATGGACACCCCGACCGCCATGGCGAAGCTGGCCGAGAAGATGACCCCGGCCGAAATCAAGCACCTGGAAGCGGAAGCCTGGGAAGACTTCCTCGACATGTGCATCGGTCAGGCCGGCGTGTGGGCCGGTATGAACATCCGTCCGGAACAGTCCATGTCCGAACTGATGCCGACCGAGCCCTATCTGCTGGGTTCGCACTCCGGCTGCTCGGGCATCTGGGTGTCGGGTCCGGAAGACCTGAACTCCCCGGCCGAGTGGAAGTGGGGCTACAACCGCATGACCACCGTCAAGGGCCTGTTCACTTCGGGCGACGGCGTGGGTGCGTCGGGTCACAAGTTCTCCTCGGGCTCTCATGCCGAGGGTCGTATCGCCGCCAAGAACATGCTGCGCTTCGTGCGTGACAACAAGGGCTTCAAGCCGAAGCTCAAGGGCGACATCAAGGCGATCACCGAGGAAATCTACCTGCCGGTGCGCAACTACATCGAGCACAAGGACAAGACGACCGCCGAGGACGTCAACCCCTACTACATCCTGCCGCGCTATCTGCAGCAGCGTCTCCAGAAGCTGATGGACGAGTATGTGGCGGGCATCTCCACCTATTACACCACCAACAAGGTGATGTTGGAGACCGGCCTGAACCTGCTCAACATGCTGAAGGAAGACTCCAAGCTGATGCGCGCCAAGGACCTCCACGAGCTGATGCGCGCTTGGGAGAACTATCACCGCATCGTTGCGGCGGAAGCTCACCTGCGTCACATCCTGTTCCGCGAGGAAACCCGGTATCCGGGCTTCTACTACCGCGCCGACCATCCGAAGCTGAACGAAGCCGAGTGGAAGTGCTTCGTCAATTCCCGGATCGATCCGGCCACCGGCGAGTGGCACATGCGCAAGGTTCCGCATGTGGACATGGTCGAGAAGCATTACGCCGGCCAGGGCCACTAAGGTTTTTCGGACCGCTCCCGGACGGCAATGTCCGGGAGCGTCACCGGAAACCCGTGGTACCGCTGATTTCCGTGGGGCATCCGCCCCATGGGATTGCGATCGGGGGGGCGCCGGCAAGCCGGCGCCCTTTTCCCGTCCAGACAGGTTCTTTCGTTAATGGATAAAGAAAAATTTGGCGCAAGGGCGGCCTCGCACCAAATTTCATGTCGCATCGTTCCGCAAGGCTCCCCCGTTGGGGCGGAAACCTTGCTTGAGTACGGGTTTTCCAAAACTCTCGGGAAAAAGGGACACCGAGGCCAAAGGCCGAGGGACTTTTTCCCGGCAAGCTAGTTAGGGCAGCACCATGACCAATTCCCCCACCCCCCCCGAAGACATCGACCCCGAAGCTCTGGAAGCCGAGGCCGAAGCGCAGCGCCCGGTCATGGAAGACGCCACCGTGGACGATAAAATCGCCCAGTCGCTGGGCATCAAGATCGATTCGCCGATTCAGCCGGTGCGGCTGACCGAGACCGACACCTTCAATTTCCGCTGCCACAAGGATGTTCCCTGCTGGAACATGTGTTGCCGCAATATCGATCTGACGCTCACCCCCTACGATATTCTGCGCCTGTCCAAGCGCCTTGATCTGCGGCCGGCGGAATTCCTGCTGCAATACACGGTGCCGGCGCTCCACGACAAATCGGATCTGCCGGTCGCCAAGATGAAAACCACCGGCGAGGACGGCAAGGGACCATGCCCCTTCAACCAGCCGGAAGGCTGCACGGTCTACGAGGACCGGCCCGCCGCCTGCCGCTACTATCCCCTGGGGATGGTCAGCGTCAAAATGAAGGACATGGAGGGCAAGGACGATTTCTACTTCCTGGTCAAGGAAGAGCATTGCCAGGGCCACAAGGAATCCAAGACCCAGACCGTCGGCGAATTCCGCGGCGAACAGGGCGCCTTCCCGTTCGAGCGGGTCAATCGCGGCTGGATCGACATCCTGATGAAGATGGCCTCGTGGAAGGTTCTGGGCGGCCCCATGGGCAAGGAGCCCAGCGCCCAGACCAAGAAGATGTTCTTCATGGCCACCACCGACGTCGATTCCTTCCGCCGCTTCGTATTCGAAAGCAAGTTCCTCCAGACCTATCATGTGGACGATACCGCCCAGGAGATCATCAAGGACGATGACGAGGCGCTGCTGGCGCTGGCTTTCGACTGGCTGAAGAACGTCCTGTTCAACGAGGCGACCATCACCCTCAAGGAGGACGTGATGCAGCAGGCCATCGCCCGGGCCCGCGAAGAGCTGGCCGGGGGTGGCTGAGCCACCCCCGACTCCGATGACCGATCCCAAATCCACCGGCCCGGCTTCGCTGCGGGCCGCCGACATCGAAAGCGCCGCCGCCCGGGCCGCGGCCAAGGAACTGGCCGACGGAACCGGACCGGCGGCGGCGGCCAGGGCCGCCATCGCCGTCGCCGACCGGGTGATGGCCGGTTTGGCCCTCAATCCGGAAAGCGGCGAAGTGGTGGCGGGTGCCGTCTGCGCGCCGGGATGCGGCTGGTGCTGTCATCAGGTGGTGGGCGTGACCGTCGCCGAGGAGGAGATGGTTGAGCAGGCCGTTTCCGCTTTGGACGCCGAGGCCCGCGACCGGCTGGCCCGCCGCACCAGGGAGGCCGAGGCCAGGCTGTCCCGATTGCCCATGGAACAATGGCAGGGCGCACGGGTCCCCTGCCCGGCGTTGGAAGAGGCCCGCTGCGTCATCCATGCGTCCCGTCCCCTGCCCTGCCGGGCGGTCCTGTCCACCGATGCCGAAATCTGCCGCCGCTGGCTGGAAGGCGACGACGTCAAAATTCCGCTTCTGGCGGTGCCGCGCCGGGTTTACAGCCTGGCCCAGGCGGGTCTGGCCCAAGCCCTGGCGGCCCACGGCATTCCCCCCGGTCCGACCCCCCTGGCCGAAACCCTGGCGATGATTTTGGGCTGATACCGTCGCCCAGACGCCGGGCGGCGCCGGGTCCGGGACGGTCCAGTCAACAAAGTGTCATGAAATTGTGGCCTATGTTTAGCCGAATTACCCATGACGTATTTAAGGAATTAGGCATACACTGAATGCCAGATCCCGTTGCGCAAGGGTGGTTCCATGGCGATCCCCATCGAATGCGAGCGTCGTTTCCTGGTGTCTGGGGAGGAATGGCGCAGCAGGGTTCGCCATTCCCGAAAAATCCGCCAAGGCTATCTCACCACCGCTGACGACGTGACCGTGCGGGTACGTCGGATTGGCTCCTCATCGGCGTATCTGACCATCAAGACGCCCCACGAGGGGGTGGGGCGGGTCGAACTGGAATACCAGATTCCGCCCGATCACGCCGATTTCCTGATGGAAACCGCCTGCGGCTCGCGCATCGTCAAAAAAACCCGGCACGAGGTGACGGCGAACGGGGTGAGTTGGGTCATCGACGAATTCGAAGGCGACAATCTCGGCCTGGTCATCGCCGAGGTCGAGCTGGAATGCATGGAGCGCCAACTTACCCTGCCCGACTGGGTCGGCCCGGAGGTGACCGCCATCGACCGGTTCCACAACTCGCATCTGGCGGAACATCCCTTCGCCGATTGGGACGAGTTGAAGCGCGCCTGACCGATCCACGACGAGCCGTGCTCATCGCGGATTGGTATTTATCTCTTCTTTTCGGCCGCCGCCTTGGCGGCGCGCTTGGCGGTCCGGAACCGCTCGCCGCCGCCCTTGATTTCAGTCTGGGTCCCACGGGCTACCGCCAGGGCGTCAGCGGCCACGTCACGGGTCAACACCGATCCCGCGCCGACCACCGCCCCGTCGCCGACTGTGACCGGCGCCACCAGGGCGGTATTGGAGCCGATGAAGGCCCCGGCGCCGATATCGGTGAACAGTTTCTGGAAACCGTCGTAATTGCAGGTGATGGTCCCCGCGCCGATATTGGCGCCCTCTCCGACCCGGGCATCACCCACATAGCTCAGATGATTGACCTTGGCGCGGGTCTCGATGGTGGCCTTCTTGATTTCGACGAAATTGCCGATATGGGCGGAAGCGCCGATTTTGGCGCCGGGGCGCAGGCGGGCGAAGGGGCCGATTTCCGCCCCTTCCGCCACCTCGCATCCTTCCAGATGGCAAAACCCCTTGATGGTGACGCCGTCGCCGATGGTGACGCCGGGTCCGAACACCACATGCGGCCAGACCACCACGTCACGACCCAGCACCGTATCCCAGGCCAGCCAAACCGTGTCCGGCGCGATCAGGGTGACGCCGCCCTCCATCGCCCGGCCGCGCAGGCGCCGCTGCACCGCCGCTTCGGCCATGGCCAGTTCGGCCCGCGAATTGACGCCGGCCAGTTCATCGCTCTCGCCCAGCACGAAACCGCAGCTGGCACCGTCCGCGCGCGCCAGAGCCACCAGATCGGTAAGGTAATATTCGCCCTTGGCGTTCTCGTTGGTCAGCCGTCCGCCCAACCGCCACAGGCGCCGCCCGTCGATCGCCATCACCCCCGAATTGCACAGGGGAATGTTGCGCTGCTCGGGCGTCGCGTCCTTCCACTCGACGATGGCCTTCAGCCCCTCGCCCCCCACCACCAGGCGCCCGTAATGATTGGGCGCCTCGGGCTTGAACCCCAGCACCACCACCGCCGGATCGGCCGGCCCGCGGCGCTCCGCCACCAGCCGTTCCAGGGTGGCCGAGGTCAAAAGCGGCGTGTCGCCATACAGGACCAGAACGTCGCCGGCGAAATCGCCCAGCGCCTCGCGCGCGCGCATCACCGCGTGCCCGGTCCCCAAACGGTCGGATTGGACCACCGTCTGCGCGGGCGCGACCGCCCGGGCCACGTCCTCCATGTCCGGCCCCAGAACGACCACCACCCGGTCCGGGCCGAGCTCGTTCACCGTACCCATCAGATGGGCGATCATCGGCCGGCCGGCCAAGGGGTGCATGACCTTGGGCAGGGCCGACTTCATGCGGGTGCCCATACCGGCGGCGAGCACGATCACGGCAAGCGAATTGTCGGCCATTTCAACCCGGCTGATTATTCCAGATCATTGCGCTAGCGGCGGGAAGGTGCCACAAAACTGACGTCATGGCCAACTGATCTTTAACCTGGATATCTCAAGCCCTGGCCGAAGCCCGATGCCTCGGCCAGGGTCGCGCCGCCGGCCGTTGGCCGCCGAAACGCGAGCCGATCCGCGTTCCCGCAAGATATCCGGATCAAGGCCGAACCATAACGGGTTCTTTCGCCAAGAGGATAGTAAGATCACGCAAAAATATGGTTCACTCTACACGTCCTGAGGTGACAGGATTTGTAACGAATCGCATGCAAAGCGAGCCGAGGGGAACAGCCGGGCCATCGAACCCGGCGACCAAGGGAGGAACGTATGGCGCTTAGTATCAGTGGGGATCTCGCCGCCGATCTTGGCATGTGCATCGGCGGCTTATGGCAACAGATGGCCGAGGTTTCCCTGGATATCGATTCCGTTGCGGTTCGTTTTCGAGATCAAAGCCAGAAAATGGCGGAACTGAACGCCGCCGCCGAAGGTCTTTCCACCGCCAGCGAAAAGATCGGCGAAACCGCCAAACTGGCCCAGCAGGTTTCCGATACGGTTTCGGAAGTCGCCGACAATTCCCGCAACACCCTGGCCCGCACCCAGGGCGAGATCGACGATCTGGTCAATGGCGTGCGCGAAACCGAATCCCATCTGCAACGTTTGACCGAGGCCCTGATCCGCGTCACCCAGGTTTCGGAAAGCATTGAGGGCATCGCCCGCCAGACCCGTCTGTTGGCGTTGAACGCGTCGATCGAGGCGGCGCGGGCCGGCGAACTGGGCAAGGGATTCGCGGTGGTCGCCGGCGAGGTGAAGGGACTGGCCCAGAAGACCAGCGAAGCCACCCGTCAGATCGCCGACACGGTGCGGGAATTGAGTGAACTGGCGGCAAGGGTCACCGACCAGAACAGCGCCAGCCTGACTCACGCTGACGCGGTGATGACCGCGACCGGGGAATTGGGCGATTCGGTGGACGACGTCCACACCCTGTTTTCGCTGGTGGTCACCCATATCGAGGAAATCGTCGAGGCCGGCGCCGAAGTCGAGGCCGATCGTGAAAAGGTGACCAGCGCCATTGCCGAGATCGCCGCCGAAGTGATTCATGAAAGCGAAGATCTCGGACACGCCAACACCAAGTTGGACGGCCTTCTGGCCGATACCGACGCCCTGATCTCCCTATCGCTGAGCAGCGGCATCGCCCTGCCCGATTCCCATTACATCGACATCGCCCGCGACGGAGCGGCCAAGGTCGCGCAAGCCTTCGAAAGCGCGGTGGACAAGGGCGAGATCGCCATCGACGATCTGTTCGACGAGGACTATCGGCCGGTGGCGGGCACCAATCCCCCGCAGGTCACCACCCGTTTCACCACTTATGCCGGCGGCGTTCTGCCCCGGCTGCTGCAAAGCGTGCTGGCCTCGGACCAACGCATCGCCTGCTGCGCGGCCATCGACCGCAACGGCTATCTGCCGGCCCACGACCGCCCCAAAGGCAAGCCCGGCGAGCCGGACGGCGGCTGGAACGAGGCCAAGTCCTGCAGCCGCCGCATCATCAACGATGACGACAGCCTGGAAGCCGCCCGCAGCACCCGGGACTTCATGCTCAAGACCTATCGGCGCACCCTGTGCGCGGGCGATACCAAGGTGGTCAAGGACATCGCCGCCCCGATCACGGTCAAGGGGCGCCACTGGGGCGCGTTCCGCCTCGAATATGCATAATAACCGGGGGCGTGACGTCAATTTTTGGCGGCGCAGGCCGGACACACCCCTTCGACCTCGATGGTCTGACGGCGGACGGTGAAACCGTGGCGGGCCGCGCCCCGCGCCACGGCCTGATCGATGGCGGGTTCGTCCAATTCGGCGACGGCGCCGCATTCGGCGCAAAGCAGGAACTGTCCGGCATGGGGCTCGCCGGGGCGCGGACAACCGACAAAGGCGTCCAGGCGCTCGATCCGATGCACCAGCCCGTGGGCCCGCAGGAAATCAAGCGCACGGTAAACCGTGGGCGGCGCCGCCTTGGCCCCGTCTTCGCTTAAAGCCGCCAGCAGGGCATAGGCCCCCACCGGACGATGGCTGCGCCACACCAGCTCCAGGACGCGGCGACGCGCCTGGGTCAGCCGTGCCCCCCGGCGCGCGCATTGACGCTCGGCGGCGGCCAGCGCGGCGGCGACGCAGGCGTCGTGATCGTGGCATCGGTCGGGAAACGGCGATGCCCGTTCGTCGGACTCATGGTGCCGACAGGGAGGAAGGCTGTCGTTTTGTTCGGTCATGGCGTCGGTTTCCATCATGGCACGGCCGAACCGCGCCGAGAAAGCGTCTTCGTCCCCCTTGCTCCATTCTGGTATAGACTGAATGCCCTTTGCCGCGACCGCAATCGACGGAGGCGCGACGACGGTGGACCGGGGCGGCCCGGCGCCGGGCCGCCGTTTTGCGTTTCAGGAGAAAGTTTGATGCCCGACACCGTGCCCCCGCCGGCCTTTGCCGAACCCGGCAGCGTCGTTGCAGCCATCGCCTTCAACGAAGACGGTCTGGTGCCGGTGATCGCCCAGCAATTCGATACCGGCGAGGTGCTGATGATGGCGTGGATGAATCGGGATGCGGTGATCGAGACCCTGACCACCGGCCGCGTCTGCTATTGGTCGCGGTCGCGGGGCGCCCTGTGGCGCAAGGGCGAGCGGTCCGGACAGTTCCAGCGTCTGGTCGATCTGTTGATCGATTGCGACGGCGATACCCTGCTGCTGAAGGTCGATCAGGACGGCGTCGCCTGCCATACCGGCCGGCGGACCTGCTTCTACACCGCCGCCCGGCCCGAGGGGCTGGTGGAAATCGAGAAGGTGCACATCCCCCCGGAGGAGCTTTACAAGAAGTGAGCGCCCTTCCCGTCACCCTGCTGACCGGCTTTCTCGGCAGCGGCAAAAGCACCCTGCTCGACCGTCTGCTTGGCCGGCCGGAAATGGCCGATATGGCGGTCCTGATCAACGAATTCGGCGAGGTCGGCCTCGACCATCTGCTGGTGCGCGCCGTATCCGGCGAAACCGTCATCCTCGATTCGGGCTGCCTGTGCTGCTCCATGCATGGGGAAATGCTCACCGCGCTCCGCGATCTGTTCTTTCAGCGGGTGAAGGGGGAGGTTCCCGAATTCGAGCGGGTGATGATCGAAACCACGGGATTGGCCGATCCGGCGCCGATCATCCACACCCTGATGGCCGATCCCCTGCTGGCGGGGCGCTACCGGCTGGACGGCATCGTCGCCACCATCGACGGGCTGGTCGGCGAACGGACCCTGGACGAGCACGAGGAGGCGGTCAAACAGGCGGCTTTGGCCGACCGGCTGGTGGTGACCAAGACCGATCTGGCCGAACCCGCTTCCCTGGCCGCCCTCGAAGACCGACTCCGGCATCTCAATCCCGCCGCGCCGATCCTGCGGGCGGTTATGGGCGATATCGACCCCGACAGGATATTGGCGAGCGGCCTGTTCGACGGCAGCGGCAAAATCCCCGACGTGGAACGCTGGCTGCGGACAGAGGCGGTAGCCGCCCGCGACCACCACCACCACCACCACCACCATGATCACGATCACCAGACTCACCGCCACGACCGGCGCATCGACAGTTTCGTCATCATCCGCGACCGGCCCCTGTCCTGGCCGGCCCTGGCCTTCGCCCTGGAGACGCTGACCGCCGCCCATGGCGAGGCCATTCTACGGATCAAGGGGATCGTCGATGTCGGCGCGACCGGGCCGGTGGCCGTTCACGCCGTCCAGCACGTCTTCCACCAGCCGGTGCCGCTGGCGGCCTGGCCTGACGACGACCATCGCAGCCGCATCGTCTTCATCACCCGCGACCTGCCCCGCGCCATCGTCGAAAGCCAGTTCGACGCGATTTTAGAGGCCGACAACCCGGCGTAACCGCCGTCACACGACCAGAGCTATCGGGTGGGATCTGGTTTATTGGTTGGCCTCAAGCGCCGGCGCTCGCGCTTGGCTTATCCTCACTCGGCTCGCGCTCGCTCCGGCGCGCGACTCTTGATGCTCCGCTCCGCTTCGGGCGCATAGTCGTCGCTGACGCTCCTCCGGGGACTTTACGATCAAACCACCCTGAAGCGCTGCCGCCCCAGACCGGCCACCCCGCAGGCGACCCAGGAGCCGGTTTCCAGAAAGCGACCGCGCCCCAATCCCACGCCGGCCGGCGTGCCGGTCAGGACGACATCGCCCGGCATCAGCGCCATGAAACGCGACAGATAGGCGATCAGGGTCTTGACCCCGAACACCATGTCGGCGGTGGTGCCGTCCTGCATGCGGATTCCGTCCACGTCGCACCACAGGGCCAGACCTTGCGGATCGGCGATTTCGTCCGCCGTCGCCAGCCACGGCCCCAGGGGGCAGAATCCCGGTGCCGACTTGCCCTTGATCCACTGGCCGCCGCGATCCATCTGCCAGTCGCGGGCGGAAATGTCGTTGGCCACCATATAGCCCGCCACATGGGACAGGGCCTGATCCTCGGCCACCTGCCAGGTCGGCCGGCCGATCACCGCCGCCAGTTCGACCTCCCAGTCGAGCTTGGCGGTGCCCTGGGGAAAGGGCAGCGGATCGTTGGGGCCGGCCAGCGATCCCGGATGCTTGGAAAACACCACCGGCTCGGTCGGCATGGGCAGGCCGGTTTCAGCCACATGATCGCGGTAATTGAGACCGATGGCGATGATGGCGCCGATGCCGGCCACCGGCACGCCCAGCCGTTCGCCGGCCTCCACCAACGGCAGCGATTCCATATCCAGAGTGCGCAGCGCCTCCAGCCGGTCCGGCGCCAGCACGGCGGGGGTGATGTCGCCTTCGGTCATCCGCCCGGACAGATCGCGCACCCGGCCGGCCCCATCGATCAGCCCCGGCCGCTCCGCGCCCCGCTCACCCCACCGCACCAGTTTCATGTCACCACCCGTCTGCTCAAAACCCCGGGAATTTCCCGGCTCGCCAGATAGTCGGTCATCGCCGCGGCCGACATCGGCCGCGCCAACAGGAACCCCTGAACCCGGTCGCAGCCGCTGGCCACCATCAGGGCGAGCTGTTCCTCTGTCTCGATTCCCGGCGCCACCACCGCCATGCGCAAACCGCGGGCGATACCGACGATGGCGGTGACGATCTCCGCATCCTCGGTGCTGGCGCTGGCGCTGCGCACGAAGGATTGGCTGATCTTCAACGCCGCCGGTGGACGGTGCCGCAAAAAGGCCAGGGAGGAATAGCCGGCGCCGAATTCATCGATGGCGACATGAACCCCCAACCGGGCCAGGCCATTGAAGACGGCGCCGGTGGCGATCACCCGGTCGACGGCGGTGCCCTCGGGGATTTCCAAAAGCAGCCGCTCCGGCGGCATGCCGGTTTCCCCCAGGACACGGCCGATCATCTCAAGAAAATTGGTCTGGCGCAGTTGCCGCCCCGACAGATTGACTTCCAGTTCCAGCCCCTCGAATCCCATGCCGTGCCAGACGTGGGTCTGGCGGCAGGCGGTTTCCAGCAGCCACTGGCCGATGGGCTGGATCAACCCGTCCTCCTCCACCAGCGGCAGAAACTGGGAGGGCGCCAACAGGCCGACATCGGGATGGTTCCAGCGCAACAGCGCCTCGATGGACGCCACCCTGCCGGTGGCCAGATCGAAGACCGGCTGATAATGCACTTCGAATTCGCCCCGCGCCAAAGCGCCGTCCAGCGCCTCCTCCAGGGCCAGACGCTCGAACGCCTGGGCGTTGACCGTCTCGGAATGAAAGCGATAAGCGTTGCGCCCCTGCTGCTTGGCCCGGTACATGGCGGCGTCGGCCAGCCGGACCAGCGATTGCGAATCGGCGGCATCCATCGGATAGATCGACACGCCGATGGATGAACTGATCTTGACGACGTCGGAGCCGATGTGGAACGGCTCGCTCAGGATCTTGAGGACCTTATGAGCCACCAGGGCGGCGTCGCGGGGGTCCTCGACATCCTCCAGCATCACCGTGAATTCATCGCCCGACAGGCGGGCCACGGTGTCACCCTGGCGGATCGAAGCCGAAATCCGTTCGGCGACCTGTTGCAGCAGCCGGTCGCCGGCCAGATGGCCCAACGTGTCGTTGACCTCCTTGAAGCGGTCGAGATCGACGAACATCACCGCCACCAGCCCGCGATTGCGATGGGCGCGGGCCAGGGCGCGGGACAGCCGTTCCTGGAACAGGTTGCGGTTGGGCAGCCGGGTCAGGGGATCGTGATTGGCGGCGTAGCTGAGACGCTCTTCGATCTGCTTGCGCGACGTGATGTCGCCCATCACCCCCACGTAATTGGTGACCTCGCCCTCGGCGTCGCGCACGGCGGCGATATTCTGCCAGCTGACGAAGGTCTCGCCGTTCTTGCGCCGGTCCCAGATTTCGCCCTGCCAGCGCCCCTGCGTCTCGATGGCGTGCCACATGCGGCCATAGAAATCGCGCCCGTGCCGCCCCGACGCCAGAAAACCCGGCGTGCGCCCCAGCACCTCGTCGGCCTCGTAACCGGTGATGTCGCTGAAGGCCGGATTGATGCGGATGATGCGCTGTTCGGAATCGGTGATGAACAGGCCCTCGCCGGTGCTTTCGAACACGGTCGCGGCCAGACGCATATCGTCTTCCAGACGTTTGCGTTCGGTCACGTCCTCCACCACCACCACGGCGAACCGCAAGGTGTCGGCATCGGTGTCGCGCACGGCGGTCACCGTCACCCGGCCCCAGGCGACGCCGCCCTCGCGCCCGACGAAGCGCGACAGCATCTGGAAATTGTCATGGGTGGCCGCCACCAGATCGCCGAACAGGGAATCGTGCCGCCCGATATCGTCCGCGTGCAACAGCGACGACAGCGCCGTCCCATTGACGTCCTCGGCCCCGTGGCCGACCATGGCGGCAAAGGCGCGGTTGGCCGCCATGATCCGGCCATCGGCCGCGACCAGGATCACCCCCAGCCCGGCATTGGCGAAAACCGCGCGGAACTGGGCTTCGCTGCGCCGCAATTCCAACCCGACCCGCGACCGTTCGATGGCATAGCGCACGGACCGGCGCACCAGATCGCCATCGCCCTGTCCCTTGACCAGGAAATCCTGCGCCCCCCGGCGCAATGCCGCCAGCGCCACTTCGTGATCGTCATTGCCGGTCAGCACCACCACCGGCACGAAAGGCTGGGCGGCGCGCAATTTCTCCAAGGTGGCGACGCCGAAGGAATCGGGCAGGGACAGATCGAGCAGAACCGCGTCCACCGGGCGCGCGGCCAGGACATCCAGCGCGGCCGCCAGGGTTTCCGCCACGATGGCGACGAAACCATCGCCATCCTGTTCTTCGAGATACAAGCTGACCAGCCGGGCGTCGCCGGGATTGTCCTCGACGACCAGAACCGTCTTCGCCGGCTTGCCCCCCGGGGACGACATCGTTCCCTCCGTTCCGCCCGCCGCCCCCGTCTTCAATTGGGCGGCAGCGTGACGACCGAACACCAATATTCCTCGATCGCCCGCACCACGGCGATGAAGCGGTCCAGATCGACCGGCTTGGTGATGTAGCAATTGGCGTGCAGATCGTAGCAGCGCAGCACGTCGGTTTCCGCCTGCGACGTGGTCAGCACCACCACCGGAATCCGGCACAGATCCGGGTCCGATTTCATTTCGGCCAGAACCTCGCGCCCGTCCTTGCGGGGCAGATTGAGGTCGAGAAGAACCAGCTGCGGGCGCGGCGCCGACGCGAACCCCCCCTCGCGGCGCAGAAAACTCATGGCCTCGACCCCGTCCACCACCACCTTGAGGCGGCTGGACATCCGTCCCTCCTTGAGGGCTTCCTGAGCCAGACGGGCGTCGCCCGGATTGTCCTCGACCAGCAGGATATCGAAGGCTTCGGCAGACTGATGCGCGCTCACGAGCGACCCTCCCAGATTCAAGGCATTGCGACTATAGTGTGCTTCCGCTCACGGGGAAAGCGGCCATGGGCCGGGCACCGCGCAAGGACCGCAAGAATGCCACCCCATACGAAAGACGGCGATTGCCTCCCCTCTTCAACAGGTATTTAATATACATGAAAAGTAACCCCTTCCCGAGGGAGACGGATATGATCAAAACGGATTCCGACGGCTACCTGACCGACCCCGCCGATTGGAGCGAGGAGGTGGCGCGCGACATGGCCGAGCACGAAGGCATCGCGCTGACCGACGAGCATTGGGAAGCGCTGCGCTACATGCGGACCTATCTTGAGGAAAAGCAGGTCGCCCCCGACGCCCGCCATGTGATGAAACATCTGTCCGAGACGTTCGGCGCCGGGCGCAACCGCCTGTTCGAACTGTTCCCATACGGCTATGTTCAGCAGGCTTGCAAGATCGCCGGCATGCGCCGCCCCCGGGCCTGGAGCACCGGCTGACATCAACGGAGAAGACCCTGTGGACGTGACGGACGGGATGTATGGGGCGGATGGGATGGAAACCGGAGAGGATTTGGCCTGGACCCGGCCGGTCCACCCCGCCCATATCCGCACCATCGAGGTCGCGGGTAGAAAAATCGCCACCGATGCCGAGGGCTATCTGGTCGATCGCGCCGATTGGAGCGAGGATTTCGCCCGCGCCCTGGCCGCCCGGGAAGGCGTGACCCTGACCGACGAACATTGGCAGGTGATCGCCTTCATCCGCGCCACCATGAAAGCCAAGGGCCGTCACCCGTCCGTCCGCCAGATGATCCGCCATTTCGCCAAGGTGTGGGGACCGGAACGGGGCAACAGCGCCCACCTCCACGATCTGTTCATCACCGGCGGCGGACCGCAGAAACAAGGCAACCGCCTGGCCGGCGCCCCGCGCATGCCGTCGGAGGGGTAAGGTTAACAGGGTTAAGCGGGCTTGTCGCTCTGCCCGCGCGGGGGCTTCCGCCCCCGCTCAGCCCTCGCGCAAATCCGCCGGCGCTCTGAACGTGAAATTGGCCGGCGCGGCGGCGATGGCGGCGCGGGCGCGTTCGAAACGGGTTTTCAAGGCGTCGGGCAGGCGGGCGAAACCGCCGCCGGCCCTGGCGATCTCCACCAAAGACGGGATTCCCTTTTCGCCGCCGGTGACGGAAATGCCCTCGTGCTCGGCGGCATGGAGCAGATCGCGGATCAAGGCGCGCTTGCAGGCCGCCACCGCCTGCCTGGCCCCGGCCAGCGCCGCTTCCTGGCCGGCATCGGCGAACAGGGTCACCCGATGGTGGGGATCGATGCCGTGGGGCGACAGGTGGCCATAGGCGGACAGATCCACATCCACCGCGCCCTTCAGTTCGCCGGCCAGGGCGCGGATGGCGTCGCGGTAGTCGGAATAGGCGGACAGAATGGTGGCGATGGCGCCGCTGTCGGCCGGCGCCTGCACATTGATGTCGGTCGAGGTGGTCCAGGGCTTGAGCCGGCCTTCGGGCCGGACCCGGGCGCGGGTGCGGGCGAGATCGGGGGCGCCTTCGCGGATGGCGTGGAAAATCTCCATCTCGGTCCCCGACGAAAAGCCGACGCCGAATTCGATCATCACCCCGCCGATGGTTTCGGTTTCCGGGTCCATCAGGCTGAACAGCACGTCGTCCACCGATTGCTCGGACCAGCCGGTGACGCAGGCCAGCATGTCGGCGCCGGCATATTCGCACGATTGCAGCAGCCCCTGCGCCTTTGAGCGTGCCGGATCGGCGGCGTGGGCGACGAAGGAATCGAGGGAATCGCGGCTGACCAGTTCGATGCCGTTCAGCACCGTCTCGCCATTGCCCAACCGCCCCCCCGCGCCGGGCAGATTGACGCGGGTCCAGGGTTCCAGGCTGCTGAGCAGACCGGCCAGGGCGTCGATGTCGGTGCCCTGGACCGGCAGCACCAGACCGAATTCGTTGGGGGGCACCCGGTAGAAGCGGAACAGGGCCGCCGTCACCATGCCGGTCCAGCCCTGCATGCCCTCGACCAGATCGAGATCGGAGCCGGTCAGCAGACGGGGCGCCCCGCCATCGGCCAGCACCGCGCCTTCCAGGGTCGCCGAGGGCCGCAGGCGCAGCGGCCCCATGCCGCCGGTGGCGACCACGCCGCCGACATAGGCCGAGCCGATGCTGGTGAGATCGATCAGAACCCGGGCGTCGTCGCCCACGGCGGCGGCCAGGGCGGCATTGACCTGGGCAAAGGTCAGGCCGGCGCCGGCGGCCACCATTCCCTTGACCGCATCGATGGACACCTGGTGGCTTTTCAACGCTTCGACAGGGACCGTCCCGTCCACCAGCTCGGCCTCGGCGGCGCCGCGCGGGCGGATCGCCACCACCCCGGCGAAGGCGGCCGTGGAATCGGCATCGTAATCGAACGAGCCGATGGCGCTGGTCAGGCCGCCGGCCGGCATCACCGCGTAATTCTGGCGCACGGCTTCGGCCACCCCATGAGCGACGTCGCCGGTGACCAGCAGCAGCGCATCGAGCGCGCGGCCGCCATCGTCGACCAGATCGGCGCGGGCGAGGGTGGAAAAATCGATGGGAGGCGCGGAATCCGAATTCATGGGTCCGGCAGAAGGACGAGCGGGCTGGGAAACGGAAGGCAGGACAATACCATCAACCCCGCCAAGGGCAAACATCATCACGCGGCTCTCTCAAGTCAACAGCCGTTCCAGCAGATGGAGCGCCAGTCCCACCAGACCGCCGACCAGGGTGCCGTTGATGCGGATGAATTGGAGATCGCGGCCCACCTGAAGCTCCAGCCGCGCCACCAGGGTCGGCGTATCCCAGCGTTCCACCACCTTGGTGATGAAGGCGCCGATTTCGCCGCGACGGGGCAGAATATAACGCTCGGCCACGTCGCGCAGGCGGGAATCGATGGCCGCCTGCAAGGCTTCGTCGGCCTCGATCCGCCGTCCCAGGGCGGCCAGGGCG
This sequence comes from Pseudomonadota bacterium, assembly GCA_021848545.1. Classification (GTDB taxonomy): domain Bacteria; phylum Pseudomonadota; class Alphaproteobacteria; order Rhodospirillales; family Magnetospirillaceae; genus JAJZUL01. The sequence continues at coordinate 53,129 of JAJZUL010000006.1, forward strand.
CCGGCCAGATTCTGGCGCAAGGCGCCGCTTTCCACCGCGTCCGCCAGCACCCGCTCCAGCCCCGCCCCCAGGGAATCGAACCAGGCGCGAAGCTGGGGATCGGCCAGCATTTCGGCCTTGATCGCCTCGCCCCGGGCCAGCAGCTCGGGATCGGCGGCAAGCCGCCCGATCAACGCATCCACCCGTTCCCGAAAGGACGCCCGCCAGGGGTGGTCGGGGGAATCGAGATCGCGCAACAGATCGCGCAGACCGTCGATGGCCCGGTCGGCCACCTTTTCGTCCACCCAGCGCGGCAGCCAACGCCAGCTTCGTTCCGACACGCCGGCGCGGACCGTATCCTCGTTGCGGTCGAGCAGCGAGCGCAACACCGCCAGACCGCCGTCGAACAACGCCCGGCCGCGATCGCCCCGGGCCGCGAAGGCCAGCACGCGGGCCGCCAGCGGCGCCGCCGCCACCTGGGCCAATGCGCGAACGGCCAGGGCGCCGGCCGCCGCCCCGATTCTGCCGCGGGCCGTTTCCAACACGGCCGGCACCATCGCCGCCAGCCGGTCGGCGGCCAGGGCGGCATTGCGCTCGCGCGCCAGCCAGCGCCCCAGATGATGGGCCACCGCCATCGCCCGCAGCCGTTCCGACACCACGTCCGGCGTCAGCACCGTATCGCCGACGAAGGCCCCCAGCGAGCGGCCGATGCGGTCGCGGTTGCGGGGCACGATGGCGGTGTGGGGAATGGGCAAACCCAAAGGATGGCGGAACAGGGCCGACACCGCGAACCAATCGGCGCAGGCGCCCACCAGGGCGGCCTCGGCGAAAGCCTGGACATAGCCCAAGGCCGGCGCCAGATCCGGCCAACGGCCGCGCGCGAAGATGGCCCCGGCCAGCAAAACCGCCATCGCCGCCAGCAGACCGCCGGCCACCAGCCGCATGCGGGTCAAGGCCCGGCGCCGGATGTCGTCGGAAAGCGGGATCATTTCCCCCCCGTTCTTGGATTTTCCGGGTGACGGCGCCATGTCATCCTTAGTCTTTCCGCCACCATCACGGCCCCGCTCCGATGTCTTCCACCGATGCCCCCGCGCCCACGGCCACGATCCTGTCCGGCATCGGCGAAATCGCCGCCGCCGATTGGGATTTGTGCGCCGGAACCGGCAATCCCTTCATCCGCCACGCCTTTCTCGACGCCCTGGAACGATCGGGCTCGGCCACCGCCGAAACCGGCTGGCTGCCGCGCCACGTGGTGGTCCGGGACGGCGGCGGCCGGGTGGTGGCCTGCGCCCCACTTTACGCCAAATCCCATTCCTACGGCGAATACGTGTTCGATTGGGGCTGGGCCGACGCCTATCGCCGGGCCGGCGGCGCCTATTATCCCAAGCTGCAATGCGCCGTCCCCTTCACGCCGGTGACCGGGCCGCGGCTGCTGGTGCGCCCCGATCTGACCGAGGCCGAAACCATTGCGGCCACCGACGCCCTGGCCGGCGCCCTGACCCTGGTCGCCGACCGGCTGGACGTCTCGTCCCTGCATGTGACCTTCGCCCGCGAGGCCGAAATCGAGCGCCTGGGACAGGCGGGCTTTCTGACCCGCATGGGCTATCAGTACCATTGGGAAAATCGCGGCTACGCCGCCTTCGCCGATTTTCTGGCCGATCTGTCGTCGCGCAAACGCAAACAGATCCGCAAGGAACGCGATCAGGTCGGCGCCTGCGGCCTGCGCCTCGCCACGTTGCGGGGCGCCGGGATCACGTCCGAGCATTGGGACCAGTTCCACCGCCTGTACCGGGCCACGGTCGATCGCAAATGGGGCGACGCCTATCTGAAGCGCGATTTCTTCGAGGCCTTGTCGGCCTCGCCGCTGGGCGGGGACGCGGTGCTGGTGGCCGCCTTCGACGGGCCGAACATGGTGGCCGGCGCCTTCAACATGCTGGGGCCGGACACCCTGTTCGGCCGCAATTGGGGCGGATCGGTGGATGTGCCGTTCCTGCATTTCGAGATCTGCTATTACCGCGCCATCGATCTGGCCATCGAACTGGGGCTGGCGCGGGTCGAGGCCGGCGCCCAGGGCGATCACAAGCTGGGCCGGGGCTATCTGCCCACCCCCACCTGGTCGGCGCACCGCATCAAGGATGCCGGTCTGGAACGCGCCGTCGCCCGCTTTCTCGCCGACGAGCGCCGGGCGGTCGCGGCCGATATCGCCGAGCTTGCCGAGGCCGGCCCGTTCCGCAAGGATAACGGAAATTAATCCGAATTTCACACGCACCCGCCGATTTGACCGCATCGAGGCCCGCCGCCGCCGCCGTGCCGCCCCTTGACGGCGGCACGGCGGCGGCCTATGACCGTAAAATCAATGTGGCATCGGGAGCAGATCATGGGTCCTCTTAACGAGGCGGCCGGACCGGCGACGGTCGGATCGAACAATCGCCCCTTCACGCCGTCCTTGTTGCTGGGACTGGCCTTGCGGCCGGTGCCGCTGGCGCTGATCCAGCCGGCGCTGGACGCCCTGGTGGCCGCCGTGCGACGGCGTCATCCCGATCTGCTGGAACGGGTTTCCGCCTACGCCGATTCCGGCATCTGCATCGACCCCACCGACCTTCCCTTCGTGCTGCTGCTGACCCTGGACCCGGCCCGGCCGCGCCTGACGGCACGCCGCGCGCTGGAGCCGGGCGAGGCGTCGGCCACCATCCGCGGTTCGCTGGACGCGCTGATCGCCCTGACCGACGGCAAGGTGGACGGCGACGCCCTGTTCTTCACCCGCAAGCTGATCATCGAAGGCGACACCGAAATCGTGGTGGCGCTCCGGAACGCCATCGACGGCGCCGATATCGATCTGACCGAGGATCTGGCCGCGACCTGCGGCCCCCTGGCCGGCCCGGTCCGCTCGCTGATCCGCGTCGCCGCCGGAGTGATCGGGCGGCTGGGCCAGGACATGGAAGCGGTGCGGGCGACGGTGATCGCCCCCGCTTTGGCGCGCGCCGAAATGCAATCGGCCCGCATCGCCGCGGTGGAACGCGACGTCGCCCGGCTGCGCCGGACGGGGAGCGGCCGATGAACCAGCAGCGTCCCGAACTGGTCTGTCCGGCCGGCACCCCCGCCGCGCTGAAGACCGCGATCGAAGCCGGCGCCGACGCCGTCTATGTGGGTTTCCGCGACGAAACCAACGCCCGCAATTTCCCCGGCCTCAATTTCAGCCGCCCCGAGCTGAAGGACGCCATCGGCCTGGCCCACCGCAACGGCGCCAAGGTTCTGGTGGCGATCAACACCTTTCCCCGCGCCGGCGCCACCGACATCTGGCATCGGGCGGTGGACGACGCGGTGACGCTGGGGGCCGACGCCCTGATCCTGGCCGATATCGGCCTGCTGGCCTATGCCGCCGAACGTCACCCCGAAGCCCGTCTGCATCTGTCGGTCCAGGCCGCCGCCTCCAACCCGGCCTCGATCCGCTTTTACGCCGAACGGTTCGGGGTGCGCCGGGTGGTGCTGCCCCGGGTGCTGACCGTGGCCGAGATCAAGGCGCTGAACGCCGAAATCGCCCCGATCGAAACCGAAGTATTCGTGTTCGGCGGCCTGTGCGTGATGGCCGAAGGCCGCTGCGCGCTCAGTTCCTACGCCACCGGCCAATCGCCAAACAGCAACGGCGTCTGTTCGCCGGCCGCCGCCGTCCGCTATGTGGAAACCGAAACCGGCACCGCCTCGATGCTCGGCGAAATCACCGTCAACCATTTCCGCCATGACGAGCCGGCCGGTTATCCCACTTTGTGCAAGGGCCGTTTCGTCGCCCAGGATCAGGCGTCCTATCTGTTCGAGGAACCGACCTCGCTCAACACCCTGGGTCTGCTGCCCGATCTGATCGATGCCGGCATCACCGCCTTCAAGATCGAGGGCCGCCAGCGCGGCCGGGCCTATGTGGCGGCGGTGGTATCCGCCTTCCGCCAGGGGGTGGACGCGGTTCTGGCCGGGGGCACGCCGCCCGTGGCCAGCCTGGACGCCATCGTCGAAGGCGGTCGCGAGACCGCCGGCGCTTATCGGAAGGCCTGGAGATGAACCCCGCCCGTCTGACCCTGGGACCGCTGCTCTATAATTGGAGCGCGGAAGCGGTCCGCGATTTCTATTTCCGCATCGCCGACGAAGCCGATATCGATACGGTCTGCATCGGCGAAGTGGTGTGCGCCAAGCGGGCGCCGTTCCTGGCCCCCCAGCTGCCGGAAATCGTCCGGCGCCTGACCGCGGCCGGCAAGGAAGTGGTGCTGTCCACCCTGGCCCTGGTGATGTCGGCCGCCGATCTGAACCTGATCGCCGAGACCGCCACCGACGACGGGGTCCTGATCGAAGCCAACGACGTGTCCGCCGCCGCCCTGGCGGGCGGGCGGCCCTTCGTCGCCGGCCCCCTGCTCAATATTTATAACGAGGATACCCTGGCCTGTTTCGCCGGCATGGGGGCGATCCGCGCCTGCCTGCCGGCCGAACTGCCGGCGACCGCCATCGCCACCCTGGCGGAAAGCGCCTCCATCCCGCTGGAGATCCAGGCCTTCGGCCGCCTGCCGCTGGCGGTGTCGGCCCGCTGCTATGCCGCCCGGTCGCGCTCGCTGGCCAAGGACGGCTGCCGGTTCGTCTGCGCCCAGGACCCGGACGGCATGCCGGTCGACACCCTGGACGGCGTGCCGTTCCTGGCGGTCAACGGCACCCAGACCCTGTCCCACCATTATCTGTCCCTGCTGGGCATGCTGGCGCCGCTCAGGCAGGCCGGAATCGACCGTTTCCGCCTATGGCCGCAGACCGTGGACATGGTGGCTGTGGCCGACCTGTTCCGCCGGACCCTGGCGGGCGATCTGGACCCGGCCGAAGCCGGCGACCGCCTTGCCGATCTGTGCCCCGGCCGCGACTTCGCCGACGGCTATATCCATGGCCGCGAGGGGCGGGTTCTGGTGGATATGGAGATGGCCGACTGATCGGCGCCACTCTTTGTCAGCCCGCGAACATAGGGTCTAATTGATGAACCCCACGATCGCCGAGAACACGCCGAACCCGGCGGTGGCGGCGATGGTCAGGCCGGCCACCCAGGCGTAGACCCCCTTCAGACGATAGGGTTCGGGCAGGGCTTTGCGGCCCAGCGCGAACAGGAAGCCCAGCACCGCCGGCAGCATCAGGGCGTTGACCACCTGGATCGCCACGCTGAGATCGACCAGATTGACGGCGTCCGAGGCCACCAGGATGCCGGCCATGATCAGACAGACGGTGACGATCCCGTAGAACCACGGCGCCTCCAGGGGATGGTCGGCCAGGGAACGCCGGTAGCCGGCGACCTCGCCCACGCCCCAGGCGGCGGTCAATGCCACGACGATGGCGGCCACCATCGCCGCGCCCATCATGCCGGCGGCGAACACCGCCCGGCCGACGCCCCAGCCGAGAAACGGCACCAGGGTATTCGAAATCTGCTGCACCGTGTCGAGGGGAGCGTTGGGGTTGCTGACGCCGATGGTCGCCGCCGCGGCCGCCAGCACCGCCGCCATCACCAACTGGGTGACGACGGCGCCGACGGCGGTTTCGCGCCGCGCCATCGGCAGGTGGCCCGCATTCAGGCCCTTTTCCACCACCGCCGACTGCTGGAAGAAGATCATCCACGGCATGATCACGGCCCCGATATTGGCGGCGGCAAGGTAGAGATAGCGCGTGTCGTGCAGCGGAATCTGGCGCAGGCCGGCCATGACCGCCCGGACGTCGGGATGCGCCTTCAGCGCGACATACAGGAAGACCAGTTCGAAGGCCCCGAAGGCCACCGCGATCCGTTCCACCGACCGATAGCTGCCGGTCCAGATCATCGCCGTCATCCCGCCGACCACCACCAGCATGGTCACCCAGGCGGGGATGCCGAACAGCAGCCCCACCCCCGCCATGCCGCTGAATTCCGTCACCAGCGCGCCCAGGCAGGCCACCAGCAGGGTCGAACAGGAGAACCAGGCCCATTTCGCGCCGAAGGTCTGGCGGATCAGTTCGCCATGCCCCTGCCCGGTCACCAGACCCAGACGGACGGTCAATTCCTGCACGACATAGAGGATCGGAATCAGCACCGCCTGCAGCAACAGCAGCCGATAGCCCCACTGGGCGCCGCTTTGCGCGGCGGTGATGATGCTGCCGGCATCGGTATCGGCCAGCATGACGATAAGACCCGGTCCGATAACCGCCAGACCGGCAATCCAGGCGCGGCGACCGCTGGGGGCGCCGACAGTGTCGCGCATTACGATCCTCACATATGCGAATAATTCGCAATTACGGATATCCGCGACGCCGCCTCGGGTCAAGTCCTTATTTTCTTTATTACATTAGAGTAAGTGTGGGCTTGCTACTGTAAATCGAGATCGTCGCGAACGGCGTTGAAGCCGGCCTGGGCGCAGCGTTCGTCGAGCATGCCGTCGGGAGTGCCGCTGACGCCGATGGCGCCATAGAAGCGCCCCCCCACCGCCAGCGGCACCGATCCGGCGGAAAGAACCAGATGCAGACCGGCGCGGGCCAGCGCCACCCGCTTGGGGGCCTGCTTTTGCAGGACGCTGCCCTTGGCGTGGAACATGGCGGCGGTATAGGCCTTGCCGAAGCTGATCTTCGCCGACAGGGGCGGGGCCAGGGTATCGCGTTCCATGATCTGGGGGATGCCGTCGGCATCGACCACGGTCACCGACACCTGATAGCCGGCTTTTTCGCACGCGGCGATGGCGGCATGGGCCATCTTGCGGACGGTGGACAGGGTCAGGCGCGGCACCGACACCGACAGCGGCGCATCGGCCGCCCGCGCCGTCGGCATGAACAGGCCGGCGGCAAGGATTGCGAACAGACAGGATTTCATGGGTCCCATGGGTTCCTCCCCGAGTGACGCGATTCCGGCGCTTTGGTTGACAGGCCCGGACCATCTGCGCTATATGGCCCGCTTCCTTCCCGAGAAAGCGGGTGGCGCCTTCGTCCACCCCTCCCCGGCTTTGCCGGAATCGGACTATCGGGACACGATAACCCAAATAAAGATGGGACCGACATGAGCAAACGCATCGAAGCCAAGTACAAGATCAATCGCCGCCTGTCGGCCAATCTGTGGGGCCGCGGCAAGAGCCCGCTCGCCAAGGGCAAGGAAAACCCGCCCGGCCAGCATGGGGGACGCCGCAAGAAGCCGTCCGATTTCGGCACCCAGCTGATGGCCAAGCAGAAGCTGAAGGGCTATTACGGCAATATCGGCGAAAAGCAGTTCCGCAAGCTGTATGACGAGGCCGCGCGCCGCCGTGGCGACACCTCGGAAAACCTGATCGAGCTGCTGGAGCGCCGCCTGGACGCCGTGGTCTATCGTCTGAAGTTCGCGCCGACCCCCTTCGCGTCGCGCCAGATCGTCAATCACGGCCATGTGCAGGTGAACGGCAAGCGGGTCAATATCGGCAGCTTCCGCGTGCGCGACAACGACGTGATTTCCGTCCGCCCCCGCTCCAAGGACATGGCCCTGATCCTGGACGCGGCGCAGAGCCCCGAGCGGGACGTGCCCGATTACCTGGAAGTGGATCACAAGGAAATGAAGGGCAAGTTCATCCGCGCCCCGAAGCTGGCGGACGTGCCCTATCCGGTGCAGATGGAACCGAATCTGGTGGTCGAATTCTATTCCCGCTGATCGGCCGGAAAACCAAAAACGAAGGGCCCCCACAATGTGGGGGCCCTTTTGTTTTGCCCGACTGGCTTTTGACCACCGGCACCCGGAGGCCCCACCAAAACCAACCCTCGACCTACGGCACCCGGAGGCGGCTTTAGCCGCCGACTATGCGCGTTGAGCGCGCCGGAGCGAGCGCAAGCGAGTGAGGATAAGCCAAGCGCGAGCGCCGGCGCTTGAGGCGAACCAACAAACTTAACGACGACTATGCGCCCGAAGCGAAGCGGAGCACCAATAACCAGCGCGCCGGAGCGAGCGCAAGCGAGTGAGGATAGCCAAGCGCGAGCGCCGGCGCCTGAGGCCAACCAACAACCCCAGCGCCGACGCTTAGCTTAAAACCTCAATTAACCCCGGCCACGCCCTTGGTCTTCATCAGGGACTGGAGTTCGCCGTTGGAGGCCATTTCGCGCACGATGTCGCAGCCGCCGACGAATTCGCCCTTCACGTAAAGCTGGGGGATGGTCGGCCAGTTGCTGAACTGCTTGATGCCTTCGCGCAGGGACGGATCGACCAGAACGTCGATGCCCTTGAACTTGACGCCCAGCGCGGTCAGCACCTGGACCACGGCGGCCGAAAAGCCGCATTGCGGGAACATCGGCGTGCCCTTCATGTAAAGGACGACATCGTTCTCGCCGACATCCTGGCGAATTTGATCGAAAACCGGATTGCTCATGGAACGGGACTCGCGGCTAAAGTTTGAAACGACTGTCATTTGGGGTGCCGGACGGCGGGTTGCAACTCCGGCTAATATGGTGGGCCTCAGACGCCGGCGCTCACGCTTGGCTTATCCTCGCGCCCTGCGGCGGCTGACGCCGCCTCCGGGTCGCTCCGGCGCGCTCAATGCGCATAGTCGTCGCCCAGGGGCTCCTCCAAACTCATATACCCCCAAACACCAGGGCTGCCTCAGCCCTTGGCGTAATCGGGGGCGGCGTCGGGCGTGGCGGTCTGCAGCGCCAAGGCGTGCAGCACGCCGCCCATGCGGCCCTGAAGCGCAGCATAAACCATTTGGTGCTGCTGCACCCGGCTTTTGCCGCGGAACGCATCGGATACCACCAGGGCCGAATAATGGTCACCGTCGCCGCGCAAATCCTCGATGACCACCTTGGCATCGGGAATGGCGTCGCAAATCATGCGTTCGATTTCATGGGCTTCCATGGCCATATGGAGGGTCTCCGTACCGTCTGGTCGTTAATGCTGGGCGATTTCCTGGCCCATATATGTGGGCAGCCACCCTTCATTCAAAGACCTCAATTCCTCGACCGCCACCGAACGGCCGCCGATTTCGATGACCGGACCGCCGGTGCGGCCGATCACGCGGGTGGCGACATCGTGGGTGACGGCCGCTTCCAGCACCGCGGCCAGCGCGTCATCGCCGACTTCCACGATATAGCGCCCCTGATCCTCGCCGAAACACCAGGCGGCCAAAGGCAGCGCCGAGGGCGGCTCCAGCAGGGCGCCGATCAATCCATCCGAGGCCATGGCCATTTCCGCCACCGCCACCAGGATGCCGCCGTCGGACACGTCGTGGCAGGCCAGCACCAGCCCGTCCTCGATCAGGCTGCGCACCAGATCGCCGGTCCGGCGCTCGCGATGGAGCATCACCGGCGGCGGCGCCCCGTCCTCGCGCTGTTCGATTTCGCGCAGATAAAGCGACGCGCCCAGCCACCCCTTGGTCTCGCCCAGCAACACCAGGGCGTGCCCCGGCCCCTTGATGGCCACCGTCGCCATCTTGTTGACGTCGGCCAGCAGGCCGACACCGCCGATGGCGGGCGTGGGCAGAATGCCCTGGCCCTGGGTTTCGTTGTAGAGCGACACGTTGCCCGACACCACCGGGAAGTCGAGTTCACGGCAGGCCTGGCCCATGCCGCGGATCGCCTCGACCACCTGGCCCATGATCTCGGGCTTTTCGGGATTGCCGAAATTGAGGTTGTCGGTGACGGCCAGCGGCTTCGCGCCCACCGCCGACAGGTTGCGGTAGGCTTCGGCCACCGCCTGACGCCCGCCCTCATAGGGGTCGGCCTGACAATAGCGCGGGGTCACGTCCACGCACATGGCCACCGCCTTGTTGGTCCCGTGCACCCGCACCACCGCCGCGTCGCCGCCGGGGCGCTGGGCGGTATCGCCCATCACCATGTGGTCGTACTGCTCCCAGATCCACCGGCGCGACGCCAGGTCGGGACAGGCGATCAGGGTCTTCAGCGCGCCGATCACGTCATGTTCGGGCAGGTCCGCGGCTTCGACCACCGGCAGCTTGGCCGGCGCCACCCAGGGACGGTCGTATTCGGGCGAGGCCTGGGCCAGGGGATCGATGGGCAGATCGGCCTGGACGGCCCCATGCTGGGTCAGCACCATGCGCCCGGTGTCGGTCAAATGGCCGATGACGGCGAAATCCAGCTCCCATTTGTCGAAGATGGCCTTCGCGATCTCCTCCTTGCCGGGCTTCAGCACGATCAGCATGCGTTCCTGGCTTTCCGACAGCATGATCTCGTAGGCGCTCATCCCCGGCTCGCGGGTCGGCACCTGATCGAGGTCGATCTCCAGCCCCAGCCCGCCCTTGGACGCCATTTCGAACGAGGACGAGGTCAAGCCGGCCGCGCCCATGTCCTGGATGGCGACGATGACGTCGGTGGCCATCAGTTCCAGGCAGGCTTCGATCAGCAGCTTTTCGGTGAAGGGATCGCCCACCTGCACGGTGGGACGCTTTTCGTCGGAATCGGCGTCGAATTCGGCGCTGGCCATGGTGGCGCCGTGGATGCCGTCGCGGCCGGTCTTGGAGCCGACATAAACCACCGGATTACCCACGCCCGCCGCCGCCGAATAAAAGATGCGGTTGGTGTCGGCCAGACCCACGGTCATGGCGTTGACCAGGATGTTGCCGTTATAGCTGGGGTGGAAATTGGTTTCGCCGCCCACCGTCGGCACGCCGACGCAATTGCCATAGCCGCCGATGCCGGCCACCACCCCGGCCACCAGATGGCGGGTCTTGGGATGGTCGGGCGACCCGAAGCGCAGTGCGTTGAGATTGGCGATGGGGCGCGCGCCCATGGTGAACACGTCGCGCAGAATGCCGCCCACCCCCGTCGCCGCCCCCTGATAGGGTTCGATGAAGCTGGGATGGTTGTGGCTTTCCATCTTGAAGATCAAGGCCTGACCGTCGCCGATATCGACCACGCCGGCATTCTCGCCGGGGCCGCAAATCACCCAGGGCGCCTCGGTCGGCAGGGTCTTCAGCCACTTCTTCGAGGATTTGTACGAGCAATGCTCGGACCACATCACCGAGAAGATGCCAAGCTCGGTCAGATTGGGGGCGCGGCCGAGGATTTCCAGAATACGCTCGTATTCCGACGGCGTGATGCCGTGGGCGGCGATGGTTTCGGGCGTGATCGCCGAATTGTTCGTGCTCACGACAGCGCCTCCACCAGGGATTCGAACATGGCCTTGCCGTCGGTCCCGCCCAGCACCGGGTCGGCCAGACGCTCGGGATGGGGCATCAGCCCCAGGACCCGGAAGTGTTCGTCATAAATGCCGGCGATGTTGCCCAGCGAACCGTTCGGGTTGGACGCCTCGTCGACGGCGCCGTCCCTGCGGCAATAGCGGAACGCCACCTGCCCCTCGCCCTCGATGCGGCGGATGGTCTCGTCATCGGCGAAATAATTGCCTTCGGCATGGGCGACGGGAAAGCGCACCACCTCGCCGCACATGTAGCGGCGGCAGAAATCGCTGTCATTGTTGTCCACCCGCAGATGAACGTCGCGGCAGATGAATTTGAGATCGCGATTGCGCAACAGGGCGCCCGGCAGCAATCCCGCCTCCGTCAAAATCTGAAAACCGTTGCAGATGCCCAGCACCCGGGTCCCCCGCGCCGCCTGCGCCTTGACCGCCCGCATCACCGGCGATTGCGCGGCCATGGCGCCGCATCGCAGATAATCGCCATAGGAAAACCCTCCCGGCACCACCACCAGATCGACCGCGGGCAGGTCGGTTTCGCGGTGCCAGACCATGTACGGCTTGGTTCCCATGGCGGATTCCACCGCCACCGCCACGTCGCGGTCGCAGTTGGAACCGGGAAAAACGATGATCGCGGCTTTCACGGCAGGAATCCGTCTCTGAATTCGGGAGTGCATGTTTATACCCTATGTCAGTAAGCCTCAAGCGCCGGCGCTCGCGCTTGGCTTATCCTCGCGCCCTGCGGGTCGCTCCGGCGCGCTGGTCTTGGTGCTCCGCTCCGCTTCGGGCGCATAGTCGTCGCTTACGCTCCTCCGGGTGCCGTAGATCAAAACCGTGCGGGTGGGCGCGGGCGTTCGTTCTGGATTCCGGGCACGGTAAACGCTATCAAGGCGGCCTTGAAGACGAGGAGTTGGATGTGATGGCGGACGGCCAGAAGCAGCGGGTGTTTTCCGGGGTGCAACCCACCGGCAAACTGCATATCGGCAATTACGTCGGCGCCATCAAGCAATGGGCCGGCATCCAGGATCAATACGACACCATCTTCTGTGTCGTCGATCTGCATGCGGTGACCATCCCCGAAGCCATCGATCCCAAGCAATTCCGCGCCAAAATCCTGGAAGTCGCGGCCCTTTACCTCGCCTGCGGCATCGATCCGGCCAAATCCACCATCTTCCTGCAATCCCATGTGCCCGAGCACAGCGAGATGACCTGGCTGCTCAATTGTCTGGCGCCGCTGGGCTGGCTGTACCGCATGACCCAGTTCAAATCCAAGGCGGGCACCAACGAATCGGTGGGCACCGGCCTTCTCGATTATCCGGTGCTGATGGCCTCCGACATCCTGCTTTACGACACCAACAAGGTGCCGGTGGGCGAGGATCAGAAGCAGCATATCGAATTCACCCGCGACCTGGCCCAGCGGGTCAACACCATGTTCGCCGGCGCCAAGCTGGTCATCCCCGACCCGATGATTCCGCCCGCCGGCGCGCGGGTGATGGGGTTGGACGACGCCACCGCCAAGATGTCGAAAAGCACCGCCGAAACCCGCAAAGGCCACGCCATCGGCCTGCTCGACACCCCCGCCCAGATCAAAAAGGCGATCATGAGCGCCCAGACCGATTCGGAAAACGAAGCCCGCTTCGATCATGCCGGACCGGGCGTGCGCAATCTGCTCGATCTGTACGAGGTCCTTTCGGGCCAGGACCGCGCCGCCATCGAGGCCGAATTCCACGGCCAGGGCTACGGCAAGCTCAAAAAGGCGCTGGTCGAGGTGACGATCGCCGCCCTGGAGCCGATCCAGGCCCGCTATCAGGAACTGACCGGCGCCCAGGATTATCTGGGCGACATCCTGCGCCAGGGCGCCGAGCGGGCTCGCTCCATCGCCGCCCCCACCCTGGCCCGCCTGCGCGATGCCATGGGATTCGTCGCCCCGTAACGGCGGGAAATCAACGCCCCCTCTCCCGACCTGCGGCAGCCGGAGGCGCGGTACGCGCCCGCCGGAACCATGAATAGATCGGGCTGAAAAAAAACCTCAAACCAAACCTGACTTACGACCATCTTTTCCCGCGACGGGCCAGTGCGTATTCTACCGTCCCAGAAGTTCACGGATTCTGAGGAGTATCCATGCCGTCTTTCCGCATTCCGGCGACCGCCGCCGCTTTCGGCGCCGCGTTGCTGCTCGCCGCCGCCACGCCCGCCATGGCCGCGTCGCCGCTCGCCAAGGCGGTCACCCATGGCGAATATCTGTTCGCCCACGCCACCTTCGGCGGCAACGGCCGCACCTGCGACACCTGCCATGTCGGCGGCGGCAAGATGCCGGGCAAGGTCGGCGGGCATACGATCCCCAGCCTGATCAACGCCGCGGCCATCTTCCCGCGCTACAACATGCGCGCCCACAAGGTGGTGACCCTGGAAGATCAGATCGTCCATTGCATCCAGGGCGGTCTGAAGGGTAAGCCCCCGGCCTATGGCAGCGCCGACCTGACGGATCTGACCGCCTATCTCGGCCATATCGCCCATGGCCAGCCCATGGATATCGGCGGCAAGCCGAAGTAACCGGCGCCCGGCGCCGTCCCCATAGGATCGGCGCGCTTCGGGTTCGAGGCGCGCCGAACCGAAGGATTCCCCGATGCCGTCATTCCGCCTGCTGGCCGCCGCGTCCCTCGGCGCCGCCCTGCTGCTGGCTGCCTCGCCCGTCCGGGCCGCCTCGCCCCTGGCCGAAGCGATCGCCCACGGCAAGGACATGTTTCTTCACGACACCTTCGGCGGCAACGGCCACACCTGCGACACCTGCCATATCGGCGGCGGCACCGTTCGCGGCGACGTCAATGGCCACAGGTTTCCCAGCCTGCGCAACGCCGCCGCCATCTACCCCCTCTACAATCCCCGCGAAGGCATGGTTCTGACCCTGGAAGAGCAGATGAACCATTGCATCAAGGGCGCGCTGAACGGCAAGCCACCGGCCTATGGCAGCGCCGACATGGCGGCGCTGACCGCTTATGTCAGCTCCCTGGCCAAGGGCCGGCCGATCCACATCGGCGGCCAGCCCAAGTAACCGCTATTCCGCTTCGGGAAACACCGCCCAATCGGGGCGGTGGGGGGTCAGTCTGGCCTCGCCGCAGGTGAAGGCGCCCGCCCGCCCGGCGGCGGTGCGGAACTGTTCCAGACGGATCACCGCCAGCCCCCGGTCGCCGGCGGCCGAGCGCATCTCGCCGGCATCGATGCCATCCAGGAGGATGGGCGTGCCCGCTTCCGGCGCCGGCCCATCGATATCGACGGGCATCAGACGGCGCTTGATCAGGCCGCGATGCTTGGTCCGGGCGGTCAGCTCCTGGCCCATATAGCAGCCTTTCTTGAAATCGACGCCGTTCAATTCGTCGAACCCGTTCTCCAGCAGGATGCCCTTCTCGACGATGATGTCGCGGCTGCCGTCGGGCAGGCCCAGGCCCATGCGCATCCGGTCCCACTCTTCAACGGGCGCCGCCGTCAAACCCGATGGGACCGTGCCCGCCGCCAGGATCAGGCGGGCGCCCGCCCCGATCAGGCGGGGGTCCCCATAGGCGACGCCGCCGGCGATGGCGACAGCCGCGCCGGCCTCGCAGGCCAGCCCCAGCGCCGCGCACGCCCCTTCGCCCCAGGCGGCCGCCACCGCCAGATCGGGCGCGGCCGCCAGCGAAACCTTGGCGCGCAGCTTGTACAGGCTGAGCTTCTTGCGCAATTCCTCCAGACGCGCCGCCTCGACATCGATCAGGAAGGCATCGCCGCTTTCGACGATGAACATGTCGTACAGGAACTTGCCCTGGGCGGTCAGCAGCGCCGCCCAGATCGCCCGGTCCGGACCGGCCTTGGCGATATCGTTGGAAATCATCCCTTGCAGAAAGGCGCGGCGGTCCTCGCCCTCGACCTTGAGGACGGCGCGATGGACGAGCGGAGCGAAAGAGGCGGACATCGATCAAGCTCCTCTGGGGGAGGAAAAGGGAAACCTTGGCAAAGGTGGGGGCTTGCCCTTGCCTTGGCAAGGGCATTGCGGGTGTGCGGGGCTGCACGTATAACCGCCTCGATGCATATCACGCTGGTCGATGATTCCCTGCCCTTTGACGGCTATACCGCCTCGTCCCGCCCTCTCGGCGGGAGCGAAAAGGCGTTTGCCGCCCTGGCCGGCGCCCTGGCCCTGCGCGGCCATACCGTCCAGGCCTTCAACCGCTGCCATTGGGGCATGGTCATCGAGGGCGTCGAATGGCTCAATATCGACGAAGGCCGCCCCCCCGCCGCCACCGATGTCCTGATCGCCTCTCGCAAGCCGTCCCTGCTGCGCTTCCTGCGTCACGCCCAACGCCGGGTGCTGTGGCATACCGGGCCCGGCAAAATGCTGGAACGGCCCGCCATCCGCGCCCAATTGAAGGAGTTGCGGCCGCTGGTGCTGCTGTCGTCGCTGACCCAGGCCAGCGGCTTCGAAGGCCGCGATCTGGCCATCGGCCTGTTGCCGCCGGCGGTCAATCCCGATTTCCTGGCGGACCGGCCCATGGAACCGGCGATTCCGCCCCGCGCCATCACCACCACCCATCCGGCCCATGGCATGGAATGGCTGCTCGACCTGTGGCTGACGGCCATCCATCCGCGCCTGCCCGAGGCGGAATTGCATCTGCATTCGATGATCATGGCCCAGGCGTGGGAAGGCGGCAGCGTCAATCCCGAATACCAGGCCCTGGCCGAACGGGTGCTGGCCGCCCGGCCCATGGGGGTGATCCCGGTCCGGCCCCAGGGCGACAGCCTGATGGCCGACGCCTTTCGTCAGGCGCGGGTCCATCTCTATCCCGGCCATGGCGACGATGCCACCGCCTTCACCCTGCTGGAAAGCCAGGCGGCGGGTTTGCCCGGCGTGGCCCGATCGCTGGGGGCGGCGCCCGAGCGCATCGCCGTCGGCCGCACCGGCCAGATCGCCCCCGACGACGAAGCCTTCGCCAATCTCGCCCTCCAGTATTTGACCGACGACAACGTGTTCCGGACGCAAAGCGCCGAGGCGCGGGAGCGGGCCAAAGGCTGGACCTGGGACGAGGCGGCCCGGCATTTCGAGGCCATGCTGGGATGACCCCCGTGGTTCAGGCCATGGCCGGGGCGGAACATGGCGGAGCCGAAGCCTTTTTCGAACGGCTGGCCATCGCGCTCAACCGGGCCGGCCTGCCCCAGACCCTGGTCATTCGTCGCGACGGGGCGCGGTCGGCGCGGCTGCGCGACGCGGGGCTGGCGGTCACCGAGCTGCCCTTCGGCGGCCGTCTCGATCTGGTCACCCGCCGCCGTTTCGCCGCCGTCGTCGCCAAGGCCCGCCCCCGGGTGGTGCTGACCTGGATGAGCCGCGCCACCCGGTTATGCCCCACGCCGTCGCCGAGTACCGGCCCGTTCATTCACGCCGCCCGCCTGGGCGGCTATTACGATCTCAAACATTACCGGCATTGCCGCCACCTGATCGGCAACACTCGGGATTTGTGCGACTGGATGGAACGGTCCGGCTGGCCGGCCGAGCGGGTCCATTACCTGCCCAATTTCGCCGCCGACGATCGCGCCCTGCCGGTGGCGCGGGCCGATTTCGCCACCCCCGCCGACGCGCCCCTGATCCTGGCCCTGGGGCGCCTGCACCCCAACAAGGCGTTCGACGTACTGATCAAGGCCCTGGCCGCCGTTCCCGGCGCCCACGCCTGGATCGCCGGCGAAGGCCCGCTGGCGGCCGAACTGGAACGGCTGGCTGCGGAACGGGGGGTGGCCGACCGGGTCCGTTTCCTGGGCTGGCGCACCGATGTCGCGGCCTTGTCGGCCGCCGCCGACCTGCTGGTCTGCCCGTCGCGCCATGAACCGCTGGGCAATGTGGTGATCGAAGCCTGGGCGCGGGATTTGCCGGTCATCGCCGCCGCCTCGCAGGGGCCGAAGCAATTGATCGAGGACGGCGCCACCGGCCTGCTGGTCCCCATCGACGACGATGCGGCGCTGGCCGGCGCCATCAATCGCCTGATCGCCGATCCGGTCCTGGCCCGCACCATCGCCGCCGCCGGCCGCGAGGCATTCGAACGGGACTTCACCGAACGGGTGGTGGTGGCCCGCTACCTCGATTTCCTCGACCGGGTCGCCGCCTGATGTGCGGGATCGCCGGCATCGTCACCGCCAACGGCGCCCCTCCCGATGGGGCCGCGCTCGACCGTCTGAGCGCCGCCTTGGCCCATCGCGGTCCCGACGGCAATGGTCGCCATGTGCGCGGCGGGACCGGCCTGATCCAGACCCGTCTGGCGATCATCGATCTGGAAGGCGGACGCCAGCCCATTTTCGACGGCGAGGGACGGGCCATCGTCGCCAATGGCGAAATCTACAATTACCGGGAATTGCGGGCCGAGTTTCCCCAGGATCGATTCGCTACCGAATCGGATTGCGAATCGCCGCTGCATCTGTATGCCGCGATGGGTCCCGCCTTCGCCACCCGGCTGCGCGGCATGTACGCCATCGCCATCGACGATCCGGTTGCCGATCAGGTGGTGCTGGCCCGCGATCCCTTTGGCATCAAGCCCTTGTATCTGTGTGAAGGGCCATTCGGCCTGGCCTTCGCTTCGGAAGCCCAGGCGCTGGTGGCGGCCGGTCTGGTGGAAGCCCGCCCCGATCCGCGCGCCCTGGCCGAGCATCTTCAATTGCAGTTTTCAACCGGAACCGAAACGATCTTCACCGGCATCCGCCGTCTGGCGCCGGGCGAAACCGTGATCATCCGCAAGGGCAAGGTGGTGGAAACCCGCGATCTGGCGGCCCTGCCCATCGATGAAACCGAGCCCGGCGACCTCGAAACGCTGCTTTATCGTCTCGACGACATCCTGATGGAAGCGGTGGACCTGCACCAGCGCGCCGATGTGCCCTATGGCCTGTTCCTGTCGGGGGGCATCGATTCGTCGGCATTGCTGGCGATGATGGCCCGCCTCAATCCCCGGCCGGTGCTGGCCTTCACCGCCGGCTTCCCCGGCACCCGCGCCCATGACGAACGCGAACGCGCCCGCGCCCTGGCCCACCATTTCGGCGCCCGCCATGTGGAGGTCGCCTTCGATCAGGCGGATTTCTGGACCCTGCTGCCTTTGGTCGCCGCCGCCATGGACGAGCCGGTAGCCGACTACGCCTGCCTGCCCACCTACAAGCTGGCCCAGGCCGCCCGCGCCGAGGTCAAGGTGGTGCTGTCGGGCGAAGGCGGCGACGAGATTTTCGCCGGCTACGGCCGCTATCGCGCCGCCCTGCGCCCCTGGCTGCTGGCCAGAAAAATGCGCAACCGCGGCACTTTCGACGGGACCGACCTGTTTCGCGTTCCGCTTGCCGGCTGGCGCGACGGGATCAAAGCGGCCGAACGCGATGCCGACCAGCCCGGACGGACGCGCCTGCAAATGGCCCAGGCGGTCGATTGCGCCGACTGGCTGCCCAACGATCTGTTGACCAAGCTCGATCGTTGTCTGATGGCCAACGGCATCGAGGGCCGCGTCCCGTTCCTTGATCCGATCATGGCCGCTTTCGCTTTTCGTCTGCCCGACGGCATGAAGCTGAAGCGCGGCCTGGGTAAATGGCTGCTGCGGCAATGGCTGGAGCACGCCGCGCCGCCCGCCCGGCCCTTCGACCGCAAACACGGATTCACCGTGCCGGTGGGCGAATGGATCGCCGCCCGCCCCGAGATCGGCGATCTGGTGGCCGCCCAACCCCTGATCGCGGAAATCTGCCGCCCCGACGCGGTCCGCCACCTGTTTCGCCATGCCGGCCCCAAAACCGGCATGGCCTGCTGGACCCTGTTGTTCACCGCCCTATGGCATCAGCGCCATGTTTTGGGCCATCCCGTCGCCGGCGATGCCTTCGCCATGCTGGGCCGAGGGTGAGAAGCCTGTTATGAAGGGAATGGTTCCCCGGCGGCAAAACGGCGGTTGGTCATGGTCCAGCATTTCGATCTCATCCTGAAGGGCGGCATCGCCCTTACTCCCGCCGGCCGGGTCAGAGCCGACATCGGCGTCGCCAATGGACGCATCAAGGCCATCGGCGACCTGGGGGTGGCGACCGGCACGGAAATCGTGGACGCCACCCACCTGACCATCCTGCCGGGATTGATCGACACCCAGGTTCATTTTCGCGAGCCCGGCCTCGACCATAAGGAGGATCTGGAAACCGGCACCAGGGGCGCCGCGCTGGGCGGCATCACCGCCATTTTCGAGATGCCCAACACCAAGCCGACGACGACCAGCGCGGCGGCGTTCAACGACAAGCTGGACCGCGCCCGCGGCCGGACCTGGGTCGATCACGCCTTTTTCATCGGCGCGGCGGCGGAAAACGCCGACAAGCTGGCCGAATTGGAGCAATTGCCCGGCTGCGCCGGCATCAAGGTGTTCATGGGGTCCTCGACCGGCTCGCTGCTGGTGGCCGACGATTCCACCCTGGGCCGGGTGCTGGGCCATGGGCGGCGCCGCGTGGCCATCCATGCCGAGGACGAGCCCCGCCTGATCGAACGCCGCCCCATCGCCGAGGCCGCGGGCCATCCCGGAGCCCATCCCGAATGGCGCGACGTCGAGACCGCGCTCAAGGCCACCACCCGCGCCGTCCGCCTGGCCGAGGCCACCGGACGGCGGGTCCATATCCTCCACGTCACCACCGAGGAGGAAATGGAATTCCTGGCCGACCACAAGGATCTGATCACGGTGGAGACCACGCCCCAGCACCTGACCCTGGCGGCGCCGGAATGCTATGACCGGCTGGGCACCTATGCCCAGATGAACCCGCCGATCCGCGACGCCCGGCATCGCGACGCCTTGTGGCGAGCGGTGGCGTCCGGGGTGGTGGACGTGCTGGGCTCGGACCACGCCCCCCATACGCGCGAGGAAAAAGACCGCCCCTATCCCGACAGCCCGTCGGGCATGACCGGGGTGCAGACCCTGGTGCCGCTGATGCTCGACCATGTCCATGCCGGCCGCCTGACCCTGGAACGTCTGGTCGATCTGCTGGCGTCCGGCCCCGCCCGCATCTACAACATCGCCGGCAAGGGCCGCATCGCCGTGGGGTACGACGCCGATTTCACTCTGGTGGACCTGAACGCCGCCCGCACCATATCCAACGACCAGATCGCCAGCCGGAGCGGCTGGACCCCGTTCGACGGCATGAAAGTGACGGGCTGGCCGATGGCCACCATCATCCGCGGTCGCATCGTCATGTATGACGGCCAGCTTTTCGGCCCGCCCACCGGTCAGCCTGTGCGCTTCACCGACACCATCCCCGGCGCCTGAGAGCCCGGCCCAAAAGTCGCCATGGCGGCCTGCAAATGGCGGTTTTCTGCGCTTCCTCTGCTCACGTACATGAAGTACGCTCCGCTGCGGTTCTCGAAAATCGCCATTTTCGGCTCGCCCTGCCGACTTTTGGGCCGGGCTCTGACATTCCCGCCACCAATGCCGATTCGCCATACGGGACATTACGTATGGAGACTGGACGAAAGTGATTTGGTCGGATAAGTTTTGAATGGTTACAGCCTCCGGTAGGGGCTCCCCAGGTAAAGGCGGTCAGGCGACCATGTTTGCAGACAACACCCTTACGCCCAAGGAAGCGGTTCGCCTGTGCGCGCTGGGGACCATCGCGCGCCAGCCGATGCTCTACAGCGATCTGGCCGGAGCGGTGCGCCACTTCATTTCGGGGGTGGCCGGGCCGCAGCTGGAACTGATGGGCACCTCGATCGAACTGCTGCGTTACGAGGGGCTGGTCGAAGCGGTGAACGGCGCCGGCATGGAAGACGACGCCCTGCTGGCGCTCACCGATACCGGCCGTCGCGAATTCGTCGCCCTGATGGGCGCCCGGGTCCGGCCCGGCAGCGACCTCACCAAGCTGATCATCGCCCTGAAAATGCGCTTCCTGCCCCTGCTCGATCCGACGGGACGGCGGACGCTGACCGAATCCCTGGCCGCCGGCGTGGAAACCGAGCTGGCCCGGCTGATCGATTTGCGCGGCGCCTGCACGGACGATGACGAAGTCGCCCTGGCCGCCTGGCTCGATAACGAGATCGCCATCCTGGAAAGCCGGCTGGGATGGCTTGAACGCTTCAGCGCCAACCTGTGAGCGGGGGCAAGCGCCGGCATGCGTCGCCCGAGGGGTTGGCGGCCGCGGAATTCGTGACCGGGTTCACGACAACCGAATCCGGAACGGAAAATACGGGAACAACCGATAATCAGCCCCATTACCTGGGGCATCGCGACCGTTTGCGCCAGCGTTTCCTGGACGCGCCCGAATCCCTGCCCGATTACGAAATCCTGGAACTGCTGCTGGCGGCGGCCATCCCGCGCCGGGACGTGAAGCCCCTGGCCAAAAGCCTGATCGCCCGCTTCGGCAGTTTCGCCGACGTCATTTCGGCCGAGCCCGAAGCGCTGTTGACGACGGATGGACTGAAGACCGTCTCGGTCACCGCGTTGAAGATCGTGCGCGAAGCGGCGGTGCGGCTGGCCCGCGCCCCGGTGATAAACCGCCCCGTATTGTCATCCTGGACCAGCGTGCTCGATTATTGCACCGTCGCCATGGCGACCCTGGCCACCGAACAGGTCCGGCTGCTGTTCCTCAACCGCAAGAACGCGGTGATCGCCGACGAGGTGCAACAGCGGGGAACGGTGGACCATACGCCGATCTATCCGCGCGAGGTGGCGAAACGGGCGCTGGAACTGCACGCTTCGGCGGTCATCATGGTGCACAACCATCCATCGGGCGACCCCACCCCTTCGGCCGGTGACATCGACATGACCCGCGCCGTGCAAAGCGCGCTGGCCGCCGTGGGGGTGACGTTGCACGACCACCTGATCATCGGCCGCAAAAGTCACGCCAGCTTCAAATCCCTGGCGTTGTTGTAACGGAACCGGGCCGGCTCAGAGCTTGTAAGAGCCCGACCCGAAAGTCGGCAGGATGAGCCGAAAATGGCGGTTTTCGAGAACCGCAGCGGAGCGTACTTCGTGTACGTGAGCGGAGGAAGCGCAGAAAATCGCCATTTGCAGGCCGCCATGGCGACTTTCGGATCGGGCTCTCAGGCGGTCACGTCGGCGCAGGTCCGGGCCAGATCGTAAATCTGCCGGCGCAGGACCACGTTCTTGATGCTCAGGTAGGCGCGGGCGAAATCGATCAGTTCCATCGCGTCGTCACCGGCCATTCCCCCGAACACCTCCCCCAGGCCGTTCACGCCGTCGCCGGCGATCGGCGCCGGATTTTGAGGCGGCGGACATCCCGCCGGGAGTCCGGCAAGCGGCGCGGCCATGGCGCTCCCCGTATTTTTCCATTCGCCGGATCGCCCCTTTTTCTGGTCGAACGATTCAAAAAAATAACCGACGGGTACACGCAGAGCCACGGACAATTCATAAAGACGACTGGCGCTGATCCGGTTCAAGCCCCGTTCGTATTTCTGGACCTGTTGAAAGGTCAACCCCAACGCCTGCGCAAGATTGACCTGAGTAAGCCCCAACGTCCGCCGCCGCAAACGCATGCGTTCCCCCACGTAAGCATCGATCGGATGCGGTACGCGCATACTTTTTTCGTCTTGCCCCCTCTCGTCCACCACCGCCCCCCTTCAACGACAGCAAAAACAGTTTTTTGGTATAACAGAAAAGCGGAGTGTTTCAATAAACGATTATGGCGTTGGATAAAATAGTATTATATTATTCTTTCATTTCACGCCGTTTCCCTGAACCATGGCGAACTCTGGAACATGCCGGCCAGCCCGTCATAGAGATCGCGCACCGACGGCTCGCGCAGCGCGTCCTCGTGGGCGACCAGCCAAAGCGACGCGGCGAAGGACGGCGCCGGAAAATCCAGCACGATGATCTCGTCGTCATAGAGCGGGGAATAGGACGGCAGGATACCGGCGCCCTTACCCTCCACCAGAGCCTTGTGCATGATCGGCGACGAGGGCGTGCTGGTCACCGTTTCATCCGCGCCTCGCGAGATCACCAGATCGTTCCATTCGGCCAGGCTGGGAAGGGGCCGGTATATGGCGATATCGAGCAAAGGCAGGCGGCTGAATTCGTCATAACTGGACACGCCCGACGCCCTGCCTTCGATCAGCCGCCGGCCGACCACCGGTTTGAAATGCATGGTTCCCACCCGCCGGACCTTCACCGCGCCGGCCACCGGCGGCAGATCGCCGGCACCCGTGGCCATCAACGCGATATCGGCCCGTGACGATTGGGTGGTAAAGGCCAGAGTCGGCAATGGGCTGCGCAGCGCGTCCAGGCTGAGCGGCTGCGCTTTGCCCTGCTTGCCCAGAAGGACCGGGATCAGGGTATAGGTCAGGATGCCCTCGCTGGCCGCCAGAGTGACCCGCGCCGGCGGCAGACCGCCCAATCCGTACAAGGCCCCCTCGAACTCGGCGATGGCCGCCTGGGTGACGCGGGCGCGTTCCAGAAGCGCGAGACCGGCAATGGTGGGGGATGCGCCCGACCGCCTGCGACTGAACAGGGGACGGCCCACCGCCGCTTCCAGCATGGCAACCCGGCGGCTGACGGTGGTCTGATCGATACCCAGCGCCACCGCGGCGCCCGCGAAACCACCATGCTCGGCACAGGCGAGCAGCAGCTTGATATCGTTCCAATCGCGCAGGCGAAACTGATTCATCTACCGCCTCTGGCCCCGGATGGGTATGCAGATCAGACAGCATACCCCGACTCCCGTTCCGCTGGCATCCTCGATGAAAGGCGAGCGTAATCGTAGGAGGAACCGATGACGAGCATACAGTCTCACGATACCGCCTCGAAGAATTGGTCGATCGAAGTGAATCTGGTCCGCACGCCGGACGAGTATGCAATGGCCATGGCCATTCGCGCGGCGGTATTCCTGGGCGAAGAAGACAACATCACCTATGCCGACGAATTCAATGGGAACGACTTCGTGGCCACCCATTTTCTGGCGCTGGTGGACGGCGATCCCGCAGGCGTGATCCGCGTCCGCTGGTTCAACGGCTTCTGCATGCTGGAGCGGGTCGGCATCCGCAAACGCTACCGCTCCTACAAGGTGTTTTCGGCCCTGGCCCGGACCTCGATCGAGCATATCCGCCAGAAGGGCTACAAGATCATCGCCGGCCGCGCCCGCGGCGAAACCATCAAATTATGGCGGCGTTTCGCCGGCACCCAGACCGGTCCGGAAATTCACATGCATCGCGGCACCCTGATCCCGGTGCTGCTGGACGTTCCCTATCGCCCCGAAAAGGGCCATATGGAGGTCGGCCCCTTCGGCGATCCCGATTACGAGG
Source organism: Pseudomonadota bacterium (assembly GCA_021848545.1). Lineage (GTDB taxonomy): Bacteria > Pseudomonadota > Alphaproteobacteria > Rhodospirillales > Magnetospirillaceae > JAJZUL01. The sequence continues at coordinate 77,488 of JAJZUL010000006.1, forward strand.
ATCTGCTGGTCCAGGAAGAGGGAAGCTGGAATTTCGATCGCCCCATCAAGCACCATCGTCTGGCCGCGGAGTGATCGGCGATATGAATTGTGTGACGCACCCATCGATTTTGGCTGCCGTCAATTTACGAATCAGCCTGAAACGAATGGCCGAGGATGCATTGGAGCGCGGCGATGGCCCCATCGCCGCCATCCTTGAGGTTGCGATCCGCACCCTCGACGAGCGAATCGCCGCCGAGGAATCCATGCTGACGGCCGGATGCGCGGACACCATTCCAACCGACGGTGTCCGCCGCAGCGTCCGCATTCACGGCCGCAGAACCACCATCAAACTGGAACCCGATTTCTGGAACGCCCTCGACCGGATCGCCGAAACCTGGCATTCCAGCACCGATGCCGTCTGTTCCGATGTCGCCACCATGTGCGGCGAGGGCAATTTGACCTCGGCGATCCGGGTTTTCACCCTGCGCACCGTCGCCGCCATGGATGCGCCATCGCGCTGAGAGCCCGGCCCGAAAGTCGCCATGGCGGCCTGTAAATGGCGGTTTTTTGCGCTTCCGCTGCTCACGTACACAAAGTACGCTCCGCTGCGGTTCTCGAAAACCGCCATTTTCGGCTCACCCTGCCGACTTTCGGGTCGGGCTCTCATCGGGCCGAAGACCAGGGTAATCGGGTTAAGGCGATCTGGAGCGAAGCGACTAGGCCATTGAGGCCGCCGCAGCGTGCGGAGAGGCCCCAATGGGGCCTCGGAGCGCAAGCGAGGATAGCCCAGGGAGCGGACGCGACCGCCCGGCGATTGAGGGAATATATATAACCCAGGGGAAACGTTGCTTTGGCCATTCGGACCTGTATGGTTGATCGGCAATGGTCAACCGGCATCCCCGACCCCCCGTCCTGGCGGTGTTCAACCATAAGGGCGGCGTCGCCAAAACCACCACCGCCTGCAATCTGGCCTTGTGCCTGGCGGCGCGGGGCTGGCGCTGCCTGCTGATCGATCTCGACGCCCAGGGCAATGCCGGCGCCAGCCTCGGTTTCACGCCGCCGCCCACGCCGATGGCCGGCGTGACCGATCTGGTGGCCGGCCATTTGGCGCCGGGCGCGGGTCTCGTGGACACCGTCTATCCCAACCTGTCCCTGTTGCCGGCCGGCGGCCATAGCTGGCAGAACGAAAGGGCCGACCCCGCCACCCTGGAATTCTGGCTGGCGGGCTGCGCCGGCGATGTGGTGGTGGTGGATTGTCCGCCGGCCCTGGGCGCCGCCACCCGCATGGCGCTGACCATCGCCGACGCCATCATCATGCCGACCCGTCCCGATCCACTGGCCCATCAGGGACTGACCCACACCTGGTACGAGACCAAACGGCTGCGCCGCGAAGGCAGCGCCCACCCGGTCCAGGCCATGATCCTGTTGACCCTGACCGACGCACGGGGTCCGCTGGCCGACGAGGCCCTGGCCATCCGCGCCGAATTCGGTCCCGCCGTCCTGGACGCGGCCATTCCCTACGACACGGCGATCAGCGAGGCCACGCGCATGACCGTGCCCGTGGTCCTTTTCGAGCCGGATGGCGGCGCCGGCCGCGCCTATGTGGACGCCACCGCCGAAATCGTCCGGCGCTTGAAGCTCGGCCCGCGCTCCGCCCTGCCCGCCTCGCCGTCGACGGAAACCCTTCTCAACACGTTGCGGGACTGGCGGGCGGGTCGCACCGCTCTGCGCCGTCTCCCCCATGTCGACAACCGGCCGCCGCCGGCCTCGGTGGCGCGCCCGGCACCGAAACCCGCCGGAGCGTCACGCCCGTGGATCATCGCCGCCCTGCTGATCGGCGCCGTCCTGGGGGCCGCCCTTCAGGCATTGTTGGGTTCCCCCTGATCGTTCGCCGCCTGGACCGGAATGCGATTTCGTCGCATCATGATCCGACATCATGGCCGGAGGGATGCCGACATGGTTGACCGAAGAATGGGGCGCCGGGCACTCGCTTCCAAGCGCGGCGGCCTCAATGACAGCGGCGCCACCGCCATCGAATACGCGGTGCTCGCCGCGCTCATCGCCGTGGTGATCTACGGCGCGGTGGCGGCCCTGGGCATCAAGGTCCTGGGATTGTACACGTCGGTCATCAACGTCATTCCCTGAACGCGCGACGCATTGCGCGTGCGCGGGTTATGCCGTCGCGCGGACCCGGCACATCCCTGCCCGTCCATGGCGACCGTGCGCCCTTGCCCGCCCGGAATAGCATCTGTATTGTACGTCTGTATTGTGTATTAATAAGAATCCTTATAAAGCTTGTTCCGGCTCATGGCCCGGCCATCGCGTCGCCGTTACCGCCATCGCAGCCTCCATAACGTACCGACCCGTGAAAAAGGACGAGTAACGTGAATGTTTCGACCGCCGATCCGATTTCCACGACGCCGGTCGGCAATGCCGACACGGCCAACCCGGCAGCCAGGGACACCCTTGCCCGCGGATTGTCCGGGCTGGCCGCCAATGCCGGCGGTCTCGTTCGACTGCTTTGGCATGTCGAGGAGGTCGAGAGACACGAGGCCGACCTGAAGGCCAGCACCGAAACGGTCGCCGCCGCCGTTCATCAACTGTCCACCTCCCACCACGAGGTGGCGCGCAACGCCCAGGTCACCGTCGACGAGACCCGCAAGGCGGCGGACGCCTGTCTTCGAGGACAGGAAACCATGGATGCCGCCGACGGCCATATGCGGGAGCTGATCGGCCTGTTCCGCGAGGAAGTGTCCCCCAGTCTGGCGATGCTGCGCGAGCAGACCGAGAGCATCGACCGGATTTCCTCTCGGATCGATACCATCGCCAGCCAGACCAACCTTCTGGCGCTCAACGCCACCATCGAGGCGGCGCGGGCGGGCGACGCCGGCAAGGGGTTCGCGGTGGTGGCGAACGAGGTCAAGAAACTGGCCACCGACACCCGCAAGCAGACGGTGGAAATCCATGCCCTGGTGTCGCGGTTACAGTCGCAGACCGGGACGGTGGTCGATGTGGTTGAAACCGATGCGCTGGGCGCGATCGAGGCGATGGCTGGAAAAATCGGCCTGGCGCGCGACGCCTTTCGCGAAACCCGCAAGGGGATGGACGCGATCGCATTATCCGCCGAATCCAGCGCCGCCGCCGCCCAGGAACAGGCCGCGGCCACCGCCGATGTCGACCGCAGCCTGGGCGAAGTGGTCGATCAGGCCAATCGGATCAAAAGCGAGATGGGCGGGCTGGGGGCCATTTCCTCCGGCCTGGCCAAGAACATCGCCGAGATGATGTCCTCTTTCGGCTCGGCCTATCGGAACGTCGGCGGCGACGAGGTCGTCACCACCATCGACCTGGCGATCACCGCCCATCGGCTGTGGGTGTTGCGGGTCCGGGCGTTGCTCGACGGCCATATTCGCCTGGACGCCGACGATGCCGGCTCGCACCACACCTGCGCGCTGGGCAAGGCCTACTATTCCGACGCCTGGGGCGAACTGCGCCGAATGGAGCCCCTGCGCCGGCTTGAGGCGCCGCATGCCGAACTGCACGCCCTGCTGCGCGAGATCATCACCCTGAAGTCGCGGGAAGATACCGCCGACCCGAGCGCGGCGGAAGAGCGATACGAGAAGCTGAAGGAGGCGTCACGCCAGGTCGTGACCGCCCTCGAAAGCGCGCGAAAAATGGTGGTGGAGCGGTAAAGCGGGCCATGACGGGGTGGGAGGCATCATGACTCTTTCGTCTGCGTCAACAGCCTGCTAGCGGCGCAGGCGTTCGCCCATCCGCGCCAGATCCAGCCCCGGCAGCCGTTCCAACCCTTCCCGCACGCGGCGCCGCGCCCGGGTCAGGCCACCGACATCGGCCAGCCGACGTTCGAGAAAGGCCAGGGTGTCGGACCCGTCCTCGGACGGATCGTCCAGCCAATACAGCATGGTGGCGCCATAGACCGCCATCAGGCTGGTGCGGCGGGTGTACCAGGAAAAATCGTGGGAACGATCGCCGGCGGCCCGCCAGATGGCGTCCGACGTGGCCCAGGCCAACCGCGCAGCCACCCCCATGTTGCCGGGCAGGGCCAGCAGGGTGGTGGCCCGGCGGACGGCCTCGCGATGGGGTTGCCAACGGGCCAGCCGGGCGCCGATCAGCGCCGAAATCCGCTGGGGCACACGCAGGGCTTCCAGATCGGTATCCGCCAGATCCTCGACCATCAGCCGGTCGGCGAGACCGACGAAATGGGCAACCGCGTCGATGGCCCCGCCGGGGAACAGGCGCTCGGGCATGGTGGAATCCAGCCCCTCGTCCGCGGCGGCTTCCCTCAAAGCGGCGGCCGACCAGCCGTCGAACGTCACATGGGGCAAAGCCGCCAGGATCAGACGGTCGCGAATCGCCAGCAAATCCGAGGCATCCATCATTTTCACTCCTCGCTCGCCACCCTGCGGCGCACCTCTTCGACAAAACCGAAATGGCCAAGATCGGGCATGCGCATGGGATAAAGAACGCCGTCCAGATGGTCGCATTCATGCTGCACCACCCGGGCGTGGAACCCTTCGGCGATCCGGTCGATCTCCTGGCCGTCCGGCCCCAGCCCCCGGTAGCGTATCGACCGGGCCCTGGGCACCGGACCGGTCAGGCCCGGCAGGGACAGGCATCCTTCGTAGCCGGTCTCCGCCGTCGCGTCCAGTATCTCGCAGACCGGATTGATCAGCACCGTCAACGGCACCTTTTCGCCGTTGTTGCGCGCGCCGTCGACGAAAAACACGACGATGCGCAAGGGCGCATGCACCTGGGGCGCGGCCAGGCCGGTGCCGCCGGCATCAACCATGGTTTCGATCATGTCGTCGATCAGCCGACCGATCTCCGGCGCCGCCGGATCGGCCACCGCATCGGCCGGTCGCGCCAGAACCGGATGTCCCATCCGCGCGATTTTGAGTATGGCCATGTCCCTATTTCGTCCGCTGGTGCGCCGTCCCCTATTACCACACATTCCCTTTTCAACCGGCCACCTTTGTGCTATCAACGCGCTTCCTGGACGCCAGACATGTCGTCCGGCGGGTTGGTGTTCGTTCGAATTAAGATATGCCCCGGGCAAATCGGGGTGTTTCCCAAACAGCGGATCAGCGTAGAGGAGCGGTGGCGAAAGGTGCAAGTTCTCGTTCGTGACAACAATGTCGACCAGGCCCTGAAGGCGCTTAAGAAAAAGATGCAGCGCGAAGGGGTTTTCCGCGAGATGAAGCTTCGCCGCACCTACGAAAAGCCGTCGGAGCGCCGCGCCCGCGAAAAGGCCGAAGCGGTTCGCCGCGCGCGCAAGCTGGAGCGCAAGCGCCTGGAGCGCGAAGGCTTCTAAGCCACCGCGCACCAAGCCGCAGCGCCGCCCGCTTTCAGCCGGCGGCGCTTTTTCGTGCCTAGAGCGGCGCGCCTTAAATTCGAGGCACGCCGCTCTTGCGCCCATTGAGGGCGCGGCCAAGCGCGCGGACGCGCGCGCCCGGCGAGGGCCAAATATACGGCCTAGAGTGTGATGCACTTTTAGGGCATCACACTCTAGGCGAGATCAACCGATCAAATTCTTTCCGACAACCAGATCGCCACGCGGCAGCCGGCCTTGATCGCCGACGACAGGACGGGATAACCCGCCGCCCGTTCCGCGTCATGGGCCAGGGCGATATCGCGATGCTCGACCTCTTCGGCGCGGAAGGTTTCGATGGTGTCGCGCAGCGGCGCCTCGGTTTCGCCCAATCTCTCGGCCTGTCCGGCGTAATGGGCGTCGATGGTTTCCTCCACCGCCACCGTGCAGGCCATGGCCGCCCGTTCGCCCAAAAGCGCCGTCGCCGCCCCCAAAGCGAAACCGGCCACATGCCACAGGGGCGACAACACGGTCGGACGGACCTGACGTTCCCCTACCAGACGGTTGAAGGTCTCCAGATGGTGACGCTCCTGCGCCGCCATCTTTTCGATCAGTGGGCCGCTGGCCGTGCGCCCCAGGACCGCCATCTGTCCCTGATAGATCCGCACGGCTCCCAGTTCGCCGGCCTGATCGACCCGCAGCATCCGGGCCACGCCTTCGCCGTCCGCGTTATCGGCCTTGGGTTCGGGGCTTCTTTCCGTCATGACAATCTTCCTTTCCGGCGCGAACCGGCGAAAACCCGCATCCCCGGCAGGCGGAGCGCCGCCGTCAGGGTGATCAGCGCCAGGGCGCCGGAATAAAAGACGTTGATACCGGCCATGGTCAGGCCATGCCACGACCAGGCCGGCTGGTCGCAGGGCACCACCGTCGGCACGCTCATGCTGGCGGCCAGATTGTGAACGTCGATATGCCCGCCGACGCTGCCGCCGGCGCAGACCGGGAAAGTCCACAAATGATGTTCGACCCCGACGTGATAGGCGGCGATGCCGGTATTGATCAGAAAGGCCAGACCGGCCAGCACCAGCAAACGCCGGCACCAGACGCCGCCCATGGCGGGCGACAGCAGCGTGACCAAACCCAGCAGCGCGGCGACGCCGAACGGCACGCGCTGGGCCAGGCACAGCACGCAGGGTCGCATGCCGAACCCGTATTGCGCGATCAACGCCACGATAAGAGCGGCCGCGCTGGCGATGATAACGAACAGGGCGAGCGGACGTGAGGGTCTGGTCATGGCCGCGACCATACCATTCCCGCCGCATTCTGGCCATGGCGGCAGATGACGGCTTCAGGGGAATCGGGTGAACCCGCTTCCCCTGCATTATGTATATTTCCCTCAATCGCCGGGCGGGCGCGTCCGCGCCCTTGGCTATCCTCGCTTGCGCTCCGAGGCCCCGATGGAGCCTCTCCGCACGCTGCGGCGGCCTCAACGGCCTAGTCGCTCCGCTCCAACGCGCCTTCACCCGATTACCCTGGTGACGGCTTCCGCGCGCCCCACGGACTCAATGCCCCAGATTGCGGGACACCTGAATCGCGGCGGGTCCGGCGATGACCAGGAACAGCACCGGCAGAAAGAACAGGATCATCGGCACGGTCAGCTTGGCGGGCAGCGCCGCCGCCTTTTTCTCGGCGCTCGCCATGCGCGATTCGCGGGTTTCGGTGGCCAGCACCCGTAGCGCCTGGCTGACCGGCGTGCCGTATTTCTCGGCCTGGACCAGCGCCGTCACCAGCGCCTTGACCTGCGGCAGGCCGGTGCGTTCGGCCAGATTGTCCCACGCCTGACGACGTTCGCTCAAAAAGGCCAGTTCCGCGGCGGTCAAACCGATTTCCTCGGCCATCTGCGGCGACCCCTCCCCCATTTCGTCGGTGACCCGCAGCAGCGCCGCCTCGATCGACAGGCCGGCCTCGATACAGATCAGCATCAGGTCCAACATATCGGGAAAGGCGCGGGCCAGCGCCTGTTGGCGCTTCTGAATGGCGTTGGTCAAAAGCAGCTTGGGCAGGTAGGCCCCGACCCCGATTCCCCCCAGGCCCACCAGCAGCTTTACGCCCAGCGGCTTGTCGGCCAGCACGCCCCCGGCATAAAGCAGCGACACGCTGAGCAGCACCACCGGCAGCGCCACCCGCGAAAAGGTGTAGGTCACCGCCGCCGATTGATGGCGCCATCCCGCCTGCTGGACCTTCATCTTGAGTTCGCGGTCGTCGAGCAGCTTTTGCAGATTGAGCCTGGCCAGCACCGCGCGCATGGCCCCGACATGGCGTTTGGGCTGGTTGCGCCTGCCCGGCTTCAAGGCCGCCCGCTGGCGGGCAGACAATTCCTGGCGACGGGCCGCCACCGCCTTCAGCCGGCTGGCCAGCTGGTCGCGCTGCATCAGCGGCAGGGCGATGGCCATGACCGAGGCGAAAGCGGCCAGGGCCGCGACCAGAACGATGAGAGTGGACAGGCTCATCACGCCCTCCCCGTCAGATGTCGAAATTGATCATGTTGCGCATCACCAAGATGCCCATGCCCATGGTGACGGCGCCGATGCCCAGCAGCAGATGGCCGGTCCCGGTGGTGAACAGCAGACCGATATAGGAGGGCGCGATCACCGACAGCAGGGTACCGACGACGATCGGCAGCGAGCCGATGATCATCGCCGAGGCCCGCGCCTCCGAGGCATAAGCCTTGATCTTGTCGCGCATGCGCTTGCGCGCGCGCAGCACCTCGGACAGCTTGGCCAGGGTTTCGGCGAGATTGCCGCCGGTCTGCTGCTGGATGGCCAGCACGATGGTGAAAAAGCGCAATTCCGGCGTCGGCGTGCGTTCCACCGCCCGCTCCAGGGCCTCCGGCAAGGTCAGACCCAGCTTCTGGCCCTCGGCGATCAGACGGAATTCGCCGCCCACCGGCTCGGGCATCTCGCGGCCGATGATGGCGATGCACTCGCCCAGCGGCAGCCCCGATTTGACCCCGCGCACCACCACGTCCAGGGCATCGGCGAACAGGCTGGTGAATTTGCCCAGCCGCCGTTTGGCGCGAAAGGCGACCACCATCTTGGGCAGGCCGAAGCCGACGATGGGGAACACCAGAACGGTGCCGATCCGGGGAAAGTCGCTCATGGCGTAGATCACCGAAGCCACCGCGCCCAGGGCGACGTTCAGCGCCAGATAATATTTCACCTCGATGCGGAATCCGGCCTGCATCAGGTGTTCGCGCAGGGCCGACCGTCCCTTGCGGGTCCGCTTTTCCTCGGCCTCACGCAGACGATTCTGGATGTTGCGACGTTTCATCGCCGCGCCCACCCGCGCCGACTTGCCCCGGATACCGGCCGCGCCGCCGGTCACATGGGCGATACGACGCTTCAGGCGGGCCCGGCGCCCCTGAAACAGGAAATAGAGCGCCCACCCGAACCCCGCCACCAGCAGGAACAGGAAAAGGACGACGGCGATGACGCCCGAATCAGCCATCGGATTCGGCCAGGGCCTCGGCGAGATCGCCATCGAGGCCGAAATAACGGGCCCGGTCCCAGAAGGCGGGCCGGATGCCGGTGGCGCGGTGGCGGCCGATGATGCGGCCGGTCGAATCCTCGCCCTGGAAATCGAACAGGAACAGGTCCTGCAGGGTGATGACGTCGCCCTCCATGCCGATGACTTCGGTGATATGGGTGATCTTGCGGCTGCCGTCGCGCAGACGCGAAGCCTGGACGATGACGTTGACCGCCGACGAGATCTGCTCGCGCACCGCCTTGACCGGCAGGTTGTAGCCGCCCATCGCCACCATGTTCTCTACTCTGGACAAGGCGTCGCGGGGGGTGTTGGCGTGGATGGTGCCCATGGACCCGTCATGGCCGGTATTCATCGCCTGCAACAGATCGAACGCCTCGGGTCCGCGCACCTCGCCGACGATGATGCGTTCGGGACGCATACGCAGACAGTTGCGCACCAGATCGCGCATGGTGATCTGGCCCACGCCTTCCAGGTTGGGGGGGCGGGTTTCCAGGCGGACCACATGGGGCTGCTGCAATTGCAGCTCGGCCGCGTCCTCGCAGGTGATGATGCGTTCATCCCGGTCGATATAGCGGGTCAGGCAATTGAGAAGCGTGGTCTTGCCCGAACCGGTCCCCCCCGACACCAGGATATTGACCCGGCAATGGCCGATCACCTGCAACACCCGGGCGCCGGCCGGCGAGATCGACCCGAACTCCACCAGCTTGTCCAGGGTCAGCTTGTCGCGCTTGAATTTGCGGATGGTGAGCGTGGGACCGTCCAGGGCCAGGGGCGGAGCGATGACGTTGACGCGCGACCCGTCGGCGAGACGCGCGTCGCAGATCGGACTGGCTTCGTCCACGCGCCGTCCCACCGCGGTGACGATGCGCTGACAGATGTTCATGAGCTGGGCGTTGTCGCGGAAGCGGATGTCGGTCAGTTCCATCCGGCCCTCGGTCTCGATATAGACCCGGTCGGCGCCGTTGACCATGATATCGGCGATATCGTCGCGGGCGATCAGGGGTTCCAACGGCCCCAGCCCCAGCACGTCGTTGCAGATGTCGGCGATGACCTCCTGCTGCTCCACCGCCGACAGCACCAGATTGCGCATGCTGATGATCTCGGCGACGATGTCCGAGATTTCCTCGCGCACCTGGGCGGCATCCAGCTTGGACAGTTCGCCGGGATCGACCGAATCGATCAGATCGTTGAAGATCGACACCTTGATGTCGGACAGACGCTCGTCCAGCTCGGTGGCGCGGGCCACGGGCGCCGCCGCGCCCGGCTCCGGCGTTTCCGGCGCCGCGACGGCCGCCGCCGGCTTGACGGGCCGGTTCTCGGGGGCGGCCGGCGGGGCGCTGCGACGTCCGAACATGGCGGGCTCCCCGATCAGCTCTTTTTCAGCCAGCCGAGCAGCGACTGGATGCCGGACCGATCCCCGGCCGGCTTCCTGGCCGCGGCGGTGCGGCCGTAAATCTGTCCGGCGAAAGCCTGGATCTGCTCGACCACCTTGTGGGTCTTGGACGCCTCCCCCAGCATCTGGCCGGCATTGGCGGCCTCGCCGAACAGGGCCGGATCGAACGGTAACGCCAGGGCCGGTTTCACCCCCAGATTTTCCTCGAAATCCTTGGCCGACAATTGGGTCTTGCGCGCCGCGTCGGTCCGATTGAGCACCAGCCGCGGCGCCTCGCCGCGCTTCGGGCCAACCAGATCGAGCACGATCTTGGCATCCTTCAGGCAGAACAGATCGGGCGTGGCAACCGCGATCAGATCGTCGGCGCTTCCCAGCAGATGCTCCGTCCAGGGCGCCCACAGACGGGGGATGTCGACGACCACCACCGCCGCCATCCGCAACGCCATGTCCAGCAGCTTGTCCAAAGCCTCGACCGTGATCGCGACCTGGGCGCGGGGATCGCCCGGCGCCGCCAGGACGTGGAGATGATCGTCATAGGCGGCCAGGAAGCGTTCCATCAATACCGGGTCCAGGCGTTCGGGATGCCCCAGCGCGTCGGCGACCGTTTGCTTGACGTCGATATTGAAGGCCAGGAGCGACGTGCCGAAGGCGATATCGAGGTCGATATAGATCACCCCCTCGGCGGTGGCCCGGCCGATCTCCCACGCCAGATTCTGGGCCAGGGTCGAGGCGCCGACGCCGCCGCGCACGCCCCAAACCCCGATCAGACGCCCGCGGGCGGGCGCGTCGGGATCATCGAAGGCCGCGCTCAACGCCCCCAAAACCTGGCGCGCGGCCACCGGCCGCACCAGATACTCGCTCACCCCCTGGGCCATAAGCGCCCGGTACAGGCCGATATCGTTGACATGGCCGATGACGATGACCCGGGTTCCCGGTTCGCAGACCTCGGCCAGGCGCCCGATCTCGGCCTGAACGGTTTCGGCCCCGCCCTCCACCTCCACCAGGATCACCTGGGGCGTCGCGCGGCCGCGATAATGCTCGACCGCCGCCGGCAATCCGCCCGGCAACACCTCGATCCGCGATTTGCTCAGACTGCGATCGTCGCGCACCGCTTTGAACATTTCGGCCACATCGGGCGAGACGGCGAAGGCGTCGATGGACAGGCGATAAATCACGTTTTCCTCCCGCCCTTATTTCGAGACGCTCGACACGCTCGAACCGGAAGTATCCTCCGGGGCCGAGTTGGTGGTCTGGCCCTTTTCGTATTTGCCCATCACATCAACGGCGCGGGCCGCGTCGGCGCCGGTATCTTTGCGCATCCGCACCAGATCGGAGGGGTTTTGCAGCATCAACCCCACGTCGCGCTGAATGGAACACCCGAAATTGGGCATGTTGCCATTGTTGAAATCGGGGGTGGGCTGACGCTTGAACTCGCCGCAGGTCGGCACCTTCGCCACCCAGATCGGCGCCTGGACCAGCGCCGCGCCCGGACGTTGCACCTTGGTCCCGACCAAGGTGACCACCAGATCGGAGACCGGCAAATTCAACGCCGACGCCACCTGGCGGGCGAAAGCGGTCGCCCGCGCCCGGGCGGCGCGGCCGGGCGGCGCCGCGATGCTGATTTGAACCGGGCCGGCGCCGCGATACAGATGCTGGTGGCGCACCTGCTCCAGCGACAGCAGACCGGACTTGGACAGCGGCCGGCCCGGCGCCGGCTCGTCGATCACCGCCACCGCCCGCTGTTGGGTCACCGACAGGGGAAAATGCTGGCTGGCGTCATAGACCGGCGGCGGCCCGCCGCAGGCGGCAAGGGTGATGACCGACAAGGCGGCGGCACACAGGGAGACAAGGCGGAGGGACATGGCGCGACCTTCCTATTCGACGATATAGCCGATCGGACCCTTCAGTTGGGGCGGGATCGGCGGCAAGGCCTGCTTGCGCAAATAGACGGTTTGCAGCCGGTTGAACAGGAAACGGTCCACATCCGAGGACGGGGCGAACCCGTCGGTGGATACGTTCAGTTCGCCGTTATCGACGGGATGAACGATAAAGGCCGAGACCACCACCACCAATTCGCTTTGGCCGTGCTGGAACGAATTGGAACGGAACAGGCGGCCCAGAACCGGCACATCCATCAGGCCCGGAAAACCGGATGCGACCGAAGCGATATCGTTTTGCAACAGGCCGGCGATCATGATCGAACCGCCCGAGGGCAAATCCACCACGCTGCCGGCCCGGCGCACCTTGAGACCGTAGACGGTGACGCCGCCGGTATTGACGGCCAGCGTCCGGTCGATGGTGCTGACCTCGGTCTTCATCTTCAGGCTGATATGGCCGGCATCGAGAACGACGGGCGTGAAAGCCAGACCGACGCCGAAATTCTTGTAGGATACGGCGATGGAACCGTTGTTTTCCGAGACCGGAACCGGGAATTCGCCGCCGGCCAGCATGGTCGCGGTCTCGCCCGACACCGCGGTCAGATTGGGCTCTTCCAGCGTCTTCACCAGATTCTGGTTCTCCAGCATGGTGAAGGTGGTGAACAATTGGCCGGCGCCGAAGGTGAGCGAGGTGAAAGCGCTGGCCGCCGAGGTGAGCGCGCCGCTGCCGAAGGTCTGGTAGATACTATTATTGGCGCGGGGCTGGTAGGGAGAAGCGGAGACGCTCATCTTCCCGATATTGCCCACGCCGCTCATATACGGCCCGACGCCCAATTCCTTGAGGGCCGTCTTGGCGACTTCGGCGACCTTGACCCGCAGCAGCACCTCATCGCTGTCGCTGACCCGCATCAGATTGACGACGTTCCGACCCTGCTTGACGAATTGCCGGGCGAGACGGGCGGCCGAAGCGGCCGCCGCGTTGTTGCGGACATTGCCCGACAGGACGATGGAATCGCCCAGCCCCGTCACCCGGATTCCGGTATCGTCGGGCAGGATTGCGGCCAGCGCGCGGCGCAGAGCGCCGGTATCGAGATGGACGTTCACCGCCACCTCGCCGATGGTCCGTCCCCGCCGGTCGCGGAAAAAGATGTTGGTCTGGCCGACGGCGCGGCCGACCACGTAGATCAGCCGGGGCGAGCGCACCAGCACGTTCACGATGTCGGGACTGCCGACGACGATATCGTGGGCGGCGCGGGGCAAGGTCACCGGCATCGATTTGTCGATGGCGAGGTCGAGGGGCCGTTTGACATCGGCGCTGACGTCGATGGTGGCCGATTTCGGCAGCGGCGCCTTCAGGTCGCCCAGAACCAGCACTTTCGGCGGCGGCGCTGGGATTGCCGGCGGCGGTTGGGTCAAACCGGGCGCCTTGACCGAGAGCGGGCCGGTCTTGCGAGCGGCGGTCGCGGTCGTCGCCGGCACCAACGGCGAGTTGGCGCCGTCCGGCGGGGACGCCCCATGGGGTGTCTGCGCCCGGACCGTCCCGCCGCCGGCAATGACGGCGAAAGCGGCCAGCAGGATCACCGGAGCGGAAAAGGCGCGGCGCGTCGTCATGTCAGAAACTCTTCCTGGAAATGGAGCCACCCTGATCGATCACCACCGTGTTTCCGCCCGCCCCGCCGATGCCCGCCTGTTGGCGTTCGCTGGCCCGGACGGCCCGAAGCGCGCTGCTGACGCCGATATCGGCGATATAGGGTCTGGCGTGTTCGGCGCGGCGCTTGGCCACGGCCACGGGCGTGCGCGCGAAACTGCGCAAGGTGAGGGACAGGGTTCCCATCATTCGGGCGGTGGTCAGGATTTCGGCCTGCCGGGGCGTGACCTCCAACGTCGCGGTATTGCCCGTGAGGGCGGCCGCCCCGGCCTTGGGGGCCAATTGCTGGTCGATGGCCAGCACCTGCACGTTCCTGAGAATGGTCTGGGTGGCGTAGCGCGCGACCGGCCCGACCAGAACACCGTCGCGCTTGGTGATGTCCGCCGACAGCAACACGTCCACCCGGTCACCCGGAATGGCGAAACCGGAAACGGCGGTGAACGGCGTGATGGAAATGCTGACGGCGCGCATGCCCGGTTTCAGCATGCCGGACATCACCCCCGCGCCCTTGCTGCGGAACACCGATCCCGGAGACATGGGCTGGCCCGCGACCAGGGCGTAGCGGGTCACCGCCCCGACGAAGCGCGCGGTCGGCATCTTGCCGCCATCGGGCCCCAGCAACGCCACCGGCACCGACGATTTCGGCCAATGATCGTAACGCAGATCGTTGGCGGTGATCACCGTGCCCGCCGGTAACGGACGGGCCGCCACCAGCACGTCGGCCATGACGATGACCGGCTTGGCCGTCCGCGACGAGCGGGATTCGAGCCAATGATTGGCGAGAAAGGCCGCCAGTCCGGCCGCCAGCAACGCCACCCCCCCCACGATCACCGCAATCGGCCGCATCGATTTCAGCCCCCTGATGGAGAAACGTCAACGGAAACGCCCCATGCCTTCCGTCGGAATTTCACCGCGATTCACGACGTTGGAGGACCGATTCGCCCGACGCTCGGAAATCAAGCGTCGGGATCGGGCCATCCGGACGCCCACCCCTACCATCCCAGGCGCGGCAATACCGCGCTTGACCACCAATCCAATCCCGCCAGGGCGATGGCCACGCCGTAGGGCAGATAGCCCCCGGCGCCGGCCGCACCGCCGTCCTCCACCTTCGGCCCCGCCGTCTTACCGAAGGGTAAACGGCGCCACGCCAAAACGACGACGGCCAGCACCCCGCCGGCGATCGCCATCACCAGCAGCAACCGCGGCAGGCCGGCGAAGCCGGTCCACACCGCCATCGCCGCCAGCAGCTTGGCGTCGCCGCCACCCCACAGGCCCAAAGCGAACAGAACCGCCCCGACGATGAAGGCCGCCAGCCCCGCCGCCGCATGTCCGCCCAAAGCGGGCCACGCCGCGCCGTTCCATCCGTGCGCCCACAGGCCGGCGGCGGTCCAGGCGATGAACGCGATAACGAGAGCGATGGAATCCCGGTCGGGTATCCGGTAACGCCGGCCGTCCGACCATGCCGCGTCCAGCAGGGCCGCGGGCACGACCAGACCGGCCCCCCCCAGGATGACGCCCGCCGCCGTCACGCCGACGCTCCGACGCGCCGAAACGAAACGGGCGCCCCCCGACCGTTCGGAAAGGCGCCCATCATCGTCATGCACACAGCGGCGACCGACTTACAGCGCGGTGGCCACCGAATTGAAAGCCGTCTTCAGATTGGTTCCGATCGTCGTCAAAGCGATGATGATGACCACCGCGATCAGAGCGGCGATCAGGCCGTACTCGATGGCCGTGGCGCCCTTCTGATCGTGGCGAAGCGAACGGATCATGGTCATGGCCCAAGTAATCATGCTCGTCACTCCCTAAGAATCCCTGTTCCCAAAAATCCGCCCCCAGCGGGGCGGTCTGCAACGGAAAGGCCTCGTTTTGCCCTCGGCATCGACATACCGAACGGAATAATCCGGGCCGCCGCGCGCCAACTCCGATGCACAAGCCATATCATCGGCAACGATGTCGCGCAAGACAAAAACAGCAACCGATCAATATGTACCCCATTAACAACTTATTAAATTGAAAGACCGTCTTTCTACCGAAGGCATTCCCGGAGAAATAACGAGAAATAAGAAGGATTTTAGGGAAACAAAACATAAAATTCCGCGCATTTCCCCCATCACCACCCTTCGCCGCGAAGGGCGGCGGAAACAGGGGGAATGACCGCGAAGCGTGGGCGCTTCAGAGTCCGCCCCGAAAGTCGGCAGGGTGAGCCGAAAATGGCGGTTTTCGAGAACCGCAGCGAAAGCGCAGAAAACCGCCATTTGCAGGCCGCCATGGCGACTTTCGAGCCGGACTCTCAGGCGGCGTCGGCGCGGGCCAACAATTGCAGCCGCGACCAATCGCAAATGACCAGCCCCATGGTCCGGCGCCGGACGACGCCGTGACGGGCCAGCTCGCCGATCGCCTGGGCCACCGCCTCGCGCGAGGTGCCGGCCCACGAGGCGATTTCCTTGTGATTGGGCATATCGGGAATATACCAGCCCTGGGGACGGCCGGGATCGGGCTGGGCCAGGCGGATCAGTTCGCCGTAAATGCGCTGGCTTTCATTCTGGGTCGACAATTGCGTGACCCGCTGGTCGAGGGCGCGGACCACGCGGGCCAGACGCGTCAGCACCCGGATGGCGATATCGGGAAAGTCCCGCATGCAGGCGACGAACGGCACGCCGTCCAGCGAGGCGAGCACGCTGTCGCGGGTCGCCACCACCCGCGCCGACCGCTTCAGTCCGTCGATGGCCGCCAGCTCGCCGAAATAGTTGCCCGCCAGCACATCGGCCAGCGCCACCTCGCGATCCGCGGCCTGCGTCAGAATCCGCACGCTGCCTTCAATGACGAAATAAACGTCGAGCGTATCGCTGTCGCGATCGAACACCTGTTCGCCCGCAACATAGCGCTGCCAGCGGCAGCGCCGCTCGATCTCGCGCAAGGCCTCGGGATCAACGCCGGCGAACAGCTCGACCCCGCTCAGGCCCCCTTCGATCATCTCCATACGCGACTGACCCCATGCGCCGCCCAACTGGAGTATCGGAAACCTTGGCGCCATTTGCAAGAACACGCCAGCGTCACCGATAAGGATCGGTCCGACTACATCTGGAGCGCGCCCGACGAGGACTGCGAATTCTGGTTGCGCACCCCCGTCCCGAACAGACGAAGGGTCACGTCCGCCACGAGACGACCAAAGCGCGGATCGTCGGGACCGGCGGCCTCGGTCCAGCCGAACAAGGCCGACAGGGGCAGATCATGGTCGCAAAAAGCGGCCTCGACCCGGATCGTCCCGGACGCCACCGTGTCCGACCGGCCGATACGGCCCCGGCACAGATCGTTGTCATCGGTCCCCTTCGGCGGATTGAAGGCCATCACCACCCGCAAATGGGGATGGGGCGCGGCCTTGGCGTCGGCCGTGAAAGCGGTCGGACGCGAAAAGACGTTGCCGGTCATGGAAACGGCCACCGCCTTGGCCAGATCGGCCGGACTCGTCTTGGGGAACGGGTTGCCGTGAACCTCCACCAGCATGGGACCATGCGCGGTGGCGTAGACCATCTCGCTCCAGGTGCCGGCGCGTCGATAAACGGGGCCGACGGTCGCGGGGCCGGCGCATCCGGCCAGAATTGCGGTCGCGACGATGACGGCGGCCGCGGCCGTTGCGCGTTCAACCCGCATGACCGTATCCTTTCGAAACCGGACCGGATTCCTCTGTCGATATTTTGCTCTCTTTGCGCCCCGGCACAACAAATTTGCACTATTTTACAGGCCCGCCCCCATGATGGGCGCGATTTCGGCAAACCGGGGGAAGCGCCCTTGACCCGTCTTGTTGCCGCGCTGCGCGGCGGCGCCTGGTTGAACGCGACGCGCGCCCGCGATTACGGGATCATCCTGTTCGTCCTGTATCTGGGCGGGTTCGCCGCCGCCATGGTCCATAACGGCGCCGCCGGGCATGGCGCCCTCGATTTCACCAGTTTCTACGCCGCCGGCGTCCAGTCCTTGCGCCATGCGGCGCAGGTCTATGACACGGCCGCCCATCTGGCGGCGGAACGGGCCGTCACCGCCAATCCCCACCTCACCTACAGCTATTTCTTCTACCCGCCGCTGTTGTTGCTGGTGCTGGCGCCGCTGGCCCTGCTGCCCTATTGGCCGGCTTTCCTGGTCTGGGAGCTGGGTCAGGGCGCCCTTTACGTCTGGGTGTTGCGGCGGATGGCGAAAAGATCCTGGCCGATCATGCCGATGCTGGCTTTTCCCGCCGGATTGTGGGCGGTGATCGTCGGCCAGAACGCCCTGTTGACCACCGGCCTGTTCGGCGCCGGCCTGTGGGCGCTCGCCCGCAAGCGCGAAATCCCGGCCGGCATCGCCTTCGGCCTGATCTGCCTCAAACCGCATTTCGGCCTGCTGATCCCCGTCGCCCTGCTGGCCGGCCGCCATTGGCGGGCGATTGTCGCGGCCACCCTCACCGTGCTGATCCTGGCCGCCGCCACGGTGCCGCTGTTCGGATTCCATGTCTGGCCCGCCTTCATCCACCTTTTCATCGGCGCGGCCACCGGGATTTACGGCGCCGCCCACGTCCCCCCCAACTGGCTGATGAGCCCGTTCGGCCTGGTCCTGGCCCTGGGCGGCGACCGCGCCGTCGCGTGGGGTCTTCAGGGCGCGGTGACGGTGATGGCGGCGATCCTGGTGGCCGCCATCTGGCGAAACCGCGACCATGATCCCGCCGCGCGGGCCATCGCCTTGCTGTCGGGCACCCTGCTGGCGGTGCCGGTGATGCTGTATTACGACGCCGAACCGATCGCCCTGTGCTTGGCCTGGAGCGCGCTGGCCGCGCGGCGCGGCGGCTGGCTGCCGTGGGAAAAAAGCCTGTATCTGGCCGCCTTCGGCATCTCCTTCCTGGCGCCGCCATTACGCGACATCCTGCCGGTCTCGCCCTTTTTGCCCTTGTCGGTGGCCCTGATGGCCCTGGCCTGGCGCCGCCGCATGGTCGGTTTCGATGGATTCGCCGGCGCCGATGGGTATGATCCACCCCTTCGCGAGACAAGTCCGACGACGAGGTAAGGCCGATGATCCCCCGTTATTCCCGCCCGCAAATGGCCGCCATCTGGGAGCCCGCCAACAAGTTCCGCATCTGGTTCGAGATCGAGGCCCATGCCTGCGACGCCCTGGCCGATCGCGGCGTGATCCCGGCGGACGCCGCCCGCGCGGTCTGGGAACGGGGGCAAAAGCCCTATACGGCCGAGCGCATCGCCCGCATCGACGCCATCGAGGCCGAAACCCGCCACGACGTCATCGCCTTTCTGACCGAACTGGCCGAGCAGGTGGGGGCGGAGGCCCGCTTCATCCATCAGGGCATGACCTCGTCGGACGTGCTCGACACCTGCCTCGCCGTCCAACTGACCCAGGCCGCCGACCTGCTGATCGAGGACATCGACAAGGTTCTGGCCGCCCTGGAGCGCCGCGCCTTCGAAACCCGCGATCTGGCCTGCATGGGACGCAGCCACGGCATCCATGCCGAGCCCACCACCATGGGCCTGAAATTCGCCTCGTTCCATGCCGAGTTCCAGCGGAACCGCGCCCGTCTCGTCGCCGCCCGCGCCGAGATCGCCACCTGCGCCATTTCCGGCGCGGTCGGCACCTTCGCCAATATCGATCCCTATGTGGAGGAATGGGTCGCGGCCAAGCTGGGGCTGACGCCGGAACCGGTTTCCACCCAGGTCATTCCCCGCGACCGCCACGCCCAATTCTTCGCCAGCCTGGGCGTCGTCGCCAGCTCGGTGGAGCGTCTGGCCACCGAAATCCGCCACCTCCAGCGCACCGAAGTCCGCGAAGCCGAGGAATATTTCGCCGCCGGCCAGAAGGGCAGCTCGGCCATGCCCCACAAGCGCAATCCCATCCTGACCGAGAATCTGACCGGGCTAGCCCGCATCGTGCGGTCCGCCGTGGTGCCGGCCCTGGAAAACGTGGTGCTGTGGCACGAGCGCGACATCTCGCACTCCTCGGTGGAACGGATGATCGGCCCCGATTCCACCGTCACCCTGGATTTCGCCCTGGCGCGTCTGGCCGGCGTGGTGGACAAGCTGGTGATCCATCCCGATGCCTGCGCCCGCAATCTCGACCAGTTGGGCGGACTGGTCTTTTCGCAGCGGGTGCTGCTGGCCCTGACCCAGGCCGGCATGAGCCGCGAGGACGCCTACAAGGCCGTCCAGCGCAACGCCATGAAGGTGTGGGACGAGAACCGCTCCTTCCTCGACCTGCTGAAATCGGATGCCGACGTCAGCTCCCATCTGCCCGCCGCGCAGTTGGAGGCCCTGTTCGACCTGGGCTACCACACCAAGAATGTGGGCGCGATCTTCAAGCGGGTGTTCGGCCGGGAGCAATGATGGACACCCTGGAGCAGCGCGTGATCGAACTGGAAACGCGCCTGACCCATCAGGAGCGCGTCTGCGACGATCTGTCGGGCGTGATCGCCGCCCAGGCCCGGACCATCGACGTCCTCACGGCGCAGATGCGGGCCTTGCGCGACCGCGTCGCCGACCTGGCGGCCGGCTGGCCCGGCGCGCCCCAGGACGAGCCTCCGCCGCCCCATTATTGATCGGTTTCGGACGCGGAGCCGGGCGTTTCGTCACTTGCCGATCGCCCGGCTCCGGCCTTTCGCCGCCATCAATGCGCCACAATCGCCGGCAAAACTTTCTATGGCTCCGCCAATCACGAAAAACCTTTTTATTCAACGCATTATTTCGATATCGGGGCCATTACGGCTTATTGACGGCGGCCGAAAAACGGGATTACGGTGATGCCGTATTGACTTGGCCAAGGCCACTCCCCCCCGATGCATGAACGGATCTATCCTCCCGAATTGGCGGTCGATGATCGTCTGCCCACCCATGCCCAATTCGCCGTGATGGCGGTCAACGGAAAGGTCGGTTTGGGCGTCAAGGCCAAACACCGCATTCCCCGCGGCACATTGGTCGCCCGCTTCACCGGACAATTATCCAACAAGATTTTTCAGCATTCCCTGCAAGTGTCCGCCGACACCCATCTTCACGATCCCTGGTTCGTCGGCCTGCTCACCCATTCCTGCTCGCCCAATTGCGTGCTCGACATGCAGCGTCTCGAAATCTGCGCCCTCAACGACATCGCCGTCGGCGACTTGCTGACCATCGATTACGCGGTGACCGAGGATGTGCTGCACCGGCAATTCGCCTGCGGCTGCGGATCGCCCGCCTGCCGCAAATGGATCACCGGCCGGCGCGAGCCGGTCAACGAAATGGGGCAGGCCTATCTGCAGGGTCTGGCGGCGCGCAAGGTCAAGCGCATCGCGACCCGCCAGCAGCGCCGCGCCCTGCCCTGAACGCCCATCCATGATCGGACGGTTCGCCTCCGTCGCCGCCTTCATCCGCAGCGAACGCCCGGATGTGCCGGTCCACCTGTTGCGCCCGCGCCAAGTGCGGGCCGCCGCCCGGAGCTTCGTCGAAGGCTTTCCCGGCGACGTCCTCTATGCGGTGAAGTGCAACGCCCATCCCCTGGTTCTGGAAACCCTGCACGGCCAGGGCATCCGCCATTTCGACGTGGCCTCGCCCATGGAAATCCGCCGCGTGGCGGAAACCTTGCCCGGAGCCACCGCCTTTTACCACCACCCGGCAAAAAGCCCGGCCCAGATCGAGCTCGCCCGCGATTACGGCATCCGCCATTTCGCGGTGGATTGCATCGCCGAACTGGACAAGGTGGCGGGGCTGGTGCCCGACGCCATTCCCATGGTGCGCCTGGCGATTCCGCCGGGCAACGGCGCGGTCTATGACCTTTCGACCAAGTTCGGCGCGCCCCCCGACCGGTTCCGGGCCGTTCTGGAGCATGCCCACGCCCTCGGTCTTTCGGCCGGAATCACCTTTCACGTGGGATCGCAATGCCTGGACCCCCAGGCGTTCCGCTCCGCCATCCGTCTGGCCACGTCTCTGTTGGACGAAACCGGCCTGCCGGTCCGGCTGATGGATATCGGCGGCGGCTTTCCCGCCTATTACCGCCTGACCGAGGCGCCGCCGCTGGCGGCCTATTTCGCCGCCATCGCCGAGGCCGGGCGGGAATGGGCGGCGCCGCGGGGCATCCGCCTGATGTGCGAACCCGGCCGCGCCCTGGCCGCCGAGGGCGGGTCGCTGCTCACCCGCATCGTGCTGACCAAGGCCGAGGCCATCCATATCAATGACGGCATTTTCGGCGGCCTGACCGAAGTCTATTGGGGCAAGGAGGCCCTGTCCCTGCCCTACCGGGTCGTGGACGAGGACGGCCGCCCCCGGCGCGGTCGCGCCCGTCCGGTCGCGGTCTACGGCCCCACCTGCGACGGCAACGACCGCCTGCCCTATCCCCTGGCGGTGCCCGAGGATGCGGGCGACGGCGATTACATCGAATTCAACCTGATCGGCGCCTATGGCCGCGAGATGGCGGCCCGCTATAACGGCATGGTGTCGGACGCCATGGCGACGATCGATTCCGATTTCGACGACGAATAGCGGAAAGAGGGGGTCATACGATACCGATCGGCGCGGGGGGACACCCTTTCGATAGGGTTGGGTCGGGCTTCGCATTCGTCAAGGGGGCACCCGCCGCCAGCGCCGCCATCAGCGGCGCCATCATTTCCGCCGACGGGCGGCGTTTTCCCACCGAATCGGCATAAAGCGGCCGGCGCACCTGGGCGGCGCTGGCGGTGCGCACCGGCCGGCGGGTGACGGCGAAATCGCGGCAGGCCGGATGCCAGTCGAGACGACAGAAATCGAGCAGCCGGCGCACGGTTCCGTCGAAATCGCCCACCAGATCCTCATAGGCGACATCCATCATGGCGCCGGACGGCAGCACCCGGCGCCAATGGTCCGCCAATCGGTCCTGCGCCCGCCAATAGCGGCCCAGCTCGGCCAGATCGTAGGCATAGGGGTGGTGATTGGAAAACAGGGTGGCGAAACAGGACAGGCAGGTATCGACCGGATCGCGCCGCACATGGATCAGCCGCGCGCCCGGCAACGCCAGATGGATCAGGCCGGCGAAACGCAGATTGCCGGGCATCTTGTCCACCACCCGGCGCGTTTCCTCGCCGCCGCCGGCCACCGCGTTCCAGGCCGCCCGGGTCCAGGCGGCGCCCAGCCGGCGATAAGCCTCGCCATCCAATCCGGCGGCGACGGACGGTTTCAGGCGGGCCGCCGCCTCCGACCAGAACGGCATTTCGCCGGCGCCGGCCACCCGCGGATGGCTGGCCAGAATCTGTTCGACCAGGGTGGTGCCCGAACGCGGCATGCCGAACACGAAGATCGGCATGTCCGAGGCCACGCCTTGCGCCGGCCCCTGGAAACGGCGGGCGTCGAAGGCGGCCTCCATGGCCTCGAATTCGGCCAGGGCCGCCGCCTCGTCATAGGGCAAGACGGACCGCACCAGGACATTGCCGTCGAGCAGATGGCGGAACGCCTCGTCGGCGCGGCCGATATCCGCCAGCGCCTTGCCCAGAGCGAAATGCAGATGCACCCGCTCCCCCCCATCCAGGCTTTCGGGCTCGGCGGCCAGTTTTTCCAGGATCGTCAAATGCCGGTCGTCCGCCTTCATGGTCTTGATGGCGGCCAATTGCCGCAGAATCGACGGGCGCGGGTCCAGATCGGCGGCCCGCTCCAAAGCGCGCACGGCCTCGTCCAGGTCGCCCAATTCCAGCAGCACGGTGCCCAGATTGGCGTGGGCGGCGGCATCGTCGGGATGGCGGATCAGCGCCTCGCGCCAGCAGGATTCCGCCTCCTCGGGCCGCCCCAGGGCCTGAAAGGCGGCGCCGAGGTCGGTACGCGCCGCGGCGAAATCGGGATCGAGGGCCAGGGCCGCCTGGAAATGACCGACGGCCTCCTCCACCCGCCCGGCCGCCTGCGCCGCCAGACCGAGATTGGTGCGGGCGGCGACGTGATCGGGTTTCAACGCCAAGGCCCGGGCGAAATCGTCGGACGCGGCCTCGAACTGGCCCAGGGCCAGATGGGCATTGCCGAGATTGTAATGGGTGGCCGCCACGTTCGGCGCCACCGCCGCCGCCCGTTCCAACCACTCGGCCGCCTCTTCCGGCCGGTTCAAGGCCAGCAGCGCCGTGCCGAGATTGGCCATCGCCACCGCCTCGTAAGGATCGGCCGCCAAAACCAGCCGGTAATGGAGAATGGCCTCTTCAGGACGGCCGGCGGCCTGGCGCAGCGCGCCCAAGGCGTTGCGGGCGGGCGCGTGGCCGGGGACGCGGCGGATCACCGTTTCCAACTGGGCGGTCGCCTCGTCGACGCGGCCCATGGCCCCCAGCGCCACGCCGAGATTGGTGCCGGCGGCGGCGAAATCGGGATCGGCGGCCACCGCCAGCCGGTAATGAAGGACGGCCTGCTCCAGCTTTCCATCCCCGTGCAGCAAGGTGCCCAGGGTGTTGTGCAGCGCCGGCTGGTCGGGAGAGTGGGCCACGGCCTCGCGCAGCAGCGCCATCGCCGCCGCCCGGTTGCCGCGCCCGGCCAGGATCAAAGCCAGATTATGAGCCGCGCCGGCATGACCGACGTCGGAAACCAGCACCCGGCGATACAGATGTTCCGCCTCGTCGAGACGGCCCTCCCGATGACGGGCTTCGGCCGCGCGAAACAGACCCGTGGGGCCAGGGATCAAAGACCGCCCATGCACATGTACTTGATCTCCACGAACTCGTCGATCCCGTGTCTCGACCCTTCGCGGCCCAACCCCGATTCCTTCATACCACCAAAGGGGGCGACCTCGGTGGAAATTATTCCTTCGTTGATGCCGACGATGCCGTATTCCAGAGCGCGGGCCACCCGCCACACCCGGCCGATATCGCGGCTGTAGAAATAGGCGGCCAGACCGAATTCGGTATCGTTGGCCATGCGCACCGCCTCCTCCTCGGTCCGGAAGCGGAACAGGGGCGCCACCGGACCGAAGGTTTCCTCCCGCGCGCACAGCATGTCGGCGGTCACGTCGGCCAGCACCGTGGGTTGGAAGAAGGTTCCGCCCAGAGCATGGCGGTGGCCGCCCGTAACCAGGCGCGCGCCCTTGGCCAGGGCATCAGTGATATGGCTTTCGACCTTGTCCACCGCCTGGGCGTTGATCAAAGGCCCCTGCTGGGCGACGCCGGACAAGGCCGGGCCGACGGTCAGGGCCTCGACCGCCCGGGCCAGACGGGCGGCGAAGGCGTCGTAAATCCCGTCCTGCACCAGCAGGCGGTTGGCGCAGACGCAGGTCTGGCCGGCATTGCGGTATTTGGAGGCCATGGCCCCGGCCACGGCGGCGTCGAGATCGGCGTCGTCGAAGACGATGAAAGGCGCGTTGCCGCCCAGTTCCAGGCTGACCTTCTTCATGGTGGCGGCCGAACGGGCCATGAGCAGCTTGCCGATCTCGGTCGAGCCGGTGAAGGACAGTTTGCGCACCAGCGGATTGGCGGTCAGTTCGTCGCCCACCGGCACCGGATCGGACGCGGTCACCACGTTGAACACGCCCGGCGGAAGACCGGCGCGATCGGCCAGTTCGGCCAGGGCCAGGGCCGACAGGGGCGTGTCTTCGGCCGGCTTGACCACCACCGGACAGCCTGCGGCCAGGGCGGGGGCGCATTTGCGGGTGATCATGGCGTTGGGGAAATTCCAGGGCGTGATCGCCGCCACCACGCCCACCGGCTCCTTGGTCACGACGATGCGCCGTCCCGGCAGGTGTTCGGGGATGATTTCGCCGTATACGCGCTTGCCCTCTTCGGCGAACCATTCGACGAAGGCCGCGCCGTAGACCACCTCGCCGGCGGCTTCGGCCAGCGGCTTGCCCTGTTCGGCGCTCATCAGCCGGGCCAGGTCGTCCTTGGCCGCCAGGATCAGTTCGTACCAGCGGCGCAGGATGATGGCGCGCTCCTTGGCGGTCTTCGCCCGCCAGTCCGGCCAGGCCTTGGCCGCCGCCTCGATCGCCCGGCGGGTCTCCGCCGCCCCCATCGCCGGCACCGAACCGATCTCGGCGCCGTCGGCGGGATTGGTCACGGCGAAACGGCCGCCGTCATCGGCGGCGACCCAGGCGCCGTCGATATAGGCTTCGGAGCGCAACAGACGATGATCGTTAAGACCCGGCATGGCTGATTTCCGCTTATGAACAGGATGTTCGGCCAGGATATCGCGACCGGGCGGATGCGGCAAAGCCCGCATCCGGGCGCGCAGGCGCCCGATTCGTTGAATCGGCGGCCTGCGCCGCCGGGCGCGCAGGCGCCCGATTCAATAAATCGGCGGCCTGCGCCGCCGGGCGCAAAAAAACACGTTCCCGTTTATTGTGGCGACGCCCCGACCCGTCTACTTTAGTATAAACGGTATGCGATATCGCGGTTCCGCGGCGCTCGCGATGGTAGGCCGAACGGCATAGAAATCGGCTAGCCCGATCTATTCATGGGGCCGCGAGGTGATGGCGCCGGGATTTGATTTGGATGGGATTTTTCGCGGACGCCGCCAATACCGGGGTATTGGCAAGGCCGCAAAAAGCCCAGGCGGATCAAAGACC
>JAJZUL010000075.1 GCA_021848545.1 Pseudomonadota bacterium
CAGGCCCATCTGATGACCGAGGCCGCCGCCCTGCCCACGCCCCGACTGCCGCGTCTGGCCGCCGATGTGGTCGGCATCCCGTTCGACTCTCATGCCTGCGCGGCGCGGCGCTGAAACAAAAACGGCGGAGCCGATGGAAACAAAAACGGCGGAGCCGATGGCCCCGCCGTCTTGATTCAAGCAGATCGCATCATCAGTGCAGGACGATCACCACCCGACGGTTCTGCGGCTGACGAACGCCGTCGGCGGTGGGCACCAGCGGATCGCTTTCACCCTTGCCCAGGATCACGATGTCCTTCTTCGGCACGCCACGAGCCACCAGGGCCGCCTGGACCGCCCGGGCGCGACGCCACGACAGAGCCATGTTGTACTTCACCGTTCCCGCGCGGTCGGTATAGCCGGTGACGTTGATCCGGGTGCTCCCGCTGGTCTTGGCGGCCTGGGCCGCCTCGTCGATGATCTTGGCCGCCTGATGGGTGATGGCCGATTTGTCGAAATCGAAGAACACCATGTAGTTCTTCTGGATCACCGGCGCCGGCTTCTTGGGCGCGGGCGGCGGCGGCGCGGCGGCGACCACCGGCGGCGGCGGGGCCGGCGGCGGCGGCGCGTTGAAGGTATAGGTCAGGCCGACCAGGACCGAGTTGCTTTTGTACGAGGCATGGCCGGTGGTGCCACCCGCCCCGTCCACATTGTAATCGGCGGTGGCGAAATAGCGGTACTGCGCCTTGACCATCCAGTTGTGGGTGAGGTCGTAACCCAGCCCCGCCATGCCCTGGTAGGCGAAGACCCAGTCATTGCCCGAATAGGCCCAGCTGCCGCCGTTGTGGATGTCGTTGGACATCACGTCGGCCATGCCGACACCGGCGCCGATGAACGGATGCCATTTCGAATCCGGCAGGAAATCGTACAGGCCGTTGGTCATCACGCTGAACGCGTTGGTGCGCCCGCCGCCCGACGACCCGCCCACCGACTTGATCGAATTGTTGCGATCGCCCAGTTCCAACTCGGCCTTGGGGCCGCCGAAATCATAGCCCAGTTCGCCCAGCACAACCGGACCCCATTGATATTTGGTGTCGTTGTTGCTGCCGGCGGTGACCGAGGATTTGTTCGGCAGGCTCCCGCCGACATCGGCGCCGGCATACCATTGAGCATGGGCGGCGGCCGGCAGGACGACCAGGAAAAGCCCGGCTGCGGCGAGGGTCTTGGCGGCAAGTGTATTGACTGTGCGCATGGGACTATCCTTGTATGCGAGATCGCGAGCGATCTACTTTCCTCCTTGCTATGCCGCTCTTTGAGCGCCGGCAAGACAATGCCGTGGCCGCCCGCACGTTTTCCCGCAGACGTTGCATAAATACCACAGTCCGTGGCGACTTTGCCCTGTCGCCGCCACACCCCCGCCACAAAACAAGCGACCGGTCACGAGGGCGGCGCGGCGTGACCCTCGGCGGGCGCGGATGGGGGGGATTCGGCGGCGGCCATCGCCTCGGCATGACGGCGCAGCCGGCGAAAGGCGCGAACGCTGACCGGGATCAGACCAAGATAGATAAGACCCAGCGCCGCCAGGGTCAGCCACGGCTCGCTGACCAGAAAGGCGGTCGCCACCCCCACCACCAGCAGCATCGGCAACACCCAGCGATGGGGAATGCGGACTCTTTTGGCGGAAAAGGTGGGAACCTGGCTGACCATCAGGAAGGACACGCCCAGCAGCGCCACCGCCACCACCGGCGGCTGATCGAAGATGCCCGGCCCGATGCGGAATTCCAGGATCATCGGCAACAGCACCAGGCCGGCGGCGGCCGGCGCGGGCACGCCCACGAAGAAGTTATAGGCATAGGGCGGCATGTCGGCGGCGCCCATCATGGTATTGAAGCGGGCCAGACGCAACGCGCAACAGACCGCGTAAAGCAGGGCCAGCGCCCAGCCGATGCCGCCCGCCCGTTCCATGGCCCACAGATACAGCAGCAGCGCCGGCGCCACCCCGAAACAGACGAAATCCGACAGGGAATCCAGCTCCGCCCCGAATTTCGAGGTACCCTGGAGCAGACGCGCCACCCGTCCGTCCAGCCCGTCGAGGATTCCGGCCAGCAGAACGGAGGCCACCGCCAATTGCCAGCGCCCGTGCAGGCCGAAACGGATCGCGGTCAGGCCGGCGCACAGCGCCAGCAGGGTCAGGATGTTGGGGATCAGCCGATTGATCGACAGACCGGACATCCGGGGACGATGGCGCGGCCGGCGGCGGAAGGTCCGCACCACCCGGGGCGACCGGGCGAACATCACCGCACCTGGCCGGCGCGGGCCGGTTCCGGCGAATCGAGATCGGCCAGCACGGTCTCGCCGGCGATCATGCGTTGGCCCACCGCCACCAGGGGGGCGACGCCGTCGGGCAGATAGACGTCGAGGCGGCTGCCGAACCGGATCAGGCCGTACCGCTGGCCGGCGGCCAGAACCGCGCCTTCGGCCACGTCGCACTTGATGCGCCGCGCCACCAACCCGGCGATCTGGACCACGCCGATATCGCGCTCGTCCGCCATGATCAGGCGCAGACCCAGCCGCTCGTTGTCCTCGCTGGCCTTATCCAGGGACGCGTTGAAGAATTTTCCGGGCCGATAGGCGACCGCGGCCACCGTCCCGTCCACCGGCGCGCGATTGACGTGAACGTCGAACACGCTCATGAACACCGAGACGCGCGGACGGGCCGCGTCGCCCATGCCCAGTTCGGGCGGCGGCGCCGCCGGACCGACCATGCAGACGATGCCGTCGGCGGGACTGATCACCAGGCCGGGCCGGGTCGGCGTCACCCGTTCGGGATCGCGGAAGAAATAGACGCACCACAGGGTCGCCACGGCGCCGACGCCCCCCAGAGGCGCCCACAGCAGGCCCAGAAGCAGCGCCGTCACCGCGAACAGGCCGATGAACGGCCATCCCGCCCGGTTGATCGGCACCATCACATAACGGCTCATGTCGATGGGTGCGCCCGTCACCGCGATTTTCCCTTTTCCATCCGGACCTCCCGCCTTCGCCCGTCTCGTTCATACCCCATATCCGGGCCGGCTGACCATCCCCGACATGGAGGGACGCAGGCGGTCCCGACCATCCCCTACATGGAGGGACGCAGGCGGTCCCGACCATCCCCTACATGAAGGGACGCAGGCGGTCCCAAGGGTTTGCAAGCGTGATTTTTTAACCTTGAAACTTGTCCGGCGATAGGCTGTGATCCATCCCCATCGTCGGCGGCATCATGCTCGTCCCGTTTGTGTAGGGATCGAACGGGCTCGCGCATGACCAGCACCCGTTTTCTGTCCATCGGCGGTCAGGCCTTGCCGCTGGTCCCCCCTTCCGCCGGAATCGATGCGGCGGAAAAGGGCGTGGCCGACATCGAAATGACCCTTTCGCCGATCACCTTCGATTTCGTCTATCGCGATATCAGAATGCGCGGCCGTTGCGTCCCCGGCGAGCGGGACGCCACCTTGCGGGTGGTGGGCGATATCGGCCCGCTTCCCTTTACCGCCGAATCGCCGGACGGACGCTCGGCCCTGTGGACCATCATCGAGGACGCCAACCTTCTGTTCGAGGACCCGGCCGCCGCCGGCCCGTTCCGTGTGACGGACGGCCGCGTCATGCTGGTGATGGAGCGCCCCCTGACCCTGCCGGTCAGCGCCGTGGGACTGGTGGCCGGAATCGCCGCCCTGCTGATCCCCATCCGGCCCTACCTGGATTTGATGGCCGAAATCATCCGCCCTCCTTTGCAGCCGGTGCGCCCCGGCGAAAGCCCCCTGCGTCCGGAATGGCGCCGCCGCCCGGCCCGTCCACAGGCCGCCGTCCGCCGTGGCGGCATGGCCGCCCCCCTCCCCGTCGCGAAGGATGACGGCGCGGAAGAAACCGCACTGTAAGAACCGACGCGAACGGGCGCGTCCCCCAATTTCCGACGAGGTGCCCCGATGAGCCAACAAACGAAAGCCGCCCCCTCATCCGTCCGGGACGTCCCCGTCTGGGATCTGCCCACCCGCCTGTTCCATTGGCTTCTGGTCGGATCGATCCTTCTCATCCTGATCACCGGATGGGCGGGCTGGCTCGGCATCCACATGCAACTGGGCCGAGCGGTGCTGGCGCTGCTGCTGTTCCGTTTCGCCTGGGGGTTCATGGGGTCGTCCACCGCCCGGTTCAGCCACTTCGTCAAGGGACCGCGGGCGGCGCTGGATCACCTGCGCCGGGAACGCGCCGGCGGCTCCTGGGACGGAATCGGCCATAACCCGCTGGGCGCCTACAGCGTTATGGCCATGCTGATTCTGGCGCTGGTTCAGGCGGTCATCGGCCTGTTCTCCCGCGAACACACCCATACCCTCGGCCCGCTGGCGCCGCTGCTGGCCGCCCCCTGGTCGCATGCGGCGTCGGAAATCCACAGCAGCCTCTATATCCTGCTGCTGGTGGTGATCGGCCTGCATGTCGCCGCGATCGTCTATTACAAGAAGATCAAGGGCGAGGATCTGGTGCGCCCGATGATCACCGGACGCAAGCCCGCGCCCGGGGGCGCCGTCGGCGATATGAAGACCGCGCCGTTAAGATCGGA
>JAJZUL010000045.1 GCA_021848545.1 Pseudomonadota bacterium
CGTGCGGAGAGGCTCCATCGGGGCCTCGGAGCGCAAGCGAGGATAGCCAAGGGCGCGGACGCGCCCGCCCGGCGATTGAGGGAAATATACATAATGCAGGGGAAGCGGGGTCACCCGATTCCCCTGGGGACGAATTGGCTCTGAAATGATCGATGGTGTTTGAAGGCTTTTTCGGGCGCCGGAAACGGGCCGAGGCGATTCGGGGGCTTTACGGGAGCCTTGTCGCCCAGGCGCGTCGCCCCTGGTTTTACACCGAAGGCGGCGTTCCCGACACCCTGGACGGCCGCTTCGACGTTCTTGTCGCTCACGCGTTTCTGCTGATGCGTCGCCTGGGTCGGACCGATGGGGCCGAGGCACGCGAGGCCAAGGCGCTATCGCAGGCTGTCTTCGATGCGATGTTCAGCGATCTCGACGGCAATCTGCGGGAAATGGGGGTCAGCGACAATTCCATCGGCAAGACGGTGAAACAGATGGCGAAAGCTTTTTACGGACGTGTGAACGCCTATGATGCGACGATCGGGAGCGGCGTGCCGGCCCTGGCCGGCGCCCTGGCCCGCAATCTCTACCGTGGATCGCCGCCCACGCCGGAAACGGCCCCCCGCATGGCCGCTTATATGGTGCGGCAGGCTCGCCACCTGGACTCTCTTCCATTCGCGGTTCTGACCGCTGGCGACCTTGACATGATTCAACCCGAGGATATGCCGTGACGCAGCCCGAGGCAGAATTTTCCCGACCCGTCGCCGTCGCCAAAATATCGGCGCGAGGGCGCGAGCTGAAAATCGCCGCGACAGCGGACGAGCTGTCGGCGTTGGCGAAACGGTACGATATCCCAGAGGTGAGGCGGCTGACCGCTCGCCTGCATCTGTCTGCTCTGGACGGTGGCAAAGCATGGCGTCTGGACGGTACTTTTGATGCCGAGGTGGTTCAGCAATGCGTAGTGACGCTGAAACCGCTGCAAACCGAAGTTACGGAGCATTTTGAGAGAATTTACGCTATAATGCCGGACGACGAGACCGGGGCCGTCGATGTGATTTACGATCAGGACGACCCCCCTGATCCCGTCATCGACGGATTCATTGACGCCGGGGAGGCCGTGGCTGAGGAACTGGCTCTGGCCTTGGTTCCATTCCCCCGTGCGCCGGAAACGGAATTCCAACCATCGCCGGGTGATGGTGATGGTGATGGTGGCGGGGCGGCACCCGCCGGCCCGTTCGCGGTTTTGGCGCGCTTGCGTGAAAATAACGGGTGAAAAATACTGTAGCCCTTGCCCTGGGGCGTCATTTTAGATAATAAGACCCCCTTTCCCTGACGCGCCTATGAGCAAAGAGACCGATCATGGCTGTTCCGAAGAAGAAGACTTCCAAATCCCGTCGCGATATGCGCCGCGCCCATCACGCTCTTCAGCCGACGACGGTGGCTGAATGCCCCAATTGCGGTGAAATGAAGCGCCCGCATCATGTTTGTGGTTCTTGCGGTCATTATGACGGCCGGGAAGTGGTGGTTCGGGCCTCTTCCAACGCCTGATTTGGGTGGGAGCGGACGATAGGTGAGCGCGCCGGTTACAATATCCATCGATGCGATGGGTGGGGACAATGCTCCGGAAATCGTGATCGAAGGGGTTCGTCTGGCGCATGTCCGCCTGCCGCACGTCCGCTACATTCTATTCGGCGACGAGCGGAAAGTGTCCGTCTTGTTCGACCGTTATCCGGATATGCGGGGAATCTGCACGATCCGGCATACCGACCAGGCCGTTTCCAACGATTCCAAGCCGGGACAGGTTCTGCGTAGCGGCCGCCAGTCCAGCATGTGGCTGGCCGTTGACGCCGTCGCCAAGGGCGAAGCGGCCGGCGTCGTATCGGCGGGCAATACCGGCGCGTTGATGGCGGTGGCCAAATTCGTTCTCAGAACCTTGCCCGGAATCGATCGCCCCGCGATCGCCGGGCTGTTTCCCTCGATACGGGGGGAAACGGTGGTGCTTGATCTAGGCGCCAATGTGGATTGCGATGCCAGCAATCTTTTTCAATTCGCTATCATGGGCGAAGTCTTCGCCCGGGCCGTGTTGGGCCTTGAACGACCGACCGTCGGGCTGCTCAATGTGGGATCGGAGGAACTGAAGGGCAATGACGCCGTAAAATCGGCGGCCAATGCTCTTCGGGACAGTCATCTGCCGATCAGTTTTTACGGTTTCGTCGAAGGCAATGATATCTGCGCGGGAACGGTCGATGTCGTGGTTACCGACGGGTTTACCGGAAACATCGCGCTGAAAACCGCCGAAGGCACCGTCAAGCTGTACTCGACCTTTCTCAAACAGGCGTTCGGCAACTCAATTCTTGCCAAATTGGGCTATGTGTTGGCGAAGCAAGCCCTGCAAAAGGTCAAGGTTCGCACCGATCCCCGGCGCTATAATGGCGCCATGTTCCTGGGATTGAACGGCATCGCCGTAAAAAGCCATGGCGGAACGGATGCCTTCGGCTTCGCCAATGCCGTCGGTGTCGCCGTGGATTTGGTGACCCACGGCTATAACGAGCGGATACGTCACGAGTTGGAAGAGATGGGCTCGGCGGAACGGCCGACAACGCAACGTGCCTCCGGAGCCAGATAGTTCGATGACCATACGCGGACGGATTGCCGGCTGCGGGGCTTATCTTCCGGCCCGCGTCGTTACCAATCAAGAGCTGGCCCAAATGGTCGATACGTCCGATGAGTGGATCGTCGAGCGTAGCGGTATCCGCTGCCGCCACATCGCCGCGGAGAACGAAACCACGGCCGATCTGGCGAGCGCGGCCGTCAAGGATGCGTTGAGGCGCGCCGAAATCGATGCAAGCGCCATCGATCTTCTGATTCTCGCGACGACGACCCCGGACCAAACCTTTCCAGCGACGGCAACCAAGGTCCAGGCCATGATCGGCATGACGGGCGGCGCGGCTTTCGACCTCCAGGCGGTATGCTCAGGCTTCGTTTTCGCGCTGGCCACGGCAAACAACTTCATTCGGTGCGGCCAGGCCCGCAATGCCGTCGTCGTCGGAGCCGAAACATTCTCCCGTCTCATCGACTGGAATGATCGCTCGACCTGCGTTCTCTTTGGCGACGGCGCGGGGGCGGTGGTCCTTACCGCCGAAGATGGAACGGGAACCATCGCCGACCGGGGCATCCTGTCGACCCATCTCCACTCGGACGGCCGGTACCGGGAGCTTCTTCAGACGGATGGCGGGCCATCCACCACCCAGACCGTGGGAAAAGCGCGTATGTCCGGGCGCGAGGTTTTTCGCCATGCCGTCACCAACCTGGCCGATGTAGCCGAGGAAGCGCTGGCGACGTTCGGACTGACGGGCGGCGATCTCGATTGGGTGGTGCCGCACCAGGCCAACCGTCGCATCCTTGACGGCACGGCACGCAAACTCGGCATCTCGCCCGAACGCATGGTGATCACCGTCGATCGCCACGCCAACACATCGGCGGCCTCCGTGCCCCTGGCCTTGGCCGAGGCGGTCAATGACGGTCGCATCAAGGCGGGCGACCTGGTCCTGCTGGAGGCGATGGGCGGCGGATTCACCTGGGGATCGGCTCTGGTCCGCATGTAGGCTCTTATCCTTCGGGGGTTGCACACTTGCTGCAACGTGCTGTCACATCCCTTTGATATTGACGGGTTTCAGCATACGGGATAGGGTGCGGTTCTCCTGTTTTTGCACAATTTCGGTTCGACGTGATGGGTAGTCCGACTATGGTGGATAAAACCATAACGCGTGCGCAGCTGAGCGAAGCCGTCTACCAGGAGGTAGGGCTGTCGCGGAATGAATCCGCCGATTTGCTGGAAGCGGTGCTGGGCGAAATTTCGTCGGCCCTGTCGCGCGGGGAAACCGTGAAGATTTCTTCCTTCGGCAGTTTTTCGGTGCGGGCCAAGGGCCAGCGCATTGGACGCAATCCGAAAACCGGCGAGGAAGTTCCCATTCTGCCGCGCCGCGTCCTGGTGTTCCGTCCCTCGCAATTGCTCAAAAAGCGCATCAATGACGGCTTGGCGGTAGCCGACGGAAACGGCAGGTAACGGTGGCCGACGGCGAACTTCCCGTGGTCCGCCGCACCGGTAAATCCGAATCGGCGTTTCGCACCATCAGCGAAGTCGCCGAGGTGCTTGAAGTACCGCAACATGTTCTGCGTTTCTGGGAAAGCAAATTTCCTCAGGTCCGCCCCCTCAAGCGGGGCGGCGGCCGCCGCTATTATCGCCCCGAAGACGTTGCCCTATTGCGTCGCATACGCGATTGGCTGTATGGCGAAGGCTATACAATTAAAGGTGTGCAAAAACTGCTTCGCGAAGGCAGCGAGGAGGAGCCAACCGTGATACCCGGCGCAGAACCGTCATCGCCCGCCCCTGATACCGCTCCCCCCAGCCTTTCCGAGGCGGAAGAGGAGGGAGGCGCCGCTGCCGATGGCCCCTCGACCCGGGAGGCGGGGAAATCGTCGCCGGAGACGCGGCGCCAGCTCACCGATATTCTTCGTGAATTGGAACAGATTCACGCGTTGTTGATCGCCCGCTAGGCAACTCACTTGTGGTGGGATTTGGGCGCAAAGGGGGGCTTGCACCGGCGGGGCGGCCTGGGTATAGTCGCGCTCCTTCCGGCGGGACAGCCGGACGCCGGGTGACGGAAGCGGAATACTCTTTCGGTCACAGGGCGATGTGGATGGCGAAAGCCGTCACATCAGGATACGGTCGGAGCGTAGCGCAGCCCGGTAGCGCATCAGTCTGGGGGACTGGGGGTCGCTGGTTCGAATCCAGTCGCTCCGACCATTTCCTGATAGCCAATCGCCCGCGAAATGATTCCCGAAATCGGAAAAGCGAGGGCCCATCGAAACCGGCGGCGCCTATTCGTTTATGAAAACGGCCCCGCTGTGGCCCAGCCAGACGCCGATCAGGCACATCAGAATGGACAGGCCGATATTGATCCCGGCGTAAGCCCATTCGCCATCCTGCGCTAAATTCAGGGTTTGCAGGCTGAAGGACGAGAAGGTGGTATAGCCGCCGCAAACGCCGACCATAAAAAATTGCCGCCACTCTCCGGGAACGAAAATTCGACCGTCGGGCGCGGTCAAAGTCGCAAACAGGCCGATGATGAAGGATCCCGTCACATTGACGAACAAGGTCCCCCAAGGAAAGCTTTGGCCAACGGAATTGGCAATGAGCCCGGACAGCCAATAACGGAGGGTGCCGCCCAGCGCGCTTCCGAGTGCGACCAGCAAGTACGTCATCCTTCGCCCCTTTTTTATTAGCCTCCGGCGTCGACTATCCGCAGCCGGGATATGCAACGCCGGCAGTATGGCTCTCGACAGAGCTGAATCAACCACAAACACCCATCAATTCCGTGCCCTCCGTGGCGGCGGCATAAAACAGTAACCCTGCGGCGCGTTGATCCGGGGGCATCGATGCGGCATTCTCGCGGCATCGCCGGACGAGATGGGCAAGGGGACGTGGGATGACACCACCATCGCCGCTATTGTGGTTGGCCCTGTCTCCCCATGGCTATGGCCATATGGCCATGACCGCGCCGGTGGTGAACGCCTTGCGCCAATGCCGGCCCGACGTGCGGCTGACCATTCAGACGAACATCCCCCGTTCCGTTCTCGCCCGGCGTTACGGCGACGCTTTTGAACATGTGCCGGAGATTCCAGATTTCGGCTTCGTGATGAACTCCTCGACCGACATCGATATCGAAGCCAGCATGGATCGCTACCGACGCCTGCATGCCGATTGGGACGGCATTGTCGCGATGGAGGCCGCACGTCTGCGGAAAGCCGCGCCGTGTCTGGTGTTGGCCAATGTGCCCTATACCATTCTCGCGGCCGCGCACGAGGCCGGAATACCGGCCATCGCCATGTCGTCTCTGAACTGGGCCGATTTGTTCCATCACTATCTCGGCGGCTTTCCCGACGCGGCGAGGATCGAAAGCCAGATGCGGACGGCTTACGATTCGGCCAAAATCTTTTTGCGCTGTCTTCCGGCGATGGAGATGCATCTTTCCCATGTTCGGGATATCGGCCCGTTGGCGAAACGCGGTCGGGCGCGATCGGATGAACTACGCACGCTGTTGAATATTCCTTCCGGTCGGCGCCTGGGACTGTTCGCGTTCGGAGGCATTCGTCACGACTTGCCTTTGGAGCGGGTGCCAAGGCTGGAAGGATGGCATTGGCTGGCAGGCGGGGCGTGTCCGGCGCGGGAGGATATGTCGAGCTGGGACGGGCTGGAGATGGATTTCACCGATCTCGTGGCGTCGGCAGATGTGGTTATCAGCAAACCCGGCTACGGCATTTTTACCGAAGCCGGGCTGTCGGGAACCCCGGTGCTGTTCCAGGAGCGGCCGGATTGGCCGGAAACGATACATTTGGAAGCTTGGCTTAAACAGCGCGCGCCCTGTCGCGCAGCGTCGGAAAGCGAGATTTTCTCCCCTTATCTGCAAAAACTTCTTATGGAGTTGGATGGGGATGTGCGGCCGCCCCGGAATGAGACCAGCGGTATCGAAGAAGCGGTATCCGTGCTGATCTCAGCTTTGAACGAGTCTGCCTCCTGCGAACGTAGTTAGTTTGTTGGGGTTCATGCCGTTGAGGCATCGAATTTTACTGGGAAGCGTGTCGTCCCCATTGGAATTCGGCACTATTTCAAGCGGTTCGTTTCCGTCGTTTTTCAGATGGCATGGCACTTTTATGCGGGGATGGAGCCATGGGTGATCACAATTTGGTCTATGTCACCATCGGGTCGCGCGATGAGGCTTTGGCTTTGGCGCGGGCGGTGGTCGAGGCGCGGCTGGCTGCGTGCGGTAACGTGCTGCCGGGCATGACGTCCGTTTATCGATGGCAGGGCGCCATCGAAGAGGGGGACGAGGCCGTGCTGATCCTGAAAACACGTTCGGCGCTGCTGGAGCGATTGATCGCATTCGTCAAGGACCGCCATGGCTATGCCTGCCCCTGCGTCGTGGCTCTCCCCATCATCGCCGGCAATCCGGCTTTCCTGTCCTGGATCGATTCCGAGACCGAGCACCCCTGAGAGTTTGTGAAAGAATGCCCATCCGGCGTGAAATCGACGGAAAAACGCCAATGTTTCCAATGGGCGTTCTTTTGCAAGTTCGATTGATTGACAAGCTCTGAGCCGATTCAGCGCGGCAACCAAACGCCGGCGACGGCCTGGGCGGCAATGCCCTCGCGCCGCCCCGTAAAACCCAGACCCTCGGTGGTGGTGGCCTTGATGTTCACACGGTCGGCGGAGATGCCCAAAAGGTCGGCGACCCGCATTTGCATGGCGGCGCGATAGGGGCCGACCTTGGGTCGCTCGCAAATCAGGGTGATATCGGCATTGACGATGCGCCCGCCCAGAGCCGCGGCCAAAGCGACGGCATGTTCGACGAATTTATGGGATGGCGCGCCTTTCCATTGGGGGTCGGTCGGCGGAAAGTGGCGCCCGATATCTCCCGCGCCGATACAGCCGAGCAGGGCGTCGGTCAAGGCGTGCAGGGCGACGTCGGCATCGGAATGGCCCTCCAGGGCCGCGTCATGGGGAACGCGGATTCCGCACAACCAGACCCCGTCGCCGGATGTGAAACGATGGACGTCGTAGCCGCTCCCGGTGCGGATGTCGCCGGAACCGGTGAAAAGGCGGTGCGCCCGGTCCAGATCGACCGCGGACGTCACTTTGGTATTGTCCTCGGACCCCGGAACCAGCGCGACGGGCAAACCGGCCCGTTCCAGAACGGCCGCGTCGTCGGTCAATTCCTCACCGATGACGGCGCGGTGGGCCGCCAGAATTTCGGGAAAGCGGAATCCCTGCGGGGTTTGCGCCCGCCACAGGCCTGCCCGTTCTACCGTTCCGGCGATCAGACCGTCGGCGCCGCGCTTCAGTGTGTCGGCGACAGCAACGGCCGGTATGGCGCCGGGATGATCGGCGAGGGCGGCAATGACCCGCCCGATGGTGCCGGCATCGACCAGGGGGCGGGCGCCGTCATGGATCAGCACGATGTCGGGGGCCAGTTCCACAAGGCTCTCCAACCCCAGCCGGACGGAATCCTGCCGTTGCGCGCCGCCATCTACGGGAGGCAGGAGCGCCAAACCATCGGCGCAGACGTCATAAAGGGGACGATCATCGGGATGGATCACCGTTCGAACGGCATCGATCTGCGGATTGGCGGCAAAAACGCCCAGGCTGTGCCGCAGGATCGGCCGGCCGGCCAGATCGCGAAACTGTTTGGGAATATCGCCCCCGAACCGGCGTCCGCGTCCGGCCGCCACAACCAATGCCACGCATTTCGCCATTCGTCGCGCTCCCTCACCGATGCCATGGGTCCCTTATCCATGAGGCGGCCACACTAAGGGCAGGCGGCACCGTTGCCAAGAGCGCGGCGGCCACGAGCGTGGAAAGGGAGCGCCATGCTTTTACCGGCGACAAAGGATGGTATAGTCGGCGCCATGCTGTCCCCCTTGCTCGCCAATCTCGTCGCCATCGCGGCCCTGGTACCCGCCACATTGTTCGCCTTGCGGCCCAACGCCGCCAGGGACGGGCTGTTCTGGGGCGGCGCCTGTCTGGCCGCCTTGGGCGCCGGCTTGTGGTCTTGGATGCTCCTGTCGGGAGGATGGCACTCTCAATTCGGGACCGTGGTTTGGGTGATTGTCGCCGCCAGCGCCGTCCTTTTCCTTCCCGTCGCCTTTTTCGCGCGCCAGGCGTGGCGTCTGGCTCCATTGCTGATGCCCTATTTGTTGAGCCTGGCCGTTTTCGCCTCGGTGGTGCGGGGCGAGAAGCGACCTTTGCCGACCGATGCGCCGGCGGTGTGGATCGACGTTCATATTCTGGTGGCCGTTCTCCTGTTCGGCTTGCTGACCCTGGCCGCGGTATCGTCCTTCGCCGTCTTTCTTCAGGAGAAAGCGCTGAAGCGGAAAAGACCGGGACCGTTGACGCCGATGCTTCCCAGCGTCGCCGATGCCGAACGTCTGGCCGGGTGGCTTCTGATGGGTTCGGAAACCGTTCTGGGAATCGGCGTCATAACCGGCATGGCGATCGAATATTTCGCGACCGGCGCCCTGTTGCGCTTCGATCATAAGACCCTGTTCTTCATCACGGCCTTTGTGCTGATCGGCGCCCTTCTGCTTGGGCATCGCGTCTGCGGCGTACGGGGGCGGATGGCCGCCAGGGTTGTTCTTCTTGCCTATCTTCTGGTCATGCTGGCCTCGCCGGGCGTGAAATTCGTCACCCAGGTCCTGCGCTGACCTCAATCCCAAGCCACATTTACGGGCAGGCATGCCGATTGGCATTGCTTTGGACATGCCTATGCATAATAAATACGCAGTCATGACAAATCTGCCGCATAACGCCCTGACCGTGGGATCGGTCGCCCTCGCCAACCGGGTCATTCTCGCGCCTATGTCAGGTGTGACCGATCTGCCGTTCCGACGTTTGGCGAAACGAATGGGGGCGGGGCTGGTCGTATCGGAGATGATCGCCAGCGCCGCCATGATCCGCCAGAACCGCCAGACCATGATGATGTCGACCACCTCGGCGGAGGAATTTCCGATGTCGGTGCAGTTGGCCGGATGCGATCCCGCGGATATGGTGGAGGCGGCCAAGCTCAATCAGGATCGGGGGGCAGCCCTCATCGATATCAATATGGGATGCCCGGTCAAGAAGGTCGCCGTGAAAGCCGAAGCAGGGTCGGCTCTCATGAAGGACGAGGTGTTGGCCGGTCGCCTGATGGAAGCGACGGCGTCCGCCGTCTCCCTGCCGGTTACCCTTAAAATGCGGATGGGCTGGGATCATTCATCCCTCAACGCTCCACGTCTGGCCCGTATCGCCGAGGAAAGCGGGATACGGATGGTGGTGGTCCACGGCCGTACCCGTCAGCAATTCTATTCCGGGCGGGCCGACTGGTCTTTCGTCCGCACGGTGAAGGATGCGGTGTCCATTCCGGTTATCGTCAACGGCGATATCGAGACGTTCGAGGACGCGACCCGCGCCCTGGCGGAATCGGGCGCGGATGGTGTCATGATCGGGCGTGGCGCCTATGGCCGCCCCTGGTTTCCCGGCCAGGTCGCGCGCTTCCTGGAGACGGGAATCGTCGAAGCCGAACCATCCCTGGCCGAACGCGTGGATATCATGCTGGAGCATTTCGACGCCATGCTTAGTCATTACGGCAACGACACGGGCGTGCGCATAGCGAGAAAGCATCTGGCTTGGTACTCCAGGGGGCTGCCGGGCTCGGCGGAGTTCCGGTCCGAGGTAAACCGCATGAGCGATGTGGCTGCGATCCGCAATGCGATCCACGCTTTTTACCGTCCGTTGCTCGAAAGGGCCGCCGCTTGATGTTTAAAACCGGCATGGCGCGCCGCCGGCCGGCGGCGGCGACGGCAATCGGTCCCGACCCGTTCCTGGTTCTGAACGCCCTTGCCTCGGCTGTTTTGGTGCTCGATTCGGGCAATGTCATCGAATATGTGAACGGCGCCGCCGAACAACTTTTCGCGGCGGGAGCCCATTTTCTGTGCGGCCATGCCCTGGACGACCTGCTGCCGCCGGACAGCCCGCTTTTCAGCCTCGTCGCCCAGGCCCGGGACGAGGGTATCGTCATGTCGGAATATGGCGTCACCGTTGACACGCCCCGGACCGGCCATCGGACCTTGACCGCGCAGGTTTCGCCGATCATCGAAACGCCCGGTTCCGTGGTTCTGTCTTTGCACGAACAGACGATGGCGCTCAAAATCGGCGCGCAGATGACCAGCCGCAACGCCGCACGCTCCGTCACCGCCATGGCCGCCATGCTGGCCCATGAGGTGAAAAACCCATTGTCGGGAATTCGCGGAGCCGCGCAATTGCTGGAAGCCGGCGCCAACGAAGAGGACCGCCAGCTGACCCGTCTGGTAATAGACGAGGTCGATCGTATCGTTGCTCTGGTTGACAGGATGGAGGTGTTTTCCGACGAACGGCCGGTGGAACGGGGGCCGGTCAATATTCATCGGGTCCTGGAACATGTCCGACGCATTGCCGAAAACGGCTTTGGGCGTTCTGTGCGTTTCATCGAAGCCTATGACCCATCCTTGCCCCCGGTCTTTGGTAACCGGGATCAGCTGATTCAGGTCTTTTTGAATCTGGTCAAGAACGCCGCGGAGGCGGCTGCGGGCGAGGGCGCTGAAATCACCTTGTCCACCGCTTATCAACACGGCGTGCGCTTGGCCATAGCCGGCAATGACAGCCGCAGACATCTGCCGCTGGCGGTCACGATCCAGGATAATGGCCCCGGGATTCCGGAAGATATCCGCCCGAACATGTTCGACGCGTTCGTTACCACCAAGCCATCCGGATCGGGACTTGGCTTGGCGCTGGTCGCCAAGATCATCGGCGATCATGGCGGCATCATCGAATGCGACAGCGTTCCCCGTCGGACGGTTTTTCGGGTAATGCTGCCGGTGGTTCAGGACAAGGAAGAAGGCTGAGGGATATGGCTGAGGGCGCGATAATCCTGGTGGCGGACGACGACCGCGGTATCCGCACCGTCCTGACCCAGGCATTGGGCCGCGCCGGCTATGAGGTCCGCAGCACCGGAAACGCCGCGACATTGTGGCATTGGGTGGCGGACGGACTTGGCGATCTGGTCATCACCGATGTCGTCATGCCCGATGAAAGCGGCCTCGACCTTCTGCCCCGCATCAAGAAGCTGCGTCCCGATCTGCGCGTCATCGTCATGAGTGCGCAAAACACCCTTCTGACGGCGGTCAAGGCAACGCAGCTGGGCGCTTTCGAATATCTTCCCAAGCCCTTCGATCTCAAGGAACTGGTCGGCGTGGTTCAGCGCGCCTTGACCGCGCCCAGATCCACGCCTGAACCCGATGGCGCCGTCGGAGAAGAGGAAAACCTGCCGCTGATCGGCAGATCGGCGGCGATGCAGGAGATTTACCGCACGCTGGCCCGTTTGATGGGGACGGATTTGACGGTGATGATCACCGGCGAATCGGGGACCGGCAAGGAATTGGTGGCCCGGGCGCTGCACGATTACGGCAAGCGGCGGAATGGCGGATTCGTCGCCATCAATATGGCGGCCATCCCTCGGGAGCTGATCGAAAGCGAATTGTTCGGGCACGAGAAGGGAGCGTTTACCGGCGCCACCCAACGCTATCCCGGCCGCTTCGAACAGGCGGAAGGGGGAACGCTGTTTCTCGATGAAATCGGCGACATGCCGCCGGAAGCGCAAACCCGGTTACTGCGCGTTCTGCAAGAAGGCGAGTATACGACGGTCGGCGGCCGGACCCCCATCCGGGCCAATGTCCGGATCATCGCCGCCACGCATCGCGACCTGACCCAATTGATCCGCCAGGGCACGTTCCGCGAGGATTTGTTCTACCGCCTCAACGTCGTGCCAATCCGCCTGCCGCCTTTGCGTGAGCGCGTCGAAGACATTCCGGAACTGGTCCGCCATTTTCTCACCCACGCTTACGGCGAGGGACTGCCGCACAAGACCATCGATGGTCCGGCCATGGAGCGTCTGAAGCGCCATCGTTGGCCGGGCAACGTTCGCGAGTTGGAAAATCTGGTGCGACGCCTGGCCGCCCTATACTCGCAGGAAGTGATCAGCATCGACGTCATTGAGGCTGAACTGGTCGGCCCCCCGATAAATGGCGACATCGCCAGCGGGGGCGACAATGAGGGATTGTCACGGTCGGTTGAGCGCCATCTCAGGGGGTATTTTGGCAGTCACGGCGAGGCTCTCCCCCCCTCCGGAGTATACGACAGAGTGTTAAGAGAGGTCGAAAAGCCTTTGATAACGCTTACGTTGGAGGCGACGCGGGGAAATCAGATCAAGGCGGCGCAAATCCTTGGACTCAACCGCAACACCTTGAGGAAAAAAATTCGGGAGCTCGATATCGCCGTCAGCCGGGGGGGAATTAAATGATGCGGTCCCGTCAGGACGCGGCGCGTCGCCTGGGCGACACCGGTTGGCGATGACGCCGTGGCAATGGCTGCGCCGGGCCGGGCTGGCCCGCAAAACGGCGCTCGTCCTCACCCTTGCCGCCGTACCGTCGGTAGCGGGAACCTTTCTGGCCATGACCATGTCGGGGCCGGCCGGACCCAATCCCCGGACCGTGCTGTGGCTGTTGGCCCTCGACGTCGTGTTGTTGCTCGCGCTCGGCGTGGTGGTCGGCGTTCGGATCGTCGAGGTCTGGAGAGCGAAACGCAAAGGCACCACCGGGTCCCGCCTTCATTTGCGGTTCATATCGTTGTTCGCCCTGGTCGCGGTGACGCCATCGGTCCTGATGTCGGTGGGATCTGCGGTGTTTTTCCAATATGGCGTGGAAAGCTGGTTCTCCGACCGGGTCCGAACGGCTCTTCAGGATTCGCTCAAGGTCGCCCGCGCTTATCTCAAGGAGCACCAGCAGGTCATCGGCGGTGACGCCTTGGCCATGGCCAACGATATCAATCGCGAAGGCCCCGCTCTTCTTCAGTCGCCCCGGGC
This sequence comes from Pseudomonadota bacterium, assembly GCA_021848545.1. Taxonomy (GTDB): domain Bacteria; phylum Pseudomonadota; class Alphaproteobacteria; order Rhodospirillales; family Magnetospirillaceae; genus JAJZUL01. The sequence goes on from JAJZUL010000045.1 coordinate 13,467, forward strand.
GTTCAATTCCTTCGTGGCGACCCAGGCGGCGGTCCGCGGATTGTCCGAGGCGATCGTGTTCGATGGGCAGGGCCGTATCCTGGCCCGCTCCGGTCTCGGCTTTTCCATCGAACTCAGCCTCAGCCAAATCCCGCTTTGGGCCTTCGACAAGGCCCGGGCCGGCGAAGTCGCCATTCTGACCTCGGAAGACGACCAGAGGGTCCGTGCCCTGGTGCAGCTTCAAGGGTTTTTCGGTAACGCCTACCTGTATGTCGGCCGGTTCGTCGATCCCCTGGTCCTTGACCACATGAAGCAGACCTCGCTGGCGGTTAAGGAATATGAGCAACTCGAGGGCAAGCGATCCGGTCTGGAAATCGCCTTTTCCCTGGTTTTCGCCGTGGTCGGCCTTCTCTTGCTTCTGGCGGCGGTGTGGGTCGGGCTGGTGATGGCCAATGCGCTGGCCACTCCCATAGCGCGCTTGATCGACGCCGCCGAAAAAGTCCGGAGCGGTGATCTCTCCGCCAGGGTGGAGGAGGGGGCCGCGGACGAGGTCGGATTGCTGTCCCGCGCCTTCAACCGGATGACCAGCCAGTTGGACGAGCAGCGCCGTTCCCTGGTCGAGGCCAATCGGGAGCTCGACGAGCGGCGGCGTTTTACCGAAACCGTCCTTGACGGGGTGTCGTCGGGCGTGATGGGGCTTGACCGTGACGGAAACATCAATTTGCCCAATCCCTTCGCCTGCGAGCTTCTCGGCATTTCCGCCGATGATATGATCGGCCGGCCGCTGGCGAGTTTGGTGCCCGAACTGGCCGAGACTGTGGACGAGGTGAATCGCCGTCCGGATCGCCTGGTTCAGCGGGAAGTGAGACTGGTCCGAAACGGGCCGCGCACCCTGTTGGTCCGGGTTGCCGCCGAATTTCTGGAGGCGGACGGCGATGGGGGCGGTGGCGAGGGGGAAATCGTGGGTTATGTGATGACGTTCGACGACATCACCGAACTGGTTTCAGCCCAACGCAAAGCGGCTTGGGCGGATGTGGCGCGCCGCATCGCCCACGAGATCAAGAATCCCCTCACGCCCATCCAATTGTCGGCAGAGCGCTTGAAACGCAAATATCTGAAAGAGATCGAAACCGACCGCGATACGTACGTCGCTCTGATTGAAACCATTGTTCGCCAAGTCGGCGATATCGGTCGGATGGTGGATGAATTTTCGTCCTTCGCCCGCATGCCGACTCCCCAGATGAAGCGGGCCGACCTGGTTGACGTTTGCCGTCAGACGATTTTCATGCAAAAGACCGGTTATCCGGACGTTCAGTTCGTGACCGAGTTGCCCGACGGCCCGGTCGAAATCGACTGCGATACGCGGCTGATCGGTCAGGCCCTGACCAACCTGCTGAAAAACGCGGTGGAAGCGATCGAGAGCCGGGAGGGGGGGGATTTGCCACCCGGTCGCATCATTCTCAGAATCCTGCGTTCCGAGCACGCGATCCATGTGGAAATCGAGGATAACGGCCGGGGATTGCCGATGGATAACCGCGACCGTTTGACCGAACCTTATGTGACCACGCGTTCCAAGGGCACCGGATTGGGACTTGCCATCGTCAAAAAAATCATGGAAGACCATGGGGGGCGGTTCTATTTGGAAGACGCTCCCGGTGGCGGTGCCCGCGCCGGGCTGATATTCCTCGACCCCCCCCCGTCACAGACCTCTCCCTTCGCCGACCGCACGGCATCCCATGGCGCATGACATTCTGATCGTCGATGATGAGGCCGACATCCGCGCTCTCATCGCAGGAATCCTCGAAGACGAAGGTTATTCCACGCGGGAAGCGGGAAACTCGGATGCGGCCCAGGACGCCATGTGGGCCAGGCGGCCCAGTCTCGTCATTCTGGATATCTGGCTGCAGGGGTCGTCGATGGATGGCCTCGCCATTCTGAAGAGCTTCAAGCGGGACCATCCGGAGGTTCCGGTGGTCATGATTTCCGGGCATGGGACCATCGAGACCGCCGTCGAGGCGATCAAGCTCGGCGCTTACGATTTCATCGAAAAACCATTCAAGTCGGATCGCCTGCTGCTGCTGGTGGATCGGGCGATCGAAGCGGCCAGGCTGCGCCGGGAAAACCGGGAATTGCGGCTGCGGGCGGGCTCGGACGGCGAGCTGGTCGGGGTATCCGGTTTCATAAACCATATCCGGCAGACCATCGAAAAAGTTTCGCCTACCAAGTCGCGCGTTCTCGTTACCGGCGCGGCGGGGTCCGGCAAGGAGGTGGTCGCCAGGCTGATACACGGCAATTCGCTTAGGGCGGACGGGCCGTTCGTCGTGGTGAATTGCGCGGCCATGCATCCGGACCGCATGGAAATGGAATTGTTCGGCACGGAACCCGGCATCGACGGTCCCGACACGCCGCGCAAGATCGGAACTTTCGAACAAGCCCATGGCGGCACATTGCTGCTGGACGAAGTGTCCGACATGCCGCTTGAAACCCAGGGCAAGATCGTCAGGGTTTTGCAGGAACAAACCTTTGAACGGTTGGGTGGAGGAAGCCGGGTCGAGGTCGATGTCCGGGTGATCGCCACCACCAATCGCGATCTGCAATCGGAAATCACCGCCGGCCGCTTCCGCGAAGACCTGTTTTATCGCCTCAACGTGGTGCCGGTGCGGGTTCCTTCGTTGCGCGAGCGCCGCGAGGACGTGCCCGTGCTTGCCCGCTACTTCATGCAGGCGGCGGCGGTGGCCGCCGGGGTCCAGCCCCGCGCCCTGGGCGAGGACGCGGTGGCTGCGTTGCAGGCCTATGACTGGCCCGGCAATGTGCGGCAATTGCGCAACGTCATCGACTGGTTGCTGATCATGGCTCCGGGCGCTCCGCACGACGCCATCCGCGCCGATATGCTTCCTCCGGAAATCGGAGCCATAACTCCTGCTGTGCTGCGGTGGGAGAAATCCAGCGAACTCATGACCCTGCCGTTACGGGAGGCGCGGGAGCTGTTCGAGCGCGAATATCTTCTGGCCCAGATCAATCGTTTCGCCGGCAATATTTCCCGGACGGCCACCTTCGTTGGGATGGAACGTTCGGCCCTGCACCGCAAATTGAAATTGCTGGGCGTGCACACCGATGACAAACAGCGGTAACGCAACGATGGTCAGGGGACGGGCATGAAAGTCATCGTTTGCGGAGCCGGGCAGGTCGGTTTCAATATCGCCCACTACTTGGGCAGCGAGAACAACGACGTCACGGTCATCGACCAGCGTCCCGACCTGATCCGCAAAATCACCGATACCCTCGATGTTCAGGCGGTGGTGGGTTATGCCTCGCACCCTTCGGTCCTGGAGCAGGCCGGCGCCGCTGATGCCGATCTGCTGATTGCCGTTACAGCCGCTGACGAAGTCAACATGGTGGCCTGCCAGGTTGCCCACTCCTTGTTCAACGTTCCGACCAAAATCGCGCGAATTCGCAACCAGAACTATTTGCAGCCGAATTGGGCGACCCTGTTTTCCCGGGATCATCTGCCCATCGACGTCATCATTTCGCCGGAAATCGAGGTGGCGCGGGCGATCGCGCGGCGCATGCAGGTCCCGGGCGCCATTGACGTCATCCCGCTGGCCAACGATCGGGTAAGGCTGATGGGGGTGCGGTGCGACGATCAATGCCCGCTGATCAATACGCCGCTACGCCAGCTGACGGTGCTGTTTCCCGATCTCAATGTCGTCATCATCGGTATCGTCCGCAACGGAAAGGCCATCGTACCGACGGCCGAAGACCAGATGGTGGATGGCGACGAGGTTTATTTCGTGGTCGATACCACCCACGCGATGCGGGCGCTTGCCGCGTTCGGCCGCGAAGACCAGGAGGCCCGTCGTATCGTCATTCTTGGCGGCGGCAATATCGGTCTGTTCCTAGCTCAACGCCTGGAAAACGAGCATCCGGGCGCCTCCACCAAAATTATCGAACTGGACAAGGAACGGGCTGAAATCGCCGCTAAATCATTGCAGCGAACCGTCGTTCTCAATGGCGATGTTCTCGATCCGGAGATTCTTGCCGAAGCCAATGTCGCCGCTGCGGAAACTGTTGTTTCCGTCACCAACGACGACGAGACCAACATTTTGTCCTCCCTGCTTTCCAAGCGCTACGGCACCAAACGGGCAATGGCCTTGATCAACAAGACCACGTATGGCGCCTTGATGGGGCCGCTTGGGGTCGATGTCGTCATCAGCCCGCGCGCCATTACCGTCTCCAACATTCTCCAGCATGTGCGGCGCGGTCGCATTCATGCCGTTCACTCGCTGCATGAAGGATTTGGCGAACTGATCGAAGCCGATGCGTTGGAAACATCCAGCCTGGTCGGCAAACCGCTGCGCGAGATTCGATTGCCGGCCGGAGTTCTCCTGGGGGCCGTGGTTCGCGGCGGACAGGTTATCAGCCCGAGAGGCAGCACCGTGGTTCAGGCCGGAGACCGGGTCGTTTTGTTCGCAACCACCGACGCGATCAAAAAAGTGGAAAAAATGTTCTCCGTTCGCCTGGAATATTTTTAAAAATGTTCTGTGATATACAGATGCGTCCCGCAACCATCATTTTCGACTGGGACAACACGTTGGTGGATTCTTGGGTTTGTATTCAGGAATCATACAACATGACTTTCCGTCATTTCGGTATGCCGGAATGGAGCATGGATGAAACCCGACGCAATGTCGCCCGCAGCCTGCGGGATTCGTTCCCCGTATTGTTCGGCAAGTCCTGGGAAGAAGCGCGGGAGGTCTTTTACCGGAGCTTCGAATCCGTCCATTTGTCCCATTTACAGCCGTTGCCCGGCGCCGCGGACATGCTCGGCGAATTGAGTGATTTGGGCGTACGGTTGGCGGTAGTCAGCAACAAGGTCGGTTCCTACTTGCGCGTCGAGGCCGAACGCCTGGGCTGGGACAGCCGCTTTTCAGCGCTGATCGGCGCCACGGACGCCGTGGCCGACAAACCGGATCCGGCGCCGGTAATCATGGTCATGGGCGAGGCGATCGCAACCGTGGATACGGCGTGGTTCGTCGGTGATTCGGCGGTCGATATGCAATGCGCGGTCAATTCCGGTTGTCGTCCCATTTTGCTGCGACCCGAACCCCCGAGCGCCAGCGAATTTTCCGGATATGCCCCGCATTGCCATATTTCGTGCTGCGCGGACCTCACAGCCCTTGTTCGCGAACTACCGGTTCCCATATCGGGGAATTGATGGTAACGAAGGGACGGACCGCCGCCCCCTCCGAATCACGCCATACAATCGGCTATCGGACAAATAAGAACGGATCAAACAGATGTCCGCAGAAAAAACACAAAATGTTCAGGACGTTTTTCTGAACTATATTCGCAAGAACAAAACTCCAGTGACCGTTTTTTTGGTGAATGGGGTGAAGTTGCAGGGGATTGTAACCTGGTTTGACAACTTCTCCATCCTGCTTCGCCGAGATGGGCATACTCAGCTTGTTTATAAACATGCGGTCTCAACGGTAATGCCGTCGTCGCCGATCCAGTTGTTCGAACCCGCCAAGGAAGGTGGCGAGGAATAAGTGGGCGTCAGAGCCGGCGAAACTGGAACGCAGAATAGACGCGCCGCAGTCGTTCTTCCCTTGCTCAAGGGCGGAGAAGCGGTTTCTCGTCGCCAGCCGGAAGCGCGGCTGGACGAAGCGGTGGGCTTGACGCGCGCCATTGACCTTACCGTTGTCTTCTCTGAAACGGTACCAATCGCACGGATACGACCGGCCACTCTTCTCGGTAAAGGGGCCGTCGAGCGTTTGGCGGGCATGATCGCGGACAACGAGGTCGCGGTGGCGATTGTCGACGCCCAATTATCGCCCATACAGCAACGCAATCTTGAAAAGGCGTGGTCGTGTAAGGTGATAGACCGCACCGGCCTCATTCTCGAGATTTTCGGCGCGCGCGCACGGACCCGGGAAGGGAGCATGCAGGTCGAATTGGCGGCCTTGAGCTACCAGCGCTCCCGGCTGGTTCGATCCTGGACCCACCTGGAGCGGCAACGGGGCGGGTTCGGCTTTCTCGGCGGCCCCGGTGAAACCCAGATCGAGGCGGACCGTCGGCTGATCGGCGAGCGTATCGTCAAATTGAAGCGGGATCTGGAGGAGGTCAAACGGACCCGGGATCTCCACCGCAAAGCGCGGCGGCGCGTTCCGTACCCCATCGTCGCCCTGGTCGGCTATACCAACGCCGGGAAGTCGACCCTGTTCAACCGACTGACGCGGTCCGATGTCCTGGCGCAGGACATGCTGTTCGCGACCCTCGACCCGACCATGCGGGCGGTGCGGTTGCCGTCGGGACGGACAATCATCGTTTCCGATACCGTCGGGTTCGTGTCGGACCTTCCGCACGAGCTTGTTGCCGCCTTCCGCGCAACCCTGGAGGAAGTGCTGGAAGCCGATCTCGTCATCCATGTCCGGGACGTTTCTCATCCAGACAGCGCGGCTCAGGCTGCTGATGTCGAGAGCGTATTGCGCGATATCGGATTGGGAGAAATGGTTGATCGCGGACTCACGCAGGTTCTCAACAAGCTCGACCTTTTGCCGCCATCCGCCCGCAATGAAGTCGTCAATCAGGCGCTCCGGCGCCCGGACGACATCGCTCTTTCCGCCGTAACCGGGGAGGGGGTGGAGACGCTGATCGACCACATCGACCAGAAGCTGTCCCAGAACCGGCCCATCCTGGATTTGACGTTGCCTTTGACCGACGGTGCCGGGATCGCCTGGCTCTACCGGCACGGCGAAGTGGTCGCGCGCCATGACGACGACGGCAGCGCTCATATGCGGGTACGGCTGGATCCCGCCGATGAGCAACGGTACCGCCAGCGCCTGGGGGAGGAACTACGACCATGAACGATATGGTCGTTTCCCCCGATGCCGTCGCCGCTCTGGTCCGGTCCGCGGCCGAAACGGAGATTCTACCTCGGTTCAAGAATCTGGCCGCGGGTGAGGTTCGGGAAAAAGCGCCGGGGCAGATCGTCACCGATGCCGATGTCGCCGCTGAAAAGCTGCTGGCCGATACCCTGACCTCGCTGCTGCCCGGTGCCGTGGTGGGCGAGGAGGGGGTCGCCGAGGACCCGACGCGGATGCAGGCGCTCCAGCGGCCGGGACCGGTCTGGGTCATCGATCCCGTAGACGGCACCGCCAATTTCGTCGTCGGTAATCCCCGCTTCGCCGTCATCGTCGCCCTGGTGATCGACGGAGAGACGAAATTGGGGCTGATCCACGATCCCGTCGCCGATCACACCGTGTTCGCCATGGCGGGCCAAGGCGCCTGGGAAGGCGGCAAGCGCCTGCTGGTCCCGGTGGAGAAGCCCATAGCGGAGATGACCGGGTCGGCGAAACGGCGGAGCCCCTTGGCCGATTGCGCCGGTCATGTCGGCCGCCGGGGAAGTGCCGGCCAGGATTACCTCGATCTTGCCCGCGGCGCTCTCGATTTCGCCTATTATCGGGGGCTGACGCCCTGGGACCATGCCGCCGGCGTTCTGATCCATCGCGAGGCGCAGGGTTATGGAGCCCTGCTGGGAGACCGTCCTTACAGTCCGGTTGTCCCGTATGACGAGCGGCTCCTGCTGGCGCCGGGCCGAACGAGCTGGGCCGCGCTCAGCGCCGCCTTGTAGCCGTCTTTATACTTTCGGGCGATGAACGGCCAAACCCGCCGGAGCCTGCCCAACCGGCATCATTTCCACGCGGGTGATATTGACGTGGCGCGGCAAGGCGGTTGTCCAAAATACCGCCTCCGCCACATCGTCGGGGGTCAGTGAGACCGCACCTTCGTAAACCTTGGCGGCCCGGTCCTCATCCCCATGGAACCGCACCTGGGAGAACTCCGAACCGCTGCACAGGCCCGGCTCGATATTAGTGACGCGAATAGCCGTATTCACAAGATCGGCGGCAAGATTGCGGGAGAACTGGGCGACGGCGGCCTTCGTCGCCCCGTACATATTGCCACCCGGATAAGGGTAGGTGCCGGCGACCGACCCGATATTGACGATATGACCACGGTCACGCGCCACCATGCCGGGCAGGATTGTCCGGGTGACAATCATCAATCCCTTTAGGTTGGTATCGACCATGATCTCCCAATCGTCGAGCGAAGCCTTGGACGCGGGCTCCAGGCCGAGGGCGAGGCCGGCATTGTTGACCAACACATCCACGTCGGCGAACGCGGCCGGCAAATTTCCCAAGGCCGTTTCAACCGCGGGACGATCTCGCACATCCAGCGTCACCGCATGAACCGGAACGGACAATTGAGCGGCCAGCGCCTCCAGGCGTTCAGTCCGCCGTCCGCACAGAATCAGCCTAGCGCCTACGGCGGCATAGCGATGCGCGAAAGCGGTACCGAAGCCGGCGGTCGCACCGGTAATGAGGACGGTTCGGTTTTTCCAGTCGAGAAGGGAAGGGGGGCTGCTCATGGCGGCAAGGGCCTCGTCGGGTCGATATTACGGATACCCACCAGATAGGGCATTGGCGAAGATGGACCGTCAATATGCCAGATATAGACCGTGTAGCGCCCGAAGGGACGGACCTGCTCGGCATTGTTTTTTATGACGTTGATGTTCGTGGTGATCCGAAACTCGCCCTTCATCGCCACGCCCTCTTCGGCCATGACCTTGGCGTCGGCCGGCTTCAAATGGCTGGCGGCGACGATGATTTCGTTATTGGGCAGGGATCGCAAGGTCAGCATGCGCGAATCGCGGCGAATGATCGCCACCAATTCGTCCCGGCCCAGCCGACCGCCACGAACGCCGGGGGCGGTAAGCGGACCGACATAAGAGACCCGGAACCGGCCATGCCCCAAGGTCACCACCTTGGTGAAGGATTTGTCCCGTACGAGATCCTGGCGAATCTGCTTCTGCCGTTCAGCATCCTTGTCGGCGGGAACACGGCCGGCGGCGTAATCGTAAAGGATCGGCAGGTAAACGAGATCGCCGTGAAACGTCAGCTGATAGTCGCCGTATTGCGACAGTCGCAACTCGGCCATGAAATGGTCGGGCACGTAGCAGGACGACAGGAATAGAACCAGGGAACAGGCCGCAAAGGCCCGCGCTGCCCACCCGGTAACGGAACGGCTGGCGTTCCGTTTCACGTCAGTTTCCGCGTCCGGTTTTCTCATCCGCTTTGGCCGCCGACCATAAATCCTCCATCTCGGCGAGCGATGCGTCCGTGGGCGAGCGTCCGGCTGCCGCCAGGGATCGTTCGATATAGCGGAATCGATACTCGAACTTCGCGTTGGTACGCCGCAATGCCTGATCCGGATCGATATTGAGCTTGCGGGCAAGATTGACGCAAGCGAAGAGAACGTCACCGACCTCGTCTTCGATACGGTCGATCTCGGCTCCCGTTTCGATTTCGTGGACCACTTCGGCGATTTCTTCTTCCATTTTTTTCAAAACGTCGTAAGGCGACTGCCAGTCGAAACCGACCCTGGCCGCCCTTTTCTGAAGTTTGAAGGCTCGGGTGCTGGCGGGCAGGGCGCGCGCGATACCGTCCAGCACGCTCGCCCGGCCTTCGGCTTTGGCCGACCGCTCCTCCGCCTTGGTGGCTTCCCACGCCTCGAGCTGGGCATCCGTATTCTCAACCTGGGCATCGCCAAAGACATGGGGGTGCCGGCGGATCATTTTCGTGGCGATATCCTCGGCCACAGCCTCGAAATCGAATAAGCCCTGCTCACGCGCCATCTGGGCATGGAACACCACCTGGAAAAGAAGATCACCCAGTTCTTCCTTGAAGGCGGCCATGTCACCCTCTTCAACGGCATCGGCGACTTCGTAGGCCTCCTCGATGGTATAGGGGACGATGGAGTTGAAATTCTGTTCCCGATCCCAGGGACATCCGGTTTCCGGGTCACGCAAAGCCGCCATGGTGGCGATCAATTTGTCGATCGAGGACATGGATCGTCTCGGCTCCTTCAGCGTTTGACGGAATTGGCGGGGCAGGCGATCAGGCGCCACCGTCCGCGTCCTTGTTAGAGTGTCGCAGCAGAGCGCGCAACTCGATTTCCGACAGACCCAACCGGACGGCGATATCCGTATCCGCCATACCGCGATCCCGCCAGATGCGGGTGAACGCCAGGCGTCGCTGGTCGCGGCGCGCGACGGCCGCATCGCGGTGACGGGCGACATAGCCGTCGAATTCCCGGTCCGTCAAACCAAGCAGGCTCATGACCTGCCGGCGCGCCACATCCACGGGAATACCCAATGCCGCCAGATCGCGCAGCCGGGAGGCGGCAATACGCCCCAGCCGGCGGCAGGCGGCATCATTCCGGCGCGCGTCAGCCGCTTCATCGCCGGGCATGGCAGACCACCAGGCCCGGCCGTAGGGGGGACGGTTATCGTTCGACGCTTTCGGCAATCGCCAATCCTCGCGCCACCGGATAGCCTATTGTCGCATAATGCATATTATGACGAAT
>JAJZUL010000076.1 GCA_021848545.1 Pseudomonadota bacterium
AGATCGCGCAAGCGAGGATAGCCAAGGGCGCGGACGCGCCCGCCCGGCGATTGAGGGAAATATACATAATGCAGGGGAAGCGGGTTCACCCGATTCCCCTGAGGGTAGCCGTCCGCCGCCCCATCGGCCCGCGCCCTACATTTTGACTTCGGTCCAGCCTTCGTTATGGCGCTTCACCAGCTCGGACATGCCGCGGGGCACGACCGTCACGCCGTCGGCCAGTCGGCTGCGCTTGATATGGAGTTGGCGCATGGAGCTGCCGCAGGCGGCGAAGCGGACCCCTTCCAATTGCAAAGCCGATATGTCGATGGCTTGCGGGCGGTCGCCGAACAGCATCCGCAGTCCCGGTCCCCAGACCAAAACTTCCAGATGCGCCGGCGGCACGCCGACCCTCTTGATAATATTGTTCAGCGCCCCCATGGTCATTTTCCACGATGCCGCGCTGGTGCCGTCGATTTCGAACAGCAGGCGGTACGACCCCTTGACCGCGGGGACATAATCCGGGGGGGCGGCCCGCGCCGGGGCGGTGCCTGAAAGCAGCAGGCACAGCGGAAGCGCCCAAACAAGCCGCCGGCCGATCCGCCCGGAACGGGCGTTTTCGGGGGTTGTCGGACCAAGACGCATCTGTTCGTCCCCCATTCGAATCCCGGGAAACGGATGGGCCGTTTCCGGTTTCCATGGTACCCCGATCCCGTCAAAGAAAAACCCCCGTCCTGCCGAAATTTCCGATGGCGAGATCACAGGTGCCGGGTAGAGTCTGCTGGCCGTCGGCAGGCGCGTCACCGGTTACGCTTTGCGGATCGCACTTGGCGACCGTGGCAACCCGATATGGCCGGCGTGCGCACGGTGGGGGCCGTGTCGCATTGCCGGTTATCATCCGCTTGCCTGAACGGGCGCCACGGTACAGGCTACATCCCTTCCCGAGGGGCGAGTTCCGTGACCACCTTCACCGTTGACGACATCCGCCGGGGCTTTCCCGCCGGCAGCTTCGAGCGCGGCCAGCGTTACCAGCGCCAGGGCCGGGTGCGGGTCACCGCCGTCTCGGACAACGGCGGACGTATCGAAGGCGTGGTTCAGGGCGGCGAACGGCAGCCCTATCAGGTGTCGGCGGGCATCCGCCGGCTGGGCAGCGGCAAGCTGGCCATCGGCGGGGAATGCACCTGCCCGGTCGGATTCGACTGCAAGCACGTGGTCGCCCTGCTGCTCCAGGTTCTCGATGGCCGGATGCCGACGCAGCGGCCGGCGGTCGCCGCTCCGCCACCACCCACGTTGAGCGCAGAGGTGGCGTCCTGGCTGGCGCGGGTGGAGCGCGAGGCGGACTCGTCCGGCGAGGACTACCCTCCCGATCTCCGCCAGCGCTTGTTCTATCTGCTGGACGTCGTCCCCGACTGGCATGGCGTGAAGCGGCCGGTGCTGAGCGCGGCCTCCGTGCGGCTGTTGGTGACGGGAGAGTTCTCGGACAAGGTGACGCTCCTCGATCCCACCAACGTCGTCGACACCACGACCCCGGCCAAGTACCTGCGCCCGTCCGATCACGTCTGCCTGCGCCGGCTCGCCCGCCAGTCGCACATCGGCGGGAGCAATGGCCGGATTCTTTCCGGCGAGGACGGGGCCGACCTGCTGGCGAAGGCGTTGGCCACCGGGCGTTGCCGCTGGCAGGCGGTGACCGGGCCGGTGCTGTCCCAGGGGCCGGCGCGACCGGGTTCCGTCGGCTGGGGGCTGACCGCCGACGGGCGCCAGCGGCCCCGGGTGGAGGTGACGGGGAGCGGAGCGGCGCTGGCGATGCTGCCGCCCTGGTATGCCGATGCCGAAGCCGGCCTGTGCGGCCCGATCGACACCGGTCTGGCGCCCCGGGTGCTGGCGGCACTGCTGGCCGCGCCCCCTCTGGCAGCAAGTGAAGTGGCCGAGGTCCGTTCGCGTCTGGCCACCGGCCTGCCCGAGGCCGCGCCCTACCTGCCGCCCGAACCCCGGCCACCAAGACGGATCGAGGCGGCGCCGGTGCCCCATCTGACCTTGTTCCGGCGGCGCTTCGCCCCGGCGTCCTATTATTCCTATGGCCACTATCAACGCGATCCCATCGACGTGCCGCTGGCCCGGCTGACCTTCCTGTATGACGGCATCGATTTGCCGGGACCGGGCACTCAGGCCGTCACCACCCTGGTCGACGGCGATACGGTGGTGGAGGTGACGCGCCGCGCCAAGGCCGAGCGCGAGGCGCGCCGCAAGATCGAGACGCTGGGCCTGCGCCCGGCCACCGCCCGCATGGCGGGATGGACGGTGCCGCAGGAGCACCGCGACGATTTGACCTTCACCACCGGCCTCGACGCCGGGTCGGACGACGATTCCTGGCTGGACTTCCTGATCGACGACCTGCCCGATCTGGCGGACCAGGGCTGGCAGATCGACAACGCCGACGACTTCCCCTACCGGCTGGCCCGCGCCGAGGGCGTGCCCGAGGCGGAGCTGGAGGGACGCGACGGCATCGACTGGTTCGACCTCCATCTCGGCGTGGCGGTGGACGGCGTGCGCGTCGACATCCTGCCGGCCTTGGTCAAACTACTGCGCGGGCTGCCGGCCGAAGGTCTGGACGAGTTTCTCGACGACGACGGCGAGGACGAGTCCGCCATCCGCCTGCGCCTCGACGACGGTCGCATCCTGCCTCTCCCTTTCGCCCGCCTGCGCCCGATCCTGAAGGCGCTGACCGGCCTGTTCGCCGTCGGCTGGGACGACGATCAAGTCCGCTTCTCCCGCACAGATGCCGCCGACCTCGCCGGTTTCGCCGAGGCCACCGCCGCCTCGGGCGTGGTCTGGCGGGGCGGCGAGCGCCTGCGGGCGCTGGGGCAAAAGCTGAAAGACGCCGAGGGCATTCCGCCGGTAACGGTGCCGGAGTTGTTCGAGGGCACGCTGCGGCCCTACCAGCAAAGCGGCGTCGCCTGGATGCAGTTGCTGCGCGAGGTGGAGTTGGGTGGCGTGCTGGCCGACGATATGGGGCTGGGCAAGACGGTGCAGACGCTGGCCCATATGTCTGTCGAGAAGGCGGCGGGCCGGGCCGACCGCCCGTCGCTGATCGTCGCCCCCACCAGCGTACTGCCCAATTGGCGGGCGGAAGCCGCGGCCTTCACGCCATCGCTGGCGGTGCTGCCGCTGCACGGGCCGGCGCGCAAGGAGCTTTTCGCCGACATCGCCGGTGCCGACGTGGTGCTTTCCACCTATCCGCTGCTCGCCCGCGATATCGAGATACTGGCGGCGCAGCCCTGGCACATGGTGATCATCGACGAGGCCCAGGCGGTGAAGAACCCCGCTACTGCCGCGGCCCAGGCGTTGCGCCGGCTGGAGGCCCGCCACCGGCTGGCGCTGACCGGCACGCCGTTGGAAAACCATCTGGGCGAGCTGTGGGCTCTGTTCGATTTCATTTCGCCCGGCTTCCTCGGCGATTTCCGCTCCTTCGCCAAATCCTGGCGCACTCCCATCGAGAAGAAGGGCGACGTCTCCCGTCAGGAAGTGCTGGCCCGGCGCGTCCGTCCGTTCCTGCTGCGCCGGACCAAGGCGGTGGTCGCCGCCGATCTGCCGCCCAAGACCGAGATCACCGAACACATCGAATTGTCGCAGGCCCAGCGCGACCTGTACGAGGGTATTCGGCTGGCCATGCACAAGAAGGTGCGCGACGCCATCGCCACCAAGGGCCTGAAGCGCAGCCGCATCGAATTCCTCGACGCCCTGCTGAAGCTGCGCCAGGCGTGCTGCGATCCCCGGCTGGTCAAGACGGTGAAGGGCACGCACAAGGCCGGCTCAGCCAAGCTCGCCCGCCTGATGGAGATGCTGCCCGAATTGATCGACGAGGGCCGGCGCGTCCTGCTGTTCTCGCAATTCACCAGCATGCTGGCCCTGATCGAGGCCGAACTCGCCACCGCCGCCATCCCCTATGTGCTGCTGACCGGCGACACCGCCGACCGCGCCACCCCGGTCAAACGCTTCCAGGCCGGCGAGGTGCCGCTGTTCCTGATCAGCCTGAAGGCCGGCGGCACCGGCCTCAACCTCACCGCCGCCGACACCGTCATCCACTACGATCCGTGGTGGAACCCGGCGGTCGAGGCCCAGGCCACCGATCGCGCCCACCGCATCGGCCAGGACAAGCCAGTCTTCGTCCACCGGCTGGTGGCCGAGGACACCATCGAGGTCAAGATGGCCGAACTCAAGGCCCGCAAGCAGGCCCTGGCGGATGGATTGTTCGGGAGCGGCGACGGGGCGGCACTGGAGATCGGCGAGGACGATGTGGAGTTTCTGTTGGGAGCGATTCGTTGATCGTGACACAAAAGGCGGCGGCGAACGTCGTGGCGTCGTTGTTGACGGCACCGGTCGCCGATCGGGAAAACTGGACATTTCCGTCCCTAAGAGCCCGACCCGAAAATCGTCAGGGTGAGCCGAAAATGGCGGTTTTCGAGACCCGCAGCGGAGCGTACTTCATGTACGTGAGCAGCGGATGCGCAGAAAACCGCCATTTGCAGGCCGCCATGGCGA
>JAJZUL010000046.1:0-17500 GCA_021848545.1 Pseudomonadota bacterium
GCCTGAGACCGTCTCCGTTCAGTCGTTCACCGAACGGGAGATTGGAATCATCCATGCCGCGGCGCAAAGGAACGTTGCGTTACAGGCGCGATGAATTTTAACCTGTTTTTTTCTTTCCGCGCGGGGGCTGGAGCGGCGTGCCTTAAATACGAGGTACGCCGCTCTTGCGCCCATTGAGGGCGCGGCCAAGCGCGCGGACGCGCGCGCTTAGGCAGAGGGAAAAACAAAACGGCTTAGAGTGTGATGCACATTTAGGGCATCACACTCTGAATCAGCCCCCGTCACACGTTCCAGATTTCGCGGGCATATTCGAGCACGGTGCGGTCGGATGAGAATTTGCCCATGCGCGCCACGTTGAGGATGGCGCGCCGGGTCCATTCGTCGGGGTTGCGATAAAGCTGTTCGACCCGATCCTGGGCCGCCATGTACAGGGGGTAATCGGCGGTCAGCAGGTAATAATCGCCGCCCTGGGTCAACGCGTCGACGATGGGGCGGAAACGGTCGGGCTGGTCGGGCGAGAAATAACCGCTGCCGATCATGTCGAGGGCCCGGCGCAGATCCTCGTTGGCGGCGATGGCGCCATTGGGGTCGTAGCCGTCGGTGTGGTGAATGGCCACCTCCTGCGCGGTCAGGCCGAACAGGAACATGTTCTCCTCGCCCACCTCCTCGCAGATTTCGACGTTGGCGCCGTCCCAGGTGCCGATGGTCAGCGCGCCGTTCATCGCCATCTTCATGTTGCCTGTTCCCGACGCCTCCGTCCCGGCGGTGGAAATCTGTTCCGACAATTCCGCCGCCGGCATGATCATCTCAGCCACCGAAACATTGTAATTGGGCACGAATACCACTTTCAGGCGCGGCCCCACCAGAGGATCGTTGTTGATCACGTCGGCGACGTCGTTGATCAGTTTGATGATCAGTTTCGCCATCTGGTAGCCCGGCGCCGATTTGCCGCCGATGATCACCGTGCGCGGCACCACCTCCAGGGTGGGGTTGGCCCGGATGCGGGAATAGCGGGTGATGACGTGCAGAAGGTTGAGGAGCTGGCGCTTGTATTCGTGGATGCGCTTGACCATGACGTCGAACAGGGAATCCACGGCCACGTCGATGCCCAGGCGCTGGGCGACGATTCCGGCCAGCCGTTCCTTGTTGGCGCGCTTGATGTCGAGAAAGGCGCGACGGAAGGCGGGGTCGTCGGCCAGGGGCTCCAATTTGCGCAACTGATCCAGATCGGTCGGCCAATCCTCGCCGATATGGCGGGTGATCAGGTCGGACAGGGCGGGATTGGCCACCAGCAGCCAACGCCGGGGCGTCACGCCGTTGGTCTTGTTGGTGATCCGGCCCGGCGTCAGATGCTCGAAATCGGAAAAGATGGTGCTTTTCATCAGGCCGGTATGGATGGCGGCGACACCGTTGACCCGATGGCTGCCGATCATCGCCAGATGAGCCATGCGCACCCGCCGTCCGCCCTCCTCGTCGATCAGGGAGACGCGGCGCGGCAAATCATTGTCGCCGGGGTGGCGGTGACGGACCTCCTGAAGGAAATCCATGTTGAGGGTGTAGATGATCTCCAGGTGGCGCGGCAGATAGCGTTCGAACATTTCCACCGACCATGTTTCCAGCGCTTCCGGCAGCAGCGTATGGTTGGTGTAGGCGCAGCAGCGCTGGGTGATGGCCCAGGCATTGGCCCAGGGCACATGGTGTTCATCCACCAGCACCCGCATCAATTCGGCGATGGTCAGGGCCGGATGGGTGTCGTTGAGCTGGATGGCCACCCGGTCGGGCAGCAATTCCCAATCGGAATGGCTTTTGCGGAAACGCGCCAGGATGTCCTGGATCGAGGCGGCGACGAAGAAATATTCCTGTTTGAACCGCAATTCCCGTCCGCGCGACGTGATGTCCGAGGGGTACAGGACCTTGGAAAGGGTTTCGGACTCGTTCTTGTCGCGAACGGCCTCGATATAATTGCCGGCGTTGAAATATTTCAGGTCGAATTCACGGGTCGATTTGGCTGACCACAATCGTAAATTGTTGACGGTCCGGCCGCCATAGCCGGGGACGGGGATGTCGTAGGCCATCGCCATGACTTCTTCCGTATCCACCCAGTGGGCGCGGCGTTCACCCAGCACGTCCTTGTATTGAATCACCCGTCCGCCGAATCGCACCGGATAGATCACGCCGGGACGGGCGAATTCCCATGGATTGCCGTAACGCAGCCAGTTTTCCGGGCTTTCCACCTGCCAGCCGTTTTCGATGTGCTGGGTGAACATGCCGTAATCGTAGCGGATGCCGTAGCCAAATCCGGCGACTCCCAGGGTCGCCATGGAATCCAGCAGGCAGGCGGCCAGCCGGCCCAACCCGCCATTGCCCAGCGCCGCCTCGACCTCCCACGAGACGACCTCGTCGAAATCGACGCCGAGCGCCTCCATCGCCTCGCGCATGGGGGCGGCCAGCCCGAGATTGGTCATGGCGTTGACCAGGCTGCGCCCGATCAGGAACTCCATGGACAGGTAATAGACCCGCTTCGTGTCCTCGCTGTAATAGCGGTGCAGGGTCGGCATCCATCGTTCGCTGACGCGGTCGCGCACCGTATAGGCGGCGGCCAGGAGCCAGTCGCGGGCCGTGGCGCTGATCGTCTCTTTGCCAACCGAGTAGAGGAGGTGGCTGGCCAGACTGTATTTGATGCTTTCGACATCGTGTTCCAGCAGCTTAACCGCCGGTGGGCCGACTCGGTTCATTTCTTTTTCCTCGCGGCTCGGGCGCTCTCCCTCGGAGTTTCCCGCACGTCGTTGGTAAGTCAAGGGACAATCGTGCGGGTGTGAAATGGGGTGCGTCAACCGAAGGTGTCGTCACATTCGCCGGATAAGGGTGTTTCCGTCAGAGCCCGCCCCGAAAATCGCCATGGCGGCCTGCAAATGGCGGCTTTCTGCGCTTCCGCTGCTCACGTACATAAAGTACGCTCCGCTGCGGTTCTCGAAAGCCGCCATTTTCGGCTCACCCTGGCGATTTTCGGGTCGGGCTCTCAGATCGCCCGACGCGATCAGCATCTTGCGCGCTTCCGCAAGCCCGCGCCCAACCGCGCAAATGGCAGGGCGTTGGGCGCGGAGCGCCGGCATTGCAACCATTCCTGCCGGCGGGTCGTAGCGATAGTGTCGATATCGTCTCGGCAACCGCCACATGATGTTTCATCTTCGTTTCGCCATTAGAAAGACCAACAAAACGGCAAATCGGAAGGCTGGTATTTTACCACTTGCATAGGCTAAATCACCCCACTACTGTCATGCGCAGCTATGCGGGGGATGGAAAGGGTAGCGTCCGGTGCAGTTTGTCGGGAAATTTCTGGATAAGCTGTTTTTAAGTATCTGCCCCGGTATAACGCCGACGGAATTGTTCAGTATCATGACGCCAAAGCGCCAGTCCGCCTTCGTGCAGCGGCGCCGGGCTCTGCTGATTCTGTCGCGGGTGCGTCTGGTGGCGGTGACTTTCGCCATTCTCACACCCTTGTGGATTCCCATCGATTTCTTCGTTTTCGGTATGACCCTGGCCGTCTATCTGGCGGCCTTGCGCCTGTTCACCAGCGTCGCCTTCGTGCTTTTGTGCGTTTCGTTCCGGGGCGCCGATACCCCCTCGTCGGCGCGGTGGGCGCTGGTCTGGCTGCTGGTGGTCCCGACCGTCTTTTTTCTGATCAGCCATCCGCTGTTGGGTCAGTTCATCAACGGCACGTCGCTGCAACAGATCGTCGCCGCCGGCTATGCCTATCTGCCCTTCGTCATGGTGGCCGGCCTGTCGGTCTTTCCCATTACCGCGACCGAGGGGGCGGGGCTGTCGGCGCCGTTGCTGATCGCCTATCTGCTGGTCGGCATACTAGGGTATCATGTTCTGCCGTTCGGATCGTATTTCGGCGCTTTCTGGCTGTTGTTCCTGCTGGCGGTGGTGGCGACCATGGCGGGCATGAGCCAGCTGCATTTCATGAGCCAGCTCGTCGATCAGGCGTCCCACGACGGTCTGACCTGGGCCTATAACCGGCGGGTGGGCGAGGAAATGGTCAGCCAATATTTCGTCAATGCCGCGCGGGCGGGCGCGCCCATGGCCCTGGCCTTCGTCGATCTCGACAATTTCAAATCGATCAACGACCAGTACGGGCACGAGGATGGTGACGAGGCGTTGCGCATGGCGGCTGCCTCCTTGCGGCGGGTCTTGCGGCGTGGCGACATTCTGATCCGCTGGGGGGGCGAGGAATTCGTGGCGGTGATGGCCAATACCGATATGGACGGGGCCAAGGTGGCGGTCACCCGCTTGCAGGATAGCGGGTTGGGGGTACGGCCGGACGGCCAGATGCTGACCGCGTCGGTGGGGGTTGCCGAGCGCATCGCCGATGATGCCACCCATTGGGCAATGCTGGTGGACAAGGCGGATCAGCGGATGTACGCCGCCAAGAAATCGGGCAAAAACCGTATCGTCACCGGCGATTCCACCCCCGAGGCGTCCTGATCGTCGCGGTTTTGGGGCGCGAGGGAGCGTCCGTCTGTGGCATACTGGACCGAGCGCGCGCTTAAGCCTTTCCGCAGCCCGTCGGAATCCCGCGATTTCAAATCATTGGGGACGTAGATATGCAATTGCCCAAGGACGCCCAGCTTTTGCGCATCCTGATCGGCGAAAGTGACAAGGCCGGACATGTTCCGCTGTTCGAAGCGCTGGTGCTGAAAGCGCGTGAAATGCAACTGGCCGGCGCGACGGTGTTGCGCGGTCCCATGGGGTACGGCCATTCCAGCCGTTTGCATTCGGCCAAAATTCTTGACCTGTCGTCGGATTTGCCTGTGGTGGTTGAAATCGTCGAAAGCGACGACAACATCCGGGCTTTTCTGGCCGAGGTCGAACCGATGTTGGGCAGCGCTTTGGTGACGCTCGAAAAGGTTCAGGTGCTGGTCTACGGACCGCCCGGCAATAACGGCTGACTATCGCAAAGGGACGGGGGCATGAGCGGACGCACGGAAGCCCAGCTGCGGGAATTGGGTTTGACTCTGCCGGTGCCGGCGGTCGCGGTCGCCAATTATGTACCGTTCGTGGCGAGCGGCTCGCTGCTGTTCGTGTCCGGCCAATTGCCGCTGGATCAGGGGCGGTTGGTCGCGGCCGGCCATCTTGGCGACACCGTCGCCGTCGAGGACGGCTACCGGGCCGCCCGTCAATGCGCCCTTAATCTTTTGGCTCAGGCCGCGGCGGCCCTGGACGGCGACCTCGATCGCATCCGCCGCCTGGTGCGCCTGTCCGGTTTCGTCGCCTGCGTGCCCAGCTTCGTCGATCATCCCAAGGTGATCAACGGCGCGTCCGATCTGATGGTCGAAATTCTGGGCGATGCCGGCCGTCATTCCCGCGTCGCCGTGGGGGTCGCCGCTTTGCCGCTGGGCGCGGCGGTGGAAGTGGATGCGACGTTCGAGATCGCCGCGTAAACGTCCCTGTCCCGGATCAAAAGCACCAAGGGTCGTTGCCTGAAAGGTAGCGGCCACGTTTACCGGATCAAAAACACCAAGGGCCGTTGCCTGAAAGGTAGCGGCCACGTTTACCGGATCAAAAACACCAAGGGCCGTTACCTGAAAGGTAGCGGCCCTTGGGTTTTGACGGGGCGAGAGGAGATCGGACCCCGCCGTTCACGCGTCTCGTCGGTTTTCGGCGCTACCGCCAAGACCGCGGTCGCAGATTGCGACAAATCCCGTTTCACATCCTGGCTATGTCCGTCCCGACGAACATGTCCGTTTTATGACGGTTGTCTAAATTAGAGATACACCTGAAATCCGCCTCATACCAGGGGATTCTCATATCCTTTTACGAGCATCCGGTGGTGGATCCACAGGTATCGCATTTGAGGCAGGTACCGTTGCGGACCAGGGTGAAATTGCCGCATTCGCCACAGGCATCGCCTTCATATCCCTTGAGGCGGGCGCGGCGGATCTGCTCGGCGCGGGCGTCGAATTCCTGGATCAGGGTTTCGGCGTCCACGGCCACCGACACCGTGGTTTCGGTCTCGGTGGCATGGCCGTGGGCGTCGAGGCTGGTATGGGCCGTGGCCCGCTTCATCATCAGCAGATTGGACGAGCGCACATAGCCCTTGGACGCGACCCGCTCCACCACTTGGCCCAGGCGGGTGTTGGCATCGAGCAGGCCCTCGCCCGCGCCGCGGCCCACCGTGTCGGGCATCAGATCGCCCGGCTCCACATGGGCCAGTTCGTTGCGGCCGAGATAGCTGATGGCCAATTCCCGGAAGATGTAATCGAGGATCGAGGTGGACATGCGGATGGTGTCGTTGCCCTCGACCATGCCGCTGGGCTCGAAACGGGTGAAGGTGAAGGCTTCGACGAATTCCTCCAGCGGCACCCCGTATTGCAGACCCAACGAGATGGCGATGGCGAAATTGTTCATCATGGCGCGGAAGGCGGCGCCTTCCTTGTGCATGTCGATGAAGATTTCGCCGAGCTTGCCGTCGTCGTACTCGCCGGTCCGAAGATAGACCTTGTGGCCGCCGACCATGGCTTTCTGGGTGTAGCCCTTGCGCCGGTCCGGCAATTTCCGGCGCCGCTGCGGCTGGGCGATCCGTTCGACCACATGCTGGGCCAGGATTTCCGCGCGCGCGGCCAGGGGCGCGTCGGCGATGTCGTCGGCCATGGCGCCGGCATCGTCGAGCAAGGCCGCCTGAAGCGGCTGGGACAGTTTGGAGCCGTCGCGATAAAGCGCGTTGGCTTTCACCCCCAGCCGCCAGGACAGCATGTAGGCGTTCTTGCATTCCTCGACGGTGGCCGAGTTGGGCATGTTGATGGTCTTGGAAATGGCCCCGGAAATGAAGGACTGGGCGGCGGCCATCATGCGGATGTGGCTGTCCACCGACAGATAGCGGCGGCCGATCTTGCCGCAGGGGCTGGCGCAATCGAACACCGGCAGATGTTCGGATTTGAGGAACGGCGCGCCTTCCAGGGTCATGGCGCCGGTGCAATAGGTGTTGGCGGCCTCGATATCGTCACGACTGAAGCCCAGATGGGTCAGCATGTCGAAGCCCAGATCTTCCAGCTTTTCACGGGGGATGCCCAGGGTGCCGGTGCAGAATTCCTCGCCCAGGGTGTATTTGTTGAACACGAATTTGATGTCGAACGCGCCTTCCAGCGAGTCTTCGATCCGCGCCAGCCTCTCGGCGTCGAAGCCCTTGGCGGTCAGGCGTTCGTGGCTGACGCCGGGCGCGCCCACCAGGGTGCCGCGGCCCACCGCGTAGCGGACGATCTCTTCGATGTCGCTCGGGCCGTAGCCCAGGGTCGCCAGCGCGTCGGGGACCATGCGGTTGATGATCTTGAAATAGCCGCCGCCGGCCAGCTTCTTGAACTTCACCAGGGCGAAATCGGGCTCGATGCCGGTGGTGTCGCAATCCATGACCAGGCCGATGGTGCCGGTGGGGGCGATCACCGTGGTCTGGGCATTGCGGAATCCGTGGGTCTCGCCCAGGGACAGCGCCCGGTCCCAGGCCGCCTGCGCCGCCGCCACCAGGGCGGAATCGGGCGCGTGGCCGATATCGAGCGGGACGGGGTTGATCGACAATCCTTCATAGCCCGTCTCCAGGCCATAGGCGGCACGGCGATGATTGCGGATCACCCGCAGCATGGAATCGCGATTGGTTTTGAACCCGGCGAACGCGCCCAGTTCCGAAGCCATATCGGCCGAGGTCGCATAGGCTTCGCCGGTCATCAGCGCGGTGATGGTGGCGATCAACGCGCGGCCGTGGTCGCTGTCATAGGGAATCCCGGCGGCCATCAGCAGACCGCCGACATTGGCGAAGCCCAGGCCCAGGGTGCGGAACTCATAGGACAGGCGCGCGATCCGTTCCGACGGGAACTGGGCCATCAGCACCGAGATTTCCAGGACCATGGTCCACAGGCGGACGGCGTGACGGAAGGATTCGATATCGAAGGCGCCGTCGGAATCCCGGAACCCCATCAAATTGAGCGAGGCCAGATTGCAGGCGGTATCGTCCAGGAACATGTATTCCGAACAGGGATTGGAAGCGTTGATCCGCCCCGTCTCCGGGCAGGTGTGCCATTCGTTGATGGTGGTATCGAACTGGATTCCCGGATCGGCGCAGGCCCAGGCGGCTTCGCCGATCGTCTCCCACAGATCCCGGGCCTTGATCCGCTTCTTCACCGTGCCGTCGGTGCGGCTGATCAGATCCCAATCGCCATCGGCCGCGACCGTGTCGAGGAAGGCGTTGGTGACGCGCACCGAATTGTTGGAATTCTGGCCCGACACGGTCAGATAGGCGTCGGCGTCCCAGTCGGTGGTGAATTCGGGGAAATCGATATCGCCATAGCCCTGGGCGGCGTATTGCAGCGTCTTGCGGATCGCCGCTTCGGGGACCATGGCCTGGCGGGCGTCCTGGATGGCGCGTTTGAGGCCCAGGTTGATCTTGGGATCGTAGCGGCCGGGCGGATTGTCCTCGCCGCTTTTGGCGACGGCGGAATCGGCGCCGTCCCAGTTGCGACAGGCCTTCATCACCGCGCCCAGATGGCGCTTGGCCAGCCGCGAACCGGCGACCAGGGCCGCCACCTTCTGCTCTTCCTTCACCTTCCAGGTGACGAAATCCTCGATGTCGGGGTGATCGACGTCGACCACCACCATCTTGGCGGCGCGGCGGGTGGTCCCGCCCGATTTGATGGCGCCCGCGGCCCGGTCGCCGATCTTGAGAAAGCTCATCAGGCCCGAGGATTTGCCGCCGCCCGAAAGGCGTTCGTTCTCTCCCCGGAGCTTGGAGAAATTGGTGCCGGTGCCCGAGCCGTATTTGAACAGGCGGGCTTCGCGCACCCACAGATCCATGATCCCGCCCTCGTTGACGAGATCGTCCTCGATCGACTGGATGAAGCAGGCGTGGGGCTGGGGATGCTCATAGGCCGAAGCCGAGCGCACCGGCTGGCCGGTGGCCGGATCGACGTAGAAATGGCCCTGGCCGGGGCCGTCGATGCCATAGGCCCAGTTGAGGCCGGTATTGAACCATTGCGGGCTGTTGGGCGCCCCCATCTGCCGGGCCAGCATGACGTACATTTCGTCGTAGAAGGCGCAGGCGTCCTCCTCCTCGTCGAAATAGCCGCCTTTCCAGCCCCAATAGGTCCAGGTGCCGGCCAGGCGATGGAACACCTGGCGCGCGCTGGTTTCGCCTCCGGTGCGCCGTTCTTCGGGCAGGTTGGCCAAGGCTTCGGCGTCGGGTTCGCGCCGCTGCAGCCAGACCGGAACGCCGTCCTCCTCGACCGGGCGGGTCAAGCTCGGGATTCCCGCCTTGCGGAAATATTTCTGGGCCAGAACGTCGCAGGCCACCTGCGACCACCCTTCAGGAACCTCGATATCGGCAGCCTGGAAAACCACAGATCCGTCTGGATTGCGGATTTCGCTGCTGGTCTGGCGGAACGCGATGCCGGCATCGGCCGGCTTTCCCGTGGTGGTGAAGTGACGCTGGACGCGCATGGTATCCCCTGTTGCCGGTTACCTCTGGTCCATCGCCGCGCCGACAGTTCTCCTGTCAGCGGATTCGTTCCCGGTCCGCCGGCATTCTGGATATCCCGCCCGACATCCAGATGTAGTGGGTCAGCGACGATGGACACACAGGCTATGACAGGGACGTGTCGGGTTCAACAAGATTTTGATGATTTTGTCAGGTAGTAACACTGTATATAGGAGGGGTAATTTTAAGCCCGCATAACCAGTCCTAAACCAATCAACCCTAGACCTACGGCACCCGGAGGCGGCGTAGCCGCCGACTATGCGCGTTGAGCGCGCCGGCGCTTGCCAAACCAAACCCCCGGTCTGGACGCCGCACCGCGATTTTGCCATAGTCCGCCGGTACCTTCGGGTCAGTCATCGGAGAGGCCATGATCAGTCTCGGCACCTTGCTCTTTACCGCCGCCAAGGGGCGCATGGTGGGGATCGACCAGAGCGGCAACCGCTATTACACGGAAAAGCGGTCGCCGAAGGGCCGGCCGGCACGGCGTTGGGTGATGTTCAAGGGCGCGGTCGAGGCCAGCCGGATACCGCCGGAATGGCATGCCTGGCTGCATTACACCGCCGACGAACCGTTAAGCGGGACCAACCGGCCGGCCTGGGTGCAACCCCATCAAGCCAATGTCACCGGCACGCCCGGCGCCTATCTGCCGCCCGGTCACGACCTGCGGGGCGGACATCGCCAGCGGGCAACCGGCGATTACGAAGCGTGGCGGCCGTGATGGAACGACGTCGCGCCGCAGGGCGGGAGGCAGCGTGAGGCGCCGGGATCGCGACGCCATGGTCGGCGCGGCGGTGTTGGTGGCGGGCGCGTTGCTCCTGTCCGTCGCCTATGGCCGGCGTATGGTGGGCAATGGCAATGGCAATGGCGGGGGCTATGTGGTGACCGCCCGTTTCAGCCATGCCGGCGGAATCGAGGTGGGAAGTCCGGTGCGGCTTTCGGGGACCAAAATCGGGAAAGTGGTGGCGGAACGGCTCGACAAGCAATACCGGGCGGTGTTGTCCTTGCGGCTGGTCGGTGGCGTGCAATTGCCCGACGATACTTCCGCCGCCATCCAGACCGACGGTTTGCTGGGGCCGAAATATATCGAGTTGCAGCCGGGCGCGGACGAAACCAACCTCAAACCCGGTGGCGAAATTCTCTATACTCAGGACGCGATCAGCCTGCAAAGGCTGCTCGAAATGGTCATTGATCGGGCGCGCGCCAAGCGCGGCTATCTCGGCCGGCCTCTGCCGCGGCAGATGTGACCGGATGGCGACGGTCGCGCAACGATAGGAAACGGGTAATGGGACGGAACCTGATCGAAACGATCATGGGCGCGGTGGTTTTGCTGGTGGCCGGATTTTTTCTGGTCTTCGCCTATGCCCACGCCAATGTCGGCGGGGTCAAGGGCTATACGGTCAAGGCGCAATTCACCAATGTCGGGGGGCTGGAGAGCGGCGCCGATGTCCGTATCAACGGCATCAAGGTCGGTGACGTCACCGGCCTTACCCTCGACCCGCAGACTTTCAACGCCGTTGTCAGCATGACCATCCGTCCCGGTGTCCATTTGCCCACCGATACGGTGGCCTCGGTGGCCAGCGACGGGCTGCTGGGCGGGAAATTCGTGCAGTTGCAGCCGGGCAGCGCCACCACGATGATCGCCGCCAACGGCATGCTCACCCATACCGTCACCTATAAGTCGATCGAGCAGATGGTTGGGGATCTTATTTTCCTGGCCACGGCCGACAATGCGCCGCCCAAGGCGGCGGCGCCGACGGAGCCGACGGCGCCGGCCAATCCCGGGGCGATCGCGCCTTCCCTGGGCGGTCCGATCAAATGAGGGGCGGGCGTCGCGATCTCGTCGTGAGGGGAATTTTGGGGCTCGGCCTGTTGGCGGGGAGCTGGGGGGGGGCGGCCGAAATCGCCTGGGCGCAGACGGCTCCGACCTCGATCGTTCCTCCCGATACCGTTCCATCTCCGCTGCTTCCGTCGCAGGCCATCCAGTCCCCGATCGTTCAAACCGGCCGCGTCGGCGGTTTGAACGCGTCCCGGCCCCAGCCCCTGACCGGGCCTGGCGTGCCGACTTCCATGACTGCTACAAGCAAAAGCGCCGCGCCGATGCCGCTGGCGCCCGCCGCGCCGTCATCCGCCACGCCGCCGTCGGGAGCGGGCGTGCCGGTGTTGACCGAAGCCTTGCCATCGGTTTCCCAAAGCGCGAACGGCGCGCCGTCCCAGAATGACGCCGCCTCCGCGAGCCCGTCCGCGACGGGGGCCGTCCCGATGACCGTGGGCGCACCGCAATCGGGGCAGGCGGAGAATGGGCAGACGGGAACCGGTTCGTCCCTGGCCAACGACGTTCCCACCGCGCCCGACAAGGACCTGACCCTGAATACCGCCATATTGGGCGGGTTGAACAAGATCACCGCCCAGGTGGCCACCATTATCGCGCCGGTGGGCAAGCCCGTTCATTTCGGGACTTTGGAGATCATCGCCCGGGCCTGCCGCAAACATCCACCGGAGGAAAGCCCGGAGAGCGGGGCTTTCCTCGATATTTGGGAATTGCGTCCCGGCCATGCGGCCAAAAGCGCCTTTCGGGGCTGGATGTTCTCGTCCAGTCCGGCGGTTTCGGCCATGGAAAATCCGATTTACGACATCTGGGTGCGGGATTGCCGCAACACGGCTGCTGGAAACCAGCCGTAATCTTCACGAAATGGCTTCGGTCCAGGACACCGCCCCGCGGTAAAGCAGGGCCGGCACGTCCAGGGCGCGGGTCAGCAGCCGCAGAAAATCCTGGCGTGGAATTTCCACGGCGCCGAATCTCTGCAAATGATCGGTCATGAACTGTGTGTCGAGCAGCATGAATCCGCTTTTGCGCAGCCGGGCGACCAGATGGACCAGGGCTACCTTCGACGCGTCGGTCGTCCGGCTGAACATGCTTTCCCCGAAAAAGGCGGCGCCCAGGCTCAGGCCGTAAACGCCGCCGACCAGGCGGCCATCGGCCCAGGTTTCGATCGAGTGGGCGAGACCGAATTGGTGCAGTTCGGTGAACAGGGCGACGATTTCGTCATTGATCCAGGTATCGTCGCGTCCCGGCGCCGGCGCGGCGCAACCGTGCATGACGTCGGTGAAGGCGGTGTTCCAGGTGATCTGAAAACGGTTGCGCCGCAGGGTTTTTCGCAGACTGCGCGGAACGTGAAAGGCGTGCAGCGGCAGGATGCCCCGCTGTTCCGGATCGATCCAGTAAAGGCGCGGGTCGTCGCGGGAGCGCGCCATCGGGAAAACCCCCATGGCATAGGCGCGCAACAGCAAATCCGACGTCAACGGGCGCATCGCAAAATTCCCGCTTTCGTCACCCGTCGTCACGGCTTGCGGATGACGTGTGGGCAGTTTGCCATTGTCCAAAGGGGGGGCCTACAGCTTTTTCCGAACCGCTCCGATGCCGCCATGGACTATCTTGTTCAAACGGGGCCGGTTTATAGGTCTTGCCGCCGGCCTTGATGCCGCCCTTGGCGTTGATGGTATCGCCTTTCGGGGGGGCGGCCTGCGTCGATGCCGACAGGGCGCAGTCCAAAAAAACCAACAGCCATCACCGGCGCGAACAGCCGCAACGGCGATTTCGGGTTTCTTTCCATACCCCGCCCCCCTGTCGGGTCCAGCCCGGCCAATTCCCCCTGGTCCGTGCGTCAGGAGATCAGCCGTCGAACCATAATATGGACAAGGCGCCGTCGTTCCAATCGATGGGCGTCACATCCCGTCGACGAATTTCTGCAGCCAGTGAACGTCGTAATCGCCGGCAATCACATCGGTGTCGCGAACCAGGCGGCCATGCAAGGGCAGCGTGGTTTTGATCCCGTCGATGACATATTCGTCCAGCGCGCGCCGCAGGCGCATCAGCGCCTCGTTGCGCGTATTGGCGTGGACGATGAGCTTGGCGATCATGCTGTCGTAATGGGGAGGGATGCGGTAGCCGGAATAAAGGCCCGAATCCACCCGTACGCCCAGGCCGCCGGGCGCATGGTACCCCTCGACCCGGCCGGGCGAGGGAACGAAGGTCTGCGAATCCTCGGCATTGATCCGGCATTCGATGGCGTGGCCCTCGAAGCGGATATCGGCCTGGGTATAACCCAGCGGTTCGCCGGCGGCGATCCGGATCTGCTCGCGGACCAGATCGATGCCGGTGATGGCTTCGGTGACCGGGTGCTCGACCTGAAGGCGGGTGTTCATCTCGATGAAGTAGAAGCGCCCGTCCTCGAACAGGAATTCCAGGGTTCCGGCATTGCGGTATCCCAGGCGGTGGATGGCCTCGCGCGCCACTTCGCCGATATGGGTCCGCAGTTCCGGGGTCAAGGCTGGTGACGGCGCCTCTTCCAGCACCTTCTGATGGCGGCGCTGAAGCGAACAGTCGCGCTCGCCGAGATGGACGACATTGCCTTCGTTGTCGGCCAGGATCTGCATCTCGATATGACGGGGGCGCTGGAGATATTTCTCCATATAGACTTCGGCGTTGCCGAAGGACGCCTTGGCTTCGCTCCGCGCCAGACGCCAGGCCTCCTTCAGTTCGGACTCGTCGCGCGCGACCTTCATACCCTTGCCGCCGCCGCCGGCGGTGGCCTTGATCAGCACCGGGTAACCGATGGCCCGCGCGGTTTCAAGCGCGTCCTCCTCGGTTTCGACGGCGCCGTCGGAGCCGGGCACGCAGGGCAGCCCCGCCGAAGCGGCCGCCTGTTTGGCGGTGATCTTGTCGCCCATCATGCGGATATGGTCGGCGGTGGGGCCGATGAAGACGATGGCGTGTTCCTCCACCATCTGGGCGAAATCGGCGTTTTCCGACAGGAACCCGTATCCGGGATGGATGGCGTCGGCGCCGGTGATGGTGGCCGCCGACAGGATGGCCGCCTTGTTGAGGTAGGATTCGCGGGCCGGGGGTGGGCCGATGCACACCGATTCGTCGGCCAGACGCACATGCATGGCGTCGTTGTCGGCGGTGGAATGCACCGCCACCGTCCGGATTCCCATTTCCCGGCAGGCGCGGTGAATGCGCAACGCGATTTCGCCGCGATTGGCGATGAGGACCTTTTCGAACATCCGCAATCCTATTCGATGATGACCAGCGGCTCGCCGAATTCGACCGGTTGGCCGTCGGTCACCAAGATGCGGGTGATGGTGCCGCCGCGCGGCGCCCGGATCGGGTTGAAGGTCTTCATGGCCTCGATCAGCAGCAGGGTTTGGCCCTCGGCGACGACCGCGCCGACATCGATGAAGCGGGCCGAACCCGGTTCCGGCGACATGTAGGACACGCCCACCATCGGCGAGGTGACCGCGCCGGGGTGGTTGGCGGCGTCCTCGTGATGGATCACGCCAGCCGGCTGCGCCACCGGCGCGGCGGGGACGGCGGGCGCGGCCGGGGCCACCGGCGCATAATGATGGATGGCGCCACCCTGGCGCGCGACCCGGATGCGGAGCGATCCGGTATCGTATTCGATCTCGCTGAGATTGGTGTCATCGAGAAGCTGGGCGAGGGTACGCACCAGTTCGGCTTGGATGGGCGGGGTGGAGGACATTACGCGTCTCGTGCTTTCTTGGTCGAATGAGGCTGGGTGATCCGGGCGAGGGCATCAATGGCCAGAAGGTAGCCGTGGCTACCCAGGCCGCAGATCATCCCCCGTGCCGCCTTGGCAATGAACGAGGTGTGGCGGAAGGGGTCGCGCCCGTGAATGTTGGACAGGTGGACCTCGACGGCCGGCAGCTCGGCGGCGAGCAGGGCGTCGAGCAGGGCGATCGAGGTATGGGTATAGGCGCCGGCATTGATGACCAGGCCGGCGCAACGGTTGCGGGCGCCCTGGATCCAATCGACAAGATCGCCTTCGTGATTGGATTGACGGAATTCGATGTCGAAGCCCAGCGCGGCGGCATGGGCGCGACAAGCCGTCTCAATATCGGCCAGCGTCTCGGCGCCGTAAATCTCAGGCTGCCGGCTGCCCAGCATGTTGAGGTTCGGACCGTTGACGACAAGGATGATGGGGGCGCTCACCGACAAACCCCCCGGTATCGAAGTTTCGCCATGGCGCCCTTATAACACGGGCGTCGGGGGGAGCAACGGGAACCTTTGTCGTTCCCGGCTTGCGGTCCGGCCGCGCCGCAATCGCCGGACCCGTGGGCCCGGCGGTTGTTTGCGTACGATATAGGGAAAATGGCGCGAGTGACGGGGCTCGAACCCGCGACCTCCGGCGTGACAGGCCGGCGCTCTAACCAACTGAGCTACACCCGCGTCTTGAGGGCCGCCGATATAGCAGGCTCCCGGAGGTGATGCAAGGCGCGATTTTGCCGATCCTGAAAAATCGGGGGCGATTTTTGGTGTGGGGCCGGTCCCCGACCCGTCGCCATTTGCGCGGGGCGGACCGATGGTTTTGCTGTCCGCCGGTCCGGAGCGGCGTTATCCTTCAGCGGTGAATGGCGCTCTCAGCCCCGGATTGGGGCCGGAGGTTCGGATCATGGCCGAAATCATCAATCTCAATCGGGCGCGCAAGGCCCGCGCCAAGGCCGAGGCGAAGCGGGACGCCCAAAACAATCGCGTGATCCATGGACGGACGCGGGCCGAAAAGGATGGCGCGCGGTGTCAGCGCGACAACGACCGGCGCCGTCTGGACGGTGCCAAGCTGGAGGAAAACGGAGCGCCGGACGAGAAATCCTGACGCGCCTCGAAACTTATCGGCGATCATCCCAGAACCGGTGGATTTTGCGATAACGTTTCCACAGCCTGCCGGCCTCGGCCAGCAACCCGGGGCGGCGGCCGGCATGCCACCCCGCCACCAATCCCGCCGCCCAGGCGAGACCGTCGCCGGATTGGCCCATGGTCAGGCGCGTTCCCGCCACGGCGATATCGTTCAATTGCCCGAGCCCATCCTGAAGTTCGCCCAACAGCTCGAGAAAGGGCCGCGTGGTCTTGGCGGGGTAAAGCGGCGCGAAGAATTCCGCGGCATAGCGCAATTGCTTGCCGAAGATGCGGACGCTGTGCAATTCCGCGGGGGCCAGGATCGACAGATCGCGCCCCCCCATCTTGCGCAGCCGCAGATCGCGCCGCGACAGGACGCGGGCGGCAAACGGGCCGATGGCGTCGTCGCGGCCGGGGCGGTCGGTATCGCTCAGCCAGACACCGTCCTCGACCCAGGCGGCCAAAGCCAGCAGCAGCCTGGTGAAGCGTGGTTCGGCGATCGCGGCCAGGGCGGCGGCGCCGTTGCGTTCCCGTTCCGTCATCCATTCCGCCTTAAGCGCGGTCAGCGGCGCGGTTTCGGGGTGGGCCGACACCACCGGCTCGATGATTTCCGACAGAAAAACGTGGTCGTCCCGGGCAGGGCCGAGAACGCCCAGAATCCAGCCCATCTCGCCCTTCAACCGGTCGAGGTCCGGTCCCGTCACCAATCGCCGAAACACTTTGATCGCCGAGCGCAGGCGTCTTAGCGCCACTCGCATTTGGTGAATGGCTTCGGCATCGCGGGTGGTCAGTAGACACCGTTCATTGGCCACCAGATGATCCAGGCAGTTGCGGGCGATGGCCTGGAACGCGCCGGTCACGGTCATGGTGGCGACGATCCGGGTGGGTTTCGCCTTGACCGGCAAAGGCGGCGTGTCCGCCGCCAATAGATGGACCCGGTCGGCTTTGGACAGGGTCAGCACCCGGGCGTTGGGCGCCGCCTCGACAAGTTTGGCCGCAAGGGCGAACACATGGCGCGGTGCGCCGCGGGTCAGTTCCAGTTCCGCCTCGCAAAGGGGCTTGTGGCGGTCGCCGATGCCGGCGTCGCCCTGGTCGAGGGACAGGTCGATGTCCCAATCGCCGCCCTTCAGGTGATGGAGGGTGCGGAGAACCGAGGTGGAGAAGACCGGGCGCAAAGCGGCGCCCGTCGCCCGTTTGGCGAAGATCGGCAGCCCGGTCGCGCGCAGGACGCCGGTATCGGGGGTGTCGTCGGCGATCGGCCAGGCCCATTCGCGGCGGCTGTGCACGGC
>JAJZUL010000007.1 GCA_021848545.1 Pseudomonadota bacterium
GGTCTTTGATCCGCCTGGGCTTTTTGCGGCCTTGCCAATACCCCGGTATTGGCGGCGTCCGCGAAAAATCCCATCCAAATCAAATCCCGGCGCCATCACCTCGCGGCCCCATGAATAGATCGGGCTAATTCTTACGCTCGGCCTGCTGGACGGTGACCCGGCAGGGATCGCACATGCGCAGCAGATCGCGGCGCCCGGGATCGGTGAACATGGGGTGGTCGGCCAGGCGTTCGATCATGCGCTCGATCGCCGATCTGGTGCCGAAGGGGGCGCTGCAGCGAATGCAGCGATAGGGCTCGTCCCGCTTCAGCACGCGCCGGGCCGCCGCTTCGCCGTCCAGGACCAGACGCGGAGTCAGGCGGATGGCTTTTTCCGGGCAGGTGGCGCGGCACAGGCCGCATTGGACGCAGGCGCTTTCCTGGAAGGTCAAGGCGGGGGTGTCGTCGCCCGACCCCAGGGCTCCGGTCGGACAGCCGCCGACGCAGGCCATGCACAAGGTGCAGGCATCGGCATCGAGGACGACATCGCCGAACGGCGCGCCGTCGGGCAAAGCGATCGGTTCGGATGTGGTGCCGCGCAGATGGCGGATGGCGTGGAGCAGACGCTCGCGCGGGCGGCCCACCGGCAGGTAATCGGCGGGCGGGGTGGACAGTGCCGCCACCGGACCGGCCAGCGCGTCGCCCAGCCCGTAGGGATCGTCTTCGGCGATGATCGCCAATCGCCCGTCGGCGGAATCGCCGCCGAGAATGGCCCGGACCAGGGCGAGGGTGGTTTCGACGGCGGCCAGCGCCGTATCGTCTTCGGGGGGCGCCAGGATGGCCACCTGGGTGGCGCCGAAGGCCAGGGCCGTCATGATCAAATCGGGACCGAAGGCGGCGATTCCGTCGATGGCCAGGGGCAGCACCGTCGCCGGCAGGCCGTTGCCGAACCGGGCCAGCCCTTCGATCAAGGTGGCGCCCGCCTTCGGGGTATGGATCAGAATCCGAGGATTGGCGCCGCCGGCCCGATGGTAGGTGTCCAGCAGCACCCGGATTCGGTCGGCGATACCCGATATCGGCCGATCCCAGGTGATGGCGCCGGTGGGGCAACGGGCGGCGCAGGCGCCAAATCCGTCGCAGGCGCCGGCTTCGATCTCGACGGCATCGCCGGCGGGACGGATCGCGGAAGTCGGGCAGGAATCGAGGCAGCGGGTGCAGCCGGTGATTCCATGGCGGGCATGGGCGCAGCGTTCCGCTTCGACGCGGACGTAACGGGGGCGTTCGAAGGTTCCGATCAGATCCTTGGCCTCGCCCAGGGCGCGTTCCACCGCCGCCGGATAGTTGGGATCGGCGCGCAGATAGCCGGCGCGCTCCGCAGGGAACAAGGACGGGCGTCCGGTCAGGTCCAGCAGGATTTCGGCGGTCAGAGCGCCGGCGGCTACCGGGATGTCGAAGAGCAGGCCGGTGCGCGCCGACGGCGCCGAGGCCCGCAAATCCTCGATCGCCAGATGGAACTGGCCGAGATGGCCGGTAACGGTGGCGACATGGCCGGCGTAAAGCCCGAAGGCGCGGATCGACGGGGGCAGCAGATCGTCTTCGCCCGCCACCACCAGACAGGTCACCGGCCGCGACCCGGCCAGCCGCTCCGCCACCTCCAATCCCGTCTGATCAGCGGTGAGAATCACGGTGGCGCCGTCCGAGGCCAGGGTCGCCGCCGGCGGGTCGGTCCAAGGCAGGGCGGCTTCGGCCAGCAGGGCGGCGATTTTGGGCGAGGCCGCCCCGCCCGCCTCGGACCAGCCCGCCCGTTCGCGGATATTGACGAAGGTGAGGTCGCGGCCCGGCGCCGCCAGCCGGAACATGGGGGCTTCCTGGGTGCAGGCGATCAAAAGCGGGCCGTCTGCCGGTATGCGGGTCTCGATTCCCGGCCCGCACAGGCGATGATGAATGGTTGGTGCCGCGCCGTCGGCCGCCTTCGCCACGATATCGGCATCGATCGCCATGCTGCCTTCGCAGGAGCACAGCAGAACGGTTTTGCCGTTGATTTGCATAGGCCTCTCCACCGCGGCCATTGCCGCGTCGTTTTTCGAGGCTCACTTTAGGCGGGGAAGTGCGATGAATGAAAGGCCGGGAATGGAGCGGGTCGCCGGATTGATCTTGGCCGGCGGGTTGTCGCGGCGCATGGGCGGCGGCGACAAGGCGTTGCTGCCGGTGGCCGGGCGGACCTTGCTGGAGCGGGTGATCGAACGCGCCCGGCCCCAGGTGGATTTGCTGGCGCTGAGCGCCAACGGCGATAGCGCCCGTTTCGGCGCCGGTGATCTGCCGGTTCTCGCCGACGCGCTGCCGGGGCATTTGGGGCCGTTGGCCGGTATCCTGACGGGGATGGAGTGGGTGCGCCAAGTGGCGCCCGACTGCCGCTGGCTGGCCGGATTCGCCGCCGATACGCCGCTTTTGCCCGCCGATCTGGTGGCGCGGCTGGCGGCGGCCCGCGCCCGATCGGGCGCGGATATGGCGTGTGCCAGCTCCGGCGGCCGCCGCCATCCCGTTTTCGGTCTATGGCCGGTGGCGCTGGCCGGCGATCTGCGCCGCGCCCTGGCCGAAGAGGGTTTGCGCAAGGCCGGCGACTGGATCGCCCGCTACGCCGTGGCCGAGGTCGCATGGCCCGACGACGAGCGCGATCCGTTTTTCAACGTCAACACCCCCGCCGATCTCGATCGTCTGCGGGAGCATCTGACAAGGGGCGCGACACGAAAGTGATCGTATTGCCCGATTCGTCAGAACGAAACGAGACCGTGATGCAAATGAAAGGGAATGGCAACGAGTCGCGGCCACCCGATTCCGACGCTTGACCAAGACATTGATTCGCTGATCGGGAATACATATATTCCGCCCTGTCATTGGGGAGTAGCCGCTCTCGTTGAAAGAGGGGCCTGCGTCAACAGACTTGTCGCGAGGCATGGCGCAGGCGGTTCCAGGATTTGGCGAGACCATTGACCGCGTTGTCTCCGAATGGCCGGGGATGCAATGCGGTCGATGTCGTGTCCGGCCCGGAGAAAACCCGATGTTCGAACCCTTCCTCGTATCTACCGGCGTCGTCGCCCTGGCCGAAGTCGGCGACAAGACGCAGCTATTGTCGCTTGTCTTGGCGACAAAATACCGCAAGCCGGTTCCGATTATCCTTGGCGTGTTCGCCGCGACTCTGCTCAGCAACACCGGGGCGGGCGGCGTCGGCGCCTTGCTGTCCGGCCTTCTGAGCCCGGCCGTCCTGAATTGGGCTATCGTCGCCTCCTTCCTGCTCATGGCCGGATGGATACTCGTCCCGGAAAAGCTCGACGGCGCCGGGAGCGGTCTCCCCAAGAGGGCGTCGGGGGTCTTCATGGCGGTCGCGCTCACTTTCATCATGGCGGAGATGGGTGACAAGACCCAGATCGCCACAGTCGCCCTGGCCGCCCAGTTCCGCGACCTTCTCCCCGTGGTCGCGGGAACAACGCTCGGCATGATGATCGCCAACGTTCCCGTCGTCTTTTTCGGCCACCATTTCGCCGCGCGGCTACCGACCAAGGCCATCCATGTCATCGCCGCGCTGATTTTCGTCGTCCTCGGCGGGCTGGCCCTGCGGAACGCCATTTTGGGCGCCTCGATAGGCTGACGCGGCATGGATCGATTAACAACCTTCGGCCTCTTCGCCGTCACCGCGATGTTGGTCTGTTACGCCTTGGAATCCCGCTCGCATTGGTGGGTTCTCGGTTTCGCGTTTTCCTGCTGGCTCGGCTCCGCCTACGGTTTCCTCCAAGGAGCGTGGCCTTTTGGAATTGTCGAGGCGATCTGGGGATGTGTAGCCCTGAAACGTTGGTGGGGCCAAGCCCGCGCCAACTGAGGAACCGGCGCCGAACCGCATGACGCGCTTGACGAGGTGGGGGCGGGCGGCATCTCATCCGACCCGAATTGATCCGCCGTGCCGCCCGGTGTCGATCCTGGCTGCGTGAGTTCGGCTTACATTCCAACGAGCCGGACGATGTGATCGCTTTCGTGTCATGATCCCTGACGGCGGCCGGCGGTTGAGCCACACCAATGAAGGCGGGGGAGTTGCGCGGGCGGCTCCCGATCCCCATCATACCCACCATGATCGACCCGTTCGGCCGCGCCATCACCTATCTTCGCGTTTCGGTCACCGACCGTTGCGACCTGCGCTGCGTCTATTGCATGCCCGAGACCATGCGATTCCTGCCCAAGCGCGACGTGCTCAGCCTGGAGGAAACCCAGCGCCTGTGCGAAGCCTTCATCCGGCTGGGGGTGCGCAAACTGCGCCTGACCGGCGGCGAGCCCCTGGTCCGGCGCGACGTCATCACCCTGATCCGCGCCTTGGGGCGCCGCGTCGGCGATGGCGGTCTCGACGAATTGACCCTGACCACCAACGGCACCCAGCTCGCCCGCTTCGCCGGAGATCTGGCCGCGGCCGGCATGCGCCGGATCAACGTGTCCATCGACAGCCTCGATCCCGACCGCTTCGCCACGATCACCCGCGGCGGCGATTTGCCGCGGGTGCTGGACGGCGTCGCGGCGGCGCGGGCGGCGGGGTTGGCGGTCAAGATCAACATGGTGGCGCTGAGCGGGGTCAATGACGGGGAATATGACCGCATGCTGGCCTGGTGCGGCGAGGCGGGGCTGGACTTGTGCCTGATCGAAACCATGCCGCTGGGCGAGATCGAGGGCGGTCGCGCCGGCCGCTATCTGTCCCTGGCCGAGTTGCGGCGCGATCTGGAAACCCGTTGGACCCTGGCGCCCAGCGACCATGTCACCGGCGGTCCCGCCCGCTATGTGCGGGTCGCCGAGACCGGCCGCCGGCTGGGCTTCATCACGCCCATGAGCCACAATTTCTGCGAGGGCTGCAACCGGGTGCGGGTTACCTGCACCGGAACCCTTTATCCGTGCCTGGGCCAGGAGGACGCCGCCGATCTGCGGGCGCCGCTACGCGCTTCGGAAAGCGATGAGGTCTTGGAAGCGGCGATCCGGGACGCCATCGCCCGCAAGCCCAAGGGCCACGATTTCGTCATCGACCGCGCCGATGACGGCCCGTCCGTCTCCCGCCATATGAGCGTTACCGGCGGGTAGGCGACAGCCCCGTCCGCTCCAGGATGAAATCGGCGATCAGGACCGGGCGGTTGAGGTCGAGCCGGGGCAGACGCGTTTCGGCAAGCGGTTCATCGCTGGCCACCGCGACGATGGTGGAATCCGCGGGCAGGCGCGGCTTGCCCAGGGATGGGCGGTGAATTTCGATCTTGTCGTGGGGATAGGTTTTGAAGCCCTCGACCAGGACCAGATCGGCCGGCGCCATATGGGCCACCAATTCGTCCATGGTCGGTTCCCTTTCGCCCGCGATTTCGGTCATCAGCGCCCAGCGTCGCGACGACGCCACCATCACCTGGGCGGCGCCGGCCTCGCGGTGGCGAAAGGTGTCCTTGCCCGGCTTGTCGATATCGAAACCGTGATGGGCGTGCTTGACCGTCGAGACCGTCAGACCCCGTTCGGTGAGGATGCTCACCAGATGGACCATCAGCGTCGTCTTGCCGGCGCCGCTCCATCCGGCCAGCCCGAACAAAATCATGCGTCGCCCCTTTTTCGCGTCCGGCGCCACCAGTCCCACAATGCCGCTTCGGTCGGGTCCAGCATGTCGCCGGCGCCCCCCATGATCCTATCCCAGGCGGGACGGTGGCGAACGGCCAGGGTGGTCAAAATCGGGATTTCCGCCTCTATGGCAGCGAACAATTCAGCGACGAGCCCGCGCCCCTCGGCCTCCAGGCCGGCGAATTTATTGACGATCAGCAAATCCGGTCGGGCGGCGATCTCGCGCCGCAGGACCTGGCTGGCCTCGACCAGGGCGCTGGTGTCCAGGCTGCAGGTCGCCGAGCCGGCGCCGAGATCCTGGGAAATGGGGTGGAGGCGGCCGGTTCTGAGATCGGTCAGCACCATGCGCCAGTGGCCGTTTTCGTCCATCCGGCCGTGCTGAAGCAGTCCGCCGACATCGGCGCCGTCACTTTTCAACCGGGCGGCGAAATCGCCCATCAGGGCGTCGGTGCCGCCGCGGGTTTCGTAGGTCACCACCCCTATACGGAGGTGGTCGGGGCCGAAGCTGTCCGCTTCCATAATGATCGTCCGGATGG
The DNA here is from genome assembly GCA_021848545.1 of Pseudomonadota bacterium. GTDB lineage: Bacteria > Pseudomonadota > Alphaproteobacteria > Rhodospirillales > Magnetospirillaceae > JAJZUL01. Next base: position 6,137 of record JAJZUL010000007.1, read on the forward strand.
TGCAAATGGATAATGGCAATTCTCGGCAAGCGCAAGCCATCCTCGCTCGTGTTAGTATTGAAATCCAACGGTATAGCGAGCGGGGTTGCCATGGGCGCCAAAGTAAGGGTTCTGATCGTCGACGATTCCGCTTCGGTCCGCCAGACACTTTCCGACATTCTGTCGTCCGATCCCGACATCCAGGTCATAGGGACCGCATCCGACCCGTTCGTCGCCGCCCGCCGGCTTCAGGACGAGGTGCCGGACGTCATCACCCTGGATGTCGAAATGCCGCGCATGGACGGAGTCACCTTTCTCCGCAAGCTGATGAGCCAGCATCCCCTGCCGGTGGTGATGTGCTCGTCGCTGACCGAAGAGGGGTCCCAGACCCTGATGCAGGCGCTGGAGGCCGGGGCGGTGGATGTGATCCTGAAGCCCAAGGTCGATACCCGCCAGAATCTTCTGGAATCGGGAGTGAGGATTTGCGACACGGTCAAGGCGGCGGCCCAGGCTCGGGTCTCGCGCGCGAAAGTGTCGGCGACGCCCGGAAAGAAAATGTCGGCGACGCCCGGAAAAAGGACGCTGGGGGTCGAGAAGAAGCTGAGCGCCGACGTCATCATGCCGGCCCCCCATGGCGGCGCCATGGCCCGGACCACCGAAAAGGTGGTCTGCATCGGCGCGTCCACCGGCGGGACCCAATCATTGCAGCAAATCCTGGAAGCCCTGCCGTCCGACGTGCCCGGCATTGTCATCGTTCAGCATATGCCCGAGAAATTCACCGAGGCGTTCGCCCGTCGCCTGGATGGTTTGTGCGCGGTCGAGGTCAAGGAGGCGGCCAACGGCGATACCGTGCTGCGGGGGCGCGTGCTGATCGCGCCGGGCAATCGCCACACCTTGCTCCAGCGCGCCGGCGCCCGCTATTACGTCGAGGTGCGCGACGGTCCCCTGGTGTCGCGCCACCGCCCCAGCGTCGATGTGCTGTTCCGCTCGGCGGCCCAGTCGGCCGGCAGCAACGCGGTCGGAATCATCATGACCGGTATGGGCGATGACGGGGCGCAGGGTTTGTTGGAGATGCGTCAGGCCGGCGCCTTCACCGTCGCCCAGGACGAAGCGTCCTGCATCGTCTTCGGCATGCCCAAGGAAGCCATCAATCGGGGCGCGGCCGAACGGGTGATGCCGCTCGATTCCCTGGCCTCCGAAATCATCCGGGTGGGACGTAGCGGGACCGGCTCGGTCCGGGCGTAAACCTGGCCTGCCGCGCCAGTTTTTTTGTTCAGAGTCGCTGGAAAATGCTGGCGGCGATCTGCCGTACCGGCAGGTCGAAGCCGGCAATGGTTTCGGAATGACCGAGATACAGGATGCCGCCCGGGCGCAGATGGTCGCATATGCGTTCAAGCACCGCCATTTGCGTCGGCTTATCGAAATAGATGAGCTGGTTGCGGCAAAAGACCACGTCGAAATCGCGGTCGAGATTGTAGCGATTGTCCATGAGATTGAGACGGCCGAACGATACCAGCCGACGCAATTCGGGCACGATGCGGACTTCCGCGCGACGTTGGTCCTTGGCGCGCATCAGATAGCGGTGGCGCAGGTCCATGGGGACCGGAGCGATCATCTGTTCGGGATAGATGGCGGTGACGGCCTTGTTCAGGGCGTCGGTGCAAATGTCGGTGGCCACTACCGTGCCCCGCCAGCCGGTGTGATGGCGGGAGAATTCGGCCAGGACCATGGCGATGGTATAGGGCTCGGCGCCGATGGATGCGGCCGTGCTCCATATCTTGGCTGTCCGTCCGCCCATGCCGACCCCCTGTTCGGCCAGATCGGGCAGGGCGATGTTGGCCAAATGATGGAAATGGTCCGGTTCCCGAAAAAATTCGGTTTTGTTGGTGGTGACGGCGTCGATCAGGGCGACCTTTTCGCTGGCCAGCCCGTCTTCCTCGAACAGAAAGCGGCAATAGGCATCGAAATTGGGCAGGCCCAAAGCGTTCAGCCGCCGCCGCAACCGTCCTTCCAGCATCACCCGCTTGTTGGGCGGCATCTTGATGCCGGCCGTATCGTGGATGTATCGGGCGAGCCGGTTGAAATTGCGCGGACTGAGATATTGAACCGTGTTGACCGGGACGGTCATGCGGCGACCCGCGTTTCAAGCAGCGCCGTCTCTTCATTGGTCAGAAGATGGGCGAGGTCGAAGACGATGACGAAATCGTCGCCGCGGCGGCCGACGCAATCGATATAATTCGAGCGCCAGCGGATACCGATTTCCGGCGGCGGTTCGGCGCTGCCGGCGTCGAGGGCGGTGACCTCGAAGACGCGGTCGGCGAGAAGACCCAACACCATGCGCCGTTGCGGCGCGGACTCTCCATCGCCCGCATCGACGACGTCCACGTCCAGAACCAGGATGCGGGTGTGCTCCGTCGCTTCCGCCGGCGGCAGGCCCAGCTTGATGCGAAGGTCGATGACCGGCACAGAATGGCCGCGGACATCGATCAGCCCCAGCAGAAAAGACGGGGCGTTGGGCAGGTGCGCGATTTCGCGCGCGTCGAGGATTTCCCGAACCGTCGTGACCGGAACCGCGAAGACTTCCCGTCCCACGCCCAGCGTGACGTATTGGCCGCTTTTATCGGCCATGCCGGCTTTATCGGGGCGTTCCGCGTTCATGTCACCCATTTTCCCCTCCATCGATGCGTCCATCGGACCTGCCGCCGAATCGCGGCGCCGGCGGCCAACGGCTGGCTTATCCGAGACATCCCGTCATCAGTAAATGATGCCCCAATTTCTTCGTACCGGCAAGTTGATCGTCCTATACGTTGGTTTAGTATCTTTTGAATTCTGTGTCGAAACTATCGGATATATCCCCCGATTTCGGTGCGCTCATATCCAGGGTGACCCCGTTTTTCTTGGGTCGAATTTTGCCGTTTGGGGGGGGAATCTGGTAGCGCATGCCGTCGATTCGAACGGCGCGCGTTGCCGGCGCGGGCAGGGGCGGCGTTTGCGGAGCCCTTGACGCCCCCCTGGTTCGAGGGAGCGCCAGGGATGCGACATCATCATTGCCGACGTTGAAATAGGAGATGGTCTGCTGTAATTGCTCGGCCTGCCCCGCCAGTTCCTCGGACGTCGAAGACATTTCCTCCGAGGCCGCGGCGTTCTGCTGGGTGATTTTGTCGAGCTGCTGGATGGCCAGATTGATCTGTTCGGCGCCGATATCCTGTTCGCGGCAGGCGGCCGAAATTTCTTCCACCAGTTCCGCCGTCCGCTTGATGTCGGGCACCAGCTTTTCGAGCATGGTTCCGGCTTCCTGGGCGACCCGCACCGTGTCCGAGGACAGGCCGCTGATTTCGGCCGCCGCCGCCTGGCTGCGCTCCGCCAGCTTGCGGACCTCGGAGGCGACCACGGCGAAGCCCTTGCCGTGCTCGCCGGCCCGGGCCGCCTCCACCGCCGCGTTCAGGGCCAGCAGGTCGGTCTGGCGGGCGATCTCCTGGACCACCGAAATCTTCTGGGCGATGGTCTGCATGGCGTTGACCGCCCGGCCGACCGCCTCGCCGCTGGTCTGGGCGTCCTTGGCCGATTGGTGGGCGATCTTTTCGGTCTGGCCGGCATTCTCGGCATTCTGCTTGATGTTGGCCGCCATTTGCTCCATGGCCGACGACGCCTGTTCGGTGGCCGACGCCTGTTCGGTGGACCCCTGGGACAATTGCTCGGCGCTGGCCGACAATTCCAGGCTGCCGGCGGCGACATTGTCGGCGGCGGACATGGTTTCGCGGACCACTTCGCCAAGCTTGCCCGCGGTTTCGTTCACGTCGGTCTTGATCTGCAGGAACATGCCTTCGTAATCGCCGGTCATTCTGAGGTTGAGATCGCCGCCGGCGATGCCGCCCATCACCGAAATCACTTCGTTGAGGCCGGTGGTGGTGGTGTCGATCAGGCGGTTGAGGGATTCCGCCAGGGTCTTGAAGAAACCGACTTTGTCGGCTTCGGTCAGGCGGCCGCTGAAATCACCGCGCGACGCGGCGGTGACCAGGTTCGACACCTCGTTTTCGACGGCCAGTTCGGCGGTGATGTCGCCCCATTCCGTCACCACGGCCAGCAGGCGGCCATGGTCGGTGACCGGCGTGATCTGAAGCTGGAAGGTGCGGCCCCCGACCTTGATCTTCGCCAGATGGTTGCCGCTGAGATTTTCCAGGATCCGCCGTTGGTGACCCGGATTGCGGTGAAAGATGTCGATGCTGTTGCCGATGACGTTGGCCGCCGAGAAGTGGGGCAGTTCCTTGCGGATATCGGCTTCCGCCGCCGCCAGGGTGCGCAGGACCGCGGGGTTGGCGTAAACGATCTTGAGGTCGGAATCGGTGATCATGATATTGCCGTTCACCGCATCCACCGCCCGCGCCGTGCGCCGGTCGATGACGGCCGTGTCCCGCAGGCGCCGGGTGGCCGCGGCCATGACGCCCAACTCGTCGTGTCGGCCGGGGGGCAGGGCGATGTCGATATCGGTGTCGCCGTCGGCCAATCGGTTCAGGGCGACACCGAGGGTGCGGGTCGCGCGGGACAGATCGCGGCCGATCACCGCCGCCGCGACACTTCCCACCACCATGGCGACGCCCGACAGGACAAGGATCGGCAACCCGGCGCTCTGTCCCGCTTGAAGGGCGAGCAGGCCGCCGACCGCCGCCGCCGCGGCCAAGGCGATCATTACACCGAAGGACAGCACCACCTTCAATGTCAGGATTGGTTTCATAGCGGAAATCTCCTCGATCGCGGTGCAGCCAAAGCCGATTCCTTTCGGCCCGTTTGGCGGCGCGGTGGATGATGGAGTGTCCCGCCCGTATCCCGACCGGTGCGGCGTTTCCGATCGTTTGTTCCTCGCTCAGCCTCAATTTCGGCAGAGTCCGTCACGCCTTCCGCCGCCGACGATAGCGTCGTGACGTGAGTGGAGTATAGAGGGCAAACGGTTACATTCTTTTCTCACATTATGAATTGGTACAACTAAAGAATATATAGCGATGGTTGTGGTTTGTTCGCGTGATTCTCTCAAGCCGTTCAGTTCACCGCGAAGATGCGGGAGATGTTGGGAATGATGATGAAATCGGCGCCGCGTTTTCCGATGCCCTTGATGTATTCGCGGGGCCAGTTCATGCCGATTTCGGGGGCTTCCTCGATGGAGGCTCCGGTGATTTCGGTGACTTCGAAGACCTTGTCGGCGAGCAGTCCGATGATGACCGCCTCGCCGCCGAGTTCGATTTCGACGACGATGATGCGGGTATCGACGGTGGTCTCGGTGCGGTCCATGCCGAACTTGATGCGAAGGTCGGCCAGGGGCACGACCTTGCCGCGGACATTGAGGAGGCCGCCGACGAAGGGCTGGGCGCCGGGGACCTCGGTGACGGTGACGATATCGAGGATTTCGCGGACGATACCGGCGTCGAGCGCGAAGATCTCGCTGGCGATCCCGAAGGTCAGCGCCTCGAACGAGGCCCGCTTGGTGGGATGGGGGATGATCTGGGCGCCGGCGGCGGCCGTGGCGGTGTCGGGACTGGTGTCGTTGGGCATGGCGGATGCTCCTTACGAGGCCCTGCGGGTCTGGTCGAAGGTCTGGCCGGCGGCGACCAGATGGCCGACATCGAGGATCAGGGCCACCGAACCGTCGCCGAGGATGGTGGCGCCGGAGAAGCTGTTGACGTCGGCATGGAGCTTGGACAGGGATTTGATGACGGTCTGGTGATCGCCGATGACCTGATCGACCACCAACCCGACGCGGCGTTCGCCGGTGGAGACCACCACCACCTTCTGATAGGGGTCGGGCGGGTCGATGGCGTTGAACATCTCGCGCAGGCGCAGGAAGGGCACCAGTTCACCGCGGATGTTGAGGAAGTTGCGTCCGCGCGAGCGGGTATCGTCATCGGCCGACAATTCGACGCATTCCTCGACGGCGGACAGGGGGATGACGTAGCGGCCCCGGCCGACGCGGACCAGCAGGCCGTCGATGATGGCCAGGGTCAGGGGCAGGCGCAGGGTGACCTCGGCGCCCCGGCCGGGGGTGCTGGTGATGTCGATGGCGCCGCGCAGGGATTCGATGGTGCGTTTGACCACGTCCATGCCGACGCCGCGGCCCGACACGCTGGTCACCTCGGCGGCGGTGGAGAATCCGGGCGCGAAGATGTACTGGAACAGGTCGGCGTCGGACAGGCGGGCGCCCGGCGCGATCAGGCCGTTTTCCTCGGCCCGGGCGCGGATGCGGGCGGAATCCAGCCCCTTGCCGTCGTCGCGGATGGAGATCAGGACCTCGGCGCCGGAATGGCGGGCGGACAGGTGGAGATGGCCTTCGGCCGGCTTTCCGGCCTGAGCGCGCTTTTCCGGTCCCTCGACGCCATGGTCGATGGCGTTGCGGATGAGATGGACCATGGGATCGGCCAGACGCTCGATGACGGTCTTGTCGAGTTCGGTTTCCTCGCCTTCGGTGGTCAGGCGGACCTCCTTGCCCAGATCGCGGGCGAGGTCGTGAACCATGCGGCGGAAGCGGGCGAACAGCGAGCCGATGGGCACCAGGCGGATGCTCATGGTGGTGTCGCGCAATTCCGACACCAGCCGCTCGATTTCCTCGGCCACCGCCTTCAGGGCGATGTCGTCGATCTGTCCGGACAATTGCTTGAGACGGGCCTGGGCGATGACCAGCTCGCCGACCCGGTCCATCAGCCCGTCCAGCCGTTCGGCGGTGACCTTGATGGTATCCTGGCCCTTGGCGGTGGCCTTGGCGATCTCGGCTTCCTTGCGGACATGGTTCTGTTCGGCCAGGGCCGACAGCACCTGGTTTTCGCTGGTCTTGCCCGATTCCACCAGCAACCGGCCCAGGGGATGCTGCCGGCCCAACGCCTCGGCGATGGTCTCGGGGGCGGCGTCGCCGCGTTCGACCAGGATTTCGCCCAGGCGCCGCGGTTGCTCGTCGGCCTCGACCCGGACCACGTCCAGTTCCATGTCGTCGAGGACGAACAGGAACACGTCGTCGATGGCCGATCGGGGCGCCGACGTGGTCAGGATCACGTCCCAGCGCACGCGGCAGACGGTGGGATCGAGGGTTTCGAAGGACGGCACCTCGTCATCGATGGCGACCACCGTGCTTTCGCCCAGGGCGCGCAATTCCTCGATCAGGCGCACCGGGTCGTTGCCGGTGAGCAGGGCCTGCGGTCCCAGGCGGAAGCGGATGCGGTAGGTGGCGGTGCCGTCCTCCGCCGGCACTTCCTCCAGCGCGGCGGCGGCCGGCTTCGCGCCGGGGGCGACGGCGACGACGGTTTGCAGGCGGGCGAGGATTTCCCCCTCGTCGCCGGCATCCTGGTCGGGGCTTTCGATCAGCCGGCGCATGCAATCCTGGGCGGCCAGGGTGACGGTGATCAGATCGCGGCTGGGCGCGATCTCGCCCTTGCGGACCTTGTCGAAGGCGGTTTCCACATGGTGGGTGAAGGCGGCCAGACGCTCGAAGCCGAACATCGAGCCCGACCCTTTGAGCGTGTGCAGCGCCCGAAAGGCGGTGTCGATCAGGTCATGCTCGTCCGGCGTTTCCCCCAGATCGAGCAGAGCTTCCTCCAGCTTCTCCAGCAGATCCTGGGCCTCGCCGCGAAATGTTTCCCTGGGGTCCGGTGCGTTCATCGCCGCCCCCCGTCCGTGTCGGCGCCGCCGCGGTTCAGCCAGAATTCCCGGCGATCCGACGGGATTTCCGGGGTGTGTTCGAGAAAGCCGCCATCGGTGAGACAGGTCAGCAACGCGCCTTCGGCCGGCGGGTCGACGCGAAGGTCGCGGCCAAGGGCGTTGGCGCTGGCGCGCGCGGCGATGACCAGTTGCACAAAGGAGATGTCGACTTCGGAAATGCCCGAGCAATCAAGCACGATCGGTCCGGCTTTATGCAGCGCGCGCCCGAAGATGGTCGCGGTTTCGCCGATGGTTCGGATGGTGTGTTCGCCTTCGAGACGAATGGATAAGTCGTTGGTCCCGGTCATGTCTTGGGCTCCTCTGCATGGCGCCAAAATCGTTCCGTAATTGTTCAGTGGATATAAAATCATTCAGTTGCGCATGACGTTTTTTGAAACGTGAAATCGGTTATCTGATTTTTTCTTCCATCTTTATGGATGGATTGCCAATATAATGGTCTGTCTTGAAACAAGATATTCTACTAAAGTTTAATGCTCCCGGTGCTTGCGGTGGAATCTTTGTGCATTCGGTTATGGGCCTATCAAACATCTGAAACAGCCGCAAAAAATATCGCTGAACGTGCAAATTGATATCTACACAATCAAAAATGTATGAATTGGCGGGCGGGGGCGGCACTCTCGCGGAACGGGGGGGGCCTCGGCCTCGATTTTTCCACTGCGGTGCAGATATAGTGGAGGGCGCCTGCTTCCACGGGACGGCGCGATGACGGCCGGCGGTACGTCTGTTAGGGGAGAGGGGTAAGCGATGGATAGCGTCATTTCCGTCAATCCGGTCGAACCGGCATGGTCCGATCTGGCGGACCGCCTCGGCGCCACGTTGCAGCCGATCGAAACCAAGTTTCTCCATTGCGGCCAGAACATCGCCGGGGCGGCTTCGGCAATGCGCGGCATTGCGGGGGCTTTCGCCGGCCTGTCCGAATTGTTGCACTCCCAGGATTTCAGTCTGGCGGTCGGAACCCTGTCCGACGTGGTCGGCGCCTTGGCGGCCATTTCCGGGGACGGCGGCGGCCAGGCCGCTCTGGAGCGGTTGGACGATCTGGTCAAACGGGTGGGGGCGCCCCTCAATCGCCTGCGCAAGACCGTGGACGAGGTGGAAATCCTGGCGGTGAACGCCCGCATCGAGGCGGCCCACGTGGTCGCCGCCAACACCGATTTCAGCGTATTCACCACGGAAATGACGCGGTTGGCGCAATTGGCCAAAAGTACGCTGGACAAGTTGGCGGCCGAACGCGACGCCCTGACCGCCCTGTCGGAATCGGCGGGCAAGCTGCAACTCGATTTCGATCGCCGCCAGAGCGAGGTTCTGGCCGATATCAATGGCCGCCTGACCGCCGGCATGCGCATGGTCGAGGACCGGCGCCGCGCCGCCGTCCAATCGGCGGAGCAGGTGGAGGCCCGCTCCAAGGCGGCGGAAACCAGTCTCAACGATGTGGTTCAGGCGCTGCAAGCGGGCGATATCGCCCGCCAGAGGGTGGAGCATGTCGCCCAGGCGCTGAAGGCGCTGGCAGACAATGGCGGTCAGGCGGGCAAGGGCCGCATCTGCCGGCTGCAGGCGGTTCAGCTCAAGGATACCGAGCGGGATTTGAATCAGGCCGCCCAGCGTATCTCGTCCCGCATGGGGGAATTGGCCCGGAGCGGCAGCGCCATCCGCGCCAGCGGTCGGGACGCGTTCGCTTCGGCCGGGGGCTCCGACGGCGACGGTTCGTTCGTTCACGATCTGGCGCGGGACCTGCACCAGGCCGCCGATTTGCTGGACAGCGCGCGCGAAGCCAACAGAATCCTGCAGGACCGTCTGGAGCCTTTGTCTCAAAGCGTCGCGGCGATGGCCACCCATCTCGAAGCGGTGCATTCCGTCGAGGCGGAAATGCGGGTGATGGGATTGAATGCGACCCTGAAATGCTCGCGCCTCGGCTATCAGGGCCGGGCGCTGGGGGTCATCGCCCAGGCCCTGCGCGCCCATGCCGGACGGACGGCGGAGGATGCCGGTCAGATCATGACCGGTCTCGGGGAAATTCAGGCCGCCGCCGGTGATCTGCGGTCGGAGAAGGAACAGGGTGACGGCGGTATCGTCGTTTCCCTGGCTTCGGCCATCCAGACCTTCGACGAAGGTGCCCATATGCTGGCTTCGGCGCTGACCGCTCTCGACGGCGAAGCCGTCAGGGCGGAAACCTTGTTGGAGGAGGCGGCCAGCCGTCTGGGAGCCCACGACGAGGTTCTGACCATTCTGGGGCAGTGCGCGTCCATCCTTGACGAGGCCGCGCCGCATCTCGGCGACGATGACGGCCAGGATACAAGCGGCGATTTCCTGCGCAGCACCTACACCATGGCCAGCCAGCGCGATGCCCATGCCCGTATTTTGGGAGGGGGCGGGGCGGAACAGGCCAACGAAACGGCGCCCGTCGATCCGTCCGATATCTCGGATCTGCTGTTTTAACGTGGATTGATCATGCGCCCAGGCCTTCGGGGACGCATGAAAGGGGGGGCGCCGGGCATCGGAATGGATGCGCGGTCCCATGGCCCTATATCCGGTGCATGACGATGACCAGCGTGTCGCTGTCATCGCCGGTGGCGCGGATTTCAGCCTGCACCTTGCGGTCAGCGCGTCGGGGCGTCAGCACGATGGCGCTCCAGCGCAGGCCCCGGGTGGCCAGCGTCAGCACGTCGGCGATGGTGTCGGCATGCTCGAACAGATCGTTCAGGTGGACGGAACGCATGTCGTGCAGGGGGCGGCCGAGCAGTTGGCCGGCTTCGGCATTGGCGAAAATGACCCTGCCGGAGGTCTCGACCACCAGAACGCCCCCGGTGGCGACGGCGGGATGGGGGAGGTGTCTCATCGCCATCCTCCCGTGATCGGAGTGAGGCGGGCGGATCGTCCATCTTCCACGATCCCGGAGAAGACGCCCGATGCAAGGGCCGTCGGGCCGGATTTGCGCGAAAGATGTGGGCGCGGGAAGCTCATGGCGACCATCCTGAATTGCGACTTTCAGTGTGTGCGCCAATGCACGACACCTCAAAATAATCGCTCAGGATGGGTTTCACCACATGTCGGCAGATGTATTCCCGCCGCCGCATCGGTATGAGGCGTCTGGTGCGTGGGGTAGCCCAAAGTCTAGCCAGGATTTATCACGCTGGCGCCGAAACGCGATCAAATCGGTGCCAGTGTGAGAATTCGGGCCAAGCGCGGCCGTCCGGCCGCTTGGTCAACGCTCGCATCAGACCACAAGATCAGCGCACTACGACGAGGGATCGTCGGGCACCAATCCGGTGCGGACGGCCATCACCGCGGCATGCGAGCGGTTCTTGACGCCCATTTTATGAAAAATACGGCTCAGATGAAGTTTGACCGTCACTTCCTGCAAATCCAGGGCGCGGGCGATTTCCTTGTTGGAGCAACCGCGGACCACCAGGGTCAACACTTCCATTTCGCGCGGCGTGAAGGCCGACGAGGATGGCGACGAATGGCGTTCCGCCGCCGGCGCGGCGACGAATTCGGCCGGAACGTAGCTGCCCCCGGCCATGACCAGAGTGATCGCCGACGCGAAAACGGGACCGCCCAGGGTTTTGGGCAGGAACCCACGGGCCCCCGCTTCGATGCAAGCGCGGACATCCGCATCCCGGGCGCTGCCTGAAATCACGATGACCGGGGCCGGTTCCGCCGCCGCCACGACGCGGGAGACGCCATCGCCCCCCTCCATGCCGGGCATATACAAATCCATCATGACGAGTTGGATGCCGCCCGCTTCGATGAGCGTCAACGTGTCCTGAAGCGTTTGCGCCGTCTGAATATCGGAATCAGGGAAAAGATGCCGAATCTGTCCTTGGACGGCGTCAATATAAAGTGGATGGTCATCAGCAACGACGATACGCATGCGCCATCCCCCCTGTTTGCATGGCACCGCCAAGGATTACATGGCGATTGCCGATGTTCAAGACGTCACTATACCTAGGTCTAAGGCGAACGCATACTTTTGCGGGTCCGCTCCCTACCCTTGACGGGCCCGGAGACCGCGGCCGCCGATTTAATCTTGTCGGGCTATGACGAATTACAGTGTTGACGGTGAATGACGAGGCCGGGAAAGAGGCGCGGCGCCCCCGATGGACATGGGACTGATGGCAACTTTTCGCCGTTTGACCGGACGGCCTGCCGCGACCGGTAGGCATTCCGGGAACCATGCCGCCGATTTGGTCGGATACGACGCGCTTTGGGAGGTCGACACCAAGGGATTGGTGACGCGGTTGGACATGGTCGATTCCTTCATGGCCATGCCCGAAGCCGTCGGCCGATCCATATGGCGGTTGATACGGCTGGATACGGGCGCCCGCAGGGATCTGGCGGTCGCCGTGGCCCGCCTGTCGCCTGTCGCCGGACTGCGCGGCATCATGCGCGGCGGACCGTGGGCCGGTCGGTGCGTTTTCGTCACGGGGCGTCCGCACCGTATGCCCGGCGGCGCTGTGCGTTGGTCGGGAACGGCCATGGTCGCGTCGGCGGGCGCTTGTCGCTCCGATGGACAGGGCGCCGATACCGAACCTCGGGAAAAAGGGAATTCCTCGGGCGGCACGACGGTGATCGCCGCCATGCTGGCGCAGTTGGTGGACGAATTGACCGCCGATTGCGTGGTGGCTGCGCGCATCGAGGGCGATATGGTCGTGTCCGAATTTTCCGCCGGTCACGATCGTTACCGCATCGGCATCGTCGGTCGCCGTACGGCCATCGCCGGCACGGTTCTCGCCCAAACGCTGGCCGCGCCGGGGCCGGTGGTGGTGGAAAACGATCTGGGGAAACGCCATCCGCTCAATCCGATGGCGACGGCGCACGGCATCGTGGCGTTCGCCGGCATGGCGATCCGGGACGGGGACGGCCGGCCGGTCGGCGTTCTCGCCGTTTGGAAACGCGCGCCCATCGATGACCCCCGGCCGGCCGAAGCGGCGTTGCGGCGGGCGGTGTGGCGGATCGCCGGAGAGTGGCGCGATATCCGGCGCCAGCGGGAAATCGCCGCTGACGCGGCGCGGTTGCGGGCCTCCCTTGATGCCATGCCCGCCATGTTCTATCAGGTCGCCGTTTCCCCGGAAGGGGCCCGCCGTTTTTTGTATGTCGGCGGCGGCATCGAGCAACTTTTGGGAGAGACGGCCGAGTCCGTGTGCCGCTGGCCGGCTGAGAAAGTCGCGACCTTGTTTTCCCCCATGGCGGATGGCGAAGGCGGGGACAGCCATGGTGATGGCTTGCGCCGTGGCGAGGCCATCGACAAAAGATGGCGGCTGCGCCGTCCCGATGGGCGCGAGGTGGCGCTATTGGCGCGGGAAAGAGCCATCGATCGCGGCGGTTCCGAAATGATGGTCGTCGGCGTGATGCTCGATGAAAGCGCCGCGGCCCGTGACCGCCAGATGGCGTCCGGCGAACTGGACGCGCTGTGGACCAGAATGGCGGCGATCGCCGAGGCGACCCCCGACTGGGAATGCTGGACCGATGGCGATGGCGAACTGCTTTGGGTCAACGGCGGCGCCGACGACGAGGGGGATTGGGCGACCTATCGCGGCCGCCCCGCCGGGTTCTATCCGCGTCCCCTGGTCGCCGAGACGGATCGCGCCGTGTTCGATGCGGCGGTGGCGGCGGCTCGCGGCGGGCGGACGGTGACCGGTTGCGATCTGCGCATTCTCCGCCCTTCGGGGGGACCCGTCTGGCATTCCCTGGCGGTCCGTCCCGTTTTTGTGGGCGGATCCAATGGGTTGCGCATCAGTCTTCGCCCGATTGACGAGCGCAAGCGCGGCGAACAGCGCATGGCCGAGGATGTCGCGGCGCTGCGCCGTATCGTTGACTCCTTCGATCTGATCGATGACGGCTTCGTCGTTGCCGATCGGGACGGCCGGGTGACCTATGCCAATCGGGCGGCGGCGATCTGGTGCGGATATGATGCGCCCGGCCCGATGATGGGGAGCCATTGGCGCGAGTTGGGGCTGGCGCCGTCGCCGGGATCGCCGCTGCTCGACGTCATCGAATCGTCGCTGGTCGGGCGCGGACGCTGGCATGGGGAAATCTCGCTGCCGGGACGGAACCCCGCGCTTCTTCTGGAAACCGATTTCATCCGCCTGGAGGATGGCGGCTTCGTCGCCGCCATGGCCGATATCGGTCCCCGCCGTCTGATCGAGGAGCGGGCGCGGGAGGGGGAGGAGCGCTATCGCGCCCTGTTCCAGTCGGCCGATGACGCCATTTTCCTGATGGAAGGCGCGCGCATCGTCGATTGCAATCCCAGGGCCGAGGACATGTTCGGCCGGCCGCGCGCCAGCATGCTGGGTGAAATTCCCCACGCTTTCGCCCCGCCGCTTCAACCGGACGGCCGGCCGTCCCGCCAGGAGGCCGCCGATCATATCGCCGTGGCGCTGGCGGGGATGCCGTGCAACCATGAATGGCTGGGGCAGCGCGCCGACGGGACCCCCCTTATTCTCGATATCTCGCTGACCAGCCTGTCCCGCCGCGGAACCCCGTATCTGTTCGCGCTCATCCGCGATATCACCGACCGTCGCCGCCGCGAGGAAGAGCGCTTGCGGCTTGAAGCGACGTTGCAGGAAGCGCGCAAGTTGGAGGCGTTGGGCCGCTTTGCCGGCGGTATCGCTCATGATTTCAACAATATCGTCGGCGCCATTCGCGGGTTCGCCGAACTGATCGGCACCGAGACCGCGCCTCCGCCGGTCGAGCGTTACGCTCACCGCATCGTCACCGCCTGCGAGCGGGCCAGCGCTTTGACCCGCCAGATTCTGACCTTTACCCGTCGCGCCGAGCCGGTTCGCCGTCCGGTCGATATGGCGCCCCTGGTCCAGGAATGCTGCGATCTGCTGCGTCCCGGTCTGTCGGCCGACATCGATCTGGTCTGCGACGCCGATCGCGCGATGGTATCGGGGGATCGCACGCAACTGGGGCAGGTCGTGGTCAATCTGGTGGTCAATGCCGGCGAGGCCTTGTCGGGCGAAGCGGGACGCATCGCCGTTTCGGTCAGGCCGCTCGCCTCCGGCGCCGCCGATTTTCCGGCAAAGGACTCGTCGGCGAAGGTTCAGGTGCGTACCGATTCCGACGGGGCCGCCGTTGCCACCTTGGGCGGTCTGGAGGCCGGAGCCTCCTATGTGCTTTTATCGGTCGCCGATAGCGGCACGGGAGTACCCGCCGAGACGTTGGGGCAGGCGTTCGATCCCTTCTTCACCACAAAAGGCTTAGGCACGGGGTTGGGACTGGCGGTCGTGCGCGAAGTGGTGCTGGGCCATGGCGGCGCCGTTCTGGTTCGCAGCCGGCCGGGAGCGGGCACCCGCTTCGACATCGCCCTGCCCGTGGCGGGAGCCGTCGAGGAACGGGAAGCGCCGCCCGAGGATATGCCGCCGCCGCCGATCCCCGTTCTGCCATCGGGTTTGCGGGTGCTGCTGGTGGATGACAATGCCGATTTCACCGATATGGTGCTGATGGCGCTGGAACGGCAGGGGATCGAGGGTGCCGCCTGCGCGTCGCCGGTCGAAGCCCTGGCGATCATCGTCGAATCGCCCGATGCCTGGGACGTGGTGGTCAGCGATCAGGGCATGCCCCAGATGTCGGGCCTGGATTTCGTCAAGGAGATCAAGGCGGTGCGGTCCGATCTGCCCTGTCTGTTATGCACCGGTCAGATCGGCGCGCCCGAAGCGCTGGATCTGGCGACGGAGGGCGTGATCACGGTTTTGCGCAAGCCGGTGGCGCTGGGTGATCTGTTTACCGCCATCATCGGCGCCGTCTCGCCCATATCGGATTCATGATCCGGCCGGCGGCGAAGCCAAAACGGAATTCACCGCCGCCAGGAATTCGGCCACGTCGAAGGGTTTGGTCAGATAGCGGGCGAATCCGGCCTGCAGGCCCTCGCGGATGGCGCGCTGGGTGGCGTTGGCCGACAGGGCAATTACCGGAATGGCGCTGGTGCGCGGATCTTTCTTCAGGCGAAGAATCGCTTCCATGCCGGTCATGCCGGGCAGGTTGATGTCGAGAACGACGACGTCGGGCTGGGCGATGTTGGCGATCTCGAGTCCCGCTTCGGCGGTCGCCGCCGTCAGCAGGGAAAACTGACCGTATTCCGCCGCGATATCGCGCATCAATTGAAGATTTTCAAGGTTATCCTCGACGTAAAGCATGCGCCGGGTCGGCGCCTCGTCGGGTTTCCGTCCGCGCGAGGAGGACAATGTCGGGGCCGATCCGGTCGCCGTGTCGGCGGCGGGGATTTCAATCCAGAAGCTGGACCCTTGGCCCGGCCGGGTTTCGAAGCCGATGCGGCCATTCATGGATTCGATCAGGCGTCGCGCGATGGTCAGGCCCACGCCCGTTCCTTCGATATCGGTCGCCTCCGCTCCCAGGCGGTTGAACGGCTCGAACAGGAAGTGCTGCTTATCCGCCGGGATGCCCGCGCCTTCGTCGGTCACGATGAAGCGGACGACATTGCCCGTGCCAGGCTCCACCGTCAAAAAAACATTTCCCCCTGGTGAATTGTATTTGACGGCGTTGGAGGTGATGTTGAGCAGAACCTGCCTTATACGGGTATCGTCGGCCCGAATTTGATCGGGAACACCCTGAGAAATTCGCCAGTCTTGAACCGAAACGTTCATTTTGGCGGCATAGCCGCGGGTAGTGTCGAGGATTTCCTGAAGCAGGGGGGGAATCTCTACATCGCTGATCGACAGGGGCATCTGCCCCGATTCGATCCGTGCCAGATCGAGGACTTCGTTGATCAGCCTGAGCAGGTGCTGGCCGCTCAGACGCACCTGTTCGGCATAGCCCAGCGCCCGGCCGGAAAGCGGCTGGTCGGGGTTGTTTTCCAGCAATTGGGCGAAGCCGAGAATGGCGTTCAGGGGGGTCCTGAGTTCATGGCTCATCGATGACAAAAAGTCGGATTTGGCCTGGTTGGCCTTGTCCGCCAACTCCTTGGCCAGACGCAATTCACGCTGGTGACGTTCCAGCGTGGTCAAGGCCTCGCGCAACGACGCCTCGGCCGATTGCCGCTCGACGATTTCCTGTTGCAGGCTTCGGGTCCTTTCCTCCACCCGGTTTTCCAGGTCGTCGCGGGCTTGCCGCAATTGCTCTTCGGCCTGTTTGCGCTCCACCACCTCCGCGGCCAGGGCCGCGTTGCTGCGGCTGATGTCAACGGTCCGCGCGCTCAGGGTTTCGTAGAGCAGGCCGTTGCGCAAGTAACCGCCGATTTCACCGGCAAAGGTTTCGAGGAAGGGGCGGCCCCGCAACAACGCCTCGCCACCGTCGCGGGTTCCCACCGCCAGCGCGCCGACGATCGTCTCGCCGCGTCCCAGCGGCAAAGCGACCACATGGTCGATATTTTCGGGCATAGGGGAAGTTCCGGCCGCCCCGAGAACGGAATCGTCCGAGGAAAAGGTCCGTCCGCTATCCAGAGTCATGCGGCCGAGGCTTTCGCACAGAGCCAGTCCCTTCCAGTCGTCCGGTATGGCGGTGCCGTCGCCGCGCCGGCCGCCGCGCAAAGCCAGCCGGTCGTCCGCCCCTTTCAGCAACAGCAGCGCCACTTCCCCGCCGGTCGCGGCCAGGGTCTCGTCCAGGGCGATCTCCACCAGGCGCTCGATCGAGGTGGTTTCGGTCATCCGCCGGCCGAGACGGTGGAGATGGGCGATTTCCGCCGAGCGCTGTCGTTCGATGGTTTCAGCGCGGCGAAGGTCGCCGACATCGCGCAGACAGGCCACGATCAGCGGTGTTTCGCCGTCGCCGGCGGTGAACAGGCTGGCTTCGGTGAGGAAGGAAGCGCCGTCGCCGCGCCGTCCGCCGATATCCAGGCGCCGTTTGCGCCCGCCGGCAAGGCTGGCCAGCGCCGCCGGTCCGCTCAGGTTGCGCTGGATGTCCTTGGGCAGGGGGGTCTGGTCGATGGGATGGCCCAGAACCTTGTCCGTCGGAAGCGCCAGGATGCGCTGGGCGGCGGCGTTGAAGGCCTGCACGGTGCCATCGGCCGATACGGCGATGAAGGCGTCGGACGTCCCGTCGACGATGGCGCGCAGGCGGGATTCGCTTTCGGCCAGCCGCGCGCGCTTTTCGCTCAGCCGCAAGTAGGGATCGCGGATCACCGCCAGGAACAGGCCCCGGTACAGAAAGGCGAAGGCGATGACCTTATAGACGTGGCCGAGCACGTTGTAGACGTCGGTGGGGGCGGAATAGAGGGTGAAAAACAGCTCGGACAGGGCCATCACCCACGCCGCGCCCATCATCCACAATCGTTCCGGCACGTCCCGTCGCCGTATCAGGATCAAAATGGTGGCCGCCAGCAGGGCGACGACCGCGTATTCGGTATCGATCTTGAACGCCGTAAGGCCTTGGCCGCGGATGAAGGTGGCCGGCAGGCTGCTCAGATGGAACAGGATGGCCCAAGTGAACAAGGCGACGATCAGGAGCACCGATCCCAACATGAGCGGCCGTATCGCCCGGTGACGGAACGGCCGCCAGGGCAGGGCCGTGGCCACCAGAAATCCCATGGCCTGGAGAATGCGGGCGGCCAGCCAGAAATCGATGCTTTTGGGATTGCCGGACGGGGTAATGTAGGAGGGCATGCCCGGATAGGACAGGCTGTGCTGAAGGTCGAGCAGACCGACGCCGAGAAAGGCGACCGCCAGGATCGCCAGATTGCCGGGTCGGTCCCCATCGAACGCATGCCATCCCACCGAAAAAATGAGCATCGACACGATGACCGCGAACAGTTCGGCCAATTGGTGGAAAACAAGGAAGGATGCCGGGTCGGGTAGAAGCGGCGAACCGGCCACCAACGGCACGAACAGGAAAAGAACCGTAAGGGCCGCCGCCAGCCAAAGAGCCGCCGTACCGTCACCTCGTCGGCCGCCCAGTTCAAAAACGAACCCTGTTTCGCCGTTCAAATTGGCCTCCGGGGTGGACAGACCAGAGTCGAACACGTATACGACCGCCGGATCAATCGATCGAGGCATTGGTGGTCCGGCTCCGACATCTTCTTCCAAAGTCTCAGGATGGGGCCGTCAACATATTGAATTATCGCGGAATTCCAACGAAAGTTACGGAATAGCTTTCGTTGGAATTCCGCGATTAGCGTAACCGACGAACAGCCGGGCCGGCAAGTCACGGCGTGGTGGAACGGTCGGCAGCCAACACTCCGCGAAAAAGAGGTCCGAATGGAAAGACTGATCAAAGGGTTCGAGCGGTTCCGCAGCGGATATTTCCAGGCCAACCGCGAGCTGTTCTCGACCTTGGCCACCGAGGGACAGCGGCCGCGGTTTTTGATCATCGGTTGTTCGGATTCGCGGGTCGATCCCGGGCTCATCTTCGATACCGGGCCGGGTGAAATGTTCGTCATCCGCAATGTGGCCAATCTGGTGCCGCCGTTCGAAACCGGCGGGACCTATCACGGGACCTCGGCCGCCATAGAATTCGCCGTCCGCTCGCTGGAGGTCGAACATGTGGCGGTCCTGGGGCATGCCGGGTGCGGTGGTGTGCGGGCGCTTCTGGAGGAGAGCGCCGTGTCGGACAGCGACTTCATCCGGCCGTGGATGGACATCGCCCGGACCGCTCGCGACCGGGCTCTGGCCTTGACCTTGTCGGCCTCCCAACCCATCGAGGCGGCCCGCGTCATGGCGGAGCACGAGACGGTGGCCATTTCCCTGGCCAACCTGATGACCTTTCCCTGGCTGCGCCAACGGGTCGTGGATGGCAGACTAGCCCTCCACGGTTTGTATTTCGACGTCGAGAACGGCGACCTGTTCCGCCTGAACGGGATATCCAACACGTTCGAAAAAGTATAGACGCCGAATCGGCGCGGCGACCGTCACATTTTGCCTTTGTTGGGCGCCGCGCGTTCGGCCTTGCGGGCATCGGCGATCACCTTTTCGAAACCGGCGATGTTCTTCGGCGCGCCGGACAGAAGGTAATGGCCGATCAGAAAAGCCGGCGTGCCATTCAGGCCGATGGCGTCCGCCTGGCGGGCGTTGCGGGCCAGCAGGGCGGAAATGGTTTGGCCATGGGTCTTGAGATCGGCCTGCAACCTGGACCAGTTGACGCCGACCTTTTCAGCGACGGCCTTGACCACGGCGGGGTCGGCGTGACGCGGCTGGTCGAGCAAGGCGTTGTGGAAGGCGATGTATTTGCCCTGCCATTTCGAAGCGGTGACGACGCGCGCGGCATAGACCGAATCGGCGCCGAAAATGGGCCAGTCCTTATAGGCCACCCGGATATCGGGGTTCTTTTTCAGAACAGCTTCCAGCATCGGGTTGGATCTTTTGCAGACGGGGCAATTGTAATCGAAGAATTCGACGATGGTGAGCTTGCCCTTGGGATTGCCGCCAACCGGCGCCTCGGGGTCGTGGGTCACGTCGTTGAAGGTGATGGTCGGGCCATCGGCGGCTTTGGCGGCGGCCTTGGGGGTGGCCTGCGCCGCCGCGGTGCCGGCGGTGCCGATCACCATTCCGAAACCTGCGAGCAGGGCCCAGGCGGTAAGCCGCTTGCGTCCGATCATGATCCGTCTCTCCTGTTGCACGCCGATTGTTGACCGGGGGGCGATTCCCAAATGCGCCCATGGACTCTTCGCACTGTAATCGGATTTGGTTGCGGGTAAATCAATCCCGTTGCAAATTTTTCTCGTTCGGCATCGGAGCTGGTCCAGATTTAATCCGCGCCAGGCGCGCCATGGCGGCGGCAAGGGTCTCCGGGGCGATTTCGCCGACCTGCATGGTGCGCAACCGTCCGTCGCGGCCGATGAACAGGGTCGTGGGCAGCCCGCGCGAGCCGTAATAGCGGCCCAGCGCCCCGGCGGGATCCAACAGCACCCGATCGGCCGGTATGTGCAGGCGATGGGCGAAGGAAGCCACGGCGATCCGGCCTTCGCCCTGGTCGGCGAACAGGATGTCGATGCCGGGATGGGCGGCGGCGGCGCGAACCAGCATGGGCATTTCACGCCGGCAGGGCGGGCACCAGCTTGCCCATAGATTGATGATGCGGGGTCTGGCCAGGGGCGCGGCCAGATTAAGCGGCGGTCCCTCCAGCCGGGACAGCACCATCACCGGCGACGGGGCGCCGGCGGCGATCGCCAGCAAACGGAAAATGATGCCCCAGACCAGCAGGCCGGCTCCCAGAGGGACGACGCTCCACAGGCGCAGGCGTCGTCCCGGCAGGCGCCACAACGTGACCGGAAGGATGGCCGGGATCGCCCATAGCCCCGCGAATCCGCCCTGCCATACCGCCAGAATGCGCAGCGGCTGGTGGGCGAAGGCCGACCAGTAGGCGGCGACGTGGCCCAGGCGGGCGGCGATGATTCCCGCCGCCACCGTCAGACTGGCCCAATTGTCGAAACGGCGGTCGATTTTGTGGGCGAGTATGGCCGCCGCCACCAGAAAGACGATGATGCCGGCCACGGCGGCGGCGTGGGCGGCCGACAGGACGAAAGGCCCGATGACCACGACTCCCATCACGGCACCCTAACCATGGTCGTGGCGGTGGGACGGGGCGGAAAGGTCCGATGGAACCATATGGATGTTGCCGTAACGAACGCCCCGTTGGGCGATGGTGGCCTGGGCGAAATCGCGCACGGAATCGGCGGCGCCTTGCAGCAACATCACTTCCAGGCAGTTTTCATCGTCGAGATGCACATGCAGGGTGGACAGGGTCAGGTGGTGGTGCAGGTGCTGCGCCCCCGTCAGCCGGCGCGCCAGTTCCCGCTGATGGTGGTTGTAGACATAGGAAACGCAGGCCAGAGCCCGCGCCGAGGGATCGCCCGCTAGACGTTCCTCCTCCAGCCGATGGCGGACCAGATCGCGGACCGCCTCGGACCGGTTCTCGTATCCGGCCCGTCCGACGAGTTCGTCAAAGGCGGCCAGCAGATCCTCCTCCAGCGAAATGGTGATCCGTTCCATGGGCACCTCTCCTCGAGATTTCGCATCCAGCAATGAGGTCCGGAGTGTAGCGGTTCGCGCCATTGACGGAACCGCGAACCGCTCCGTATGATGATTTTTGTATTCGTCATACGGTTTCGGCGAAACGTGGCGGGGGCAGGGGGGTGAGCGAACCATCAGCCAGGGGCGGGCGACGGAGTACGCGCCGGCTGTATGCCGGCTTGGCGCTGGCTCAGGTGCTGGCTTGGGGATGGGCGATGCTGGCCTTTCACGCTCATCCGCTGCTGCTGGGAACCGCGGCGGTGGCCTATGGTCTTGGTCTGCGCCACGCCATCGACATCGATCATCTTGCCGCCATCGACAATGTCACTCGCAAACTGATGGCGGAAAACCGCAATTCCGCCGCTGTCGGCCTGTTCTTTTCCCTGGGCCATTCCACCATCGTGGTGGCGCTGACCGCCGCCATCGCCGCCGGCGCCACCATTCTGGAAACCCGGTTCGGCCTGTTGCGCCATCTGGGCGGAATCGTCGGTACCGCGATCTCGGCCCTGTTCCTGTTCGTCATCGCCCTGGCCAACCTCCGGGTTCTGACGGATCTGTGGCGTGACCGCTCCCGTCATGGTTCGACGCGCTCCCATTCCCATTCCGGCGGCATGATGACCTGGCTGTTCGGCCGCCTGTTCCGTCTGGTCGGGCGAAGCTGGCACATGTATCCGTTGGGTGTTCTGTTCGGTCTCGGCTTCGACACCGCCACGGAAATCGGCCTGTTGGGAATTTCCGCCACCGAGGCGGCGCGCGGTCTGTCCCTGTGGTCGATTCTGGTGTTTCCGGCCCTGTTCGCCGCCGCCATGTCGTTGGCTGATACCACCGACGGCATCGTGGTCGCCGGCGCCTATAACTGGGCCGGCGGCGATTCCCGGCGGCGGTGGCGCTACGATCTGGGGGTTACCGCCCTGTCGGTGGCCGCCGCCGTCGCGGTCGGCGGCATTGAGGCCGCCGGGCTGATCCAAAACGGGTCAAGCGGGTTCTGGGCATCGGTTGCCGGCCTGCAGCACGAGTTCGGCCGCATGAGCGTTCTGGCGGTCGGATTGACGCTGGCCGGATGGGTCGCCGCCACCGCTTGGCGACGGAAGACGCGGTCCTCCGACACCGACCTGACGCCGCCCTTGAAAACGTGATCGGCGCGGCGGCGTTCGGATGATTGGCGACGCGGCCGACGCCCGTCCGTGGGCTTTCAGGTGTTCATCCCCCCTCGCGCGATTTTAAAAATACGTAACCTTATCGAAACGTAACGGGATCAAGATGGGTTTCTGAATATTTGTGCTAGGATTCTTTGACATTTCGGCTTGGTCCGCGGGCGGGTATTCGCAGGCGGCGAAGGATCGGACAGACGATATGGATATATCGCGGAGGGGGGCGATGTCCGCGTTGGCGGGGTCGATGGTCGCTCTGTTGTCAGGATGCGGGAGTGGCGGCGGATATCGTCCCCCGCCGGTATCCTCGACGCCGCCGCCCGAGCCGCTGGCCTTGGGGGGGCTGAATGCCGTCATCGATCTCAGCCATGTCGACCCGGTCACCGACTTTGCCGCCGCCCGCGCCTACAGCGCCATTCGCGGCGTCATCCACAAGGCGACCGAAGGGGTGGGGTGGGTCGATCCCATGTATGCCCAACGGCGGCGTCTGGCCGAGGAGGCCGGATTGCTGTGGGGCGCCTATCATTTCGGCACCTACGAATTTTCCGGCGCGGATCAGGCCCGGGCTTTTCTGGATGTGGCGCAGCCGGGGCCGGAAACCCTGCTCGCCCTCGATCTCGAGCTTAACGAACCCCATCCCGGCAACACCATGGATCTGGATCGGGCCGAGGATTTCGTCCTGACCGTGGAACGGACGACCGGCCGGTTGCCGCTGCTTTACGTCTTTCCCGCCTGGGCCAACGGGTTGCCGGTGGCCGGCAGCAGCCGGACGCTGGGCGGCGCCATTCGCCCCGGCAGCGTGCTGGCCGCTTGCGATCTTTGGCTGGCCGATTACCGCCTTATTCCCCATTTGCCGTCGGCCTGGGCCGGGCGGGGGTGGCGCCTATGGCAATATGGCGGGGTCAACGGCGCCGGCGGCGGACCTTATCGCCAATACGCGTTCACGGTGGCGGGCGTCGGGCGCTGCGACCGCAACATATTTCCTTCGAGCGTGGTCGCTCTGGAGCAATTCTGGCGTTACGGCGGAGGCACGCCGGCCCTATCCATGGCCGAGCCGTCAGCGAACGGCTTACGCGATTTGACCTGATCGCATCGCGGTCAAGTCTCCAATTCCCCCCAAAGGTCGTAATCCTCGGCCGCGATGATCCGCGTCCGCACCACGTCGCCCGGGGTCAGCATGTCGCCGTCGCCGATGAACACGCTGCCGTCCACCTCGGGACTGTCGGCGGCGCTACGGCCGATGGCGCCGTCCTCGTCCACCTCGTCGATGATCACGTCGAGCACGCGGCCGACCTTGGCCTGCATGCGATCGTCGCTGACCTGACGGGCCAGCTCGATCAGGCGGGCATGGCGGTCGGCTTTTTCGCCTTCGTCGATCTGGTCGGGCAGGGCGTTGGCGGCGATCCCCGCCACGTCTTCGTATTTGAAGCACCCGACCCGGTCCAGTTCGGCCTCATCCAGCCAATCGAGCAGGTTTTCGAAATCCTCGTCGGTTTCGCCGGGGAAACCGACGATGAAGGTGGAACGAATGGTCAGATCGGGACAGATGTCCCGCCAGCGGCGGATGCGGTCGAGCATCTTGTCCTGGTTGGCCGGGCGGCGCATCGCCTTCAGGACCGATGGACTGGCATGCTGAAAAGGGATGTCCAGATAGGGCAGAATCCGCCCTTCGGCCATCAGCGGAATCACCTGATCCACATGGGGATAGGGATAGACGTAATGGAGCCGCACCCATATGCCCAAATCGCCCAACGCCCGGGCCAGATCGGTCAGCCGGGCCGGAACCTCGCGGCCGCGCCACGGGCTGGCGCGGTGGCCGATATCGACGCCGTAAGCGCCGGTATCCTGGGAGATGACCAGCAATTCGCGCACGCCGGCGGCCGCCAGACGCTCGGCCTCTTCCAGGATTTCGGCGCTGTCGCGACTGGCCAGCGGACCGCGCAGCGACGGGATCAGGCAGAAGCTGCAGCTGTTGTTGCAGCCTTCCGAAATCTTGAGATAAGCGTAATGGCGCGGCGTCAAATGCAACCCTTCCGCCGGGACCAGATCCCTGTGGGGATCGGGTGCGGGCGGAACGGCGCGATGAACCGCGGCGATCACCGCTTCGTACTGATGGGGGCCGGTGACGGCCAGGATGCCGGGATAGTGGGCGCGGATGGCCCCTTCGTCCACGCCCATGCAGCCGGTGACGATGACCCGGCCGTTTTCGACCATGGCTTCGCCGATGGCTTCCAGCGATTCCGCCCGGGCGGAATCGAGAAAACCGCAGGTGTTGACGATCACCGCGTCGGCGCCCTGGTAATCCGACGAGATTTCGTATCCCTCGGCGCTGAGACGGGTCAGAATCCGCTCGGAATCGACCAGAGCCTTGGAACAGCCGAGGCTGACGAGCCCGATGCGGGGGGAGGAACGGGCCACGCGGTTTTCCTTAAGACTGTTGGGATACACGGTTATTTAGGCAGGTTTTCCATGAAATCCGCCAGCAGCGGAACGGCGTCCATGCGTTGGCGGGAGGTGCCGAACGTGTGCAGGATCGACCGCAGGAACATCTTATCGCATTTCGGAAATTCAAAGAACGCCTTGGCCGCCAACGCTTCGCCGCCATGGGCGGGCAGGCGGTTGATCCATTTGATCAAGCCGTCGCGGAAAGCGCCGGGCCGGGCGCGGTCATGCTTGCTGCTCGGGCTGAATTCCTGCTTGTAGAGCTGGCTGATGGCTTCCCAGCCATCGGCCATGGCTTCGGCCTCCCACCGCAGGATTTGCCGCAAAATCCAGATGCGTTCCTCGTTGGGCGCCACGTAATCGTTGCGCGCGGCGTGCTGAAGGAAGTCCGGCCAGGGCGTGTCCTCAAGGCTTTTGTGCTTGGCCCGGGAGGCGTCCCGGTCGGGCTGAAAAATGCTCCAGCGGGTGTCCCATTGATGGAGGATGGGGTTGTTGCGGGTGTCGCCCGACTGCACCATGGCGATCAGGGTGACGGCGCCGTTTTTTTCCCAATTGCGCGCCGTCCCCAAGTCCTTGATCGCCCGCGATTTTCTCATTTGCGGCAGGATGAGGCGGTTCGTCACCTCGGCGAAGCAGTCGCGGAAGCGGGGCGCCAGGTAAAAGGGCGGCGGAACGTTGGGCCGGTTCGATTTGACCGCCAGGACCTTGAGGGTCTTGCGCATGTAGCGGGTCAGCGTGTCGTCGAACAAGGTGGGGAAATCGACGAAGGGACGGTCCTGCTCGTAATCCTCGTCCTCGTCATCGTCGGCGGCCGTATCGGAAACCTTGTCCGCTTCCGCCGACGGGCGCTCGTAATTGGCCAGAAATTGCCTGCTGAGATCGTAGAGCAGCCAGCGATCCTGATCGCGCGCGTCGGGTGAGGCCTGGGGCAGCAGCGGTTCGAATTCGTCTTCGGCGGCGGCGTCCAGGTCATCGAGGCCCATGCGTTTCAGAGCGTCGCTCAAAATGACCATGAAGACGATGTCGATCTGCTTTTCGGTCGCCCACTTTCGACTTTCGGGGTCTTCCCGTGTCATTCGCCGAACGGTTAGTATGTGCGGAACGTCCAGTGGACGGCACAGCGCGACCAGCTCGGCCACCTTGGCGTCGAACGTCGCGCTCTCTTTGCCCATGCTCCCACCTCTCGTTCACTAAACGGGATAGCAGGACCGCAGGCTTGCGGCAAGGATATCGGTGCGTAAGAGCCCGACCCGAAAATCGCCATGGCGGCCTGCAAATGGCGGTTTTCTGCGCTTCCGCTGTTCACGTACATAAAGTACGCTCCGCTGCGGTTCTCGAAAACCGCCATTTTCGGCTCACCCTGGCGATTTTCGGGTCGGGTTCTAAGACACCCTCGGCCTTGTCGGACATTGCTTTTCGCCCCACTTTGGAAAGACCGGAGTGATGAAGCCCATGATCGTAACCTTCACCGATTTCGGATTGGAGGGGCCGTACCTCGGTCAGGTGAAGGCGGTGTTCCACCGGCTCGCACCTGGCGTGCCTGTCGTCGATCTGGTCGCCGATGCGCCGGTCTGCGATCCGTTCGCCGCGTCGTATCTGTTGGCCGCCCTGGTGGAGGAGTTTCCTCCGGCGGTGTTTTTCTGCGTCGTCGATCCCGGTGTCGGCGGCGAGCGCCGGGCGATCGTGGCCGAGATCGACGGCCGTCTGTTCGTGGCGCCCGACAACGGGCTGTTGGAACCGGCGTTGCGCCGCGGCGGCAACGTGCGGAGCTGGGACATCGTCTGGCGGCCGGAACGTCTGTCGGCGACCTTTCACGGACGCGACCTGTTCGCCCCCATCGCCGGACGTCTGGCCGGCGGACAGGCGCCAGAGGCGTGCGGATGTCGGCCCGCAACCGTTCCCCATCGCCCCGATTGGCCGGACGATCTTGCCGCCATCGTCTATATCGATCATTACGGCAACGCCGTCACCGGCCTGCGCGCCGATCGCATCGCGCCCGATGCCCATATCCTTGTCGGCGACCGGCGGCTGAAAGCGGGCCGGACCTTTTCCGATTCGCCGCCCGGTATTCCGTTCTGGTACGCCAATTCCAGCAATCTGGTGGAATTGGCGGTGAATGGCGGCCGGGCCGATCGGGTGTTGTCCGTGGGGATCGGCAGCGTTTTCACCGTGGTCGGCGGGTGAGCGGGCGCCAGATATTCGGTGCGACGACGTCGCAACGGTTATAAGCTCAAACACTCCGCGTGGCATGGCGGGGGATGACGGGGTGGTCGAGGTATGGGGTTCCTGGTGAAGTTTTGGGGCGTGCGCGGCAGCATCGCCTGTCCATCGCCCGAACACATGGTCTATGGCGGCAATACCAGTTGCGTGGAGGTCCGCGCCGGCGATTCCGTCATTATTTTCGACGCCGGCACCGGCATTCGTCTGCTCGGGCAGGATTTGATCCGCCGGAACGCGCACGAATCCACCCTGTTTCTGACCCATACCCACTGGGATCATATCAACGGATTTCCCTTTTTCGCGCCGGCGTTCCGCTCCGATTTCTCGCTCAGGATCATGGCCGGCCATCTTCACGCTCAGCCGGAGGGCATACAGGCGGTTCTGGCCCATCAGATGGAAAACCCGACCTTTCCCGTGCCGCTGTCGGCCATGAAAGGAACGCTTACCTTCGAGGATTTCGCCGCCGGCAATTCCATTCACCTTGCCGACGATCTTCTGGTGCGCACCGCGCCGTTGAATCACCCCAACGGCGCCACCGGATACCGGATCGAGCATGGCGGCCACGCCGTCTGCTACGTCACCGATACCGAGCATACGCCGGGGCATCTGGACGAGACCGTGCTGAACCTGATCGCCGGCGCCGACCTGCTGATCTACGACTGCACCTATACCGACGAGGAATTTCCCGAGCGGATCGGTTGGGGGCATTCGACATGGCAGGAGGCGGTACGGCTGTGCCGTGCGGCCGCGGTGAAGCGTTTGGCCATTTTCCACCACGATCCCGACCATACGGATTCCGTCATGGCCAGAATCGAGGACGAGGCCCGCCGGACATGGCCGGCCGGGGTGATGGTGGCCCGCGACGGCATGGAGCTGACGTTGGCGTAAGGAATTACAGCGCCCTTCCGTTCGTCCGCAGATCCCGCTCGATCCCGACGATCTCGTCATCGCCACCGACCTGGCGAAAGCCGTGGCGGGCGGCGAAACGCAACATGCGCGTATTGTCGCGCAGCACTTGGGCGCTGATGATTTCGATGCCGCGGATGCGACAATAGGCGACCATCTTTTCCATGAGGCGCGTGCCCAGGCCCTGGGCGTGAAGGTCGGAGCGGACGACGATGGCGAACTCCGCCCGCCTTCTGTCGGGATCGGCGATGGTCCGGATGGTGGCGACGGTTTCGGTGCCGTCCGGACCCTCGATTTCGGCGATGAACGCCATCTCGCGGTCGTAATCGATCTGGGTGAGGCGGGCCATGTCGGCATGGGGCAGGCGGCGGATCGATCCGAAAAAGCGGAACCGCATGTCTTCGGGCGTCAGGCGCGAAATGAATTCGTGATGGTTGGGTTCGTCTTCGGGGCGGATGGGGCGCAACAGAGCCGTCCGCCCATCGGCGAGCCGGATGCGTTCCTCCAGCTCGACCGGATAGGGACGAATGGCCGGTCGAATGCCGCCGGCGGGATCGAGCCGGATGCGGGCGTCCAGGGCCAGATAGGCGTCGCCTCCGTAAAATAGCGGGTTGATGTCCAGTTCGGCCACGTTCGGCAAATCAATGGCCAGTTGCGACAGGCGCACCAGCAGCCGGCACAAAGCTTCGCGTTTGGCGGGCGTGTTTTCCTGTTCGGCCAGGCGACGGCCGATGCGGGTGCCGTCGATCAGATCGGCGGCCAGTTTCATGTTCAAGGGCGGAAGCGCCGCGGCGCGGTCGTCGATGGTCTCGGTGGCGACGCCGCCATGGCCGAACAGGATCACCGGACCGAAAATCGGATCGGCGACGATGCCGGCGATCAGCTCGGGGGCGCCGGGCGGCCGCGCCGCCATCGGCTGCACGGCGAAGCCTTCGATACGAATGCCCGCATGGTCGTGGCCGATCCGCTCGGCCATGGCGGTGGCGGCCGCGGCCACCTGATCGGCGCCCGACAGCGCCAAAATCACGCCGCCGGCATCGGATTTGTGGAGAATGTCGGGAGAGACGAGCTTAAGGGCCACCCCGCATCGCGAATCCGGCGCCATGGTCGCGGCGATGGCGCCGGCCTGGGCGGCGGTGGCGGCGAAGCGGCTTTCGATCACGCCGATTCCATAGGCGGACAGGATTTCCTTGGCGGTCGGGTCGGCGAGCAGGGTTCGGCCCTCGGCCAGAGCCCGGTCGATGACCGCGCGCGCTTTGGCGCGGTCGCGGGCCGGCTCCACGACAGAGGCCGGAACCTCCATCAGCAGGTCCTGATTGCGGCGATAATCCAGCAGATGAAACAATCCCCGTACCGCCGCCCGGGGCGTTTCGAAAGAGGGGACCGAGGCTTGCGCGAACAACTGGCGGGCCGGTCCGACTTTTTCGTCGCCGATCCAGCACGCCATGATCGTGGTCTTGGGGTGGGTGCGGGCCGTCTCGACCGTTGTTCGGGCGATTTCGGTGGCGTCGGAAAAGGCCGAGGGGGCATGGATGACCAGGACGGAATCGAGGGCGTTTGCCGCGAGCAGGGTGTCGAGACAAGCGCGGTAGCGGGCGGAATCGGCGTCACCGCCGATATCGAGCGGATTACCCGCCCGGCATTCCGGCGGCAGGATGGAATCGAGAATCGCCAATTGCTCCGCCGGCAGATCGGCCAGAACACCGCCGGCATCGGCGATATCGTCGGCGGCGATCACGCCGAGCCCGCCGCCGTTGGTGACCACTCCGATTCGACGGCCGGCGATCGGCCGGGTCCGGTCCAGGGTTTCCACCGCCGCGAAAATTTCCTCGATATCGCCTACCCGCAGCATGCCGGCCCGGCGAAAGACGGCATCGAACACCATGTCCGATCCGGCCAAGGCGCCGCTATGGAACAGGGCCGCCCGCGCCCCCGCCCGCGAGCGCCCGGCCTTGACCACCAGAACCGGCTTGTTGCGGGCCGCGGCGCGGGCCGCCGACAGGAAGGCGCGGCCGTCCCGTATCGTTTCCAGATACAGAAGAATCGCCCGCGCCGATGGATCGCTGGCGAGGTGATCGAGAAGGTCGGGCACGTCCACGTCGATGCCGTCGCCGGTATGGATGAAATGGGAAAAGCCCAGGCCCCGCGCCGTCGCCCAGTCGAGAGTGGCCGCGCATAACGCGCCGGATTGGGAAATGAAGGCGATGCGGCCCGGCAGCGCCCGGTCCGGCGCCGATCCGGCGTTGAGGTTTCCGGCGGGAACCGCCAAGCCCATGCTGCCCGGTCCCAGCAGCCGCATACCCGCCGTGGCGGCGCTTCGCCGGATTCTTTCCCATTCGGCATCGTCGCGGTCGCGAAGGGGCCGGGGCGTGACGATGCAGGCGGCGGCGACGCTTCTTTCGGCCAAGGCGGCCACGGTGGCGGCGATCCCGGCCACCGGCGTGCAGATCAGGGCCAGATCGGGATCGCGCGGCAGATCGGCGACCGAGGCATAGGCCGGCACGCCGGCCACGGCGGCGGTCCCCGGCGATACCGGCAGGATCGGTCCCGGAAAATCACCGGCCAGCAGGTTGCGGATGATGGTGCGGGCCGGGGCGTGCGCTCCCTCGGCGGTGCCGATGACGGCGACCGAGGCGGGGTGGAGCAGAGCGTGTATATTGCGCAGGCTCATGAATTTTCCGAGAGGGCGTTTTCTCCGGCCCTCGCCCGGAGGTATAGTCCCGCCTGGCACCATCGCGCAGCCGTCCCCGGGCAACAAGGAGAATCGCATGGGCGAAATGCTGGAAAACCGGACCTGGGACGAAATCAAGGTCGGCGATCGCGCGACCCTGGTCCGGACCTGCCGTTTCGAGGACGTGGAATTGTTCGGCATCGCCACCGGCGACCTCAATCCCACCCATTACCGCGCCGAGGATGCCCTGCGTCTGGCCAGCCACGACCACATCATGGCCCAGTCCCTGTGGGGCGGCTCGCTGCTGTCGGCATTGCTGGGCAACGAATTGCCCGGTCCGGGAACGGTTTATAAAACCCAGGATTTCGCCTTTGAACAGCCGGTGGAGGTCGGCGACACGGTGACCCTGACCGTCACCGTCGTCGAAAAAACGCCGCCCACCGACGTGGTGCTCGAATGCGGCGCGGTCAATCAGCGCGGCGAGAGCGTGTTCAGGGGCCATGCCAGGGTGGCCGCGCCCACCGTCAAGGTGACCCAGCCCAAAATCGAATTGCACGAGGCCCGGCTGGCGCGGCGGCATCATGTTTTCGAAGACCTGATTCGCCGCTGCGCCGACCGCGATCCCATCGCCGTGGCGGTCTGCCATCCTTGCGATCAGGTGTCGCTGGAAGGGGCGGTGGATGCCGCCCGCGCCGGCCTGATCGATCCCATCCTGGTGGGGCCGGCCGCGCGTATCCGCGCGGTCGCCGATGAAATCGGTCTCGATATCGGCGCCGCACGCATCGTCGATACCCCCCATTCCCACCAATCGGCGGAGCGGGCCGTCGAATTGTGCCGCAGCGGCGAGGCCGAGGCGTTGATGAAGGGCTCGCTGCATACCGACGAGATGATGCATGCGGTGGCCAGCAGCCAGACCGGCCTGCGGACCGGCCGGCGCATCAGTCACGTCTTCATCATGGACGTTCCCAGCTACCCCCGCACCCTGTTGATCACCGACGCGGCGGTGAACATCTATCCCACGCTCGACGACAAGGTCGATATCCTCCAGAACGCCATCGCGCTGGCCCATGTGCTGGAGATCGCCCAGCCCAAAGTGGCGATCCTGTCGGCGGTGGAAACGGTGCAGTCGAAAATCACATCGACTCTGGAGGCGGCGGCCTTGTGCAAGATGGCCGATCGTGGCCAGATCACCGGCGCCATCCTTGACGGTCCGCTCGCCTTCGACAACGCCATCAGCGCCGAGGCGGCCCGGATCAAGAATATCGTGTCCCCCGTGGTGGGCCAGGCCGACATCCTGTTGGTTCCCGATCTGGAGGCCGGCAACATGCTGGCCAAGCAACTGTCCTATCTGGCCGACGCCGACGCGGCGGGTATCGTGCTCGGCGCCCGGGTTCCCATCGTGCTGACCAGCCGGGCCGATTCGGCCAAGGCGCGGATGGCGTCCGCCGCCGTGGCCGTGTTGCTGGCCCATGCCCGGCGCAACCGGGCGGCGGACTAGCGCCATGACCGACGCGATCCTTGTCATCAATGCCGGATCGTCCTCAATCAAATTCTCGCTGTATCTGGGAACGGATGGTGGAAGGCCTGTGCTGAACAGCCATGGTCAGGTCGAAGGCATCCACGTGTCACCCCATTTCGCCGCCACCGATCCCGACGGCCGGGTGCTGGCGGAACGGCGCTGGTCCGACCCCGGCCTGTCCCACGAGACTCTGCTCACCCACCTGATCGATTGGATCGAGACGCATACCGGCGGCGCGGTATTGCGGGCCGCCGGCCATCGGGTGGTTCATGGCGGGGCCCGTCACGCGGCGCCGGTGGTGGTGGATGAATTCTTGTTGGCCGAATTGGAGACGCTGGTGCCGTTGGCGCCGTTGCATCAGCCCCATAATCTGGCGCCCATCCGGGCGCTACGTCGCCTGCATCCTGGTCTGTTGCAGGTGGCCTGTTTCGACACCGCCTTTCACCGCAGCAATCCCGCTGTGGCCCAACATTTCGCCATTCCCCGGGCGCTGACCGAAGAGGGGGTTCGACGCTACGGCTTTCACGGCCTATCCTACGAGTATGTCGGGCGGCGTTTGTCCGAGATCGCGCCGGCCGTATCCGCCGGGCGGGTGGTGGTCGCCCATCTGGGGTCGGGGGCGTCCATGTGCGCCATGGCGGGCGGGCGGTCCATCACGTCGACCATGGGGTTCACCGCGCTGGACGGCGTGCCCATGGGGACCAGGCCCGGCGCCATCGATCCCGGCGTGATCCTTTATCTGATGCGCGAAAAGGGCATGGGGGCAGACGCCATCGAGACCCTGTTGTACAAGCAATCCGGTCTGCTGGGCGTCTCCGGGATCAGCAACGACATGCGGGTGCTTCTGGACAGTTCGGATTCCCGGGCGGCCGAGACGGTCGATCTGTTCGTTTATCGGGTCTGTCGGGAATTGGGGTCGCTGGCCGCCGCGTTGGCGGGGCTGGACGCCCTGGTGTTCACCGCCGGCATCGGCGAGCACGCGCCGGAAATCCGGCGGCGGATCTGCGAGCGTTCGGGCTGGCTGGGTATCCATATCGACGGGCGGGCCAATACGCGCAAGGCCCAGGTGATTTCCACTTTGGATTCGGCGGTCCCGGTCTTCGTCATTCCCACCGACGAGGAAATGATGATCGCCGAACATACTCTTGATGTGATCAGGCGGGGCGCGGCCGGCGCTTGAGTGGCGATCGGGACGGGTGTAAGAGGGCAGCGCCCCTTAAATGCTTCGTGATCCGCTCATGCGCCCCTTTCTTGCCATTTCCTGTCGCGCCGCTCTGGCGGCTCTGCCGTTGCTGTTGACCGGGTGCGGCGTTCCCGGCGCCATCGCCCAAGGCGTCAAAAGCGTCGAGAACAGCCATACCGGCCAGCCGCCGACGCCCGCCGCGCCCGAACCGCCAAAACCCGTCCGGAAATCCCATGGCGACGCGCCGCCGCCGGCCGTTGCCGCACCGCCGCCGGCAGTGGTCTCGGCGCAGCCTCTGGCGCCGCCCTCCCCGGGGCAATGAGCGTCGGTCAGGTCTGCGATTTAGAGCGACGCGCCTGAAATCTGAAACGTCTGGTTCAATCTTGGACGCGTCGCTCCAGCGAGCATTGAGCGAGCGGCCAAGCGCGCGGACGCGCGCGCCCGGCGAGGGCTAAATATAGCGACGCGCCTGAAATCTGAAACGTCTGGTTCAATCTTGGACGCGTCGCTCCAGCGAGCATTGAGCGAGCGGCCAAGCGCGCGGACGCGCGCGCTTAGGCAGAGGGCTAAATATAAAGCGTTTAGACCGTGATGCAGATTTTCTGCGTCACGGTCTATATTGGCGCCGGGAATCCGAACGGATCACCTGATCGATGCCGATGCCGTGGTGGTCTTCGGGATCGATCAGGATGTCGGTGCGCCGGTCTGAAAGACCCTGCGCCTGACGGATCAATTCCGCCAAAGCCTCGTCCATCCGGTTCAGGATGTCCAAAACCGACTGGGCCGCGTCGTGCCGTTCGGAACGCTGGGCAAATCGGCGGAGATTGGCAAAACAGGAGCTTATCAGCAACGTGTGATCGTGCAGCGAGCGCGGCCGACGCAAAAACAGGCGGTGGGCGTCGGCGATATTCTGGGCGAACAGCCGTATCAGAGCCGCCACGAAATGGTCGTTCCGCTCGATCCGTCGGCGAAACGCCGCGGCGGGCAGGACGGCGACGGTGCAATCCTCGACGGCAATGGCGGACGCCAACCGGTTCCTGTCCCCCAGAACGCCCATTTCTCCAAAGATATCGCCCGGATGAAGATGTGTGAGATCACAGTCCCGGCCATTGGCGCGTTGACGAAGAACCACTTGTCCCGTCAGCAATAGATAGATGTCGTCGCCGGTATCGCCCTGGGTGAAAATCGGTTTGCCCTTGGAAAACGATACGGTCACCGCACCGTTATCGCTGTTCCCGCAATGATCCGCCGTATTGTCTGCCACGGCTGTATGCCCCAGTCTTTATGATTTGATCTCCGCCATTGGCAGGAGGAAAAAAGGAACGATATGGATCGTGAGCAAGGTGAAAATTTTTGGCAAGTAGATTGATGGGCATACCGTTTCCATAGTCGCTTTTTTCATTATGAGCATAGCCTTTTGCCATATTTCGCAATTAATTATGGAATCGCTCCATGTGTGAACGGATGTGCGGTGTGGAGTTTTGAACGGTACTGTTTAGTACACTTGAACTGACGTGTGATTTGGTCGAATCGATGGGTGATCTGACTGGGTTGTTGATTTTTCCCATAAATCACTAAGCTAACATGTTATTCAGACGTCGGGGCGGCGCATGAGCGCGCCTCTCCAATGTCATCGCGTTCCAGGCGAAGAGAGACTACATATCAGAAGAATCGTGACGACATCGGACCGGAGGTGACCGATGGATGAGGCCGGGGATAATCGGCGGGACGACGAGGTTCTGGGCGCGCGCTTGCGCGAAGCGAGTGGCTCCGATGACGATCTCGACCGGGCCGTCGCCGTGTCGTTCGCCGTTTCCGATGGCGATTACACCGCTTCGACGGAGCGGGCGCGCGACCTGGTGGCCAAGGCGTTGCCGGACTGGCGGTTGCATGTGGGCTTCAATGCCAGCGGCGTCATGCCCTATGCCGCTTTGTCCCGTGACGGTCGGCATGTGGAAGCCGCGGCGCCGACCCTGCCTTTGGCCATTCTGCGGGCGGCATGGTCGGCGCGATTCGAGAACGGCAACGAGGGTTAGCCCGATCTATTCATGGGGCCGCGAGGTGATGGCGCCGGGATTTGATTTGGATGGGATTTTTCGCGGACGCCGCCAATACTCCAGTATTGGCAAGGCCGCAAAAAGCCCAGGCGGATCAAAGACCAAGCCAGCGCCCGCCGGAACCGTGAATAGATCGGGTTAGGACCGGGTCGCCGCCAGTACAAGATCGAAGGCCGCCGCGACCGCCTGGTGGCGCACCTGGTCACGGTTGCCGGCGAAGACCTGCCGTAATTGGGCGGTGGGCCGGCCGGTGGCGGCGCAGGCGAAATGAACCAGCCCCACCGGCTTTTCGGAACTGCCGCCGCCGGGGCCGGCGATGCCGGTGATGGCGACCGCGACCTGGGCCGGCGACCGGGCCAGGGCGCCTTCCGCCATGGCCTTCGCCACCTCGGCGCTGACGGCGCCGTATTCGGCGATCAGGGCCGGCGGTACGCCCAGCAGATCGGTTTTGGCGGCGTTGGCATAGGTGACGAAACCGCGCTCCACCACGTCCGACGATCCGGCGATCGCGGTCAAGCCGGCCATGGCGAGGCCGCCGGTGCAGGATTCGGCCGTTGTCAGCATCCATCCCCGCTTGCGGCAGGCATCGAGCAGGGCGGCGGCCTTGGCCGTGAGATCGGGGGCGAGGTCGGTCATCGCCAATAGGCTAACGCGGAAACGATGGCGCCGGCCAGAAGCCCGGCGAAAATATCGTCCAGCATGATCCCCAACCCCCCGCCGACCGCGCGGTCGGCCCATCCGATCGGCCAGGGTTTCTTGATGTCGAACAGACGGAACAGGACGAAGGCGGTCACATAAAGCACCGGATCGGGAGGCAGGGCCGCCACCGCCAGCCATTGGCCCGCGACTTCGTCGATCACCACTTCGCCGGGATCGTTCACGGCGCTTCTGCCGGCATAGACCGCCGCCGCCCACCAGCCGATCAGGGTGACCGCGATCACCCCCATCGCCAGCATGGCAGGGCCGCCATACAGGACCATCGCCCAGGCGAAGGGCAGGGCGGCAAGCGATCCCCAGGTTCCCGGCGCACGGGGAAGCAGACCGATGCCGAACCAGGTGGATAGGATGAAGGCGGGATGCCAGACGGGCGGGTCGCGACGGGTCAGCGGAAACGCTCCTCGGTCCAGGGGTCGCCATGGTCATGATAACCGCGCAACTCCCAATAGCCCGGCGCGTCCTGTTCCATCAAGGTGATCGCGCGCAGCCATTTGGCGCTTTTCCACAGATACAGCTTCGGGATCACCATCCGCACCGGGCCGCCATGGTCGCGCGACAGCGGCGTGCCGTCCCAGCTGTGGGCCAGCAGCACGTCTTCATCGTCGAAACGGACCAGGGGGACGTTGGTGGTGTAGCCGTCATAGCTGCCGAGCATGACGGCGCGGGCGGTCGCGCGCGGGCGGACCAGGGACAGAAGGTGACGGGCGGAGACGCCGGCCCAGTGATTGTCATAGCGCGACCAGGTGGTGACGCAATGAATGTCGCTGATGGTTTCGATCTGGGGCTGGGCCATGAAATCGGCCCAATTCCAGGTCAGAGGGGTCTCGACCGCGCCGCCCACCGTGAGCGACCAGTCGGCTGGCGCGATGTTGGGTTTGATGCCGAGATCGAGGATGGGGAACTTGGTTGTCAGACGCTGGCCCGGAGGCAGGCGGGAAGAGTTCTTCTTGTCGGAAGCTGCGTCGTCGGCCATCGCGCCCTCCTTTCCTATCCCTTCTCGCGCATCACCCGCGCTTTTTCCCGGTTCCAGTCGCGTTTCTTCTCGGCTTCGCGGCGGTCGTGATGTTTCTTGCCGCGGGCCAGGCCCAGGGCGACCTTGGCGATGCCGCGGTCGGTGAAGTGAATGTCGAGCGGCACCAAGGTCATGCCGTCCTTGGCGATCGCCCCCAGAAGCTTGCGGGCTTCGCGCGTGTGCAGCAGCAGCTTGCGCGGGCGGCGCGTCTCATGCGGGAAGGGCATGCGAGACTGGTATTCAGGGATATAGGCATTGAACAGCCAAATCTCATCCCCCGAAGGTCCGGCATAGGCTTCCGATATGTTGCCTTTGCCGGCGCGCAGCGATTTGACCTCGGTTCCCATCAGCATGATGCCGGCCTCCACCGTGTCGACGATGAAATAATCGTGGCGGGCCTTGCGGTTCTGGGCGGCGATATGAGGTGGGGGCAATGGCCGGTTTTCCGATGGTCAGATCAGGTTCAGCCCGGCCATCGCCGCCCGAACGCGGGCGCGGGCGGTTTCGGTGACCGCCACCAGCGGCAGACGCAGATCCTCGGCGCCCTTGCCCAGCAGCGAGACGCCGTATTTGGCCGGCGCGGGATTGGGTTCGCAGAACATGGCGTCGTGCAGCGGCGCCAGCCGGTCGCGGATGGCGAAACAGGTGGCGAGATCGCCCGACGCCCAGGATTCGTGCAATTGAGCGCACAAGCGCGGCGCCACGTTCGAGGTGACCGAAATGCAGCCGACGCCGCCCTGGGCCAGAAAGGCGGTTACGGTGGCGTCCTCGCCGGACAATTGGCAGAAGTCGGGTCCCACGGCATTGCGCAGCCGCAAGGGGCGGGCCAGATCGGCGGTGGCATCCTTGACGCCGATGATGGCGGGGATGGCGGCCAGCCGCGCCATGGTCTCGACGGAGATGTCGACCACGCTGCGGCCCGGAATATTATAGACCACGATCGGGATGTCCACGGCGCGGGCGATGGCCTCGAAATGGCGGAACAGCCCTTCCTGGCTCGGCTTGTTGTAATAGGGGGCCACCACCAGCGCCGCGTCGGCGCCGGCCTGGGCGGCATGGCGGGTCAGCGCGATGGCCTCTTCGGTCGAATTGGAGCCGGTGCCGGCCACCACCGGTATCCGGCCGTTGGCCACTTCGATGCACAATTCGATGACGCGACGGTGCTCGGTATGGGACAGGGTCGCCGATTCGCCGGTCGTTCCGCAGGGAACGACGCCATGCGTGCCTTCGGCGATCTGCCAGTCGACGAATGACTGGAACGCGCTTTCATCGACTTTGCCGTCGCGAAAGGGGGTGATAAGGGCGGTAAGCGATCCCTTCAACATGTGAGGCATTCCGGGGCTGATGTCCATCGCGTGGAAATCGCGGACAATACGCGCAACGGGTGGGAAAACGCAACGGCCCTGCCGCCCCTCCCCAGGGGAATCGGGTGAACCCGCTTCCCCTGCATTATGTATATTTCCCTCAGCGCCGGGCGGTCGCCTCCGCTCCCTGGGCTATCCTCGCTTGCGCTCCGAGGCCCCAGTGGGGCCTCTCCGCACGCTGCGGCGGCCTCAACGGCCTAGTCGCTCCGCTCCAACGCGCTTCACCCGATTACCCTGCGCCCCTCCACAGGGGAATCTGGTTCACCCGATTCCCCTGGCCGGCGTATCCAGAACCCTTGCCAAAAACGCCCCGAAAGGGTATGAACCCGCCACCAAACCGCACGCGGGTTCGCGGCGGCGCGTCTTGACGCGACCGTCGCTCCGGTGTCGCTCCTGGATCGGAGCGATCACAGACCCGCGGAGGCTCAACCGGAGAAACAAAAGGAAACTCCCATGTCTCTGCCCACGTTCAGCATGCGTCAGCTCGTCGAAGCCGGCGTTCATTTCGGCCACAATACGCGCCGCTGGAATCCGCGGATGTCCCCCTACCTGTTCGGGGTCCGCAACGGTATCCACATCATCGATCTGCAGCAGTCCGTGCCGATGCTGCATAAGGCCATGCAAGCCGTGCGCGACGTCGTCGCCGGCGGCGGCCGCGTTCTGTTCGTCGGCACCAAGCGGGCGGCTTCGGATATCGTTGCCGATTCGGCCAAGCGCTGCGGCCAGTATTACGTCAACCATCGCTGGCTGGGCGGCATGCTCACCAACTGGAAGACCATTTCCCATTCCATCAAGCGCCTGCGCGACCTGGACGAGCAATTGTCGGGCGGCGCCATGGGCGGCCTGACCAAGAAGGAACAGCTCAACCTGCAGCGCGAACGCGACAAGCTGGAACGCGCGCTGGGCGGCATCAAGGAAATGGGCGGCCTTCCCGACATTCTGTTCATCATCGACACCAACAAGGAATCGCTGGCGGTCGAGGAAGCCACCAAGCTGGGCATT
Source organism: Pseudomonadota bacterium (assembly GCA_021848545.1). Lineage (GTDB taxonomy): Bacteria > Pseudomonadota > Alphaproteobacteria > Rhodospirillales > Magnetospirillaceae > JAJZUL01. Next base: position 45,953 of record JAJZUL010000007.1, read on the forward strand.
CCCGTCGTCGCCGTTCTCGATTCGAACAGCGATCCGAACGGGGTGACCTATCCCATCCCCGGCAATGATGACGCCATCCGCGCCATTCAGACCTATTGCGACATGATCAGCGGCGCCGTGCTTGACGGCATCCAGGCCGAGATCACCCGCTCGGGCGGGGATATCGGCGCCGCCGCCGAAGCGCCGGTGGAGATCATCGCCGAGGACGGGGAAGCCGAAGCGCCGGCGGTGGAAGCCGCGGCCGAGAATACCGAAGCCGGGACCGGCGAAACCGAAACCGCCGAAGCCTGATTTCATCAACAGAGCCGTTTAGACATGGCGGCGACTGGTCTGTCGCCGCCATTCGTTTAAGCTTCATTGTTCCGTCGGCCCTTGGCGCGCCACGATGGGACGCCCCCCGTTAATAAGGAAAGAACCCATGGCCGAAATCACCGCTTCCCTGGTCAAGGAGCTGCGCGAAAAGACCGGCGCCGGCATGATGGATTGCAAGAAGGCGCTGGGCGAAACCGGCGGCGATATCGAAGCCGCGATCGATTGGCTGCGCACGAAAGGGTTGGCCGCCGCCGCCAAGAAGGCCGGCCGCGTCGCCGCCGAGGGGCTGGTCGGCATCGCCTCCGCCGGTACCCGCGCCGTGGTGGTGGAAGTAAACGCGGAAACCGATTTCGTCGCCCGCAACGAGCAGTTCCAAGGCTTCGTGTCGGCGGTCGCCGAAGCAGCTCTCGGCGGGGCCACCGATGTCGAGGCTTTGAAGGGCGCGACCCTGGCCGACGGCAGGACGGTCGAGGCGGGCCTGACCGCTCTGATCGCCACCATCGGCGAAAACATGACCCTGCGCCGTTCCGCCGGCCTGTCGGTGGAAAAGGGCGTGGTCGCCACTTATATGCATTCGGCCGCCGCCCCCGGTTTGGGCAAGATCGGCGTTCTGGTGGCGCTGGAATCGGCCGGCGATCCGGCCAAGCTCACCGAACTCGGCAAGCAGATCGCCATGCATGTGGCCGCGGCCAATCCCTTGTTCCTGGATCAGAGCTCGGTCGATAGCTCGGCTCTGGATCGCGAGCGGGCGGTGCTGACCGAACAGGCGTCGGCGTCGGGCAAGCCGGCCGCGGTCATCGAAAAGATGGTCGAGGGACGCATCCGCAAATATTACGAGGAAGTCTGTCTGCTCGATCAGGTTTTCGTCATCGATCAGGAGAACCGGATTTCCAAGGTTCTGGAGAATGCCGGCAAGGAACTGGGCGCGCCCGTTTCCCTGACTGGGTTCGTGCGGTTCGCCCTGGGAGCCGGGGTCGAAAAGGAAGAAAAGGACTTCGCCGCCGAAGTGGCGGCGCAGCTCGGTTAGTGATCTCGCCGCTTCGCGCCGTAACGGGCGCGAAGCGGCGAAAAATCATGTATGGTCGCTTTCCGGCGGGTGTCAGATTGGTTGGCCCCGTCCGAATCCTGGCATGCGTCGATCCCGAAGGTCACCCGTTCGGTAAATTTCGGGATAGGCGTATTTGTCCACATATGAATGGCCCGTGGTTCCAGGCGTCGTGTGGCGTCGGGGGCGGGACATCGGGGAACGAGACGACATGGGCAGTACCGCCGGATTTCGCCGCGTTTTGCTGAAGGTTTCGGGCGAGGGCCTGATGGGACAGGGCGAGTACGGGCTCGACCCGGCCACTGTCCAACGTATCGCCGGTGAAGTGAAATCGGTTCACGATCTGGGCGTGCAGGTGTGCTGCGTGGTGGGTGGCGGCAACATCTTTCGCGGCGTGTCCGGCGCCGCCTCGGGAATGGAGCGGGCGGCCGCCGACCACATGGGCATGCTGGCCACCGTCATCAATGCCCTGGCCCTGCAAAACGCCATCGAGCAACAGGGGGTTCCCTGTCGGGTGCAGTCGGCCATCTCCATGCCCACCGTCTGCGAGACCTACATTCGCCGTCGCGCCATTCGCCATCTGGAGAAGGGCCGCGTGGTGATTTTCGCCGCCGGAACCGGCAATCCCTTTTTCACCACCGACACCGCGGCGGCCTTGCGCGCGGTCGAGATGGGGTGCGACGCGCTGCTGAAGGCGACGCAGGTGGACGGGGTCTATACCGCCGATCCCAAGACGTCGCCCGACGCCGAGCGCTATGAGCGTTTGACCTTTCATGAGGTTCTGTCCCGCGATCTGAAGGTAATGGATGCGGCGGCCATCGCGCTGTGCCGCGAGAACCGGGTTCCGATTCTCGTCTTCGATCTTCACCAGGACCGCGCCGTTGCCGATGTCGTCTGCGGTCAGGGCCGTTTCACCATCATTGCCGAAGGGGAGTGACATCCGTGAGTGCGCCGACCAACTGGACCGATCTCAGGGCTGATTTGCAACGGCGCATGGATTCGGCCGTGGATGTCCTGAAAAAGGAATTCGCGGGTTTGCGGACCGGCCGCGCCGCCGCCAGCCTGTTGGAGCCGGTGGTGGTGGAAGCCTATGGCAGCGCCATGCCGCTGACCCAGTGCGGCACCATAGGCGTGCCCGAGCCTCGCATGCTGACCGTGCAGGTGTGGGACAAGGGGCTGGTCAAGGCGGTGGAAAAGGCGATCCGCGATGCCGGCCTCGGCCTCAATCCCGCCGCCGACGGCATGCTGGTGCGGGTGCCCATTCCGCCCTTGAACGAGGAACGGCGCCGCGAATTGCAGAAGGTGGCCGCAAAATATGCCGAGCAGGCGCGGGTTTCGGTCCGCAATGTGCGCCGGGACGGCATGGAAGCCCTCAAGCGGCTGGCCAAGGACGGGGTGATTTCCGAGGACGAGACCCATAAACACGAAAAAGAGGTCCAGTCCGTTACCGACGAGGCCATCAAGAAGCTCGACGACGCCCTCGCCCATAAGGAAAAAGAGATCATGCAGGTGTGATGGCGATGGAATCCGCCCCCTTTCCAATCGATCCGTCTCCGCCTGTGCATGTCGCCATCATCATGGATGGCAATGGCCGGTGGGCCCGGGCGCGCGGGCTGCCCCGCGCCCTTGGGCATAAGAGCGGGGCGGAAGCGGTGCGTCGCACGGTGGAGGCGGCGCGGGAAATGGGGGTTTCATACCTGACCCTTTACGCCTTTTCCGCCGAGAACTGGAAACGGCCACCGGCCGAGATTGCCGCCTTGATGGGATTGTTGCGCCTTTACCTGCGCAGCGAGATCGCCAATCTGAGCAAGAACGGTATCCGCCTCAGGGTGATCGGCGACCGGGGGCGTATGGGGGCGGATATCGTCGCTCTGGTCGACGAGGTCGAGGCCAAAACCCGGAACAACGGGGCGATGACCCTGACCCTGGCGCTGTCCTACGGAGGAAGGCAGGAGATCGCCGAAGCGGCGCGCGCGGCGGCGCGCGATGTCGCCGCCGGCCGTATTTCCGCCGATGAGGTCGACGAAACGACCCTGGCCCGTTATCTGGCGACGGCGGACATGCCAGATCCCGATCTGGTCATCCGCACCTCGGGCGAAAAGCGCGTCTCCAATTTCCTGTTGTGGCAATCGGCTTATGCCGAATTGCTGTTCGTCGATGTGCTGTGGCCGGATTTCGGCCGCGACGATTTCGAGGCGGCCGTGCGCGCCTATCATCACCGCGAGCGCCGTTACGGCGCCGCCATCGGCTGAGCCCGCCGGTGCTGCGCGCGCGGGCCTTGTCCGCTTTGGTCCTGGGGCCGTTGGCTTTGGTCGCGGCTTGGTGGGGCGGGCTGTATTTTGCCGCGGTCGCCGCCGTGGCGACCATGGTGATGAGTTGGGAATGGTGCCGCATGGTTGCCGGCCGGTTCGGCAACGGCGGCCGGCTCGCCGCATTGGTTTGCGCCGCCGCCTGTCTGCTGTCGGTATCTTTTGCGGGGCCGGCGGTGTTGGTGGTGGTGGCCGGCGCCCTGGTCGCGGCGATCACGGCCCCGGACCGTCTGCGCGTCTGGGCCGGGACCGGCACTCTTTATGCGGGACTGCCGTCGGTGGCCTTGATTTGGCTGCGGGAGTACCAAGATCACGGTCGCGAGGTGTTGTTCTGGGTTTTGCTGGTGGTATGGGCCACCGATATCGGCGCCTATGCGTTCGGGCGGTTGATCGGCGGGCCGCTTCTGGCGCCAGCGGTGAGTCCGAAGAAGACCTGGGCGGGGCTGCTGGGCGGCATGGCCTGTTCGGCGGCTGTGGGGGCCGGCATGGCGCCGTTCATGGACGGAGGCAGCGTCGTCGGGCTGGCGGTCGGAAGCGCTTTTCTGGCGGTGGTGGCCCAGGCCGGAGATTTGTTTGAAAGCTGGGTCAAGCGGCGCTGGGGCGTAAAGGATGCCAGCCATGTCATACCTGGACATGGCGGGGTTCTCGATCGGGTTGACGGATTGTTGGCGGTCTCAAGCGCGGTCGCCTTGGCGACTTTGGCGTCCGGGACGGAGGTCATTCGGTGGCATTGGTGAAGGAAAGGGCCGATCGATGAGCGGCAACGCACGAAAAGACGGCCGTCGGGGCGTCACCATTCTGGGATCGACCGGGTCCATCGGCAAGAACACCGTGTCGCTGATCGAGGCGGAGCCGGAGCTTTATCGGGTCGAGGCGCTGGTCGCCAACACCAATGCCGATCTGCTGGCGGAGCAAGCCCGCCGGTTGACGCCGCGAATGGCGGTGGTGGCCGATACCAGGGCCTTGCCGCGCTTGCGCCAATTGCTCGACGGGACCGGCATCGCCGTGGCCGGCGGGCCCGAGGCCGTGGTCGAAGCGGCGCAATTGCCGGCCGATTGGGTGATGGCCGCGATCGTCGGCGCCGCTGGTCTGGCCCCCACCTTGGCCGCCATCCGCCGCGGCGTGACCATCGCGCTCGCCAACAAGGAATGCCTGGTTTGCGCCGGGCAATTGATGATGGCCGAGGTGGAACGCTGTGGGGCCACCTTGTTGCCGGTGGATTCGGAGCATTCCGCCATTTTCCAGGTTTTCGACTTCGACCAGAAGGACAGGATCGACAAGATCATCCTGACCGCTTCGGGCGGGCCGTTCCGGCGCACCGCTCTGGAGGCCATGGCCGACGTTACGCCGGCCCAGGCCGTGGCCCACCCCAACTGGTCGATGGGCGCCAAGATTTCGGTCGATTCGGCGACCATGATGAACAAGGGGCTGGAACTGATCGAGGCCTACCATCTGTTCGGCCTGCCGGAGACGCAGATCGACATTCTGGTTCATCCGCAATCGGTCATCCATTCGGCCGTGGCCTATGTGGACGGGTCGGTGCTGGCGCAGTTGGGATCGCCCGATATGCGCACGCCCATCGCCTATGCCCTGGGCTGGCCCGAGCGGATCGCCGCGCCGGCTCCGAAGCTGGATTTGGCGGCGATCGCCCAGCTTACCTTTGAAGCCCCCGATCCGGTCCGTTTTCCCGCTCTGCGTCTGGCCCGTCAGGCTTTGCAGGCAGGCGGAACGGCCCCCATCGTTCTGAATGCCGCCAACGAGGTGGCGGTCGCGGCCTTCCTCGGCGAACGGGTATCTTTCCTCGATATCGCCACGATCGTCGAGGAAACTCTGGCGGCGGTTCCCGAGATCGCCTTAACTTCGATCGAGGATGTTTTCGGTCAGGATCGTCGGGCTCGGGATCGGGCCGAAACCATCGTCGGCCGGCGTCACTGACAGGAACGAATTGGGATTTCCGATGGCCTTTCTTGCCGGAATTTGGGATTACGTCGGCGTTTTCCTGATCATCCTGACCGTCGTGGTCTTCATCCACGAATTCGGTCACTACCTCGTGGCCCGGAGCAACGGCGTCAGGGTCACCGTCTTTTCGGTCGGTTTCGGTCCCGAATTGTTCGGTTGGACCAATCGGGCCGGCACCCGGTGGCGGATCAGCGCCGTGCCGCTAGGCGGGTATGTCCGCATGTTCGGCGATGCCGACGACACTTCTTCGACCGCGTCGGACGAGGTGGTGACCGAGGCTGACCGGGCGGTTTCATTCCATCACAAGCGGGTGGGGCAACGTGCCGCCATCGTCGTCGCCGGACCGGCCGCCAATTTCATATTCGCGATTCTGGGGCTGGCGGCGATGTTCATGATCCTGGGCCAGCCCATCGCCGCGCCGGTGGTCGGCAGCGTCGAGCCGGGCAGCGCCGCGGCCGCGGCCGGCCTGAAGGCCGGCGACCGCATCATCAGGATCGACGGCACGGCGATCCACAGCTTCACCGATATCCAGCGCATGGTCCGTCTTGATGTCGGCGGCAAGCTGGATCTGGTGGTCGAGCGCGGAAACAAACGCCTGTCCATGGTGGCCGTGCCGCATATGGTCGAACATAAGAGCTTTTTCGGCGGCAAGGAAAAAATACCGCTGCTGGGCATTGCCGCCGATCCGGCCGACATGCATGTGATTCACCACGGGCCGGTTTCGGCGCTGGTGGCATCGTTTCGCGAGACCGGAAACATGATTTCGACCACCGCGATCGGTATCGGTCAGATATTGGACGGCACGCGAGGCGCCAGTCAGTTGGGTGGACCGATACGCATCGCCCAGGGGGCAGGACAAGCGGCCAAAATGGGGCTTTCGAGTGTGATCTTTTACACGATCATACTTTCTTTGAATTTGGGCTTGATTAATCTCTTTCCCATCCCCGTACTGGATGGTGGGCGCTTGGTATTCTACGGAATAGAAGCCGTTCTTGGGCGGCCGTTGGGGGAGAGGGCGCAAGAATATGGTTTTCGAATCGGGCTGATTCTGGTATTGGCCTTGATGGTTTTTGCCACCGGCAACGACATCGCCTCTTTGCCGGTCTGGGAGACTATCAAGCGTTTGTTTTCGTAGATTTTGAATTGGCAATTCATCCCTCTCGGTCCTTCGCTGGACGGGTGGGGCGAGGGCCGAGTCGCAATCGGATCATGAGAGTGGCGCACCGTCCCGTTCCCGGGATGGCGACCCCACCGGACGGCAGCCACCGGCATGGCGGGCGCCAGGACAGAGGGAGCGTGGATGATCTTCGCAGGTAGGACCGCTCTGGTGGCGGCGCTCGCCGCCGCTGCGGCGTTACCCGCAGCGGCGCAGGAAGCTCCCCGGATACGTCATATCGTCGTCGAGGGCAATCAGCGCATCGAGGCTGAAACCATCCGCTCCTATATGGCGATCGCCGTGGGCGATCCCTACAGTGCCGAGCGGGTCAATCAGTCGGTCAAGAGCCTGTTCAATACCGGGCTGTTCTCGAATGTGACGATCAGTCATCAGGGCGATACCCTGTATGTCCGCGTGGCTGAGAACCCCATCATCAACCGCCTGGTTTTCCAGGGGAATCACCACATTTCGAATAAGCAGTTGAAGGCCGAGGTCCAGTTGCGCTCGCGAATGGTCTATACCCGGACCAAGGTGCAGAGCGATGTCCGGCGGATTTTGGACCTGTATCGCCATGACGGCCGATTCGCCGCTACGGTCGATCCGGAAATCATCAAGCTCAGCGAAAATCGCGTCAATCTGATCTTTAATATTCATGAAGGTCCGCCGACCTACGTCGAAAACATAAGCTTTATCGGTAACCATTTTTACGGCGCTTCAACGCTGAAAGAGGTTATTTCCACCAAAGAGGAGCGTTGGTATCGCTTCTTGACTAATGATGATACCTATGATCCCGATCGGCTGACCTATGACCGCGAGCTTCTGCGCCGCTTTTACCTGAAGCATGGATTCGCCGACTTCCACGTGACGTCGGCGGTGGCGGAGCTTACCCCCAATCGCGAAGGATTCTTCATCACCTTCACCATTGATGAGGGGCATCGCTACAAGTTCGGCAAATCGACCATCAAGGCGAGCTTGCGCCACGTCAAGGTCTCCACCCTGAAGCCGTTGATCACCACCGAGGCCGGTGATTGGTACGATGCGGACAAGGTCCAAAAGATCATCCAGCATATGACCGACACCCTGGGCAATCAGGGCTTCGCCTTTGTCGACGTCCGGCCCGAAATCAAGGTGGACCGCAAGACCCGGACGGTCCAAATCACCTACGATATTCGTCAGGGCCCCAGGGTCTACGTCGATCGTATCGAGATCACCGGCAACACCCGCACCCTGGACAAGGTGATCCGGCGTCAGATCAGTCTGGTCGAGGGCGACGCCTTCAACACCGCCAAGCTGCGCCGGTCGCAACAGCGAATTCGTGATCTCAACTTTTTCTCGAAAGTGCAGGTCACCAACGTGCCGTCGGAGACCGCGCCCGATCGCACGGTCATCAAGGTTCACGTCCAGGAGAAATCCACCGGTTCGCTCAGTTTCGGCGTCGGCTGGTCGACCATCGCCGGCCCTCTGGCCCAGGCTTCGGTCCGCGAGGCCAATTTGCTGGGAACGGGTCAGTCTTTGGGGGTGAGTGCCGGTATCGGCACCCAGCTGACCAATTACGACCTGTCCTTCACCAACCCGTATTTCATGAACCGCAAGTTGGCGGCGGGGTTCGACATCTTCGACACCTCACGGATGCTGCAAACGGAAAGCGGCTTCGATTCCAGCACGATCGGTTTGGATTTGCGGACCGGTTATTCCCTGTCCGAACATCTCTCCCAAAGCTTGAGATACATGATCAAGCAGGATCGGGTGACGAACGTGGCCACCACGGCGTCGCGCTATATTCAGGAACAGGCGGGAACCGCGACCCTGTCCTCGATCCAACAGACCTTGTTCTACGATCGCCGGGACAGCAAGATCGATCCGACCGAGGGCTATTATCTGCAAATGGATAATGAGCTTGCCGGTCTGGGGGGGACCGAGGATTTCGTCCGTAACAATGTCGGCGCCGCTCAATATTTCCCGATCGCCGATCAGGTGATCCTGAGCGTCAGCGCCCATGCCGGGATCATCACCCCCTTCGCCGGCAAGAGCATCCGCATCACCCAGCGCTATTTCCTGGGCGGCCAAAGCGTGCGCGGTTTCGCCAATGCCGGCATCAGCCCTCGCGATTCCGTCACCGGCGACGCCCTGGGCGGTCTGTGGGATTATTATGGGTCGGTGCAGTTGAAGTTCCCGTTGGGCCTGCCCCAGGAATACGGCATCGCCGGCGAGACCTTTACCGATTTCGGCGGGACCGGCCAGACCGATACGAGCGAAGGAACCAGCGGTATTCAGTATTCCCCGTCGCCGCGCGTGGCGGTCGGCGTCGGTTTGACATGGAAGTCGCCCATGGGACCGATCGCCGTGGATCTGGGCTTCCCGGTGGTGAAGCAATCCTTCGACAAGACCCAATTGTTCCGTTTCAACTTCGGGACGAGGTTCTAAGCCTTGCGCCGGTGCTTCAAATCTGTGGCGGCGCTCAGCCGGACCGCCTGGAAACCGGGTTTCGGCCTGGCCGGCGCCGTGGTCTGGGGGCTGCTTGCGGTTTCACCGGTTTACGCCCAGACATCCGTCGGTAAAACGCTGAACACCGCCGCAGCGGATGCCTCGGGACCGGAATCGCCGGTCGCCACGCCGAAATTGCCGGTTCCGGTCATCATGATGGTCGACCCCGAGACGGTCTTGCAGGAATCCAACGCCGGACAGGCGGTGCGGAAGGCGCACGACCATTATCTGCGTATTTTTCAGGACAAGCTGGAAGCCGGGCGCAGGGCCTTGGCGGCGCGTCAGACGCAAATCGCAGGGGAAAAATCGGCGTTGAGCGCGCAGGCCTGGCAGAAGAAGGCCAATGCCTTCGATCTTGAGATCGTCAAGTTCAACAGAAAATTTCAGAAAGCCAGCATGGCGGTGGAAAAATCCTATCGGACCGCCATGGGCGAGTTGGGGCGGGCTTTCGCCCGGGTGGCGACCGAGGTCGCCAATCGGGAAGGCGCCAATCTGGTTCTGCCAGTTCAGCAGGTCATCCTGCATGATCGTCGCATGGATATGACGGCGGAAGTCATCGCCCGCATGAACAAGGAGTTTCCGTCGGTTAAATTTCCCGCCCCGACGATAGACGGACGGCCCGCCTCCGAGTACGTTGCTATTCCCAAATTCGGCAAGAAGTGAGCCATGGCCGACCCCCGTTTCTTCTCGGCTGCCGGCCCCCATCCACTGGGACGGCTTTCGGAGCTGTCCGGGGCGACCCTTGCGCTTGGCGCCGATCCCGGCCGGATGGTCGCGGATGTGGCGCCGCTTGAGACGGCCGGTCCGACCGACATCAGTTTTCTCGACAATCGCAAATATGCGGGTGCGTTCACCACCAGCAAGGCGGGCGCTTGCGTGGTGGCCGCCGATATGGCCGACAGGGCGCCGGACGGCATGATGCTGCTGATCGCGCCCGATCCTTACCGTGCCTATGCGCTGATCGCCCAGGCGTTTTATCCCCGCCCGGCGCCGGACCCGTGGATCGCGCCCACCGCCTGGATCGATCCGTCCGCGGAGCTGGGTGAGAATTGCCGGGTCGAACCGGGCGCGGTGGTGGGGGCCAAGGCGCGGATCGGCGCGCGGTGTCGTCTGGGACCCTGTTCCGTCATCGAGGCCGGGGTGGTTCTGGGCGATGATTGCGTCGTTGGCGCCGGCGCCAGCCTGTCCCATGCCATCGTCGGCGACCGGGTCACCATCTATCCGGGGGCTCGCATCGGTCAGGACGGCTTCGGTTTCGCCATGGGGGCTCAGGGCCATCTCAAGGTGCCGCAATTGGGTCGGGTGATGATCGGCGACGATGTGGAGATCGGCGCCAACACCACCATTGATCGCGGGGCCGGGCCGGACACGGTGATCGGTTCGGGTTGCATGATCGACAATCTCGTTCAGATCGGCCACAACGTTCAACTGGGTCGTGGTTGCGTTATCGTGGCCCAGGTGGGAATCTCGGGATCGACGCAGATGGGCGATTTCGTCGCCGCCGGCGGTCAGGCCGGGATCACCGGCCATCTGAAAATCGGGTCGGGCGCCCGCATCGCCGCGCAAAGCGGGGTCATGCGGGATATTCCGGCCGGAGGGACGGTGGGCGGGGCGCCGGCGATGCCGATGGCTGACTACCTGCGGCTGTCGGCATTGCTGGCTAAAATGGGAAAACAAAAAAAATAGGTCCCGGGCGATCGGGAAATGACGGGCATCCGAATGCGGTGCGAGCAGGTGAAAGAGGGGAGCGATGGATACTAACGCCGGTGAAAAAGTCGGCTCGACGACGATCGATATCAATCGGATCGTCGAAATGATTCCACATCGCTATCCCTTCCTGATGGTGGATCGGGTCATCGACGTCGTTCCCGACAAAAGCGCCACGGGAGTCAAGAACGTCAGCGTCAACGAGCCGTTCTTTCAGGGCCACTTTCCCCAACGGCCGATCATGCCCGGCGTGCTGATCATCGAATGCATGGCGCAGACCGCCGCGGTTCTGGTGGTGGAAACCCTGGGGGAATCGGCCGAGGGCAAGCTGGTTTATTTCATGAGCGTCGATAATGCGCGCTTCCGCAAGCCGGTGATTCCGGGCGACCAATTGCTGGTTCATGTGGTCAAGGAACGGTCGCGCGGCAATGTCTGGCGGTTCCATGCCGAGGCCAAGGTCGGTGACGTTTTGATGGCGGAGGCTACCTACGCCGCCATGATCATGGATAGCTGATGTCGGGTGTGCATCCGACCGCCATCGTCGCGCCCGGGGCCAAACTTGGCGACGGTGTTTCGATCGGCCCCTATTGCGTCATCGGTTCCGATGTCGAGTTGGGCGCGGGCGTCGAGCTGTTGTCCCATGTGGTGATCGACGGGCGGACCCGCATCGGCGCGGGCACGCGCATCTTCCCCTTCGCCTCCATCGGACATCGCCCCCAGGATCTGAAATATCGGGGTGAGCCGTCGGTGGTGGAGATCGGCCGCGACAACCAGATTCGGGAATACGTGACCATCCAGCCCGGAACCGAGGGCGGTGGCATGATCACCCGTGTCGGCGATTTCTGCCTGTTCATGGCGGGCGCCCATGTCGCCCACGATTGCATCCTGGGCGATCACGTCATCATGGCCAATAACGCCACTCTGGCCGGCCATGTGACGGTGGGGGAATACGCCTTTCTCGGCGGTCTGTCGGCGGTCCACCAGTTCGTGCGCGTCGGCAAGCATGCGATGGTCGGCGGCATGAGCGGGGTCGAAGCCGACGTCATTCCTTTCGGCATGGTGATCGGCAATCGCGCCCATCTCAACGGGCTCAATATCGTCGGGCTGAAGCGCCGGGGTTTTGCCCGCGACGACATCCATACGCTGAGGAACGCCTATCGTCTGCTGTTCGCGCCCGAAGGGACTTTGCAGGAACGGCTGTCCGACGTGGACGCGCAGTTTCAGGGCAATGCGGTGGTGATGGAGATCGTCGCCTTCATCCGGGCCGAATCGAACCGGCAATTGTGCACGCCGCCGGCTGCCGGCGATGGTGGGTGAGGATCTCCCCAAGCTCGGTATCGTCGCCGGCGGCGGCGCGCTGCCCGGTCTGGTGATCGCCGCCTGCCGCACCAGTGGGCGGCGCTTTCACGTCCTGGCTCTGACCGGCCATGCCGACCCCCAGGTGATCGGCGACGCGCCCGCCGATTGGATTCGTCTGGGCGAGGCCGGACACGGCTTTGCCCTGTTGCGCGAAGCCGGGGTCGAAGACCTGGTCATGATCGGGCCCGTACGCCGTCCCAGTCTCGGCGAACTGGCCCCCGATTGGCGGACCGCCCGGTTTTTCGCTCGCGTGGGGTTGAAGGCGCTGGGCGATGACGGATTGTTGCGAGCGGTTATCGCCGAAATGGAGGGCGAGGGCTTCCGCGTCATCGGCGTGGACGCCATCCTCGACACTCTGTTGGCGCCGCTGGGCGCGCTGGGGCGGATCGTGCCTGATGACCAGGCCGATTCGGATATCCAGCGCGGATTGGCGGTGGCGACCGGCCTGGGCGCCCTGGATGTGGGCCAGGCGGTGGTGGTGCAGCAGGGAATCGTGCTGGGAGTCGAGGCGGTTGAAGGGACCGACGCCCTGATCCGTCGGGCGGGCGAAGTGCGCCGGCAGGGGGCGGGCGGGGTGCTGGTGAAAATCAGCAAGCCCGGCCAGGAACGCCGGATCGATCTGCCGACCATCGGCGTCGCCACCCTTCATGCGGCCGCCGACGCGGGATTGCGGGGGATCGCGATCGAGGCCGGTCGTACCCTGGTGGTGGGGAGGGACGAGGTCGCGGCTCTGGCCGACAGCCTGGGGCTGTTCGTCGTCGGCATCGAGACCGTTCGGGACCGGACATGAGTTTGCTGATCTACATCATCGCCGGCGAGCCGTCGGGCGATGTGCTGGGCGGGCGGCTGATGGCGGCGTTGAAGGATCTGACCGGCGGCGCGGTGCGGTTCGCCGGAATCGGCGGGCGCGCCATGCGGGCCGAGGGATTGGAGTCCCTGTTTCCCATGGGCGACCTGTCGGTCATGGGGCTGGCCGAAGTGGTGCCGCGCATTCCCCATATCCTGAACCGCCTGGGCGAGACCGTCGCCGATATCGGGCGCAAACGGCCGGACGCGGTGGTGACCATCGATTCCCTGGGCTTTACCGGCCGGGTGCAACGGCGGGTGAAACGGCGTTTCCCCGGAATACCGCGCATCCATTACGTTGCTCCCATGGTCTGGGCGTGGAAACCGGATCGCGCCCGCACCCTGGCCGATAGCGTCGATCTGTTGTTGACCCTGTTACCGTTCGAACCGGATTGGTTCGTCCGGGAAGGGCTGGCGACCGTGCATGTCGGCCATCCGGTGGCGGAAAGCGGTCTCGATCGCGGCGACGGCGCCGCTTTTCGGGCGCGGCTGGGGATCGCCGCCGAGGCGCCGCTCCTTTTGGTTCTGCCCGGCAGCCGCCATTCCGAGACCAGCCGTCTGTTGCCCGTTTTCAAACAAACAATGGCCGAACTGGCCGGGCGCATCCCCAATCTGGTGGTGGTGGTGCCCACGGTGGAAACCGTGGCGGCCGAGGTCGCTGCGGCGGTCAAATCCTGGCCGGTGCCGACCTTCGTTGTTGAGGATGCGGCGGTCAAGGCGGATGTCTTCGCCGCCGCTACCGCCGCCCTGGCCGCCTCGGGGACGGTGTCGGTGGAACTGGCCATGGCCGGCGTGCCGATGGTGGTCGGCTACAAGGTGTCGCCGCTATCGGCCTTCGTGGCGACCCGGTTCCTGGGGTTGCGCTTGAAGTATGCGTCGCTGATCAATATCGTCGCCGACGCCCCCGTCATTCCCGAATTGTTGCAGGGGCGATGCCGGCCCGACCGTCTGGCCGAGGCCGTGGAGCGCCTGTTGACCGATGCCGACGCGCGGCGGGGACAGGTAGACGCGGCCCGGACGGCGCTGGCCAGCCTGATCGGCGAGGGCGAGGCGCCCAGCCTTCGGGCGGCGCGGGCCGTCTTGTCGGCTCTGGAGCGCGATGACATTGGATTGACCCGCGAGCGGGTCAATCCAATGTCTGAATCGCACTCTAATTTATTGAAATAGAGGCGGATTCAGCGATCAGCTCGAATCGCGAAGCGATTCAATCTGATCGCTCCGGCTCTGGCAACCAACCACAGGAGAGTCCGTGATGACGGCCCAATGGCGTATGCTGCACACCATGATCCGGGTGGGCGATCTGGACCGCTCCATCGATTTCTATACCCGTCTGCTGGGCATGAAACTGTTGCGCCGCAAGGATTATCCAGACGGTCGTTTCACCCTGGCTTTTGTCGGCTATGGCGACGAAATCGACCATACGGTGATCGAACTGACCCATAATTGGGATACGCAAGCTTATGACCTGGGAACGGGGTTCGGTCATATCGCCCTGGCCGTGCCCGATATCCGCGCCGCCTGCGACGGTCTGGCCGCGGCGGGAGCCAAGATTCCGCGGCCCCCCGGACCGATGAAACACGGCAGCACGATCATCGCCTTCGTCGAGGATCCGGACGGTTATCGCATCGAGTTGATCGAACAGGCGTGAGGGCGAAAACCTCCGTGTCGTTTGAAATGCCTTGTGTCGCTTGACAAGGGCGGCCGAACTTTCTATATCGGCCCCTCTTCCAGAGGCGTGCGGTGTGATCGGCCTCTGGTCACGGTTTCGGGCCGGATTCGTCCGGACTGGGGCGGAGTAGCTCAGCTGGTTAGAGCAGCGGAATCATAATCCGCGTGTCGGGGGTTCAAGTCCCTCCTCCGCTACCAAATTTATCAAGGGGTTGCCGGCCGGATAGGTCAGCAACCCCTTCCTTGTTTTCCAAATCAGTCCGGCTTGTTTTCCAAAATCTCGTTCGTCTGCTGTTCCAGAAGGGCTATTGCCCGAGCGGCGCGACGCGATCGATCGGCGTGTCTGGCGTAGTGAATCGCCATAGCTTCTGTCGTGTGGCCGAGGGTGGCGGCGATATCGCGAGTGTCACCCCCCGCATCGGCGATCCACGTCGCCAGCGTTACACGCAGTCCGTGGAACGTAAGGCCGGGGGAAACGGCGCCCGTCGCGGTCAATTCACGAATGATTTTGAAGAAGCTGGCGCGGAATCCGCTTTCGGTGAAACCTCTGCCGCGGCGGTTGATCACCAGGGGGGCGTCCGGAAGACGGGGCAGGCGCGCGATTTCCGCGTCCAGGACGGCCTTAAGTGCTGAGTGGGCAGGTATCTGTACCAAACCATCCGTCTTGCCCTGGCGCCCGCTTATAGTGGCTCCATCGTAGCAATGCCGTTTGAGGCGGCAGACGTCACCCTCGCGCCATCCCGCGAAGAGTGCCAAGGCCATCGCCACTCGCAGGTGATCAGGCATGGCCTCGTAAGCCGCGCGGATCTCGGGAGGCGACCACGGGCGGTTGATGGTCGGCGCCCCTTTCGGCCGCCGCACTTTCTGTTCTTTGGTGACCGGATTGCCGTGAGGAACCTTTCCGCTGGCGCTCCCTACGGTCCATGCCCGCGAGATGGCCGCCAGGACGTAATTGGCGAAGCGGCGCTTGTGTCGGGCGAAGGCTTTGTTTCTAATCTCCATGATCGATGCCGGTACCATTTTCGTCAGCGGCATGCCGTCCAATGGGGCCAGATAATCCAGAACCCGGAGGTAATCGGCGCGGGTGCGCGGGGCGAGTTGATTCCATTCGGGAGAGGATCGCCAATAGGTCACGAGCCAGCCCCAGGTACCCGGTATTTTCGCGTCCTCTGCGGGGATGGCCAATACAGCGGCCCGGAGGGCGCTGATCTCGGCGACAAATTCAGGTGTATCGGGAGCGGCGCTGATGCGCCGTCCGGAGACGCGGTCGTAAAAATATACCGCGCCGTTCCGGCCTCTGGTCTTCTTGATGCCCTTAATGCGGACGATCATTCCAGCTTTCCGATCCACTCATCCTCTGGGGGCGCCCCGGAAAGCCCACTTATCCATTCGTCGATTTTCTGGCGGTCAAAAAGCGTGCGGCGTACGACCTTGTCGCCGCGCCGAAGCGGAATTGGTTTTACCGGGCATAATTGGGCAAAGAGGGGCGCTGAAATTCCACAATAGGCCGCTGCCAGTTCCGAAGACAATAGTCGCGGCCAGTCGGGCAACGGCCAATCGCTAGGAGGCTTCGGCATGGCTACCGGCACCGGATATAGGGTGGATTCATGTCCGTCGCTTCGGTGTGCTCCCTCTTCATCTTGATCTTGGTTAGCCCCTTGTCGAGCTTGAAGCCACGTTGATGGGCGCCCCGAGCGATGGCTATGATTTGCGCGCGGCTGCCGGTGTGACGGTAAAGACCGAGGTAGGAATTGCAGCTGGCTATGAAGTCAGGATTGGGCATTGCCGCCAGGCGCCGGATGGCCACGCGGTGGGTTTTCGGGCGCCCCGATCGCCTGTGGGGGCGAATGATGTGGCCGACGAAGTCAACGCCCTTGGCGGCGTCGGCGATAAAGGTTTTCGATTCGGCCAGCGCCAGGCCGATGGTGGCGAGGTGCGCGCGGATGGCGTCGGCCGCCGCCAGCAGCACCTTCGGTTCGCGGTGGATCATCACCATGTCATCGACGTAGCGGACATAGGGCAGCCGGAGGCGGCGCTTAATCATCTGGTCGAGCGGATCCAGGTACACATTCGCGAAGAACTGGCTGCTGAGGTTGCCGATGGGCAGTCCGATACCGGGTGCTGTCTGGAACAAGCTCTTGTGGGGCGGCACGCGCGCCATGTCCTTCGGGCGCCCGCGCAGGATCGCGTCCTGGCGCACGTCCTGGAACACCAGCTTGCGGCACAGATCGAGCATGGTGGGGTCCTTGACCTTGTATGCCAGCGTGGAGAACAGGTCGGTGTGGCGAATCGATCCGAAGAAGTTGGCGATATCGGCCTTAAGCACAAAGGCCGGCTTGCTCCAATTTTCTGTGGCCGAGCGGAGATGGCGCGCCAGCCGGTCGGCGGCGTAGAGAGTTCCGCGGCCCTTGATGCATGCGCAGCTGTCGGCGATGAAGGATGGCTCAAAAAGCGGCGCGATGGCACGGTAGACCAGATGGTGGACAATGCGGTCGCGGAACTGGGCTGCCCACACCTCGCGCGGCTTAGGTCTGGTAATGGCAAATACCGAAGCCGGCGCCGGCGACCAGGTTCCCGCCTGCAGCTCGGCAAGTAGGCCCATCAAGTTATCTTCAAGGTTAACCTCGAAGGCCAGTGCCGATCGCGTGGTGCGCTTGTGGCGACGGCAGTCGTAATATGCCTCGAAAAGTTCGGCCACGGTGATTCTGGATGGTTGGAGGGTGATCATTTGCGGACGGCCCGGACCCGGCACTCGGCGCTCTTGTTGTTGTTGTTCTGGTTGCCGTTGTTGAAGTTCTGGATCCACGCGTAGCCGGACGCGTCGGGGGTATACAGGCCGGGCCGGCGATTGCCGATCGACGAGAAGGCGTCGCGCCTCCGCGCCGGGGCATCGACGCCGGCCAAGCTGCGCCGGGACGCGCGGGGAGCAGAAGCCGCCGTATCCCTGGTGGCGCGTGGAGCGACGATCTGCGGGCTTCGCCAGCGCGCCGCCGCTACCCCGACCAAATGATGCGCACGGGCGCGAAAGCCGTGACCTTCGGGCATCAGGCGCGACTCCTGGCATAGCTCAGCCATCCCGCCGCCTGTTTGCCGATGGCGTCGGTCAGTTCCACCGTGGCCGAGAAGGGGCCCGAGGAAATCAGGTGCAGGTCCCAGGAGAGCCGCAGCAGTAGCCGCAGGGATTCCAGGTGGTCCTGCAGATCTTCGATGATCGATATCCGTTCAGTGCGCCGGGTATTGGCGCGGAAGATCCGGACTACGACGGCCTGGGCCTCGGCGAAAATCTCGCGCGCCAAGCCCTGGCGATAGCCGCGCGGGAACTGCTGCGTCAGCTTCGCGAGAAGCTGCAACAGTTCGTAGGCCGGCCGGTAAATCGGCAGCTCCGTGGCGCGCGCCATGCAAAATCTCCTCAGGCGTCAGCCCGGCCGCCGAAGCGGCCGGGAAAGGAAATGAAGGTCAAAGGGGACATTTGCGGACGGCCCGGACCCGGCACTCGGCGCTCTTGCTGCCGTAGCTGAGCTGGCTGCCGTTGAAGAAGTACTGGACCCACGCGTAGCCGGCGCCCCATTCGGTCGAGGTCCAATACCAGTCCAGGTCGAAGGCCTCCGGGGCGCCCTTTTGGAAGACTTCGGCGGCGGTCTGTGACGGCATCACGCCGGCACGCGGGAACAGGTTACGGCGGATCACCGTCATCTCGTCGACGCTGGGCAGATACCAGTCGGTCTGGCCGTCGATGGTGAGGCCGCGGCAGAACTGGGCGGCCGGGTGGTCGTCGTCGTTCAGCGCCTCGCTGTTGGCGAAGCCATCGGTCATCGATCGGGCGCCGGGCGCCTCGTCGCCGGACTCGCTCCACACCAGTTCGTCGGGGGCTTCGCCCTCGGCCCTGGGCGCCACGACGATCGCGATGCCCGGTTCGGTCGGATGCAGACCGGCGAAGTACCCGCCGCCGAACGGCGCGCCGATGCTGGGAAGAATGGTCTCGGTCATGTGTGTCTCCATGGTTGAACGAATGGTCATTTCGGCCGGGCAAGTCGCCGTCGGATCACGTCACCGTCCGGCCATCAGGCGATCGCGTGCCGGCGGTGAGATGCGGCTGTCCGTTTGTTGTTCGTGTTGCTTCGCGCCCTCGATCGACCTCACGATCTTGCCGGCCAGTTCCACAACATCCTGCTGGCGCCGATAGCGCATATTCAGATCGGCGGCGTCATGCCGCCGGAACCAAGCTCCTATGGCATCCACGTCTTTCGGGGAAATCTCCGCAGCCGTGACGGCGGCCGAGATCAGCGCCGCCGTCACGGCACCCGCCTGATCCTGGTAGGCGTGTCCGAGGGCGATAACCGCCCCGCGCGCGGCGGGATTGTTTCCTCGAATGATTTTTTCCAGCGCATACAGGGCAAGCGTCTGGCGTGGCTCCATTCGGTTTCTGGGGACGGGGTAACGTGGGATTTCCAGGTGCGCCTCGTTCAGCAACCGGGCCACCGCGACAGCGGTGGCATCCCCAGCCAGAACCCGTGCGTGGAAAAGGGCGTAGGGGTTGACCTGGACCCGGGTCTGGTTGGTGGAGACAAAAATTTCCGCTTGCTCGGCTACCGTCACGTCGGGCGCGACGATGCACGGCACCGTCTTGATTCCAAGACGGCGTGCCGCCTCGACGCGATGCTGCCCGTCGATGATAAGCCACCCGTCGCCGTTGCCTGCGGTCACGAGCACGGTGCCGAAACAGGACCACTTGAAGCGCCCTTCTATGGCGTCGATGGCGGCGCGGGACCGTTTGGTATCCATTCCGCGCTGATAGGAGGGGTCAACGGAAAGCATGGCGATGGGCAACCATGTCAATTCCGGGCGCGGGCCGAAATCGCGGCCAGAGGAAGTAGCATTCATTCCGCATGCCCCCTTTCGTTGACGGCGCGCCGGCCGGGCCGATGCACGGTGCTCAGCGCCTCACGCGCCTGGCGACAATGCCCTAAAGTCACCACTTGACGCATGCCGCCAGCATCCGTGAAGGTGGCAACGGGAAAGGTGTCGGAGACGCGTTCATAGCCGGGTCGATCGGCAAAACGGGCGAACGGAACAAGCGCCGATAAGAGTGCCCCAAGGGCCTCGTCGGTAAGCAGGGTGCGACCAAACATGGCGAAACCTCCTCATGCGGCTTTGGGGTGGGCGTCAGCGCGTTTGGAGATGAAGGAGACCAGGTCTCCGACGGTGTCGATCCCCAACTCAGGAAACCCCCAATCACTATCAGGGTCGGCACGGTAGGGCACGTCATCGAGGCCGAACGCGTCGCGCAGCCCTTCGGCGATGGCGACGGCCGCCTCGGGACCCGCGTCAAGATCTCCGGCGAGAGTGTCATCGTCGGAAATCTCCATGCAGCCGGAGATATTGAGGTGGTTGGCCAGGACCTCGCGGACGCGGCTGGCGACGCTGTCCGGATTCGCGGGCGCCACGTCTCCTTCCTGGTCGCCAATCAGGAAATCGGGCACCGGCACGTTGTGCTGGCGCGCCAAATCGAAGAGAGCCGGATGCAGCGGCGTCGGGTGCCACGCATTCGGCGAGACAAAAAGGCGGCCGGCGACATAATCCGCAAGCGCCTGATCCAGGGATGCCCCCATCAGGCGAGTCCAGACGGTGGCGGCCGAACAGCCGTCGCGCAAGGATTGGCGCCCGCTAACCGGGTCCGCCTTGTCCACCAGGCCAGCGAGGGCGGCAAGGGTGCCACCATTGAACCAGCCGCTCGGGCAGCCGCGGATATAGTCCGTACGGAGCAGCCGATCGCTGTTGTCCAGACGGTCCCACAACAACAGCGCTTGGGCGATCCGCGGGTTGGCGGCGACGATGGCTGTCAGCCGTCCCCGCAGCTCCTCGATCATCTGTTCGCGCGCCGAGGCGGCGGCTTCATCGGCCGAGCGCCGTCTCGCCGTCTCGGGGTCCTCACCGTCCGGCTTCTTCACAAGGCCAAGGTGGATGTCGACCGTGCCGGAATAGGGATCGATCTGAACGAGGGCGCCCGCCAAAGAGCGGTCGTCGGATCGATCGGCGTGATATGGGTATCCCGAAAAATAAGCGTCGTTACTCAGTTCCGCCCATGACCATTCCTGTGAAAGCTCGGCGACCTTGTCGATGGCCGCATCTTTCTGCGCGGAGAGGAATTCCTGCTTATCGGCGAAGTATTTGGCCCCCGTGGTCGATTCCGCGATGCGGCCGGCATATCCCGCCAGACCGAAGATGGCGCGGCTGACGGGGATCATGCCCCGGGTTATTTCCGAGCGAAGGGCGTCGGCAGTACCGAAGGTATGGATCTTCTTGACCATCTCCTTCTGGACGGTTTCATCAGCCATGGCGAGTTCGCGGGCCTGGGTGAAGTTCACCAGGCCGCCCCGGAGCGCCTGCTGCACCTCCGGCGCCAGTCTCCCGGTAAGGGCCAGGCGTTGCTGGACGTAGCGATCGGACTTGCCGATGCGCGCCGCGATCCCCTGTGCGGACCAGCGGCTGGGGTTCAGCGCTTG
This sequence comes from Pseudomonadota bacterium, assembly GCA_021848545.1. Taxonomy (GTDB): domain Bacteria; phylum Pseudomonadota; class Alphaproteobacteria; order Rhodospirillales; family Magnetospirillaceae; genus JAJZUL01. The sequence continues at coordinate 67,301 of JAJZUL010000007.1, forward strand.
CAATTGGGCGAACGCGTCGGCCTCGTCCATGGGGTTGGGGTCGATGCGTTGAATGTTTTCCAGGAGCGCCAGCGCCAAGTGGTCTGCATCGTCCACGTCTATGACCTTGACGGGGATATTGGAGGCCTCCGCTTCCCAGCGGCCCTCCTCGGCCAGCGCGGCTATCGCCCGCTTGCGCCGGGCGCCGGCGATAATGACATAGCGGCCGGACTGGGCGGCCGGCCGTACGACCAGATTCTGGAGCAATCCACTGGCGGCGATGCTATCGGCGAGGTCGGCCAGCGCCTCGGCGTCGAACGTCTTCCTGGGGTTGAGCGCCGACTCGTCCAATTGATCGAGCCGCACAAGAACGCTGTCCGCCGCTGCTCCTCCCGCATCAGAGGCGGTCGGGGCTTCGGCCCGCGCCTTGGCGCGGGCGAAGGCGCGGCTTATGGTAGATTTGTCGACGCCGTACCGGTCGGCCAGATCCTGGTAGGACGGTGCGTCGGCCGGGAGCGATGCCTGTTGATAGATGGCGTCTTCCTGGACCCGGGTGAGTGTGCGTTTTCCCATCGGAAATATCCTCAGGCTTGGGGTGTGCGAACGTGGTTCGCACCCGGAACGGACATGCCGCGCACGGAGGTGATCATCGCGCGCTTCGGTTGGCGGAAGCCGGTCAGTGCGGCCAACGCCGCGCGTAGGGTGGCGAGAAGACGGCCGGGGCGCCGACGGCGGCGCATCATGGTGTGCCGAATCGGGTGTCCGTTATATCGGCAGGTGTTGCAATCCATATCCACAACTCGTACCTCCCTCTACCGGGCGCCCGGCCGCACAGCGGCCGGGAAAAGGTTGAAGATCAAAGGATGATTTTGCGGACGGCCCGGACCCGGCACTCGGCGCTCTTGATGAGGTAGTGCTGGTAGCCGTAGAAGAAGTACTGGATCCACGCGAAGCCGGGGGAATCCTCGGTTGAGGTCCAATACCAAGCCTGGTCAAAGGCCTCGGGGCCGCCCTCCTGGAAGGCGTCGGCGGTGGTCTGCTCGGGCACTCCACCGCTGCCGGGCATCAGGGATTCGGCCAGCAGAGCGGCTTCGTGGCGGCTCGGGAGATACCAGTCGGAAAAGCCGCCGATCCGGAGATCGCGGCAGAACGTGGCTGCGGGGTGGTGGGCGTCGGCCATGGCCGCAGAGTTGGCCATGCCGTCGCGCAGGCTGCGCGCGCCTTTGGTCGAGGTCTCCCGCGTCTTCCATTGCAGGATCGTCTCGCCTTCGGCCTTAGGGGCCACGATCAGGACAGCGAGCTTGCCATCCAGCAGAAAATCACCGGCATAAAAGCCGCCGCCGAACGGGGTTCCGGGGATAAGGGGGATATCGCGAACGGCGTTCGCAACGGCGGCTGGTGAAGTGCGCATGGTGTGCTCCATCGGTGTCGATGGAGGGGAAGAATAATGCGGTAGGTGTCCCGCGTCAATCGGGAAGTGCGGTAGGAGTCCCGCGTCGTGCCTTGAGCCTGCCCCCGGATGGGCTCAAGGCAATGCGCGGTCGCGAGGTGGCCGCGCCGGTTGCGCACCTGTTGTCGCTATGGCAATCGTGGGTGAATTGATGATGGAGGCAATCGTGGAATTGTTGACCTATCTGGTACAGGGGAGCGAGGCAGATCCATACCGGATTCAATTCCTTCGCAACGGAGAGAAGCTGACGATCACTTGCAGCTGTGCCGCGGGCGAGTTGGGACAGGTGTGCAAACACCGAATGAACCTGATCGTCGGAGACGTGACGGCGCTGGTGGGCGGTGACGATCCGGCCCGCGTTGCCGGGTTGATCGAGGGCTCCAACGTCGAACGGGCTCTGGGGGCTGTGGCCGAAGCGCAGCGGACGCTTGACGATGCCAAGCGCTTTCTATCCCGACAGAAGAAAGTGCTTGGCCATGTCATGGCCGGGCATTGATCGGCGTAAAAAAAGGGGTGTCCATGTTCGCCATTAACGAACAATTCCCTTGCCGCCCCGTCCGTCATTTGCGAACATGGTTTCAACGAGACGAGGTTGGCCATGCCGGTGACGTTCAAGAAATCCGCGATCAAAACGCTCCGATCGATGCAGCCGAAAAAAGCAGCGGACATCCGGGAGGCAATCGCGGAATTCGCGGCCGATCCTGATCGCCAGGACAACAACGTGACGGCGTTGGTCGGGGTCGCCGGCGGTGTCCGCATTCGCGTCGGCGACTGGCGTGTGTCGATGGTCGTCTCGGAAGACGCTGTCGAGGTTTTTGAAATCGCCCCCAGAGGGAGTGCGTACCGATGAATGCCGTTACCCCCATCGCCGAGACGGCGGATACCGTCACCCTTTCCCGCGCCGATTTCGAGGCGTTGTTGAACGCGGTCGACGACAAGGAAGCTGCCGCGGCGTTCGAACGCACGCGTGACGAAGAGGCATTTCCGGCCGAGGTGGTCGATCGGATCATGGGCGGGGAGAGTCCGGTGAAGGTCTATCGGTCCCACCGTCGTCTGAGCGTGCGCGCCCTGGCCGAGGCGGCAGGCTTGTCGCCCACCTATGTCAGCGATATCGAGAACCGCAAGCTGGCCGGATCGGTGGCGGCCCTGAAGGCCATCGCGGCCGCGCTGCATGTTGATTTGGACGACGTGGCGTGACGCCGTCATCTTGCGCACCCACCGCAACCCCGATAGGGTGCCCGTTAACCGAAGGCGCATAGCCTTCGGTCCCTCATGGGTCTAGCAGCCCAAACGTGACCGGTTCTCACCCGAACGAGGCTCCCGCCTTGTCCGGGGTCTCCATGCGCATGTCCAGCCGCAAGGTAAAGGCATGGGGGCTGGAGTCACGTCCGGATGCTAGCCCCGGACGCCAGGCGGTTCTGGCGTCCGAGGACCGAGAGGGATGAAAGCATGTCGGGAACCGACAACAAGATTATTCCGTTTCCCCGCGCCCCGAGGCGTCCCCTGGGGGCGCCCCCGCACGCGGAACTGCTGGCGATCAGGGACGAGATGGTCGGGCTGGTGGCGCGTCTGGCCATCGTTCTGGCGACTCTGATCGAGCGTTCGCGGCCGCCTGGCTGAGCAGAGCGAAGACGAAGGGGGCAACGCTGTCCCGCTGCTCCGGCGGGACAGCGCGCCACGCCGTCAGCAGCGTAGTCTCGTCCGGCGCCAGGGAAGCGTACTCGTCGGTTTCCGGGCCTTCACCGAACAACAGCCATTCGAGGCGGCATCGCAATGCCCGGGCCAAGGAGGCCGCTTCGGCAGTTTTTGGATTCGCTGATTTCCCATTGATGATGTTGCGGATGTAGTCGCGTCCGCGCCCTGCGCGTTTTGACGCGGCTTCGGGTTTAAGATCCATCGCAGCCAGGCGCCGCTGGATGCGCTCAATGAGAACTTGGTTTACCATGAGGGAAGTATCCCGCATTTCCCTGCGCTCCGCATGCGGTATGCATTCGCTTGACATGCGCGGGACACGTACCGCAATATCCTTCCCGACCACTTTTGCTCGGGATCTCTCATGGATATTCGCACCCGCCTGTTGACCGAGGCCGATCAATACTGTTCCGCCCGGGGAATCTCGCGAGCGCGGCTGGCGACCCTGGTGGTCAATGACGGGAAATTCTTCGATCGGGTCGAGAAGGGCGGCGACTTCACCGTCCGCACCTTCGAGAGGTTTATGCAGTACTTCGCCGACAATCCCGTTCCAGCGCATCAAGGCGCGTCGGGAGAAGCGGCATGACCTCGGTTCACGCCCTACTTATAGCCCCCCATCGCCGGCGTGGCATGGAATCGGTAAGCCGGTCGATTTCCGCTCTCGTTTCATCTTCCGTTTTCAGTCCCGCCGCTGGTTGGTCCGTGAAAAGGCGCCAGCATTGCGGGTGCGGCGGCGGCCTGGCCGTCCCCTTAGGCCGCCGCCGCTCACTTTTCGCCCAGCCGCCGCTCCAGATCGGCCAGCGCGGCCGCCGCCTTCTCAATGGCGGCGCCGATCTCGGCCGCCATCGCCTTCGGCAGCGGCGTTTCGCGGCGTTCCGCCAGGCGCGATGCCAGCATCAGCGCCTCGGCCGCCAGAACGCGGGCCGCGTCTTCGAGATTAAGGTCTTCCCGCCGGCCGGTTGCCGCCGGCCGGCGGGATTGGTTCGCACTGTTCTGGTCTTCCATCGTCGTCTTCCAATCGACCGTCGTGCTGAAAACAACGTACTCAGCCGACAGGTGCAATTCCATGTCCAAAAAGGACGGAAAATTTCCAATGTCCGCCGCCGCCGCTGACCACGACGTCGCACAGACGGTTTCCCGCGCCCTCCGGCGCACGTTCGCCGACGCCCGTCACGCAGTCAAGACGATCGCGAGCCGAACGGGTGCGACGGTGCGGACGGCCAAGTCGTGGTGGGCCGGCGAAACCGCGCCACGGGCCGATCAGCTGGTGCGGTTGATGTGCGAGTTCGACGAGGTCCGCGCAGCGGTGATCTCGATGACGCACGTCGATGAAGATCCCGATGTCGCGCCGCCGCTGCTCCGCGCGGATGAACTGAGACAAACCCTGACCGCCGCCCTCGCGCTGCTGGAGCGTCCATGACCCTTACTCTTTCCTTTCACCGCTGGCGCGGGCTTTCCGTAGGGGCGGATTTCCGCCGCGTGTTCATCGCGTTGGGCTTCTTCACCGCCTCGGCCATGTGCGGAGACCTGTGGGAATGGTTGCGCGAGATGAAGGAAGCGCTCGAAAAACTGGTCAACCGGGGGCAGCCCTGATGACCGTCTATCCAACAATCCGTCGTTCCGCTTCCGCGCCAGGGCGTCGCACCCCTGACGCAGGTCCGGACCTCGCCCATCCGGACGCCAATTCGGCGAAGTCGGGCGGTCAGGGCATTGGCGCCTTGACGTCTTTCTTGGACGTTTCCTCCCTTAACTGGCCGGGGGATTCGCATCCCTCGGCCTTTTTTCGGGGAATGCGGCCATGAGCGGAACGCCCTTCATCCACCTCTGTTCGCATCCCGGTTGTTCCAACTGGGGCGCATTCGGCCGGCGCCAGCGTCCCGTCGGGGGCGGCGCGGCCTATGTCTGGCGGTGCCGCGACCACCTCTGGGAAGATTTCTACATCCGTTTGCCGCCTCGGCTCGTTGCCGGTGCGGGGGCGGCATCGCCGCCAATTGCCGTGCCAAAACAGGGGAACCTGCTCTGACCGCGAAGGTCGGGAAAAACGCTTGGGGACGGAACATGCAGGAAACGCCATCTCCCGCCGAAGTGCCGGCGCTGTTTTACGTGGTCGACGCCAAGGGGGACGATTTGAAGGTCGCCTGGACCGATGCGTCCGGCCGCTATTTCGAACATCCGCTGACCCTGTTTCAGGCGACGTGTCTGATTGAGGATTTGGGGAGGGGGTTGCGTAAGCGGGTGAGGGGCGGATGGTGACCCCGTTTACCCCCGCCGAGGATCGGCGTCTGCGGCAAATGTGGTGCGCGATGGCGCCGGCAGAGAAAATCGTCGCCGCCTTGGCACCCCGTAGCGCCGGCGAAGTGCTGGCGCGGATCGGAGAGCTTCTTGACCCTCCCTTGCGGGAATTCGACAGCGAAGGGATATGGCGCGGGCTCGATCTCGCGGTGCTGACCCTCGCCGGCCGTGCGCGGCCGCGCGCCGCAGTCGTCCGTGACGGGCTGCCCTGGTTGTTGGACGGTCGCCCGGCCGGCGCGGGCATGGTTGTTGTCGCGGCCAACATCGTGCGCCGCCATCTTGGTCTGGCGCCCATCGCGTGGCCCTGTCCGACGCGTCCGGTTCAGGGGGGGCGATGATGCTGGACGAATCGTTCCTTGCGGAGCTGCGGGCGCGAGTTCCGGTTTCCTCCGTCGTTGGCCGGCGCGTCGCTTTGGTGAAAGCCGGGCGCGAATTGCAGGGGTTGTGTCCGTTTCACAATGAAAAGACCCCGAGCTTTACCGTCAGCGACCAGAAAGCGTTCTACCATTGCTTTGGGTGCGGCGCCCACGGCGACGTCATTGAATTCGAGATGCGTGCAGGGGGCCTGTCCTTTCTCGACGCTGTCGCGCGGCTGGCAGATGAAGCCGGGCTTGATGTTCCTCAAGCGACCGATGATGAGCGCCGGGCCGGCGTGCGGAGAGCGACGCTGCACGAAGCCTGTGAAGCAGCCTGCGCCTTTTTCGAAGGGCAGCTTCGTGGGTCGGCCGGTCGCGCAGCGATCGATTATTTGACTCGGCGCGGCGTGACGGGCGAGACCGCCGAACGGTTTCGGCTGGGGTGGTCGCCGGAAAGGGACGGGGTCAAGTCCCATCTGACGGCGCAAGGTTTCCCCGAGGCGACGCTGCTGGAAGCGGGGCTTCTGCGTCAGGGTGACGACGGGCGCATGTTCGACGTGTTTCGCGGGCGTGTCATCTTCCCCATCACGGACCCCCGCGGGCGTGTCGTCGGGTTCGGTGCGCGGTCGCTGGGGGACGCCAAGCCCAAATACCTCAACACTCCCGAAACGCCCCTCTTCAACAAGGGCGCTCTCCTTTACGGACAGGCGCACGCGCGTGGGGGTATCGCCGAATCGGGCGGGGTGGTCATGGTCGAGGGCTACATGGATGTCATCGCCATGCATCAGGCCGGTCTGGCGAACGCCGTGGCGCCGTTGGGAACGGCCGTGACCGAGCGCCAGCTGTCCGAGGCATGGAAAATGGCGCCATCCGTCGTGATCTGCCTGGACGGAGATACCGCCGGCGCCCGCGCCGTGATGCGTCTGGTCGATCGCGCTATGCCGTCCCTGTGCGCCGGCCGCGATTTGCGCTTCGCTACGGTTGCGGGCGCCAAAGACCCGGATGAGCTGATCCGAACCGGGCGTGTGGAGGAATTGAGGGCGGCGATCGGGGCGGCGCGGCCTTTGGTGGATATCGCCTGGGATATGGCCACGGCCGACGCGGCCGATACGCCCGAAGCCCGCGCCGCTGTCGAGCGCGCGCTGTTCGCGCGGGCGTCTCAGATCAAGGACGTTGATGTCCGTCGTCACTATCTGGCGGAGTTCCGACGCCGTTTAAGGTGCGCCGCCGGCCCCAAGCCGGTTGTTCTGGTCGGCCGGCGAAAGGACAATTTTGCGCCCGGGCCGTGTCAGGGGGGGCTTATCGATGAATGGCTGTCGGCCAGGTCAGCGGCCGATACGGAACAGGGCCACGCATGGCTGGAAAGCCGGGGTGTGCCGTGGGAGGGCCTGGCGTCCATAGGGGGCATAGGATTCGCGCGCGGCCGCGCGGCCAAGGGGCGGTGGGTCGCCGGAGACGAATTCCCTGAAATTCCCGCGCCGGTTTTATGGGAGCCGTGCGAGGAAGGAGAAAGGCTGGTCGTCATCCCTGAGTGGGAAGGCGGCCCTGGCGGTCCTCTGGTCGATCTGATCGCCTGGAATCCGCGCACGGACGTGGTCGCACACCGGTCGGGGTTCGGCGTGGTGTTGGGCGAGGACGTCGTGCTGGAAGCCCTTGGATTTGAAGCGCGAGGGTTGTCCCGGCCGGTTGAAATCGCCGAATCCCCTCTCTCATGGTTGAGGATGGTGGGCGCCGGCGCCCGTCCGGTTCTGATCGTCGATTGGCGGCGGGCATGGGACGTCTTGGGCGCTCTATCCCGCGTGGTGGCCGAATCTATCCCTCTAGGCGAATCACTCCAGCGACGTCTTAAGCCGCCACGGGCACATCAGCCGAAAATTCAAGTCGATAGTGATAGTGCGGGGGTGGTCTGAGATGGGTGAGCCGATCGATCTCGACAAGGCCAAGAAGGCTCGACGCGGCGCGGCCCGGCGATCCGCCCAGCCATCGGCAGATGACACCGTTGTCCGGCGCGTCGAGAAAATGAATGTGGACTACGCCTTTACCCTTATGGGCGGCAAGCCGGTGGTTCTGCATGAAAAAACGGATTTTCGGGGGGTGCCGCAAGTCGACTTTCTGGGCCTGGACGGCTTTCTGCGCTGGTGGGATAAGGAGCGCGTCTGGGATGATGAAACCGATAAAATGATCGGGGTTGGCCATATCTGGATGAGGCACCCGGATCGGCGGGATTACCTGGGCGTGGAATTCGCTCCGGAAGGCGTTCCAGAAGGATGGTTCAACCTGTGGCGGGGTTTCGCGGTATCGCCGGCGGCTCCCTACGCTGACGTCCGTCAGCACGCGACGCACTTCCCCCGTTTCAGCAAACACATTCTGGAGAATGTCGCTCAGGGTAATCGCGACGTGGCCCGGTGGGTGTGGGCGTTTTTCGCGCAAATGATCCAGCAACCGGAAAAGAAGCCTGGTACGGCCCTGGCGCTGCGCGGAAAGCAGGGCTGCGGCAAGACCAAGGTGGGGGAGGTGTTCGGATCACTCCTGGCCCGGCACTGGGTCAAGGTGGCGAAGCCGAGCCACCTGACCGGGAATTTCAACGCGCATATGTTCGCCTGCCTTCTGCTGCAGGCTGACGAGGGTTTCTGGGCCGGCGACAAGGGAGCTGAAGGCGCGCTCAAGGATTTGGTGACCGGAGACATCCATCAGCTTGAGCGGAAGGGCATTGATGCCGTTCCCGTTCGCAACCTGATCCGACTGTTGATCACATCCAACAGCGAGTGGGTTGTGCCGGCAGGCTTTGAAGAGCGCCGTTTCGCGGTTCTCGATGTCGGTAACGGAAACCTGCAGGATCACGCCTTTTTTGCCGCCATCGATCAGGAAATGGATGAGGGTGGCCGCCAGCATCTCCTGGCGTACCTGCTGGGATTCGACCTATCGAAGGTGAACCTGCGAACGATCCCGCAGACTGGGGCGCTGTGGGAGCAGAAGGTCGCCAGCATGTCCGAACTGCATCATTGGTGGTGGGACCGTCTTAAGGACGGACGTCTGCTGCCGGAGCATTCCCGGTGGATGGATGAGGTCGCGGTAGATCGTCTCTACAACCACTTCTGGCGGTTCTTCGACCGGATTAGCAGGTCGAGGAAGCCCCCAAAGGAGCAGTGGGCGATAGAGCTTCGCAAGATGTTGCCGCCGAAGCCCAATGGCGGACCGCCGTTCCGGGATCTCCAGAAGGTCAAGGTGCCCAGGTTCGCCGATGGCGTTCCTGTTCTGCTGGCTGACGGCTCCATCCAGATGGAGCGCGTGAACGGATGGAAGGGATTTCCCGGGCTTGATGAATGCCGGGCCTACTGGGAAGACATGGTTGGCAATAAATTCGATTGGGCGCCGGCGGACGATGACGACGCTGGTCCTGATGGGCAGGGAGAGTGGGATGGTTGTTCGGATTTTTAGGGGTCTGTCCAGGCTCTGTCCAGGCTCTGTCCAGGCGTTGCGCAACATCAAGGGGCGCGGATTTGCTGGGTTTGTCCAGGTTGTCCAGGCTGTCCAGGCTTTGCTTCGTGTGGGCGGGCGCGTGCATGCGCGTGTGAGGTTTTTGCCTGGACAACCTGGACAACCTGGACAAACCCAGGCGTAGCAAGGGTTTCCGCTGTCCAGGCTTTTTCGTTTTGCCTGGACAGCATGGACAGAGGGGTGGTTATGGCTGAGGCAAGTGAAGTCAGGGTGTTCGGAAACGAATTCGGTGAGAACCGGGTGGCCAAGCCCTGTCCGGCGCGGAAGCCGCGCGGAAAGGCGACCTGCAAGGATCAGCCGGATCCGCTGCATAACGCCGTCATCGACCGCATCATCGAGGCCCGGGATGTTTATCGCCAGCTGCCTGGCGCCGGGTTGACCGCGGTTGAATCGGACCGTGAATTCGAGCGGCCGGGACCAGCCGAGATCAGCCGGGCGCACGATGTCGCGACGGCGTGGCCATCCCTGCTGAAAACCGAGGATCACCGGCGGCTGTTCAAGTGGTTCTTCGTCGGGTTGTCGTGGCGTTCGGCGTCAAAGCGCGACCCGCACCGCCGGTCCCACCAGGGGCTTAGGGTCGCGTTTTTGGCCATGATCGCCCACCTGACCCAACAGCTTGTGGAAAAAACTTCGCGTTCCCGCGAAATCCTGTTGACAGACATCCTTAAAAAACCCCTATTTTAGGGCAAGCTTGAAATTGATGCGCCCGCCGCCGTTTATTCGGTCGGCGGGCGTTGTCGTTGATGGTGTTGCGAACGCCGTTCGCGGGGTGCGGAATGTTGGAAATTTCAGTCCACACCGACATTGTGGCGCTACAACGTCGGCTGGGGCGGTTCACAAAACAACTGCCCTTTGCCACGGCGTTGGCCATGACCGCGACGGCGAAAAAGGTGCAGGCGGCTGAGAAGGCCGCGCTATCCACCCTGTTTGATGATCCGACGCCGTTCACGTTGAATTCCATCGCGGTTAAGCCGGCGACGAAATCCAGCGGCACGGCGCATGTAGATGTCAGGCCCGTCGCCGCGGCATACCTTGAGCCATATGAATTCGGCGGACGGCATTACCTGGGCGAAAAGCAGGGATTGCTGGTGCCGAAGGACATCCGGGTTAATCAGTACGGCAATCTTCCGGCTCGTGCGATCAGCCGGTTGAAGGCTCAGCCGGACATTTTTATCGGTCCCGTCAAGTTTCGTTCTGGAATCACCATCAATGGTGTGTGGAGGAGACCAAAATACGGGGTTCGGCGTGATGGAACGCGCGGGACGAAGGGAAACACTCAGCGCAGCATAAACGGTGTACGCACCGGACTGCAGCTTTTGATCCGGTTCGAAGATCCGCTGCCCGTTCAAAAGAGCTGGCGATATCGCGCCCGTGCCAAAATCGTGATCTCTGCCGTTGCGCCCAAGGAACTGCGGGCGGCGATTGATCGGGCTCTCCGGACAGCCAAATAGCTTGGAGGGTCCTTCCTGGACCCTCCAAGCACGCGGGTATTGCGCGCCGCGGGGTTTCTCTAGTTTTGCCGGGTTGTCAGTAAGTTGCCACGGTTGCCGTGGTTGCCGGTGGGGTTGCCATGGACGTTGCCGATGTCATGGGGCCGCGCGATTTCTCGAAGCTCCTGCAGGACCGGTATGGCCTGCGCATGAGCCATCAAGCGATCAGCAAGGCCCCGTATCTGCCGCGCACGCAGGCCGGCCGAATCCTGGTGCAGGACGCGCTGGTGACGCTGGAGGCGCGCGGAAGGATTTCGCTGGACGGCACCAGCCGTCCGCCACCCGAAGTCGCGGCGCCCGAGGCCGAACGCGGGAGGCCGAAGACGGGCGGCAACGCCTATTACGAGGAACTGACCCTTACCGAGAAGGTCAAGCGCCGCAAGCTGGAGATGGAGCTGGCGGAAAAGGAAGGCCGGCTTCTGCGGGTCGAGGACGTTACCGAGGCGATGGTGGCCGGCGCCCGGAAGATCGGAGAGAGGCTGGAGCAGGTGACGGGGCTCGCCGACGACATCGTCGTCGTTGCCCAGCGCAGCGGTGCTCAGGGGGTAAGAGAGCTTCTGCGGCGTCAAGTGCGCGATCTGCGCCAGTCTCTGGCCGAATCCCTGACGCTGGCGGCTGCCGAGGAGCAATCGGAGGATGAACAGGGGTAAGGCCTTCTTCGCCGTCCTGCGGGCCCTGGCGTTGGGAATCGCGCCGCTCCGGTCCGTGCTGCCCTCGGTCTGGGGTGCTGAAAACCTGGTGGTGCCGGACGGTCCATGGGCGGGCACGCTGTGGGATCCCAGCCGCACACCGTATCTGCCGGAAATCGTGGATCATTTGGCCGCCGATTCGGCCGTCAACCTGGTGACGGTTAGAAAGAGCGCCCAGACCGGGTTTACGATGATCGGTCAAGTGTGGTTGGGGTACGTCGTCGACGTCGCGCCGGCCAAGACCATGGTGGTGATGCCGACGATCGCCGTCGCACGGGACTTCAATCGGGAGAAGCTGTCGCCGACCATCGAGGCCACCACGGCCTTGAAGAGGAAAGTACGCCGCCAGGTCGCTCGCAGTTCCGACGGCTCGACCGCGTTGAGCAAGCGCTTCTCGGGAGGGTCGATTACGCTGACGGGAGCCAACAGCGCCGCCGATCTGCGATCGAAAACGGTTCGGAATGCCTTCGGTGACGAAATCGAAGAATGGCCGATCGATCTGGACGGCCAGGGCGATCCGCTGGCGATGCTGGAAGCTCGCCAGATGTCGTTCCTGGCGGAAGGGACGTGGAAGCGGCTGCTAGGGTCGACGCCCGGCGTCAAAGGCGGCCGATCGGATGGCCTGTTCGAGGACGGCGACCAGAGGTATTGGCATGTGCCGTGTCCCCATTGCGGGGAATATCAACGGCTGACGTTTTTCCCTGACGCCGATGGTCTGGGCGGCCTGCGCTTCGATCAGACGTGGCCGCATAACGCCTGGTACGGATGCCGACATTGCGGCGGCGTGATCGAACATTCGCACAAGGCCGAGATGGTCAAGGCGGGCCGATGGGTGGCGGAGGTTGAAGAGCCCGGGCGCCATCCGTCCTATCACATCGATACTCTGCATTCCCTGCTGGTCACCTGGAATGACATCGCGGCGAAGTTTCTGGCATCGAAAGACGATCCCAGCAAGCTCAAGGCGTTCTGGAACCTTTGGCTGGGTCTGCCGTGGGAAGAACGGGGCGAAGCGCCGGAATGGGCCCGGTTGTTCGGTCGCAGGGAAGGTTACTCCTTCGGATCGGTCCCGCTGGGAGGGCTGGTCATCACCGCCGCGGCCGATATCCAACGCGACGGCATCTATTATGAAGTCGTGGCCTGGGGCGACGGCTTGACGTCCTGGACGATCGACGCCGGCTTTCTTGAGGGAGAAACGGCGGACGAAGCCGGTAAGGTCTGGGGCGACCTGGGCGCGGTTTACGAGCGGAAATATCGCGACGGACAGGGACACCTGTTCGGCATCGATGCGTTCGCCGTGGATGCCGGCTATCAGTCGTCGCAGGTTTACGATTGGACGCGCCGCCGCCCGTTGGCCCGTGCGGTCAAGGGTCTGCCGGGGTGGTATACGCCCATCATCGGGTCACCGTCGAAAGTCGACGTCAGCCTGCGTGGCAGGAAGCTGCGCGGCGGCGCGCGTCTTTGGCCAGTCGGTACGTGGACGCTGAAGGCCATTCTTTACGCCAATCTCCGCAAGGAGGGGCGCAGGGATGGCGCGGAGATGGACCCTCCCGGGTACTGCCATTTCGGCGAGGATCTGGATGAGCGGTATTTTCAGCAGTTGACCGCGGAATTCCTGAAGGATCGGGAGGTCAAGGGCAGGGTCATACGGGAGTGGGTCGCCAGCGGCGCCAATCATTTCCATGACTGCCGAGTCTACAACATGGCGATGGCCGAGCATTTGGGCCTCGGTCGATTGGGGCCTGAGCAATGGGCGGCTTTGAGGGCCCAACGACAGGCCCACGCGGTTCCGGCCGACCTGGTCGATCGGGCGCAGGCCGTGGTTGCCGAGAGCGCGGCGTCCTCTCCCCGCAAGAAACGCCGCCTGGCGTAGGAGCGTATCCATGTACAACCCGACGACCAGCATTTTGGCGGGGCGTCCCACCGCGCAGCTGCAGGCCGATCTGGCGGCGGCCCAGCAGGCCTATATCGACCTGACCACCGGCGCCAAAGGGGTGTCGTTTTCCTATACCCAGGGGGACGGCGCCAAGTCCGTCACCTATACGCCTGCGAACCTGCCGTCGCTGGTGGCTCTGATCAAGCAGCTGCAGGCGCAGCTGGGTATCGTCACGCGGCCTCGCCGCCCCGTCCGGTTCTGGTACCGCTGATGACCACCGTGAAAATCCTGGCGCCAGACGGCCGTCCGTTTCCTCCCGCGCGCCGCCGTGGCGCGCTGGCGCTTCAGGGGGGCGGCGGTGTTCCCTATGATGCCGCCGACGTCTATGGCGAGCACATGGCCGCTTGGCGACCCTTTCTGTGGTCGCCCGATGGCGAACTCAATATGTTCCGCGACCGCATCGTGTCGCGGGTCCGCGATCTGGTCCGCAACGATGGCTGGGCATCCGGGACGGTCACCCGTATCCTGGACAATGCCATCGGGGGCACCTTTCGGCCGCTGTCGAAGCCTGACTACCGGGCCCTCCGACATATGACCGGCAATGCCGCCTTTGACGCGAGCTGGGCGGACGAATTCAGCAAGGCTTTAAACGGGCGCTGGCGCACCTGGTCGAACGATCCCGGGCGCTATTGCGACGCGCAGCGCCACCTGACGCTGCAGCAGATGATGCGGCTGGCCTTCCGCCACAAAATCGTGGATGGGGATGCGCTGGCCATTCTGCACTGGTTGCCGGGTCGCATCGGTCCCGGCCGCGCCAGATACGCGACGACCGTGCAGCTGATCGATCCGGACCGCCTTTCCAACCCTCAGGTCCAGTTCGATAGTCAGACCATGCGAGGGGGTGTCGAGGTTGACGATTTTGGGGCTGCGACCGGCTACTGGATTCGCCGCGCGCATCGTGGAGATTGGTTCAGCGCCGGCGCCAGCGTTCATTGGGATTTGATTCCCCGTGAAACGGGGTGGGGTCGCGCGATCGTCGTCCACGATTTCGAGGCCGAACGCGCGGGTCAGCATCGCGGCGGCGCGGGTGTCCTGACACCGGTCATTCAGCGGCTGAAGATGCTGGTCAAGTATGACGGTACCGAGCTGGATGCTGCGATCGTCAACGCGATTTTCGGAGCCTATATCGAAAGCCCGTTCGATACCGAGCTTGTCGAAAGTGCGCTGGGGACATCCACCGGGCTGGAATCATATCAAGATCAGCGCGCCTCTTTTCACGACGAACGCCGCTTGATGCTTGGTGGCGTCCGGATGCCCACCCTTTTCCCGGGTGAAAAAATCACGTCCGTCGCGGCCGCCCGGCCGACCAGCAATTTCCGCGATTTCGAGGCCGCGGTATTGAGGAACGTGGCGTCGGGGGCCGGCGTGTCCGCCCAGCAGGTGAGCAACGATTGGTCGGATGTGAATTACAGCAGCGCCCGGGCGGCGCTGCTGGAAGCATGGAAGACCCTGTCGCGCCGCCGCGCCGATTTCGGTTCCGGGTTCGGTCAACCGATCTTCGATGCGTTCGCTGAAGAGTGCTTCGCCCTCGGTCAGCTACCGCTGCCGGCCGGCGCACCCGACTATATCGAGGCGCGGGCGGAGTACGGACGCGCTCGATGGCTGGGGCCTGGTCGCGGCTGGGTCGATCCGGTGGCGGAAAAGCAAGGCGCCGTTCTGGGAATGGACGCCGGCCTTTCCACGCTGGAATCCGAGGTGGCCGAGAATGTCGGCGAGGATTGGGAAGAGATCCTCGAACAGCGAAAAATCGAGCTGGAGCGGTTCAGGGAATTGGGGCTGCCCGTTCCCAGTTGGGCCGGAATGCAGCCCGTCCAAACCGCAATTCAGAAGCCGGAGGCGCAGTGATGACGCGGCCCTTTTCCCGAATGCTGCTGAATCGGCCGCTGGCGCTCCATCTGGACTATGCGGCCGCTCTAGCTGCCGCCTGGTCCGAGGATCCAGGGACACGGGATACCGATCGCGGGTTCGGCCTGATCAATGGGATCGCTGTCATACCGGTTCGCGGGATGCTGCTGCCGGGCGACTTCGCCTGGGGTGACTGGGCCACCGGATACGATCACATCCGCCGCGGAATGGCGGCCGCAGTGGCGGCGACGGACGTTCGCGGTATCGCTCTGGACATCAACAGTCCCGGCGGTACGGTCAGCGGTCTGTTCGATCTGGCCGACGCCATTCACGCCGCGCGCGGGCCCAAGCCGATTCACGCGATATTAGGCGACAGCGCCTATTCGGCCGCCTATGCGATCGCATCGGCGGCCGACAAGGTGACGGTTCCCAGGACGGGGGGCACCGGGTCGATCGGCGTGATCTGGATGCACGTCGATGAATCCCAGGCGCTGGAACAGGGCGGCTGGGCGGTGACGATCTTGACCCACGGGGCGCAGAAAGCCGATGGCGCACCGCAAAAGCCGCTCTCGGATGGCGCCAGGACCAGAATTCAGTCGGATATCGACGCCATGGGCGAGTTGTTCGTGAAAACGGTCGCTCGCAATCGAAACCTGGACGCGGCTTCGGTGCGGGCCATGGAAGCCGGCACGTTTCTGGGCGATCGCGGCGTCCGCGCCGGCTTGGCCGATGCCGTAAGGGCGCCGGACGAGGCATTTCGAGATTTGACCGCGGCCAGCGGCTGATTTTTCCAATCGAAAGGACGAGACCATGAAGACGCGTTCCTCGCCGGGACCGGTCACCACGTTTGCCCATCTCCTGGGGTTGGGCGGCGGTGCGAAACGGGCCGCTGACGACGATACCGACAAGAAAACCGCCGAAGACGATGAGGAGACCGAGTCGGGCGCCGAAGACGACGGCGAAGACGACGACGACGGCGAAGACGACGACGAGGGCGGCGACGACGATCAGAAGGACGATAAGCCCAAGGAAAAGGGGCGAAAGAAGGCCAAGAAAAGGGCCGAAGACGAGGCCGGATCGGAAGATGACGGCGATGACGATGATGGCGAAGAAGCGGTGCGTCGGTCCGAGCGGGCGCGGTGCGGCCGGATCATCGCCGCCGGCATAAAGGCCGGCTGCGTCGAGCAGGCCGGAATTCTCGCCTTCGACAGCGACATGCCTTCCAAGCAGGCGGTCGCCGTGTTGCGGGCAGGCATCGCCGCCGCCGGTTCGGCGCAGGGGGGGTTGTATGGCGCCATGGCCGCCGCGCGGATCCCCAATCCGGGTTCCGGCGCGCCGGCGGCCGGCGACCCGTCCGATCCCAAGGCGATCGCGGCCCGCATCATCGAGGCCGGCAAGCGCCGGCGCGGCGAAGCGTGACGCGTCGTTAACTTCTATCCGAACGAGGTGCCGATATGGCCTTGACCGTCAATCAAATCGGCGACAATCCCCAGCAGCCCGGGATTTTCGCTGAAACCTATATTCCGGATCAGCTGATCGCCGGCAATCTGAAGCTGGTGACTCAGCCCATCACCCTGGCGTCCGGGACGCTGGCGCGCGGGTCCGTCCTGGGGAAGGTGACCGAAGGGGCCGTTACGGTGGGCGCCGGCACCAACACCGGCAACGGAACCGTGGGATCGGTGGCCCGCGGCGTGAACGCCAAGCTGGGTGCCTATACGCTGACCGCGACCTCCGCCACGACCTTCACCGTCACCGACCCGGAAGGCGAATCGCTGCCGGAGGCGACCGTTGGCACCGCCTATGTCAATCCGGAGATCACCTTCACCATCACGGCCGGCGCGACCGCATTCGCCGCGGGCGACAGCTTCACGCTGACGGTCGGCGCGGGCAGCGGTGAATACGTGCTGTCGGTGGCCACCGCTACCGACGGGAGCCAGCGGCCGGCGGCGATCCTGGTCGACTACGCCGACGCCAGCGCCGGCGCGGTGGCGGCCGGCGCCTATGTCATGGGCGAGTTCAACGGGAACTACCTGACCTTTGACGCGTCCTGGACGCTGGCCGCCCTGATCGCCGCGATGCCCCCCGGCATCTTCGTCAAGACTGCGGTTTCCGCCGCCGATCCCACCTAACTGCCGTTCGACGGCGAAGGAGAGAGTGCCATGGGCCCTCAGAGTCCGCAGTTTTCTTATGACACGAACGTTCTGATCCAGGTCGTTCCCAACCTCAAGCGCGCGCAGAAGTTCCTACTGTCGCGTTTTTTCCCCAACATCGTCATGTCCGATTCCGAGTACGTCTCGATCGACGTCGACGTCGGTATCCGACGCATGTCGCCTTTCGTCTCGCCCCTCGTGGAGGGCAAGCTGGTCGAGCAGCGCCGGTATCAGACCGATACGTTCAAGCCGGCGTACATCAAGGACAAGCGCGCCCCGGATCTGCGGAAGCCGGTTCGCCGGATGATCGGCGAGCGGATCGGCGGCGACCTGACGGGTATCGAGCGCGAGATGGCCAATCTCGAGGCGGAGATGACCGATCAGATCGATATGGTCGATCGGCGCCTGGAGTGGATGGCGTCCCAGGTGATGCAGGCCGGGTCGGTTACCATTTCGGGCGACGGGTTCCCCACCGTGGTGGTGGATTTCGGCCGCGATGCGACCATGACGCAGGCACTGACCGGGGGTACCCAGTGGACCGCCGCCAATATTGCCGCCGGCACCGCATCCCCCCACCAGGATATCGAGGATTGGGCGCACAACATGCTGAAAACCTCGGGCGGCGTGGCGACCGACCTGGTCTTCAGTACCACCGCCTGGGCGAATTTCATCCTCGATCCGGTGGTGAAGGAGGCCGTGTGGTTCCCCGGCGGCGGCGGTGGTGGCAACACTATCAATGTCGGCGCGCAGATCCAGCGCGGCGCGCAGTACAAGGGCAAGTGGGGTCAGTACGATCTGTGGGTCTACAACGACTGGTATGTCGACGATTCCACCAACGTCGAGATGCCGATGCTGCCCGACGGCGCCATGCTGATGTCCGGTCCGGACATGATGGGGACCCAGGCCTTCGGCCAGATCCTCGATCCCGATTTCAACTACGCTTCACTGCCCTACGCGCCGAAGACGTGGACTGAAAAGGACCCGGCTCAGCGGTTGCTGATGATGCAGTCGGCGCCGATCGTGATCCCAAGCCGGGTCAACGCCTGCATGTCCGCCACCGTCTGCCCGCCGGTGGTTAGCTGATGGCCGCGGGTAAGGACGGCGCCAGCGGGTTGCCGCTGGGCGCCCAGGGTGCGACGGCGACCGAAGAGGTCGTCGTCGTGGCGCCCCGTCGCACGGTTCGGGCCGATGGCAAGCGCCATAACCCTGGAAGCGCCATCACCGTATCGGCGGCCGATGCCGCCTTTCTGCGGCGCGGCGGCTTCGTGGTGTCCTCCGGCGCGCCGCCGCCGCCGGTCGGCAACGGTCCCACCTACGCTCCGGCGACCGGTCCGATGGTGACCAAGGCCGGCGGCTGACATGTCCGGGCCGGTGGATTGGGACGCCGCTGTCCTGGGGCCGGTGATGAGTGTTTTCGCCGAGCCCATCACCTATACCCCGGCCGCCGGCGCGCCTTTTTCCGCCGCCGGCGTCGTGGACGAGGCCTATCACGCCATCGCCGGCCTGGGGGAGGACGGCGTTGCGCTGACGACCGAAATTCCGGTCGTCGGCGTTCAACTGTCGACCTTTCTTCAGGCACCCGTGCAGGGAGACCAGCTTACGGTGGCGCGGACCGGTATCACCTATGCGGTGAAGGAGGTCCGTTCCGACGGCCACGGCTGGGCAAAGCTGATGTTGACCTACGTGTCGGGGTAAAATGATCACCAGCGATTCCTTGCGAGACGGCGCCGTGACCGCCCTGGTCGCGGCGAATACACTTGCCGGCGCCAGGGTTTACTCCCCCCAGGATTGGCCGACGTGGACCGGCATTTATCCCCTGGTGATCATCCGTACCCCTCGGGAAAACGCCGAAGCCATCGCGCCCAGGACATGGCCGCCGACTTTCAACACGGTTGTTACCCTGGCGATCGAGTGTCGTCTGGACGCGGATACCGAAGCCGATGCGGATGCTGGTGTCCGGCAGCTGGTCGGTCAGATCAAAGACGGTGTATTTCGAAACGGTCAATACATCTACGAGCAGCAAATCCAGGCCTTTCGGGGGTGGCGAGAAAGGCTTGAGATCACCGCCGAGGGACGAAAGCATGTGGGGCAGGCGATCGTCGAAATCGACGTCGAGATCCTGCAAACCTTCGATCCCACCATCGATGCCGCCGGGAACGTGATCGCCGACACCAGCGGCAATGTGCTGGCGCCGGCGCTGGATACCGTCGGCCTGCGCGTCGACGCGACGAATGTCTACGATCCGTCCGGCACCTATCCCGCGCCGACGGAGCCCCCCTACACGCCTGTGTCCGCCCCCCGCACGTCCGGACCGGATGGTCGCGACGAAATCGCGGCCGACGTGCCGCTGCCGCAATAGGAGGTTTCATGTACGTCAAACCTGCGCCCAATCCCCTGGCGGGGGAAAAGGGGCAGCCCGTTCTATTGCGGGTGCGCGACCCCGATCTTGGCGATTTTCTTCCCGATACCGGGCGTCAGGTTCCGGACTCGTCCTATTGGACGCGCCGGCTGCGCGACAGGGATGTGGTAACGGCCACGCCGGTGCTCGCCCAGCCCGATACGGTTCCTGTGAAGGCGCCTGCCGTCGATCCGGCCGCGCCCATTGATGGGGGTGCGAAGTGACGATTCCGTTCCAGAATATTCCGCAGGGCATCCGTGTGCCCCTGTTCTATGCCGAGGTCAGCAGCGCCGCGGCCAATACCGCCCTGTTCAACCAGCGTGCTTTGATCATCGGTCAGATCACGGCTGCCGGGAAAGCGGCGCCGAACGTGCCGGTGATCAGCCAGGGGGTGGCGGACGCCCAGGTCGCGGGGGGCGCCAATTCCATGCTGGCGCTGATGACGGCGGCCTATCGCGCGAACGATACCTATGGCGAGGTCTGGTATCTGCCGGTGTCCGACGATCCGTCGGCGGTGGCGGCGACCGGCACGATCACCGTCACGGCCGCGCCGACCGCCAACGGCACGGTGTATCTGTATATCGCGGGAAAGCGCTATGCGATCCCGGTCGCCACCACGCAGGCCGTGTCGGACATTGCTACGGCCATCGCCGCGGCCATCAACGCCGATGCGACATCGCCGGTTTCCGCAGTCGCCGCCGCCGGCGTGGTCACGCTGACGGCGGTCAATAAGGGGCCAGCCGGCAACGATATCGATCTGCGCTTCAATTACGGCGGCACGCAGGCGGGCGAGATAATGCCCGCCGGGTTCGCGGCGACGATCGTGGCGATGGCCAACGGTGCGACGCCCCCCAGTCTGACCACGGCGCTGGCCAATTGCGGCGATCAGCCCTTCGATTTCATCGTCTGTCCCTATAACGACAGCGTGTCCCTGGACGCGCTTCAGACGTTCCTGAACGATCAGACGGGTCGCTGGTCCTACACCACGCAGGTCTACGGTCACGTCTTCGCGGCAGCGCGGGGGACCCTGGCCACGCTGACCACCCTGGGGACCGGCCGGAACGACCAGCATGCGTCGATCATGGGGTTCTACGACAGCCCCACGCCCAATTGGATATGGGCGTCCGCGCTGGGGGCGGCCGCTGCGGTTAGCGTTCGGGCCGATCCGGCGCTTCCGATGCAGACGGTGGTTCTTCAGGGCGTCTTGGCGCCTCCGCTGGCGTCGCGCTTCGTCCTGACGGATCGGAATACGCTGCTGTATGACGGGGTATCGACGTTCACCGTTGATGACGCGGGCACGGTCCATATCGAAAACCTGATCACCACCTACCAGAAGAATGCCTGGGGCGACCCGGACAATTCCTATCTGGAAGTGACGACGATGTTCACGCTGATGGCGGTTTTGCGGGCCATGAGCAGCATGGTCACCAGCAAATATTCCCGGGTGAAGCTGGCGGCCAACGGCACGCGTTTCGCGCCCGGGTCGGCCATCGTGACGCCGAATATCATTCGCGCCGATATCATCGCCCTGTACCGCTCGCTGGAATTCCAGGGGTTGGTGCAGAACTCGTCGGCGTTCGCCCAGGGGCTGATCGTCGAGCAGAACGCCACCAATCCCAACCGGGTGGACGTGTTGTGGCCCGGCACCCTGATCGATCAGCTGCGCATTTTCGCGCTGCTGGCTCAATTCCGTCTGATGTGAGGTCGCCATGAGCGCGAATAGACTTGCCGGTATAGCCCAGATTTCGATTGACGGAGTCAGCTATCTGCTGGCCGGCGAGCTGACCTATCAGGTGTCCAGCGTGACCCGCGAAACGCTGACCGGCCAGGACGGCGTCCACGGGTTCGCGGAAAAGCCGATGCCCGGCATGATCAGCGGTACCTTCCGAGACGCGTTCGATCTGTCCGTGGCGGCGTTCAACGCCATGACGGACGTCACGGTCACGGCGCAGTTGAACAACGGAAAGCTGATCGTCGGGCGCAACATGTGGACGGTGGAGGCTCAGCAGGTGAAGACCGAGGAGGGCACCTTCGAGGTCAAGTGGGAAGGCCAGGACGTGTCGGAGAATTGACCATGGATTTGGATTTGCTGGTTCCCGTCGCGTTCGGCGGCCAAACCTACGAGAAGCTGACGTTGAGGGATCCGACGGCGGCCGATTTCGAGTATGCCGCGACCGCCGCGACGCCCGTGGGGGTCACCATTCAGCTGATCGCCCGGGCCGCGTCCGTGGATGTCGGCGTTGTGCGGGGCCTGTGCGCTCGCGATCTGCGGCGCATCGAGGCGCAGATGGCCGCGCCGACGGTGCCCGCGATTGTCGACGGCGATCTGCGTCTGTCGGATCCGGTCAAGTTGCCTGACGGCAGTCAGATTTCCGCGCTGAAGTTGCGTGAGCCGACTGCTGGCGACCTGGAGCGCTCCGCGAATGCCAGTTCCGGCGTCCATTCGAACATTCTTCTGGTCGCGTTCGCTTCTGACGCATCCCCGGCGGTGGTCCGAATGCTCAAAAAGTGCGATTTCGATGCGGCAGTGGCCTATCTGAGCGATTTTTTGGCCGATGGCCCGGGGATTGGCGCGTCGCAGTCGCCGGGCTGATGAAATTCTATGGATGGGCGCCGGCTGATGTCTGGCCCTTGACCTGGCGTGAGATCGAGGGGTGGCTAATCGCCACCGAGCGGTTAAGGGCGGCGGCAAATGACTGATTTTCTGATCCGGATCGGCGCAAAGGACGAGGCAACGGGGGTCGTTGGGAAGGTCGGCCGCGCTTTTTCCCATCTTTCCCGGCCGATCGCCGGCACCACCCGCGCCGTGAAGGATTTTGCCAAGCCGAGGAAGATCAATAAGCTGGGGCACGCGGTGTCCGAGCTTGGAAACGCCGCCACCGACACGGCCGGAAAGGTCTTATCGATTTCGCCCGCGATGACGGGGTTGATCGAGGCGGCCAGTGTCGCCGGATCGGTCAGCCTGGCGGCGCGCTGGGGTGATCACGCTCAAAAACTAAGCAATCTGAACGCGATCACGGGGGTATCGACGCGGAACCTGCAGGCGATGTCCGGCGCCGCGACGGCAGCGGGCGTCTCCGGTGATGCGATGGTCGGCAGCCTGGGGCAGTTGGGTGCGGTCATGCAGGACGCCGCCGCCGGCCGGAACGAAACGGCGGTATCGCTGTTCAATCGGCTCGGGCTGGTGATGCACCGGACCAAGTCGGGAGCGATGGATTCCGTGAACATGATGAAGCAGGTATCGGATGCCCTGCGACATCAGACCAACCCGCAGGTCCGCGGTAAGATCCTGAGTACGCTGGGGATCGACAAGAGTTTATTGCCCCTGCTGGATCAAGGGGCGGCGGGGATCGCCAAGCTTGAAGCGCGGGCCCGCAGCGTGGGCGACGTGATGTCCCGAAAAGACGTGGCGGCCGGCACTCGGTTCCATCAGTCGCTCAATCTGCTGGGGATGGCCGCCACGGGGGTGGGTAACCGTGTCGGGGCCGATTTGGAACCGGTCTTGACGACGCTCGCCAGCGGACTGACGTCCTTCATCGCCAAAAACCAGGCCGCGGCAAAATATATGGTGGAGGCCGCGTCCGCAGCCGCCGCGTTTGGTGCCGCAGTCAAAGGGGCGGCTTTGGCGCAGGGGTTATTGGGGATATCGCTGTCCGGCGTCGCCTTGAAGGCCGCGACGATGACGGAATCTTTAGCGGCGCTGGCGGAAGGGGTTCCTCTGGTCGGTGCGGCGCTGGAAGCCCTTTCTGGCGGCTTTCTCGCTGTCGGCGCGGCCATTGAAGCGACGCCGGTGGGATGGATCATTACGGCGATCGCAGCAGTCGCAGCAGTTGCCTTCGGGGCTTACGAGTTGGTGAAGCATTGGAAGGGCGTCGCCGCTTTTTTCCGCCGCCAATGGGACGGCATGCGTCACGTGGTGACGGATTTCGTGGAGTGGTTCGAGCATATTCCCGCCCATGTCGCGCATGTGGGCGAGCGTGTTGGCGCGAGTCTGGCGCACGGCGTTCGCAACGGCTTGGCGCATGCGTGGGGCGCGGTCGAATCCGTAGGCCGGGATGTGGGGGCCGCGGCCAGCAGCGTGGCCCATCGAGTCGAGGGGGCGTTCGGATCCAACAAAGCGCAACGCGCCACGGGGCTGAAGGCGATGGCCTATTTCGAGGGGCACGGGTGGACGCGGGCGCAGGCGGCGGGAATCGTCGCCAATCTCCAGCGCGAGAGCCGCTTCAATCCGGGTGCGGTGGGTGATCATGGCGCGGCGTACGGCATTGGCCAGTGGCATCCGGACCGCCAGGCGGATTACATCGCTTATGCCAAGGCCCATCATCTGAAGCATCTGAGCATCCGTGGATCCTCGCTGACGGACCAGCTCGGTTTCGTCAATTGGGAACTGCACCACAAGGAAGCGGCAGCCGGAGCCAAGCTGAAGGCGTCGGCCACGCCCGGCCGCTCGGGGGCCGTGTTCTCCAAATATGACGAGCGGCCAGCCGCCACGGCGCAGGAAGAGGTCGTGCGTGCGGCGTCGGCGCGGAGATGGGCGAAACTGGCTTCGGCCGCAGGGACGACTGCCGAGCATCAGGTCACCGTGCATGTCGCATTTGCCAACGCGCCTCCCGGCATGACGGCAAAGGCCCGCGTAAACGGTCACGACAAGCCTGTCCGGATCGGTCATTCCATGGCGCATCTGCAGGCGTAGGGGAGGGGTGTAAGTGGGAACGCCGTTTGCCGTCAGCCACCAGGGTGCGGCGCTCCCCGCGCCTACCGGATCGGGGCCGTCCTGGGCCAGTCAATTACGGCCGGCCTCGTGGCGCGGCGTCCCGTTTGCCGTGCGCTCTGAAGACGGTGAATTCGGTCGCCGTGTCGCCGAGCATCAGTATCCATTCCGCGATACGGTCTGGCCCGAGGATCTGGGGCGCACAGGGCGCCGGTTCGAGATCGACGGCTTTCTGGTCGGCGATGACGCGATGATTCAGCGCGACCGCCTGGTGGCTGCGTGTGAATCGCCGGGGCCCGGCACGCTGATTCATCCGACCCTGGGGCGGTTGACCGTCAGTTTGATCGAGCCCGCGAGAATCCGTCAGGAATGGGATCGGGGGCGCTCGTTCGAATTCACGCTGCGGTTCGTGGAGGCTGGTGCCCGTATTTTTCCTGAAACGGCGGCCGCGCCGGGGCAGGCGACTATTCTGGCATCCACGGCGGCGAATTCGGTCTTTTCCAGCGATTTCGTCGCCACCTTTCCATTGGTGTATTCTTCAGCGCCCGTGGCGTCCTCCGTCGCGGAGACGGTGGGGCAGGCGGTCGATGTCATCAACGGCATCGTTGCCGACGCCACGGCGATGATGAATGTGGTGTCGGTTTTGCAGGGAGCTATCGGCCGGTTTTTCGGCCAAATCCCTATTCCGGGGTCCGCCGCCGTCCTGATGGCGGCGATCACGGCGTTGACATCGGCGGCTGAGATCGGGTCGATGATCGGGGTGTTGACGGCGGAGGCCTCCGCTTCGCGCAGCACCAGCAGCGCCGCATGTTCGGCGTTGGCTGCGGCCTCGACGTCTTCACCGCCATCCGGGATCGCGGGGGCGATTCAGTCGGCGGTCGCCAGCTGCGCCGGCGCGGTCAGTCCTGAGGATGGATTGCGGTTGTTGCCGGCCTTGACAGCCTTTGTGGCGAATCCGCCGCCGCCCACCGATCCGATGGGGCAGGCTCGGTCGGCGGCGCAAACGGCCGTAGCGGCCCTTATACGTCAATCGGCTCTGAGCGCCTTGGCGGTCGCGGCCGTCCAGTTTCAGCCGTCATCCTATGACCAAGCCATCGCCATTCGTGATCAGGTGTCGGGGGCCCTGGATACGGAGGCACTTACGGCGGCAGACGGCGGTCTGGATGCCAGTTATCTGGCGCTCCAGTCGCTACGCGCCGCCGTCGTGCAGGATTTGACGTCGGCGGGCGCCGGATTGGCGCCCCTGATCGAGGTTTCCTTTTCCGCATCGCTGCCATCTTTGACGTTGGCGCAGCGGTTGTATCAGGATGCTGCACGGGCGCCGGAGCTGGTCTCCGAGGCAGACGTTCCCCATCCGGCCTTTATGCCCTTGGCCTTCATGGCGTTGTCCCGTTAGAGTTGAAACGGAGACGGTGTGACAAGGGGGAGATTATGGGCGCCTTTCTGCTGTGGGTGGGGCTGACGATTCTGCTGGTAGGGTTTGTTTTCCTGGTGCGACGCCGCAAGGTGGTCTGGTTCAAGGTGATGGTTTCCGGCCTAGTGATGGCAGTCATCGGCGGCTGGATTCTCGGAAATCAGGCCGGGGCAGCAAAATCATCAGCATCGGATCTGACAGGTGCTGCCTGCCGAGCCAATCTACGGTGCTGGGCGAACAGGAATTTGATCGACGCGAGCGTCGCTTGTGAATCGGCAGTGGAGAATCTGGCGCGGTATCAGACCCGTTGGACCGACGGCTTCATGCAGCAGAAATTCGATCACATGGCTTGGTTCGACCAGGCTAAGGGGATTCTGGTTTATGCGGGCGATCACATCCAGTTTCAGAACGGTTTCGGCGCTTGGTCGACCTATGCCTATCGCTGCGTTTATGACCCGACGAGTAAAAAGGTTCTGACTGTGCGCGCCACTCAGGGTCGTCTATCCAACTGAGGGTGGACTTCGGCGGCGTGGGGAAATCCGCTCAATCTTGAGCCGTCTGCTGACATGAGGCGTGCGTTCAATCATGGACGATCTGACCCTTCAGGTCGGCGGCCTTGCGCTGTCCGGGTGGACGGCGCTGCGCGTAACGCGTGGCATCGAGCGGTTGCCGTCTGAATTCGATGTGGAAATGACCGAGCGATGGCCCGGCGAGTTTCATACGGTATCGGTAAAGCCCGGCGATTTTTGCCAGGTGCGTCTAGGTGGCGACCTGGTGCTGACGGGATACGTGGATCGTTGGCGTCCTTCTCTGGAAGCGGATCGGCATTCCATTCGCGTCACAGGTCGAGGCAAGTGCGAGGATCTGGTGGATTGTGCCGCGGAATGGCCAAACCGCCAGTTTGCCAACATGGACGTCCTGGCGATCGCGCGGGCTCTCGCCAGGCCCTATGCCAACAATATCACGGTTACGGCGCTGGCAGACGTCGGCGACCCGATTCCCCAGTTCAATTTCAATGTGGGGGAGACGGCCTGGTCGGTCATCGAGCGTGTGTGTCGGTATCGTGGACTGCTGGCCTACGACGATCCGTCCGGAAATTTGATTTTGTCGCGTGTGGCGTCCGTGGTGGCCGCCAGCGGCTTGAGCGAGGGTGTCAATGTCGAGCGCGCCGAGGGCATGTTCAGCATGGACGAGCGTTTCAGCGAGTATGACGCCTATACCCTGACGGTCCAGCCGCTGCGTGAAGTCGGGCCGCTGGCGCCTCGCGCGGTGGCCACCGATAGCGGCGTGCCGCGCCACCGGCGCCATGAAATCATTTCTGAAGTGGCGGCGATGCTGGATATGCCGGAATTGCGCGCCAAGTGGGAAGCGGCGCGGCGCCTGGGCCGCTCGATGATGATCCGGGCCACCGTCGATTCGTGGCGCGATCGTGCGGGTGCGCTCTGGCAGCCCAATACGTTGATTCCGGTGCATCTGCCAAGCATGCGCGTCTTCAAGGAGACCTGGGCCCTCGGCGAAGTGACGTACCGGCGTGACATGGACGGAACGCATGCCGACCTGGTGGTGATGCCGCTGCAGGCATTCCTGCCGGAGCCGTTCAATCTGTATCCGATCCTGCAGGATGTGAGCCCGCCATGAGCATGTTCGACGGCCTGTATCGGGGTCTCATGATGATGATCGGCCGCGGCCGCATCGGACCGATCAATGACGGAGGGACCGTTCAGACGCTGCAGATCGATTTCGGCAATGGCGAGGTCCGCGATGACATACCTCGGCTGGTGGAATACGGGCTGGCATCATCGCCTCCGACATCAAGCGATGCCGTCGCCGTGTTTTTCGGCGGCGATCGGTCTGCTGGCGTCGTCATAGCCACGAACAGTCAAGCTTATCGCATGAAGGGTCTGGCGTCCGGCGAAGTGGCGATTTACGACGACAAGGGTCAAAGCGTCTATCTGACCGCGGCCGGAATCGTCATTAATGGCGGCGGCAACCCGGTCACGGTCACAAATGCGCCCCGGGTCCGGCTCGAAACCGCGCTATTGGAATGTACCGGCGACATCCTGGACAATTGCGATACGCAATCGACCACTCAAGCGGGCATGCGGTCTGCCTATAACCCGCATACCCATCCAGATCCGCAGGGCGGTACCACCGGTGGGCCGAGTCAGACCGTATGAGCGACATCGCAACGATTTGGGTGCCGACCGCCGCGCATGGCGATTGGGCGGTCGATGACGGTCAGTTGGTCACCGGCCAGGATCTGGAAACCGCCGTACTGATCAGTCTGTTCAGCGATGGCTTGGCCGCCGCCGACGACGTGATTACGGATGGATCGGGTGATCGACGGGGGTGGTGGGCCGATACCGGGTCAGCCAAGCCGGTCGGATCGCGTCTGTGGCTTTTGGACCGGTCGAAGCAGACCGCTCAAGTGCTGGCTGCTGCTCATGATTATATCGCCGAGGCGCTGCAGTGGTTGATCGATGACGGTGTCGTCGCCGAGGTCAGCGTCGCCACCGAATGGACGCGGCCCGGGCTGCTGGGCGCGCGCGTGCTGCTGCTGCGGCAGGATGGCGCCGTATTGGCTTTGAACTATTCCTGGGCGTGGAGTTCCGTCTGATGCCGTTTGCTCGTCAAACATTGACAGACCTTCGGGCGCAGGTGGCTCAGGACATCGCGGCCGAGATACCCGGAGCCGCATTGCTGCGGTTTTCGAACCTGCGGATCATGGGGAATGTTCAGGCCGGTCTGGCCAATCAGCATTTTGGGTATATCGATTGGATCAGCAAGCAGGCGGTTCCGTTCACGGCCACTCAGGAATTCCTGCAGGGTTGGGCGGCTCTGAAGGGCGTCGTGCGTAAGGGCGCCGTGGCATGGGGCGGCACCGTAACCTTTTCGGGGGCGGTCAATGCGCCTTTGCCGTCGGGCACCCCTCTGACGCGCGCTGACGGCGCTCAATTCACCACGACTGCCGATGGGGTGGTCGGATCGTCCGGAACGGTGACCGTTGCTGCGCAGGCCGTGGCGGACCCGACCGGTCAAACGGGTGCCTGGGGCAATATGGCCAACGGTACGCCGTTGTCGCTGGCGACGGCGGTCCCAAACATTCAGGCGACGTCGGGTGTGGTGGCGTCTACGACTGCCATCGGCGCCGATATCGAGACGGACGATCAGCTACGCACCCGCATGTTGCAGGCGTATCAGGCACCGATGCAGATCGGCAGTGGCTCGCAGTATGTGACCTGGGCGTTGGGCGTCCCCGGTGTCACGCGGGCGTGGGCGTCGCCGAAGGGGTTCGGCGCCGGGACCGTCGTCGTCTACGTGATGCTGGACGTGTCGGAGGCTGCCTATAACGGCTTTCCCCAGGGCACGAATGGGGTGGCGACGGCCGATTCGCCGCGAGGGTTGGTGGCGACCGGCGACCAGCTGGCGATCGCCAATGCGATATATCCGTCACAGCCAGGAACCGCCCTGGTGTACGTGGTGTCGCCGACCGCCTATGCAGTGGATTTCACCATTCAGGGTTTGTCGGGCAGCGCATCCCAGCAAAGCGCGGTATCCGCCGCGATCAGCGCCCTATTTCTGCGGAATGGGGCGCCGGGGGGTACGATCGATCTGCGCGATGTCGAGGCAGCCATCAATGCCATTTCCGGGTTGCCGCCATGGATAATCCAGTCGCCCACCGCGAATATCGTATGTCCGACGGGTGCTCTACCTGTCCTCGGCACCCCCTCATGGACGTGATTCATGGCCGCCCCACAATTCAGCGCGGACGATTATCTTCGCGCGATGCAGTCGTTGATGCCGCGCGGGCGCGTCTGGCCGCGCGATCCCGATGCGGTGCAGACCAAGGTTCTAAGGGGGCTATCGGCCGTCTATGTGCGGACCAACGCTCGCGCGAACAATGTGCTGGCGGAGGCGTTTCCCCCCACCACCTATGAGCTGCTGCCGGAGTGGGAAGCCACTTTGGGGCTCCCCGATACCTGCTCCGGAACCGTCCAGACGGTTATCCAGCGGCGCGGACAGGTGGTGGCCCGATTTATCGGGATGGCCGGCCAGCGGATATCGGATTACGTCGGCTGGGCGGCGCAGTTGGGCTTTTCAATCACCGTTACCAACTGCGCTCCGTTCCGAATGGGGCAGTCCCGAATGGGCGCGCCGTTGGGTGGGCCCGACTGGAGTCATACGTGGCGCATCAACGCGCCGCTGGACTCGATCATCCCTTTCCGTATGGGCGGTTCGGCAATGGGCGATCCGCTGCAGGCCTGGGGGAATGCGGTCCTGGAGTGTGAAATGGAGGCGGTTTCGCCTCCCCACACCATTCTTCAATTCAGCTACACCTGAGGGTGCGATGTATCAATACGACGATCCGACAGTGTCCACGACACTGCCGACGCCGGCGCCTGCCGGCACGGGTGGGTACTTTACGGATGGCGATCCCGTCACCAATGAGGCGGCCACGCTCCTTCGCGCCGATTTCATGAATATGGTGATGATGGAGCTGCTGAATATTCTGGCCGCCGCCAACATCACGCCGTCGAAGACCACCTATAATCAGGTCTATACGGCCATCAGCGCGATGATTGCCAAGGCGCTCATTTCGGGCCAATGCCGCCTGACGCTGCCCGGCTCCGACCTGCTGCTGTCGCCCTTCAGGGGCAATCGCCTGCCCATTGCCGGCGTGCTTCAGACCGTCCCCGCCGCCGGCATATCCCTGTCATCAAGTGGCCTCACCGCTTCGACCCTCTATTACATCTACGCCGAGATGGTCGGCGGCGTCATGACCCTGCTGGCCAGCACCACCGGGCATAGCACGGACGCTGCGACCGGTGTGGAAGTCATGACCGGGGACGCGACCAAGACCCTGGTCGGCATGGGATACGTCAACGCGGCGGGGGCATGGTCTCTGGTCCTGTCCTGGTTCAATCGCCAGGATGTGTGGCTGAACTCCAGCACGACCCTTTCCGGGACGGTTACCACCTCGTCGCCGGTGCAGATTTCCCTTCTGGATGTGCCTTTCCTCTGCTGGGGAGGTCATGCGGTCGAATTGTGCCCTCTGCTCGGGCACCAGACGTCTACGGCGGGGTACGGGGTCAGCGTTATGTCATACATTGACGGAACGGACGTGGGCCAGGCGCAAGCCACCTCCGTATCGTTTGTCGGGCAGACAGCCACGACCCAGACAACAAATTACACCTATCCGACAGAGGGCTACCATGTGGCCCAGGTGTGGGCGAACACCAACTCCGGGCAATCAATCACAGTGATTACCGGCGCTCAACTCGTGAAAGCGGAGGGATAAGGCATGACCACCACGATAGGCCCGGATTTTCTGCCTGTTCTGGAAGCGGCCGGGCTCGCCGGACTGGTGAGTTGGGTCAACAACGAACTGGTGTATCCCGTTGGCACAT